>NZ_DATHDY010000076.1:0-11262 GCF_035318805.1 Baekduia sp.
GGCGGCGGTCAAGATCGCCAAGGAGATCGGCTGGCCGCTGGAGCCCTCGCGCTCCGGCTTCCTGCCCGACTCGATGGTCCGGTGGGGCGCGTTCAAGGAGACGATGCCCCAGCTCAAGAAGTTCCTGAGCAAGTACCAGACGGGCCTCGTCTCCAACATCGACGACAAGCTCCTGGGCCAGACGCGCCGCCACATCCCGGCGGACGTCGACCTCGTCGTGACTGCCCAGCAGGTCCGCTCCTACAAGCCCGACCCCGCGCACTTCAACGAGTTCGCCCGGCGCATCGGCGGCAAGAAGGGCTGGGTGCACATCGCGTCCGGCCTGTACACCGACATCGAGCCGGCCACGAAGCTGAAGGTCCCGACGATCTGGGTCAACCGCCGCAAGGAGGAGGTCCCGCCCGGCGGCAAGAAGCCGACGGCAGAAGTCAAGAACCTCCTCGAGGCGGCCAAGCTGCTCGGGCTGTAGGCGGGCCCGGCCCGTGCAGGTCGTCGCCGTCCACCCGGGCGTCATCGTCGCCCGCAGCGCCAAGTGGCAGACGACCAGCACGGTCCTGCACCACGGCGAGGAGACGTTCGTCGTCGACTCGCCGGTGTTCCCGGACGAGCTCGACGCGATGTCCGGCATCCTCGCCCAGGCCGGCTGGGGGCTCTCGGGCCTGCTGGCGACCCACGGCGACTGGGATCACCTGCTGGGACGCCTGGCGTTCCCGGAGGCGTCGATCGGCGTCGCCGAGACGACCGCGGCGCGGCTGCGCGCGGAGCCCGGCGTGGCGCAGCGGCGGCTGCGCGAGGTCGACGAGGACGACTACGTGCAGCGGCCCAAGCCGCTGTCGCTCGGCCAGGTCCAGCCGCTGCCGGTGCCCGGCAAGCTGGAGCTCGGCGGCGAGGAGATCGAGCTGGTCCCGGCCGACGGCCACACCGAGGACGGCATGGCGATCTGGGCGCCGTTCGCGCGCGTCCTGTGTCCGGGGGACTACCTTTCCCCGGTGGAGATCCCGATGCTCAGCGAGGGCGGCAGCGCCGGCGCGTACGTCGCGACGCTCGAGCGGCTGGCGCCGTACGTCGAGCAGGCCGACTGGGTCGTGCCCGGCCACGGCGGGCCGATCGACGGGCAGCGCGCGGCGGCGATCCTGCGCGAGGACCTCGCCTACGTCGAGGGGCTCGCCGCGTCGGGCGACGCGCCGCTGCCGCTCGCCCGCCGCGACCGCGTGCAGAAGGGGATCCACGCCGAGAACATCGGGCGCGTGGCCGGCGCATGACGATCCACCACGTCTCGCTGGAGACGCGCCGCGGCGACCTCGACGCAGAGGTCGCCTTCTGGGCCCTGCTGGGCTTCGCGCAGGTCCAGCCGCCCGGCGAGCTGGGCGAGCGCTCGACCTGGGTCCAGTCCGGCGGGACGCAGATCCACCTGCTCCACGCCGACGAGCCGGTGGTCGCGCCGGACGGGCACGTGGCCGTCGTGTGCCCGGCCTTCGAGGAGACGACGGAGGCGCTGCGGGAGGCGGGCTTTGCGGTCGAGGCGCGGACGCCTTACTGGGGTGCGCCGCGGGCCTTCACCCGGTCGCCTGGTGGGCACAAGGTCGAGGTGATGGCGGCGCCGCCGGGGGAGTTGCCGAGGGTCTAGGGCGTTTCCGCGTTCCGCTCGGGCGCTGGTTGGGGGTGTGGGGCGCTGGTCTGTCGGCAATGACGACGGATCCTTGACGGGGCGCGGGCGCGATCGTTCTTCGCCGGCGCCGGGGGCGGCGGGTGTTCCGCTCGGCGCGTTGATAGGTCCCGCGGGCGTGGTCCGGGGGCAATGACGAGTGCGTGACCGGTGCCTCGGCGCTGGTCGGTCCTCCGCGGGGCGGGAGGTGCCTCGGTGGGCGCGCCGCCAGCGTCGAATGGCGCGTCGCGGGCGTCGATCTGCGCGTCGCGGGCGTCGAGGGACGAATGAATCTCGCTGTACGAGATTCATTCGTCCCTCGAAGGCGTCACTGAGGATCCGGATCGCGCTTGAGGGTCCGTGTCGGTCTGACCCCCATACACGGGGTCAAACCAGCACGGATCGTCGTTCGCGCCCGAACGACCCGCCCCCGGCGACCGCGGAGGACCGGCGGCGCCGGCACCCGGCACGAACCTCCTCGTCATTGCCGACGGGCCACGCCCGCGCCACGACCAGCGCTCGCACGGGGCGCCCCGGCTCGCCGCGCGCCTCGACCAGCGCCCGCACGGCGCTCCAACACCAACCGCCCCTACGCCTCCGGCCCCTCGTCCAGGTGGCGCCGCATGTACAGGTCGCGCGGCGCACCCGGCTCCGACGACGAGCGAAACCCGAACGACTCGTACAGCGCCAGGCCCGCCTCGTTGCCCTCGTTGACGTCGAGCTCCATGCGGCGGCAGCCGCGCTCCAGCGCGCGTTCGGTGGCGAGCTCCAGCAGCGCGCGGGCGACGCCGCGGCCGCGGGCCTCGTCGGCCACGTAGACGTCCTCCACCAGGCAGTCGCCGCCCGCGCGCCAGATGCCGCGGCGGAAGCGCAGCTGGACCACGCCGCTGGGCGGCGAGTCCTCGTCGGCCGCCGCGAGCAGGTACTCGGTGTCGCGCTCCTCGATCAGGCGCTCGACGCCCGCGAGGAACGCGTTGTCCGACGGCCAGTCGTAGCCGAGGTGGTCGCGGAACCTGACGAGCAGCCGTGCGACGATCCGGGCCTCGTGCGGGCCGGCCTTCCAGGCGTGTACGGGCATCAGCTCTCCGCGCGAACGAGCCAGCGGGCGGTCATGTCGGCGACGACGTCCCCGGCGCCGTCGGTGAGCCCGACGGCGATCGAGAACCGCACCTCGCCGTCGCGCTCGAGCTCGGCGAGGAGCTCGTCCGGCGTCGCGGCGAGGACGGCCGTCGCGGTGATGACGGCGCGCGGGATCTTCATGTAGGTGATGTCGGCGCCCTCGGGGAGGGGCTCGAGCGCCTCCAGGCGCTCGACGAACGTCGCGGCCAGCGCGGCGCCCGCCGCGGCCTGCCCGGCCGCGAACAGCGCGCTCGCGTGCTGCGAGCCGACGTGGTTGCGCAGCCCGCTGTCGTCGGGCAGCCGCACGACGGCGCGCCCGATGGCCAGCTCGACCACCTCGAGCCCCAAGTGCTGGTTGAACGGCACGGCCTGCTCCAGGCCGGCGCGCATCGCCTCGAAGTCCATGCTGCGCTCAGCCTACCGGCGAGCCGTCACAGATCCAGCAGCTCGAGGCCGTCGGCGGCGACGGTCACGGCGCCGTGCACCGCCGCGGCCCGCGCCCGCAGGTCGGCCTCGTCGGCCGTCGGCGGCACGTGGATGAGCACGAGGTGCTCGGCACCGGCGTCGACCGCGATCCGGGCGGCGCCGGCCGGCTCGGCGTGGCCGGGAGCCGCGGGCGGTCCCCAGGCGTCGTGGGCGAGGATGCGCGCTCCGCGGGCGAACCCGACGGTGCCCGGGTCGTCCTGGGTATCGGTGCACCACACGAGCGCGTCGCCGAATCGCAGGCCGAGCGTCGGGTCGGTGTGGCGGTCCTGGCGGCGTACGGCCATCCGGACGCCGCCGACCTCGGCCTCGCCGGGCGCGAGCTCGCCGACCGGGATGCCGAGCTCCGGGAGGGTCACCGGCATGATCGGGTGCGTGAAGAGGCGCGCGAGGACGTCGGCCGTGGACGTCGCGTAGAGCGCCGCGCCCGGACCGCGGACCGACACGTCGAGGTCGCCGAGCTCGGTCAGGTAGGCCAGGCCGCACACGTGGTCGAGGTGGAAGTGCGTCAACAGCACCTCCACGCGCGTGCGTCCCTCCAGCAGCGCCCGGTCGGTGATCAGGCGCCGGATGCCCGTGCCCGCGTCGACGACGATCGCGGTGTCGCCGCCGGCCGGCCGGATCAGCAGCGACGAGGTCTCGCGCCGTCCGGTCGGGATGAAGCCGCCGCTGCCCAGGATGGTCGCGGCGCCCTCCATGTCCTACTCGGAGGCCGGAGGAGACTTGATGGAGGCGATGGGCGCGCCCGCCTGGATCGGCTCGCCCTCCTTGATGGACAACTTCTCGATCACGCCCGCCTTGTGCGCGGTGATCTCGTTCTCCATCTTCATCGCCTCGATGATGCAGAGCAGCTGGCCCTCCTCGACCGTCTGACCCTGCTCGACGAGCACCTTCCACATGTTGCCCTGCAGCGGGGAGACCAACTCGTCGGCCCCGCCGCCGCCACTGCTCTTGCGCTCACCGCGCCGCTTCGGCGCCGCGCCGTTGGACGCGCCCGTGGCCACGGCGACACCGCCGGCGGGCGGCGGCCCGATCACCGTGACGTCGAACCGGCGGCCCGAGACCTCGACGGTGTAGGCCTGCTCGACCTTCTCGTCCTCCCCGTCGCCGGCGGGGGAATCCGGCCCACCCACCCCGCCCACCCGGGGGAAGGCCAGCGTCTTCAACCAGTCCTTCTCCTCGACCAGGTCGCGGCAGGTCTCGGCGTTGGCCCACTGGTCGGTCGCGAGCAGGGCGGTGTGGAACGGGATCAGCGTCTTGAGGCCCTCGATCTCGTACTCGCCCAGCGCGCGTAGCATGCGGCGCGTGGCGCTCTCGCGGTCCTTGTCCCAGACGATCAGCTTGGCGACCATCGGGTCGTACATCGGCGAGACCTCGCCGCCCGGCCCGACGCCCGAGTCGACGCGGACGCCCGGGCCGCTCGGCTCCTTGTAGCCGCCGATCTTGCCCGGCGCCGGCGCGAACTTCTTGGACGCGTCCTCGGCGTTGATGCGGCACTCGATCGCGTGGCCGCGGAGGACGACGTCCTCCTGGGCGACCGTGAGCGGCTCGCCGGCGGCGGCGAGGATGCCCTCGCGCACGATGTCGATGCCGGTCGTCATCTCGGTCACGCAGTGCTCGACCTGGACGCGGGTGTTCATCTCCAGGAAGAAGTACTCGCCGTCCTGGAGCATGCCCTCGATCGTGCCGGCGCCGACGTAGTCGACGGCCTTGGCCGCGTCGACGCCGATCTTGCCGATCCGCTCGCGCATCGCCGCGTCGACGGCGGGCGCCGGCGACTCCTCGATCAGCTTCTGGTGGCGGCGCTGCACGGAGCAGTCGCGCTCGCCCAGGTGGATGACGTTGCCGTGGCGGTCGGCGAGGATCTGGACCTCGACGTGGCGCGGGTCGGGCAGGTAGCGCTCCAGGTACACCGTGCCGTCGGAGAAGAACTTCTCGCCCTCGCGGGAGGCGCCCTCGAAGGCGTCCTTGAGCTTGTCCTCGGTCAGCGCCACGCGGAAGCCCTTGCCGCCGCCGCCCGACGCGGCCTTGACCGCGACCGGGAAGCCGATCTCGTCGTTGGCGATCCGCAGCGCGTCCTCGTAGGTGTCGACCGCCTCGGTCGTGCCGGGGACGATCGGGACGCCGGCGGCCTGCATCAGCTCGCGCGCCTTGGTCTTGGACCCCATCGCGTCGATCGCCGACGCGGGCGGGCCGATGAAGACGATCCCCGCCTCCTCGCACGCCCGCGCGAACGCGGCGTTCTCGGCGAGGAAGCCGTAGCCGGGGTGGACGGCCTCGGCGCCGGACTCCCTGACGACCTCGAGGATCTTGTCCACGTTGAGGTAGCTCTCCGCGGCGGTCGGCCCGCCGAGCAGATACGCCTCGTCGGCGCGCTGGACGTGCAACGCGTCGCGATCGATCTCGGAGTAGACGGCGACGGACGCGATCCCCATCTCTTCCAGCGTGCGCATCACGCGGATGGCGATCTCGCCCCGGTTGGCGACCAGAACCTTGGAGAACATGCGGCGCGGAAGGCTACTTCAGTGTCCGTTCCGACGATCCGCCGCCCAAATGGGTGTGTTGGAGGGCGGTTTTCGGGAACGCTTCGCCCAAGGCTTCACCGTCTCTCCTTGCGCCGCAAGGTGCGAGACCGGCCTATAGGGACACCACCTGGGCCAGGGCGGCGGGGGCGGGTCAGAGCGCTCCCGCCGCCCACTCCTGGTGGGCGCGTGGATGTCACACGGTCGCGTCTCGCGCAACATGAGGGTGATGGAGCCTGTGGCTTCGACCTCCGACGGGGACCTGCTGCGCGCCGCCGCGGCGGGCGACGACGTGGCGTTCTCGGTGTTCTACCGCCGGCACCTGGACGGCGTCCTGGCCTTCCTGCGCCGGCGCGTGGCGGACCCGGAGCTGGCGTTCGACCTCGCGGCCGAGACGTTCGCCGCGGTGATCCTGGCGGCGCCGGACTGGCGCGGCGACGGCGAGCCGGCCGCGTGGCTGTACGGGATCGCGCGCAACAAGCTGCGTGAGAGCCTGCGACGGGGCCGCGTCGAGGACGCCGCGCGGAGGCGGCTCGGGCTGGAGCCGGTCGACCTCGACGACGAGGACCTGCGGCGGGTGGAGGAGCGCGCGGGCGCGGGCGCCGGCGATCTGGCGGCGCGCCTGGACGAGCTGCCGGAGCCGACGCGCCGCGCGCTGCTGGCCCGCGTGGTCGACGAGCGCGAATACGCCGAGATCGCCGCCGAGCTGGCGTGCTCGGAGCAGGTCGTGCGCCAGCGGGTCCACCGCGGGCTGCGGATGCTGAGGACCCGGATGGAGGAGGCGCGATGAGCGGCGACGCGTTCGACGAGTTGGAGCGCGGCCTGCGCCGAGCGGTCCGGCGGCAGGCGGGGCTGGAGGAGGCGGCCGCGCCCGCCGTGCGCCGGCGGCGCTTCACGCGGCGCGGCGGGGCGCTGGCACTCGTGGCCGCGCTCGTGGTCGGCGGCGGCGCGGTGGCCGCCACGCGCGCGCTCGACGTCGGCGCGCCCCTGCCCGAGGAGCCCGGCCGGCCCGCTCAGCCGCACGTCGGCGCCGGCGTCGCGCAGGGCGATCCGCGGATCCTGCCGCTGCGGGTGGGCGACCCGTACGGCGGCCCGCCCTGGGCGTTGCGCACGTTCACGTCGTCCCGCGGCGGCTCGTGCGTGCAGGTCGGGCAGATGCTCGACGGGCGCTTCGGCCGGGTGCGCCCGGGCGCCGCCGGCCGGCTGCAGCTGCGCCCGATCTCGGCGACGCCGGGGCGCAACAGCCTGTGCTCGTACGTGTCGCGCCGGGGCTATCCCGTGGTGCGCGGCCTGCGCGCCGTGGAGATCACGGGCGGCAGCTCGGACCCGCGTCGCTGCGGCGGCGCATCGTGTCCGATCACCGCCGTGCGGACCATCCGCTACGGGCTGCTCGGACCGGCGGCCCGCGGCGCGACGTACGTCGGCGCCGACGGCCGTGACGGCGCCTCGATGGCCGTCGACGGTGCGCACGGCGGCGCGTACCTCTTCGTCGTGCGCACCGACCCGGCGCCGTACGTGCGCGCCGAGGCGTGGCAGCGGCAGCTCGGGGAGCGGCTGCAGGCCGAGCGGCGCCGGCTCGAGCGCGAGGGGCTGTCGCGCGAGGAGGCCTTCCGGCGCGCCGGTCCACTCGTCTTCAAGCTCCGGCCGCCCGACGCCGGCACCTCGTCGCGGATCCGCGACGGCGTGCGCGCCCGCTTCGCCGACGGGACGGAGCTGCGCGTGGCGGGGCGAGGACGCACGAGCGCGGCGCTGCCGGGCCTGACCCGGCACCGCAGCGGCACGCCGGCCGCGCCGTCCGCTGGACTGCACGCCCCGCTCCGCGTCGTCCGGCGCGGCGCCGGGGCCCGCGCCGCCTACGTCGTGCGCTTCCCCGCGCCGCGGGCGATCACGCGCGCCGACCACCACTACACGCTGACCGTCACCGGCCCCGACGGCCCCCGCTGCCGGCAGCAGACGCCGGGCGGGGGCAAGGCGACCACCCGCGACCTCGCCCGCGGCGCGACCGTCACCTTCACCGTCGCGCCGGGCTTCGGCGGTTACGGCCGCAGGACCTGGTGCGCCGGCCGCTTCCGGTTGCGCGTCGGGTATTCCTCCGGCTCGGGCCCGTTCGCGGGGCGCTACGTGGGCGCCTTCGCGTTCACGGTCCGGAGCCGGTGAGCGCCGCCTCAGCCGATCTTCTTCAGGAACGGCACCACGGTCTTGATGAAGTCGTTCTTGGACGCCTCGTCGAAGATCGGGTCGCAGTGGCTGTTGGTCGTGCTGCGGTCGACCAGCTTGACCTTGCTGGACGGCACGTGGCCGCGCTGGGCCAGCGCGCGGGCGGCCTTCAGGACGCGGCCCTTGCCGTGGCTCGTCTCGATGGCGTAGATCGGCAGGTGCACGTCGCGCCCGTGCGTGGCGCGCACGCCGAGCACCTTCTGGGCCGGGTTGGCGACGCCGCCGGCCACCGCGCCCGCGTCGATCGTCAGCCGGCGCGGATGAAACCACGCCGTCCCGTCGCTGCCGACGATGCCGTTGAGCGACGCCGCGGCGCGCTGCACCGGCGCCGGGCCGTCGTCGACCCAGCCGCGCGGGTCGCCGGTCGCGGCCGGCACGCCGATGTGCGCCTGCACGAGATCGAGGCTCGCCGGGCCGGTCTTCGCGTCGAGGACGTACCCGAAGCCCGCCTCGTTGGTCACCGGGAACGCCGGCTTCAGCGCCGCCGGGAAGAACGACCATGCCTGGAGCACCGACGGGCCGTTGGGGTCCTTGATCGCGAGCGTCGAGCCGACCGCGGCGAACACGCCGGTCGCCCATGGCAGGCTCGTGCCGGAGAGGTCGAGGAACGGCGAGGTCTTGGCGAGGTCGTTCAGCGAGGTCTGCGCCGCCGCGGACGTGACGGCCGGGGCGTTGCTGCCTCCGTCGATGTAGACCAGGCCCGACAGGTCGCGCGCGCCGGCGCGGCCGTCGAAGTCCCACGTCGCGTAGGCCGTCGTGATGGAACCACCGAGCGAGTGGCCGCCGAGGACGACCTTGCGCCCGCCCTTGCGTGCGCGGGCGACGACGGCGTGGAGATCCTGGACCGCCACGTTCATGCCCCATCCGCGCGCGGCCGCCGTCTCGGCGTCGCTGGGCGGCGCGTAATGGGTGCCTGCGGCGGCGTTGCCGATCCAGCCCAGGTAGTAGTCGAAGAGCTGCTGCAGCGTGGCCTTGCCCTGCAGCGCCTGGTCGAGGACGGAGTGGTCCTCCAGCAGGTTCTCGCGCCGCTCGACGGCCCAGACCTGCCACCCCGGCAGCTGCTTGGCCAGGTCCCGCGCGTCCGGGACGAAGTACCCGGCGCCCGCCGAGGTGCCGGGCACCAGGACCAGCACGTGCTTGGCGCTGCTCGGACCGACCTCGACGACCTTGACCTTGTCGTACTTGGCCGGCGTTCCCGGCGCGTCGTAGCCCGGCACCGTGACGATGCGCTCCGCGGCGCCCGCCGCCGGTGCGCCGACTCCCACCGTGGCGGCCACGACGGCCGCCATCACCCACTTGCGCTTCATGGTCTCTCTCCTGCCGTCGAATGGGACCGGCAGCACCCTAGACGGCGGGGCCAGCGACTCCTAGGAGACCGTGTCGCTATCGCGACTGGGGACCCACCTCCGGCGGCGACGGCTGGCCGTCGTGGGCCTCGGCCTCGCTGGCCGCCTACGGCACCCCTAATCCGCGACCATGCCCCCGGCGACGGTGTCGTTGGTCGCCTCGTCGATGAGGATGAACGCCCCCGTCGTGCGGTTGCGCGTGTAGGGGTCGGCCACGAGCGGGCGGCGCACCCGCAGGCGCACGCGGCCGATGTCGTTGAGCCCGAGCTCGGCGGGTGCCGGTGCACGCTCGAGCGTGTGGACGTCGACCTGGTCGACGATCGAGTCCACGACGGCGTCCACGGTCTGGGTCAGGTGCTTGAGCAGGTAGCGCGAGCCCGGCCGCAGCGGCTTGTCGGCGAACCAGCACACGTCGGCGTCGATCTCTCGCACCGGCTCCGGCGCTCGGTCGACGGCGACGAGCACGTCGCCGCGCGAGGCGTCGACGTCGTCGGCCAGGCGCACGGTCACGCTCTGGGGCGGGAACGCCTCGTCGAGCGGCCCGTCGAGCGTCTCGATCGACGCGACGGTCGACTCGACCCCGGACGGCAGCACCCGCACGCGGTCGCCGGGCCGCAGGACGCCCGAGGCGACCTGGCCGGCGTAGCCGCGGTAGTCGTTGCCCTCGGAGCGGATCACCAGCTGCACCGGGAAGCGCAGGTCGTCGAGGTTGCGGTCGTCGGCCGGGTCGATGGCCTCGAGGTAGCGGAGCAGCGGCTCACCGCCGTACCAGGGCATCGAGGCCGACGGCTCGACCACGTTGTCGCCCTGCAGCGCGCTGATCGGGATGTAGGCGATGTCGCGCGAAGTCAGCTGGCCGCGGAATGCGCAGAAGTCGCGGACGATCTCGTCGAAGCGCTCCTCGGAGTACTCGACGAGGTCCATCTTGTTGACGGCCACGAGCAGATGCGGGATCCCCAGCAGCGAGGCGATGAAGGCGTGTCGCTTGGTCTGCTCGACCACGCCGTGGCGAGCGTCGACCAGGACGATCGCCACGTCGGCCGTCGAGGCGCCGGTGACCATGTTGCGCGTGTACTGCACGTGGCCGGGCGTGTCGGCCAGGATGAAGTCGCGCGCCGGCGTGGCGAAGTAGCGGTAGGCGACGTCGATCGTGATGCCCTGCTCGCGCTCGGCGCGCAGGCCGTCGGTCAGGCGGGACAGGTCGAGCTCGCCGTCGCGCCCGTTGAGGTCGGCGTACTGGTCGGCGAGGATCGCCTTCGAGTCGTGCAGCAGGCGGCCGATGAGCGTCGACTTGCCGTCGTCGACGGAGCCGGCGGTGGCCAGGCGGAGGAGGGTCGTGTTCATGAAATCCTAGAAGTACCCGGCGACCTTGCGGTCTTCCATGGCCGCCTCGGACACGCGGTCGTCGGCGCGGGTCTCGCCGCGCTCGGTGACGTTGGTGGCGGCGATCTCGGCGACGACGAGGTGCGGGATGCCCAGCAGCGACGCGATGAAGGCGTGTCGCTTGGTCTGCTCGACCACGCCGTGGCGCGCGTCGACCAGCACGATGGCGACGTCGGCCGTCGAGGCGCCGGTGACCATGTTGCGCGTGTACTGCACGTGGCCGGGCGTGTCGGCCAGGATGAAGTCGCGCGCGGGCGTGGCGAAGTAGCGGTAGGCCACGTCGATCGTGATGCCCTGCTCGCGCTCGGCGCGCAGGCCGTCGGTCAGGCGAGACAGGTCGAGCTCGCCGTCACGGCCGTTGAGGTCGGCGTATTGGTCGGCGAGGATCGCCTTGGAGTCGTGCAGCAGGCGGCCGATGAGCGTCGACTTGCCGTCGTCGACGGAGCCGGCGGTGGCCAGGCGGAGGAGGGTGGTGTTCATGAAATCCTAGAAGTACCCGGCGACCTTGCGGTCTTCCATCGCCGCCTCGGACACGCGGTCGTCGGCA
>NZ_DATHDY010000077.1:0-55415 GCF_035318805.1 Baekduia sp.
CGCGGACCAGCGCTTTGAACGCGTCGTCGTCGATCGTGTCGGCCTCGTGCAGATCGATCGCCCGCCTGGTCCCTGCGTCGAGGCTTGCGTTGAACAGGCCGACCGGGTCCTCCAGCGAAGCCCCCTTGGCGAACGTGAGCTTCACCTTGGCCTTGTAGGTCTCTCCCGTGCACATGATCCCGTCGAGTGACCAGGTCGGCACGCCGAGGGGGTTCGATGGCTTGCGCCACTTGACCTCCTCGACGACGTCGGGCTCGGCCTGCTTGATCAGCTCACGCATCCGGGCGAGCAGCTCGCCCCGCCAGTCGCCGAGTTGCGCGACGATCGCGTCGATCGTCGCGGAGCCGCTCTCGCTGGTCGCGTCCTCGGGCATGCCAGGAGTCTTGCAGCTCATGCGAGCGGGATCTCGCGCCAGCCCGGAGTGCCGTGCGTCGTCCCGGTGACGAACTCCATCGGTGATCGCCGACTGACCGCTGTTCCGCCTGAGGTTCGACGCGGGACGCGACTCGCCTACCACTCGATCGACTGCCCCAGGACGCTTGGCTCTCAGGCCACCGCGCCGACGTCGAGCTCTTCCTCCGCGTCGATGGCGAACGACGCGACCGCCAGCACATCAGCGACGAGGTGTACGAGCGTCTCGGCCACCTCCACCAGCCGCTCGACCTCCTCGCCGAGACCGCGCCGGCCACTCCCGATCTCGACCCCGATCTCGACACCGGCCTCGACCTCTGACCCCACAATGCCCGACAGCGCCGACCAACCCGCCAGCTCGCTCGACGAGCTCATGATCGCCCAGCAGCTCGCCGACCTGCTCCTCGTGCGCAAGTCCACCGTCGAGGACTACGCCCGGCGCGGACTCCTGCCCTCGCTCAAGCTCGGCCGCCATCGCCGCTTCATCCGCTCCGACGTGGTCGAGGCGCTCGACGGCGTGCGCGGCCACCGACCCTGACGGCGACCCGTCAGGGCTCGACGGCGGCGCGGGCCCAGGCGACTGCGCTCATCGCGAGGTCCAGGGCAGTGGCACGGTCCACAGCGCCTGGGGAGCGGGTGCCGTAGCGCGCGGCCACACCGAAGGGCGTGAGCACATCGATGTGGTCGAGAGCGGGCGGCAGCCCGATGCCAGCGTCCTCGCACAACTGCATCAGGACCGCGATGTTGTGCGTGAACGGGAAGTCTCGGCCTGTTGCGGCGAGCGCCGCCCTCAACGCCTTCTCCGCCGCCTGTTGTGCGTGGAAGCCGACGATCGCCTCCGTCACCGAGGGGACATCGACCAGCGCTTGCGCCGCGTCAGATCGTCGGCGGCGAGCCCGAGCAACTCGCGCGCGAGGTCAGCCTGATCGGCCATCAAGCGGCGAGCACGCGGCCTTCGGCCAACGCGGCGTGTACGCGGCTGCCGTGCACGCCTTGCCACTCGGCGGCCTCGCGTTCGCTGACTACAACAACTTCGACCGGTAGCCGCAGGTCGCGGACCGCGCGCATCAGCCGGACCGACTCCAGCGCCGTGTTCTCGACTTCGGGCTCGATGACGAGGACGTCGATGTCGCTGCGCGCCGTCGCCGAGCCGCGCGCGTGCGAGCCGAACAGGATGACGCGAGCGTTCGGCGCCTCGGCCGCCAGACGGCGTCCGACCTCGCGGATCTTGGCCTCGTCATCGATCACGATCGCCACGGTAACCGCTGAGGGCCCCGGGCGAAAGCGCGGCGGTTTGGTACCCGCCAGTGGTACCCGTGGCCTTCGAGCCCTCACGACACACCCCCCGGAACGACGAAAGCCCCACGGATGCAGGGCTCTCGGAGACGGGAGCGACGGGGGTCAAACCCGGGATTCCTACCTCCACGCCGACATCGAGATCCGGTTCTAAAGCCGGCACGGGTTGCGATGTAAACCGACGGTATACGGACAAGATTCGAGCTACCGTCCAGCGTCATGGCGCAGCATCCTCTCCAAGCCAGCATGCGAGAAGCGTCAACCGCCTTGCAAGCGGCTGTTGCGACCACCGCTGCGTACGAGCACAATCTGACGGCGGGCGAAGCCAGAGAAGCGCAGTTTGCTGATGCCCTAGCGCCGTTCGTCCCTGAGAGATTCGGCTTGGCGTCAGGCATTGCCACCAACCTTGCGGGAGATCGCAGTGAACAGCAGGACATTCTGCTCTTCGATCGGATCGCCGGTGCGCCCTTCGTGCGGGTTCGCGAGCAAGTTGTTCTTCCTGTTGAACTCGTGTCAGCAACGATCCAGGTCAAGTCGTCGCTCTCAGCAAGCGACATGGATGCGGTGGTGGGCAACTTAGCGTCGCTGAAATGTCTGCTTGGAAGCGCGCCTCGGCCAGTGCTTTCCGTTCGTCCAGACGGCGTTTCAGTGGAATACGCGACGTCGAAGCCGTTCGCCGTCGCGGTGGCGTACGCGGCGTCCAAATCAGAGCCTGACCTGATGTACGCCTTCGCACAGGCCAACAAGTCTCTAGATCCAGTCGACAGAGCGGACGGAGTGCTGATTCTTGGCCGCGGACTGATCGTCTGGGCCTCGGAGCCCGACGGGTCCCCGCAACTGGCACTGCCGCCAACCGAGGCAACGCACATGGCGTGGATCCCGGCGTGCGAGGACGCGATGCTTTTGCTCTATCTGTTCCTCGTCAACGCATTGGCCTCGCATCTGCCGCCGCCCTATTCACCCGGTGCATACATCGAAGCTGCAGGCGTCCTCAATCATGGAAGCTGGCTTGGTTCGCTGAGTCAGATCGGGCTGTAGCCGGACCAATCACGCGCACTCTCCGCGCGCACCACGTCACTGCGATCAGTGATGTAGAGCGACGAAGTACGCTGCATCGCGTGAGCAGCAACCCGATTTCGATCTCCGCGCCCTCGGCGGCGTCGCTGTATATCCAGATGCGCTTTGGCGAGACGATCCTCGCGAGCGGCACCGGGTTCCTTGTGCGACACGACGGTCAGGTCTTCCTGGCTACCGCCGGGCATTGCCTATCCGGGCGGGATCCGCGAACCCGACAACCGCTATCCGAACACGGTGGCGTCCCGGACACCATTGACATCCTTCACAACGCTTCCGGCCAGCTCGGAGTTCACGTCACTCGCACCGAGGCCCTACTCGACGACGATGGGCAACCGCGATGGCTTGCACATCCAAACGGATCCGAGCTCGACGTAGGGGCGCTGCCGTTGACCCAACTAGACGGTGTCGAAGTCCTGGACATCTACGACCCGGACAACGTAGGCGCTGATCTGGCATTCGGGCCGGCGTCGCGGGTGTCGATCGTCGGTTTCCCGTTTGGCCTGACCGGCGGTGGAGGATTTGCGGTGTGGGTAAGCGGGTTCGTTGCCAGCGAGCCCGAACTCGGTTACGAAGGACAGCCACTGTTCCTGGTCGATGCGCGCACGCGCACGGGCCAGTCCGGGTCCCCTGTGCTGATTTACGAGGGCAGCGGAAGCGGAACATTGGCCGGGGGTGGCCTTGGTTTCTTCCCTGGTCCGGTCACACGCTTCCTCGGGATCTACGGAGGACGGATAGATGGCCGCACCGACCTCGGATACGTGTGGATGCCGAGCACGTTGAGCGCGGTGATCGCGCAGACCTGAACGAGTGCTCCGGTCCCGCCGTTCGTGGCCAGGCCCGCCTGCTCGGGAATCGTCGTTGGGTCGGTGAAGTCCTCGCATCTACCCCTCTCGGGGATAGATGTCGGCACTAGACCGGTCCCGAAACCCGTTGCAGCGTAAGGGCTCAGGGCACTCCCCGCCTCAACGGGACGAACCGTGGCGCGAACCACGGGACGAACCGTGGCGCGAACTGCGGCGCGAACCGTGGCGCGAACCAACGCCCACGGCCTGCCCTAGCCTTTCTTGACGCCCGCCAGCAGCTCTGCGGGGGTCGTGTTCAGAGCCGCCGCGATGCGCACGAGCGTCCGGACGCCGGGGTCGCGCTTCCCGGTCTCCATGCGCGAGTAGTGCCCTTGTGGCACCCCTGACGCCAAGGCCACGGCCTCTTGCGTCAGCCCGGCCCGTCGGCGCGCCTTGCGCAGGTTGGCGGTGAACTGCACTACCGCGGGATCCAACTCGGCGGACTCTGGTTCATCGTCGGGCAAGTGGCCCCGGACCCTCGGTGAGCGAGCCCTAGACCTCAATGCCCAATAGGGCATACAGTGTCGAACGTAAATTTCGCCCTCGCGCCTGTTTGGGCAGGCCGGGGGCATGGCCCAAAGGAGCCGTAACTCCCCATGGACGACGCCGACCCTACCGTCCCCGGTCCCCTCCGACTCGTGCTCGGCGCTGCCGCCGAGCTGGAGCTAGAACTCGCCTCGGACGGCTTCTGGCCCGATGAGCCTGAAGCGCGCGCCGAAAAGCGCGACCGCCTGCGGCGTGCCGCCCGCACGGTCGACACGTGGGAGGCGGACGCATGCAGCCGAAAGGAGTTGGCGACGCTCGCTCACATGGCGGCTGGGGAGCAAGAGCCCGGTCGCTGGCCGCGCACGATCGAAGAGGCCGCCGAGTTGGTCGAGCGCGCGGCGCTGACGCGCGACTTGATCCTGTTCCGAGACGCCGTCGGCGGCAAGCCGACACAGGAGGACCTGGACGACCTCATGTAGACGACTCGGCCATCTACGAGTTGCCGCACACGCTTGCGGCGCCACGAAACAACATCATGAACTTAGGCGCCCCCGCGCCTGTTTGGGCAGGCCGGGGGCTTGGCCCAAGGGAGCCGTAACTCCAATGGACAACTGGGACCGTACCTGCATGCGACCGGACTCCGCATCGCCGAGCCGGGACACCAGAGCTAGGTAGTACGAACCTAGAGTTGTAGGTCTACGTCATCGTCCTTCGCCGGACATCGCGCCGACCGGATTTCTCGGCTCCTGCCAGCCGCATTCGCCGCGCTGTTCGTCCCACAAAGCACGACGCCGCCCTCTGACGGAGCGGCGCGGTGTAGGAAGTACGGGAGCGACGGGACTCGAACCCGCGACCTCCGGCGTGACAGGCCGGCGCTCTAACCAACTGAGCTACGCCCCCGAGCAGTCGGGATGGACAGTATGGCATCCGGCGGGATCGGCTCGTCGTGTGGTCGGGGGGCGTCGATCGGAAGTCCTGGCTGGCCGGCCAGGTAACCGGTACGCTCCCGTGCACATGAGCCCGGCCGTCGCCGCACCGCCCCCGCCGACGCACACCAATCCGTTCGCGCGCATGCGTGACGACCTGCGGGCCGAGCGTGCCGCGGCGGTGCCGTTCCCGCCCGGCGACACGTGGTTCTCGATGAAGCGCACGATGGGCTTCACGCGCGATCCGCTGACGCTGCTGCTGGACGCCTACGCGCGGTACGGCCCGGTCTTCACGCAGCGCGTGTTCCACCAGAACATCGTCTTCGTGCTCGGTCCCGAGGCCAACCACCACCTGCTGGTCAGCCACGCCGCCAACTACTCCTGGCGCGAGGGCCACTACGGCGATCTCATGCCGCTGCTGGGCGACGGCATGCTCGCGATCGACGGGCCGTTTCACCGCCTGTCGCGCAAGACGATGCTGCCGATGTTCCATCGCGAGCGGATCGCCGAGTCGCAGCGGCTGATGATCGAGGAGGTCGACGCCGCGCTCGACGGCTGGCGCGACGGCCAGCAGATCGACCTGTACCACTGGACCCGCGAGCTGGCGCTGCGCATCGCGATGCGCGCGCTCTTCGGGCTGGACCCCGATCACACGCGCGGGCAGATCGACGCCGCGCAGGAGTTCGAGAACGCGCTCAGCTTCTGGTCCAAGGACTACATCTTCCAGATCATGCGCGGCCCGGGCTCGCCGTGGAAGCGGATGGTCACCGCGAGCCGGCGCCTCGACGCGGTGATCTACGCGGAGCTCAAGCGCCGCCGCGCCTCCGGCGAGCTCGGCAACGACCTCATCTCGCTGATGATGGAGACCCAGGACGGCGACGGCCTGCTGCTCACCGACCGCAACATCCGCGACGAGGTCATGACGCTCCTGTTCGCCGGCCACGACACGACGACGTCGACCGTCGCGTTCCTCTTCTACGAGCTGTCGCGCAACCCGCAGCTCGTGGAGTCGCCGGACTTCGACGTCGCGCTCGCGCTCGAGGAGACGCTACGCATGTACCCGCCGGCCTGGATCGGGCCGCGGCGCTCGATCGACACCACCGAGATCGCCGGCGTCACCGTGCCGGGCGGCGTGCCGGTCCAGTACAGCTCGTGGGTCAGCCACCACCTGCCCGACGTCTGGGACGACCCGTTCGCCTTCAAGCCCGAGCGCTTCGCGCCCGCCGCCCGCGACGCGCTGCCCAAGGGCGCGTACGTCCCGTTCGGCGGTGGCTCGCGCACGTGCATCGGCATGCGCTTCGGCCAGGCCGAGATCCACGTCATCGCCACGAAGATCCTCGAGCGCTTCCGCCTCGACGTCGAGCCCGGCTACCGGCTGCGCGTCCGCCAGATGCCGACGATCGGGCCGCGCGACGGCCTCCCGGTCACCGTGCGCACCGCCGCGCCGGCGGCCGGGCTGCGCTCCGCGGCCGCCGAGGCCGCCGCCTGAGCAAGACGGCCGCCCCGATGGGCGGCCGTCTCACTGCCAGCCGGCGCGATCACCGGGCGCGATTCCGCGCCCGGCGCACGCCATGGTTCTGGAGGGTTCCGCCTCCTTCTTCGACGAGCCCTACTTCCCCTTCCCCACCGTCACCGTGAGGACCTTCGATCCGTCGCCGTGCGAGCGGAAGTCGCCCTGCCACTGCGCGACGAACACGTTGGCGCCGCGCGCGAGGTTCCAGCTCGAGGTGAACGAGCCGTTGGCGCTGACCGTCACGGTCTGCGTCCGCCAGCTGGTCGAGCCGGGTTTGCGGTAAGCGACGGTGACGCGCTCGTTGCCGGAGGCCGGCTTGAGCTTGCCGGTCACCACGATGTGCGCGGGCTTCGTGTAGCGCGTCTTCGGCGCGGTGATCGTCAGGTCGCTACTGGAGCCGGAGTCGCCGCCCGTCGTGCTGTAGAGCAGCGACTGCTCGCCGCCGAGCAGGTAGTCGGTCGCGCCGCCCGCGGCCACGCCGTCGTCGGCGATCGGGTTGGACACCACGAACTGCGGGTGCCACGTCGCGCCGCCGTCGTCGGTGCGCAGCAGGAACCCGGTCGACTGGCGCACGTCGCCGAACGTGCTGATGACCAGGTAGCCCTTCTGCGCCGAGGAGAACGACATGCCGCGCGCGGCGCTCGTGCCGACGCCCGGCAGCTCGGTCCACGCCTTGCCGCCGTTCTTGGTGCGGAACAGGCGACCGCTCGTGTCGAGCAGGAACCCGTTGTTGGCGTCGATGAAGTCCGCGTTGCGGATCCCGAGGCGGTTGACGAGCTTCTTGCCGCGCTTGACGTACTTGCCCGGCTTCTTGATGGTCTTCCACGTCTTGCCGTTGTCGACCGAGCGGATGACGTCCTGGGCGCCGTAGGCGACGATCGCGCTGCCGGCACGGTCCACCGCGCCGAGCTCCGTGCGCGCCACCGCGTCGCCCTTGACCGCGGCGAACGAGCCGCCGCCGTCGGTCGAGCGGCGGATGCCCGTAGGCCCGACGACCATCACCGTCTCCGCGCTCGGGGCGTAGACGGCGCCCGGCCGTGCGGTGCTGCCGGTGTCGAGCGTCTTCCAGAACTGGCCGCCCGACGAGGTGCGGAACACGCCGCCCGAGACGTCGAGCGCGTAGCCGTCGTTGACCGTGGGGAACGAGACGTCGAGGACGTCGGCGGTCGTCGTGACGTTGCCGCGCGTCCACGTCTTGCCGCCGTCGACGGTCTTGCCGAGCGTCGCGTTGGGCCCCGGCGCGTAGGCCGAGCCGGCGACCTTGCCCGCGACGATCCGCGTGAACTTGCCGGTCAGGCGCCCGCCGATCGGACGGAAGTTCGCGCCCGTGTCGTCGGAGACGACGGTCGAGCCCTGCTGGCCGGCCGCCGCGAGGCGCGTCGCCGTGGCGAACCCGGCCGCGAGCATCGGGTCGGTCGACGGCGTCGGGAACGCGAACGTCGTACCGCCGTCGGTGGTGATGCCGAGCAGCGTGCCGGCGGCCGTCGTCACCACGCAGGTCTTCTCATCGGCGCAGCGGACCGCGGTCAGGTTCTGCGGCGCCGTGCCGCCGATGTCCTTGGCGTTCCACGTCGCGCCACCGTCGGTGGTCTTGAGGAAGAGCGACTGGTCGCCGACCGCGTAGCCGATCTTGTCGGTGGCGAACGTCAGCGCCTTCACCGGACGGCTGGTGTTGCTGACCGACTTCCACGTGACGCCCGAGTCGGTCGTCTGGAAGATGTTGCCGTCGGTGGTGCCGGCGAAGCCGGACGTGTCGCTGACGAACACCAGGTCGGTCGGCACCACGCCGCCGCCGGCCTGGCGCGTGCCCGGCAGCGCGGTCTTCGTGGCGAACTGGATGCCGTCGACGGTCTCGAAGATCGACCCGTCGGTGAGGGCCAGGTAGCCGTGGTTGGCGTTGACGTACCAGATGGACGCGAGGCGGGACCCGTCCGGGCAGCTCGACTCGACCGGCGTGAAGGCGATGCGCGAGAACGATGTGCCGCCGTCCTTGGAGATGCGCGCGACGCAGCCGCCGCCGGCGACGACCGTGTTGGCGTCGACGGTCTGCACCTCGGTGAGGTTGGAGAACGTGCCGGCGGGCAGGCCGGTCCACGTGTCGCCTGCGTCGGTGGTCTTCAGCAGCGTGCCGAAGTCGCCGACCGCGTAGCCGGTCGGACCGGAGAAGGTCATGGCGCGCAGCGTGTTGCCCTGCGGCAGCGGGTTGCCCCACAGCCAGCCCGAAGACCCGACCTGGACGTTGGCCGACGCGGCCGCCGGCAGCGCTGCGAACGCACAGGCGACCACGGCCGCCGCGCCGCTCCATCGCGACATCTTCATCGGTTCCAGCTCCTCGTTCGGTGATGCATGTGCCGCTCGAACGGGTCCAGCGCGCGGAAGTTACGCGAGACCTCTGCGCGCACCCGCAACATCGCTCTGCGCGGACCTCAAGTCCGGGCCCACACCCGCCGAACCACGGGTGAGGCCCTCCTCGATGCCGCTCCGCCACGCACCCACATCCGACGCCGCCTGGTCGCAGCTGCTCGGACCCGCCGCCGACGCGACGACCGAGGGGCTGATCGTCCAGGACTCCACCGGGACGATCCGCGCCTCCAACGTCGCGGCGCGCGTCATCGCCGGCGTCCACACGCCCGAGACCGACCGCCTCGCGGGCCGTGGTCCGGCCCTTGCCGGGTTCGCCCCGCTGCACCCCGACGGCACGCCGATGGCGCCGGCCGAGCAACCGGCGCTGCTGGCGATGACGAGCGGCGAGGCCCAGCGTGACGTCCGCGTGCTCTTCGAGCGCCGCGACGGCGGCCAGCAGTGGCTCCGCGTCAACACCGTCCCGCTCTTCGCCGACGGCGACCTCGAGCCCTACGGCGTCGTCACCTCGTTCGTCGACGTGACCGCCTTCGTCGAGGCGCAGGCCGCACTGGAGGCCCGCGAGAGCGAGCTGGCGCTGCTGGCCGCGCACGCCGGCGACCTCATCGCCCGCCACGACGCCGACGGGCGCATCCTCTATGCCGCCGGCGGCGCCGAGGCGCTGCTGGGCTTCGAGGCCCGTCACCTCGTCGGCTTCTGGGCCGCCGAGGCCTGCCATCCCGACGACGCCGACCTGGTGCGCAACTCCCACGACCTCGCGCGCGCCGGGCGCAGCAGCGTCGTGAGCTTCCGCATCAACAACGTGCGCGCGGGCCGGGAGATGTGGCTGGAGTCGACCGTCTCCCCCGTGCTCGACGAGCACGGCGCGTTCGTCGAGGCCGTCACGACCACGCGCGACATCAGCGCGCGCAAGGCCACCGAGCAGCGACTGCGCGAGGCGCAGGAGCGCGCCCGCGCCGCCGCCGAGGAGGCCGGCCGCCAGCAGGCGCTGCATGAGGAGGCCCAGGACATGGCCAAGCTCGGCAGCTGGTCCATGGACCTCGAGACGCGCGAGACGTCCTGGACGTCGGGGCTCCTGCGGATCTTCGGCCTGGATCCGGCCGACGGCCCGGAGCTCAGCCCCGAGGCCCACGACCGGCTCATCCACGCCGACGACCGCGACGCGGTGCGCACGGCGCTGACCCGAGCGTCGGTCGACGGCGAGCCGTTCGACATCACCTACCGGCTGATCCGTCCCGACGGGTCGGAGCGGATCATGCACGGCCGCGGCGCGCCGGCCGACCGGGTCGACGGGCAGATCCGCCGCGTCTGGGGCACCACGCAGGACGTCACCGACCTCCACGAGCTCGAAGCGGGCCGGCGCCTGGCCGAGCGCCGGTTCCGCACCGCCTTCGAGCACGCGCCGATCGGCGTCTGCGTCCTGAACCTGCAGGGGTCCGACCCCGGCCAGTGGGTCACGGTCAACCCGGCCATGGCCGACCTGCTGGGCTGCGCCCGCGAGACGCTCCTGTCGCGCCGCGTCAGCTCGTTCCTGCACCCCGACGAGATGGGCGCGACGCGGCGGCGGGTCATCGCGCTCGCCAGCGGAGAGCAGGAGCGCATCACGGCCGAGTGCCGGATGCTGCACGACGACGGCCGCATCGTCTGGACCCTCGTGACGGTCGCCGCGGTCAACGGCGACGACGGGCGCCCGGCCTACGGCATCGGCCAGGTGGTCGACATCACCGAGCGCAAGCGCTTCGAGGGCCAGCTCCAGTACCTCGCCGACCACGACGCCCTCACCGGGCTGTTCAACCGCCGCCGCTTCGAGGAGGAGCTCGACCGCGTGCTCGCCGAGGCCCAGCGCTACGACCGCCACGGCGCCGTGCTCGTGCTCGACCTCGACGGCTTCAAGTACGTCAACGACACGCTCGGCCATCCGGTCGGCGACGAACTGCTGGCGCGCCTCGGCGCCACGCTGCGCGACGAGCTGCGCGAGACCGACGTCATCGCCCGGCTGGGCGGCGACGAGTTCGGGATCATCCTGCCCCAGGCGACCACGGCCGAGGCCTCGGCCGTGGCGGCCAAGCTGCTGCACGCCGTCGAGCGCGACGGCATCGTCGCCGACGAGGCGCGCCACGCGCGCGTGACCGCATCGGCCGGCCTGGCGCTCTTCGCCGGCGCCGACGGGGTCACGGCGGAGGAGCTGCTCGTCGAAGCCGACATCGCGATGTACGACGCCAAGGAGGCGGGCCGCAACCGCTCCGCGGTGCACGAGCGCGACGGCACCGGACCGGGCCTCCGCGTGTCGCGCCTGTCGTGGCTGGAGCGCATCCGCGCCGCGCTCGCCGAGGATCGCTTCGAGCTGCACGCCCAGCCCATCGTGGCGCTGGCGCCCGATGACGACGCCGACCCGATCCCCGCCTTCGAGCTGCTGCTGCGCATGCGGGGCGACGACGACGAGCTCGTCTCGCCCGCCGCGTTCCTGCCGATCGCCGAGCGCTTCGACCTCGTCCAGGCGATCGACCGCTGGGTCGTCGGCCACGCCGTCGCGCTGCTGCGCCGCGAGCACGAGGCCGGCCGCCCGGTCACCCTCTCGGTGAACATCTCGGGCCGGACGATGGGCGACGGCGACTTCGCCGGCTGGCTCGAGGAGCTGCTGACCCTCACGCCCGTGCCGCGCAAGCGGCTGATCGTCGAGATCACCGAGACCGCGGCGATCGTCAACCTCGACCGCGCCCGCGCCCTGGCCGACACGCTGCGCCGGCTCGGCTGCCTGCTCGCGCTCGACGACTTCGGCGCCGGATTCGCCTCGTTCGCCTACCTCAAGCACCTGCGCTTCGACGTGCTCAAGATCGACGGCGAGTACGTCAGCGGCCTCCGCGACAACGCGACCGACCGGCTCGTCGTCGAGGCCGTCGTCCAGATCGCGCGCGGCCTGGGCACGCCGAGCCTCGCCGAGTTCGTCGGCGACTCCGACACGCTGGACGCCGTCCGCGCCCTCGGCGTCGACTACGCGCAGGGCTTCCACCTCGGCCGGCCGCTGCCGGTCGACGAAGCCCTCCGCCTAGCCCACCTGGGCGTCTAGCACCGGCGTCGGGCACCGCGCGCCTTCCGCCCGCCCGGGGCGGGGTCCTAGGATCGAGTCATGGCGAGGATCGGCGTACTCACCGGAGGCGGCGACTGCCCCGGGCTCAATGCGGTCATCCGGGCGGTCGTCCGCAAGGGGCTGATGGACGGCCACACCCTGTTCGGCTTCACCTACGGGTGGGCCGGAGTGCTCAACGGCGACGGCGAGGAGCTGACGGCCGACCGGACCAAGGGGATCCTGCCGCGCGGCGGGACGATCCTCGGCAGCTCGCGCACCAACCCCTTCAAGGAGGGCGGCCCCGGGGTGGACGGCGTGCGGACAGGCATGGCCAAGCAGGGCGTCGACGTGCTCGTCGCGATCGGCGGCGAGGACACGCTCGGCGTCGCCGCGCGCCTGGCCGAGGCCGGCGTCCCGATCGTCGGCGTCCCCAAGACCATCGACAACGACCTCAAGGGCACCGACTACACGTTCGGGTTCCAGACCGCGGTGCAGATCGCGACCGACGCGGTCGACCGGCTGCACACGACGGCCGAGTCGCACAACCGCGTCATGGTCCTCGAGGTCATGGGCCGGCACGCCGGGTTCATCGCCGCCCACGCCGGGATGGCCGGCGGCGGCGACGTGATCCTGGTGCCCGAGCGCCCGTTCGACATCGAGCAGGTGTGCAACCACATCCGCCGCCGGCACGCCAACGGGCGGACGTTCTCGATCGTCGTGGTGTCGGAGGGCGCGACGCCGCGCGAGGGCACGCTGTCGACCACCGGCGCCGGCCATCTCGACGCCTTCGGCCACGAGCGCCTTGGCGGGATCGCGGTCATGCTGGAGCGCGAGATCGAGGAGCGCACGGGCTACGAGACGCGGATGACGATCCTCGGCCACGTCCAGCGCGGCGGGACGCCGACCGCGTTCGACCGCGTGCTGGCGACGCGCTTCGGCGTCGCGGCCGCCGAGGCGGTGGACGGCGGGCGCTCCGGGGTGATGGTCGCCCTGCGCGGCCCCGACATCGTCGAGGTGCCGATCTCCGAGGCGCTCGGCGACCCCAAGACGCTCGACGAGAAGTTCTTCGCCGACGCGGAGGTGTTCTTCGGCTAGCGCGTGGCGGGCTCGGCGCGCTGCAGCTCGGCCGGCGCGATGTCCCAGCGGGCGGCGATCTCCTCGAGCTCGCCGTCCAGCGCCCAGCGGTCGGGGCGCGCCTCGCCCTCGTGGTCGGGCACGCCGCCCTTGAGCGCCATGCAGCGCGTGTTGTCGCCGATGGCGCGAATCTCCGCGACCTCCTCGTCGCTGAGCACGACGTCGGCGGGCACCGTCGCCAGCTCGTCGCGCTGCAGCTCGACCGGCTTGGCGCCGGGCCAGGACTCCTGGATGAGGGTCGGCACGACCGACGCCACGGCCGGATGCGCGAGGTTCCACTGCGCGGCGAGCTGCAGGAGGGTCAGGCCGTGGCGCTGGGCGATCGGGCGCAGCCGCTCGATCCGCTCGGTGCCGCGCTCGATCCAGCCGCCGGGACGGAACGCGCGGTGGTCGCGCTCGCCCATCGGGAGCCCGGGGCGCAGGTCGTCGTGGAAGAGCCCGCCGTAGTCGACGACGCGGGTGATCACCTTGACGTCGTGCGCCGCGGCGGCCGGGAGCGCCAGTTCGCCGGGCCAGGGCTCCAGCGGGTTGAGGATCAGCATCGCCCAGTCGATGAGCTCGCCGTAGCGCTCGAAGCAGTCGATGACGTCGAGCGTGAAGCCGTTGGCGGGGCCGGGCGCGACGCCGATGCGGCGCGTGAGGCCGGCGTCGCGCAGTGCGGCCAGGCCCTCCCACACCGCGGGGTGCGTGTAGCCCGCGCGGTCGGGGTTGTGCAGCAGCAGCAGGTCGAAGTGGTCGACGCCGAGACGCTTGAGGCTGCGCTCGGTCGCCATCCGCAGGTAGGACCCGTACTGGCCCGGCCCGCGCAGCCGCGGATCGGTGAACCGCGGAAAGCCCTTGGCGCCCTCGCGCTCGCCCTCATAGAAGTCGTGGCCGACGGCGCCGACCAGCGAGTAGGCGTCGCGGTCGAGGCCCGTCAGCGCTCGGCCGAGCAGCCTGTCGGCGTCTCCGGCGCCGTAGGCGTCGGCGGTCAGGACGGTGGGAATCCGGTCGTCGGGGCGAACGAGCGCGACCAGGCGCTCGTCGTCCAGCGGGACGCCGTAGTGCATGAAGTGCCCGCCCGACCAGGTGCCGAGCGCGGTGTGCGTGGGATCCAGGGGCATCGCGTCCAAGGGTACGCAGGGCGGGCGAACATGGCAGGATCGGGCCATGCGCCGCTCCCTGATCGTGCTCTCGGTCCTGCTCGCGCTGATCGCCGCCGGCTGTGGCGGCAGCGGCGGCGCGGCCACGTCCAAGGACGACTACGGCAAGCAGCTGGCCCAGGCCGGCCAGACCCTCCAGAAGACCTTCGCCGACATCTCCGACCAGACCGGTTCGGGCACCTCGGCCAAGCAGATCGGCGACCGCCTGGACCGCGGCGCGGCCGCCCTCGACGACGCCGCCAAGAAGTTCGACGCGATCGAGCCGCCGTCGGACGCCAAGAGCGCGCACCAGAAGCTCGTGGACGGGCTCAAGGAGCTGGCGGGCGTGTTCCGCCAGGGCGCCGCTGCCGCCCGCAAGAACGACACCGCGAGCCTGACCAAGTCGCTGCAGGGGCTGTCGACGAGCGCCGGCGTGAAGAAGATCACCGAGGCCCAGCAGGAGCTGAAGGACAAGGGGATCCAGGTCACGACGACGGGGAAGTAGTCCCGCCCCCTGGACACCCCGTACGTCATCACGTACATTCGTACGTCATGACTGACAGCACGATCGACGCACCGGCGGTCTTCGATGCGGCCGCGGCCGACTACGACGCGCCGCGGCGGCGGCTGATCCCGCCGTTCGAGATGTTCTACGGCACGGCCGTCGCGGCCCTCGAGATGCTCGGCCGTCCCCCGGCGCGCGTGCTCGACCTCGGCGCGGGGACCGGGATGCTGGCGGCCCGGGTCGGCGCGGCTCACCCCGAGGCCGAGCTGGTGCTGGTCGACGGCGCGCCGGCGATGCTCGATCAGGCCCGCGCAGCCCTGGGCGACCGCGCACAGCTCCACGTCGCCGACCTCGCCGACCCGCTGCCGCCCGGGCCGTTCGACGCCGTCGTCTCGGCGCTGGCGATCCACCACCTCGACGACGCGGGCAAGCAGGCCCTGTTCGCCCGCGTGTGCGCGGCGCTCCCGCCGGGCGGCGTGTTCGTCAACGCCGAGCAGGTCGCGGGGCCGAGGCCGTGCTTCGACGCCCGCTACCGCGCCTGGCACGAGGCGTCCGCACGCGCCCTCGGCGCGACCGCCGACGAATGGGCCGCGGCCGCGGAGCGCATGCGGCACGACCGCTGCTCCGACGTCGAGTCGCAGCTGCGCTGGCTCCGCGAGGCGGGCTTCGACGCCGCCGACTGCCTGTTCAAGGATCACTGCTTCGCGGTCCTCGTGGCGCGCCGCAAGCTCTAGACGAACACAGGTGGGCGCGCGGGTGCGCCGATGGGCGGTCTCGGACTTGAACCGAGGACCCCTCGCTTGTAAGGCGAGTGCTCTGGCCAACTGAGCTAACCGCCCGCTCCGCACAGGCTACGGGAAGGGTTTCGCGTGTGAACCGCCGAAACCCGGGGTAAGCGATGACTACGATGCTCGATCAACGTCAGGCCAAGCGGGACGTGTTCGTCCTCGACGGCACCTTCGGTCTGGTCGGCCGCCTCGACGGCCTCCACATCGACCCCGACGGCGAAGCCTGGGGCACCGTCCACTGCGGCACTTTCGGTGCCCGCACGCGCCTCGTCCCGTTGCGCGGCGCGCAGTGGTGGAGCGGCTACCTGCGCATCGCGTGCTCGCGCCACCAGGTGCGCACGGCACCCGAGGCGGCGGGCGACGTCCTCCTCGACGGCGACGACGCCGACGTCCTTCGCGAGCATTACGCCGCGTTCGACGACGAGGGCGCCGAGTCGCGCTTCTTCCGCCCGGACTTCTAGGACCGAGCTAACCGGCGCCGGTGGGCGTGGGCGCGCTGTCTGGGCTGACGGCCGCCGGCGCGAGCGCCGGATCCGGATCGGTCGGCGCAACGGGGTCGGCGGGCGGCGCGGGATCGGCAGGCGCCGACGGCACCTCGGGCGCCGGCGGGGCCGGCGGCTCGCTCGGCGCGGGCGTCTCGGCCGGCGGCGGCGTCTCGGCCGGCGGCGCCGGATCGGTGGGCGGCGCGGGATCGGCGGGCTCGGCCGGCGGCGCCGCGTCGGCGGGCGTGGGCTCGGCCGGCGCCGGGGCGGGCGCGGGCGCCGGGTCGGGCGCAGGGCTCGGGGCTGTCGCGTCGGGTGGCGGCGGCGCGTTGTCGGCGGAGCTGTCGACCGGCTCGAGGTCGGCCGCGGGGGCGAGCTCGGCGGCCTGTGCGGCGGCGCGGATCGTGCCGGCCGGGGTCGAGAGGCCGGCGCCGGCCGCCGGCGCGGGCGCGGTCGGGCCGGCGGACGCCGACGGCGCGCCGGCGACGGCCGCGCCGGGCGACGACGGGACCGGCGGGTCGGCCGGGCGGTTGCCCGAGCCCGGGCCGGTCACGGTCGCGGTGGTGCGCGTGGGCGTGGGCGTGCCCGGCGCGCTCGCGCCACCGGCGGCGGTCGTGCCGCCCGCGGCGCCGGGCGGCGCCCCGGCGGTGGGCCCGGCGAAGCCCGGAGCGCCGAGCAGCAGCGCGGCCGTGGCGCCATCGGCGCGCGCGGCGCGGCGGCGCGGCGCGTGGCCGGCGGTCACGGGGATGCCGCGACCCTCGATCGCCCGGACGTGCGGGATCGTCAGCTGGTTGGTGGAGAAGCTGTCGCGCCCCGGTGACCAGGACGAGAAGTTGAGGATCTGCTCACGCAGCAGCACCGAGCCCGAGGCGAGCACCGCACACGCCGCGAGCGCGCTCAGCGCGATCGGCGCCTGGCGATGCATCAGCATCGTCCCGACCTCCCCATCCATGTGAAGGCGGTATCCACAAGCGGAGCATCGGCGTCACGTCGGACGGAAGCAAGCGTCACGCCGCTCTTCGGTGCGAGAAAGCACCGCAAACTGCGGCAAGATTCGCTACACCGCAAAGCGGTGCTAGGCATTACGGCGAGTCGAAGGCCACGTACTGGAAGGTCGTCGGGCCCGGATCAATGACATCCGACGGATCGGCGGCGTTCCCGCCGACGCGACAAGCCACGATCCTCAGGGTATTCCCGGCCCCTGGCGTGCCCGTCACGACGATCGGGTCTGGCCAGCCTGTCCCCGCAGATACCGACACGACATCATCGCCAATCGCGGCGTTCATCCCTGGAGCCGACGGCTCAGGGGCGAACACCACGACCTGGCAGGTGTTGGCCGCAAAGGGACGGTCCCAGTTCTTCACCATGACCGATCCCTGGAAGTCGCCCAAGTCCTTCGTCTGCAGGCCGCCGTCGGCCACCGCCGCCGCGCCGACCGCCCCGTCGCTGAGCTTCGACGACGTCACGGCGTCGCTGGCCACCTGCACGGAGCCGACCGCGCCGTCACCGAGCCTGGTCCCGTCCACGGCCTTGGGCGCGAGCGCGCCGGTCCCGACGGCGCCGTCGGCGATCTTCGACGCGTCGACCGCCCGGGCGGCGAGCTGGCGCGTCGCGACGGACCCGGTCGGCGTCGTCTGCAGGCGCTTGACCGCCGTCTTGGACAGATCCTGGGTCCCCAGCGTCCCATTGCGGATCTGCTGGTTGGTGATCGAGTTGCGCTTGATCGACTTGCCGTCGATCAGCCGCGCGGCGGTGGCGGGGCCGTCGAGGGCGACGAAGAGGGCGAGGAGCGCGACGACCATCGCAGCGGATGGGCGTCGTCGCAGACGGTGCGGCATCTGGCGTGAGAGACCAAGGAGGGATCACCGCGGACGCCGGCGCGCCCGCGTGGAACCCGGAACTGTGCCACGTACACCGGGCGAAATGAGCCGGTCGACGGATGTGCGAGCGGCGCGCCGGTGCAACAGCCCACTTACCATTGAGTACCCCCAAGGGGAATCGAACCCCTGCCTCGAGCGTGAAAGGCTCGCGTGCTGACCGCTACACCATGGGGGCGGGCCATTTGAGTCTAGGCCCAGCGACTCATCTAGGCTCCAAGGCGCCCCCGTAGCTCAATCGGTAGAGCGCGCGCCTTTTAAGCGTTGAGGTTGTGGGTTCGAGCCCCACCGGGGGCACCTCGCCGTCCAACTTACCCAATCGTTAGCCGCTGCTCACGTTGCCTTGGGGTTCGGTCCGCATCATCCGCTCAGCGGACACCAGAGGCGTCGGTTCCTTGGACCGGCCGGCGCCTTGTAACCCCTCCGCAACGAGAGCAAGTGCAGTTCCTCCCCGACTCTCGCCGGCGGGGCGCCTCCGGGCGCCTCGCCCGGCGAGAGCACTCTCCGAGACGACGTGTGCGTCAGGCGGCCGGCGGGCGGTAGGACAGCTCGTCGGCCGGGACGCCGCCCTCCAGCAGGTCCGACGCGGTGCGGGCCAGCGCGGCCAGCGCCACGCCCATCGGCCCCGGCCCGAACGACACGCGCGCGACGCCGAGCTCCTGCAACTCGGAGACCGACGGCGCGCCCGGCGCCGCCAGCACGCTCACGGGCGCGTCGATGCCGGCCACCAGCGCGCGGATCGTGTCGCGGTCGCGCACGCCGGGCACGAAGATGCAGTCGGCGCCGGCCCGGGCGTAGGCCTGGCCGCGCAGGATCGCGGCCTCGGGGTCGTCGGCGCCGCGGAGGTAGACGTCGGTGCGCGCGTTGATGACGACCGGAACGCCCTCGGCGTCGGCTCGCTCGCGGGCGGCGGCCACCCGATCCGCGGCGTCCTGCGCGTCGCGCAGCAGCTCGCCGTCACGGACGCCGTCCTCGAGGTTGCAGCCGACCGCGCCGGCCTCGATGGCGCGGGCGACGGTCTCCGCGACGTCGGCCGGCGTCTGGCCGTAGCCGCCCTCCAGGTCCGCCGTGACCGGCAGCCGGACCGAGCTCGCGACGCAGCGCACCGCCTCGAGCATGCCCTCGCGGCCGATGGCCTCGCCGTCGGCCAGCCCGTGCGCCGCGGCGATGGCCCACGACGCGGTCGCGATCGCCCGGCAGCCGGGCAGCGACGCGACGGTGCGCGCGCTGGCGGCGTCCCAGACGTTGACCAGCACGAGGATGGCGGGATCCGTGTGGAGCCGGCGCAGCTCCTCGGCACGATGGCGGAGTTCGGCGACGTCGGACACGCGCCGGACCTTACCGGGCGCGCCGAGGCCCGCTACCGGGCGACCGTCTTGCCCGACAGCGCGTCGAGGAGGAGATCCACGGACCGCTCGAGCTGGTCGATCGTCGCGTCCTCGACGCGCGTCACTCCGACCGCCTGGTTCAGCCACGCGTTGATCTCCCGGTGCGGGCGGCGGTCGCGCCGGCCGAGGTCGCCGACGAGCCGGTGGCGCTTGTCGCGCAGGATGTTGCGCCGCTCGAACGCCGACAGGCGCGACGTGGGCTCGGGCGCGACCTCCGGGACCGCCGCGGCGAACGCCGGCATCGGCGGCGCCGCATAGACCGGCGCGGTCGGCTCCACGATCGCCGGGCCGCCGAAGAGCGACATCTGCGACGTCGGCGCGACGTCGGCCGAGAGCGCCACGAACTCGGGGGCTTCGGACTTCTCGGTCTCGCGCCGCTCGCGCGGCTCGTCGAGGAGCTCCTCGTCGCTCTCGCGGTAGCGCAGGACGTGGCGCAGCTCGCCCTCGACGTCGGTGGCGTGGCGGCGCAGGATCGCGTCGCCCGGCAGGTAGAGCCACGACATCTCCGGCGGCCGGCCGGCGATCGTGCGGACGAAGCGCCCGACGACCTGGCGGAAGATCAGAGGCGTCTTGGCGGCGCTGGCGTAGACGCCCACGCGCAGGCGCGGGATGTCGACGCCCTCCGACACCATGTTGACGGCGACGATCCACTCCTCGCGCGACTCCCGGAACGCCGCGAGCTTCTTGTGCGCGCCGACCTCGGTGTGCAGCACCACGAGCGGGCTCTTGCCGCTGACGTCCTTGAGCAGCTTGGCGATCTTGCGCGCGTGGTCGGAGTCGGCCGCGACGACCAGGCCGCCGGCGTCGCGATGCCCGGCCGCCCGCGCCTCATGCAGCTTGGCGTGGGCGGCGGCCAGGATGCGCGGCAGGCCGTCCGACAGCTCGGCGGAGATCGCGGTGCGGTAGCGGCGCGACGCCTCGCGCGTGGTCAGCACCGTGTCGAAGCCGGCCTCGATGACGTCGTCGCCGGAGCGCCACGACAGCGTGCCGTCGTAGGGGATGAACGTGACCGGCCGGCAGATGCCGTCACGGACCGCGTCGGCGTAGGTGTAGGCCACGTCGGCGACCGCGACGCCCTCGGCGTCGTAGCGGACGCCCGGGATCGGCGTGGTGTCGGAGCGAAACGGCGTGCCGGAGAGCAGCAGCCAGCGCGCCGCGTTGCGGAATGCCAGCGCGAAGCCCTCGCCCCACGCCAGCTCCTCGCCGAGGTGGTGCGCCTCGTCGGCGATGACGAGCGTGCGGCCCGTGCACTGCGAGCCCCACCGGATCGCGACCGACGCGATCTTGGCGTAGGTCACGGCGACGCCGTGGAAGTCGCGCGGCGGCACGAGCTCGGCCGCGTCAGGGACGAGCTGCAGGCCGAGCCGGCCCGCGGCCTCGGCCCACTGCCGCGTCAGCGGCGTGGTCGGGCAGACGACCGCGACGCGGTCGACGACCTTGCGGCGCAGCAGGTCGCGGGCGATCTCGATGGACGGGCGGGTCTTGCCCGCGCCCGGCGCCGCCGAGATCAGGAAGGGCCCCGACTCCCATGTGCTCATCGCCTCGAGCGCGGAGACCTGCCACGCCCGCAATCCGTTGCTGGCAGTGGTCTTGGCGGGGCTCACGCGGCGGTCAAGATTGGGCCACGGACCGGACGGAAGGCGAAGGCCCTGCTAGCGGCCGGAATCGGGCTCCACGAACGCGTCCGCTTCGATCTCCACGAGCATTCGGGGGTCCAGCAGCGACTCCACGCCGATCATCGCGGTGACCGGGCGGACGGCGCCGAACACCTCGCCGTGGGCGCGGCCGATCTCCTCCCAGCGCGACGTGTCGGTGGTGTACATCCGCGTACGCACGACGTCGGCGGCGGTCGCGCCGACGCGCTCCAGGGCCTTGACGAGGTTGGCGATCGCGTAGGTCATCTGCTCGCCCGGCGTGACGCCGAGGACGAGGCCGAGCTCGTCGACCGACGTGCAGCCGGCGACCCACACGTGGGCGCCGGCGCGCACGACGCGCGAGTACCCGACGAGATCCTCGTACGGTCCCGGCGGGTCGGAGCCGAGGCGCTGCATCGCCATCTAGTGGCGGAAGTGCCGGCGCTTGGTCAGCACCATCGCGACGCCGGCCTCCTCGGCGGCCGCGATGACCTCGTCGTCGCGCACCGAGCCGCCGGGCTGGATGACGGCGGTGATGCCGGCCTCGATGGCCAGCGCCGGACCGTCGGCGAAGGGGAAGAACGCGTCGGAGGCCAGCGACGAGCCCTGCAGGGTGTCGATGCGCGCCTTCTCGACGGCGAGGCGCACGGAGTCGACGCGACTCATCTGGCCCGCGCCGATGCCGACCGTGGCCAGGCCGCGGGCGAGCACGATCGCGTTGGACTTCACGTGGCGCGAGATGCGCCACGCGAAGAGGAGGTCGGCCCACTCCTCCTCGGTCGGCCGGCGCTGGGTGACGACCTCCATCGACTCGCGATCGTCGCGGCTGTTGTCGCGGTCCTGGACGAGCAGGCCGCCGGTCACCTGGCGGATCTCCGGCTCGCCGAGCGCGGGCAGGCGCCGCTCCTGGTCCTCGAGGATGCGGATGTTCTGCTTCTGGGTGAGGACCTCGAGCGCGTCGTCGTCGTAGCCGGGGGCGATCAGGACCTCGATGAACTGCTGGTGCAGCTTCTCGGCCATGGCCTTGTCGACCCTGCGGTTCAACGCGATCACGCCGCCGTAGGCGCTGAGCGGGTCGCACGCGAAGGCCTGCTCGTAGGCCTCGAGGGCGGTCGCGCCCAGCGCGGCGCCGCACGGGTTGTTGTGCTTGACGATCACGCACGCCGGGACCTCGAACTCGCGCACCATCACGCGCCCCGCGTCGAGGTCCAGGATGTTGTTGTAGGAGATCTGCTTGCCGTGGTGCTGCTTGACCTGCGACAGCACGTTCATGCGCGTGCCGATCTGCGAGTAGTACGCCGCGCGCTGATGCGGGTTCTCGCCGTAGGGCAGGTCGACGACCTTCTCGAAGGCGCGGATGACCAGCGGCGGGAAGTCGTCGCCCTTCTCGGCGAACCAGCGGGCGATCGCGGTGTCGTAGCGCGCGGTGTAGGCGAAGGCCTCCGCGGCCAGCGACTCGCGGGTCGGCATCGACAGCGTGCCGCCGGCGTCGCGGAGCTCCTCGAGGACCGCGTCGTAGGACTCGGGCTTGACGACGACCGCGGCGAAGGCGTGGTTCTTGGCGGCCGCCCGCAGCATGGAGGGGCCGCCGATGTCGATGTTCTCGATGACCTCGGCCTCGCCGACGCCGCGCTTGGCCGCGGTGCGCTCGAACGGATAGAGGTTCACGCACACGAGGTCGACGAACTCGATGTTCTGCTCCTCGGCCTGCGCGAGGTGCTGCGCGTTGTCGCGGACGGCGAGCAGGCCGGCGTAGAGCTTGGGGTGCAGCGTCTTGACGCGGCCGTCCATGATCTCCGGGAAACCGGTGAAGTCGTCGATGGGCCGCACCTCGATGCCGGCGTCGGTCAGCGCGGAGGCGGTGCCGCCGGTGGAGACGATCTCCACCCCGAGCTCAGCGAGCCCGCGGGCGAAGTCGACGATGCCGCGCTTGTCGGAGACCGACAGCAGTGCGCGCTGGATGCGGACGGCGCCGGGCGCGGTCACCGCCTCGGGCGAGGTCTCGGAGGCCATGGGCGCGATGGTATTCGGTCGGGTGTGACGACCGCCCCGCGCGCGCATGCGCCGGCGGCCCGACGGGAACATGCAGGACATGAGCGAGAGCGGCCCCGGCGAGGACGTCGCCGCCAAGATGGAGCGCGACGCCGACGAGCTCGACGAGCGCATCGACAAGCTGGAGGAGCACATCTCCGACGCCAAGCGGGCGGCGCAGGCCCGGCGCGAGGAGGCCGCCCCGGGCGAGGCGGTTGCCGGCGACTCGGAGGAGACCCGCGGGACGCCCGGCCAGGGCGACGATCCCGAGGGCGCCGTGGACGACTAGCGGCGCCGCGTCCTACGGGTCGACGACGACGCGGCGCGCGTGCGCCGGGTCGCGACGGACGCGACCGGCCGCGATGAGGCGCACGGCGTCGGGGAGCAGGGCGTACTCGAGGGGCCGCAGCGCCGCGAGCACCTCGTCGGCGTCGGTGGCGTCGGGAAGGTCGATCGAGCGCTGCAGGATGATCGCGCCCGTGTCGACGCCCTCGTCGACGAAGTGCACGGTGACGCCGAAGACCTTGACGCCGTAGGCCAGCGCCTGCTCCACCGCCCCGAGGCCGGCGAACGACGGCAGCAGCGACGGGTGGACGTTGACGACGCGGTCGCGGAAGCGGGCGATGAAGGCGCCGTCGAGGATCGCCATGTAGCCGGCGAGCACGACCAACTCCACGCCCTGCGCCTCGAGCCAGTCCCCGATCGCCGCGTCGCGCGTGGCGCGGTCCGGGAAGGCGTCGCGCGGGAAGACCGACGCCGGGACGGCGGCACGGCGCGCCCGCTCCAGCGCCGGCGCGTCGACCTGGTCGGTCGCCAGCGCGACGATCCTGGCCTCCCGGTCGTGGACGCCGTCCAGCAGCGCCTGGAGGTTCGTGCCGCCGCCCGAGGCGAGCACGCCGACCCGCAGCAGTCCAGCCACCTACGCCGCCTCGAACGACAGCGCCGGCTGCTCGCCACCGCCGCCGCCCGTGCCGTCGCCGGCGCCCACGCGCAGCACCGGGCGCGGGCCGCCGGTCGACTCCAGGCGACCGGCGTCCAGCAGCGCGTCGATGCGGTCGAGCACGGACTTGGCCGTCAGGTGCGCGTAGGTGCCGTACTCGGGCAGGCCGTCCCACGAGTTGCGGATCAGCGCCTTGGCCTGCCCGCCGCGCAGCACCTCGGCCACGCGCGTGCGGCCGATCGACGGCCGCGCCACCCGCACCACCGCGAGGATCGCCTCCTCGACCGACGCGTGCCTCGCCGTGCCCGCGACCGCGCTGCTGCCGGAGCGGGCGGTTCCGTCGCCCAGGGCGCGCGACGGCGAGGCCGGGACGAGCGACGGGTCGCACACGTCGCAGCACGCGCCCTCGGGCGCGGGCGCCGACCGATCGCCGAAGTGGGTGAGGATCGCCTGGCGCCGGCAGACCGACTCCTCCACGAACGCCCACACCGCGCGGTACTGGCGCCAGCGGGCCCGCTGGCCCTCGGCCGCCGACGTCCGCGCCAGCCCGCGCGCCCGGCCGTCGAACGCGCTGACGATCCGGCCGCGCACGCGGTCCATGGGCGACGGCGCCGGCTGCACGACGCCCGCGCGCGCCAGGTGCCCGACGATCGCGCGCACACGCTCGGGCTCGTCGTCGAGCTGCTGCAGCGCGACGTCGAAGCGACCCTCGGCGCCGGCGGCGAAGATCCGCCCCGCGACCTGCTCCAGCACCTGGTCGGTGACCTCGGAGCGATTGATGAAGAACACGTGCAGGGCCTTGTCGCGCTTCTCGGCGAACAGCAGCGCCCGCGCGGGTTGCCCGTCGCGCCCCGCGCGACCGGCCTCCTGGTAGTAGGCCTCGATCGACGGCGGCACGACCTCGTGGGCGACGGTCCGCACGTCGGCCTTGTCGACGCCCATCCCGAACGCGTTGGTCGCGACGACGACGTCCACGTCGCCGGCCATGAACCGCCGCTGCGCCGCGGCGCGCTCGGCCCGGCCCAGGCCCGCGTGGTAGGCGAGCACCTCGATCTCGAGGTCGGCGCCGAGGCGATCGGCCAGCCGCTCGCACGCCTTGCGCGTGCCCGCGTAGACGATCGCGGGCCGCGCGCCGTCCTCGCGCAGCGCGGCCGCGATGCGCGCATGCTTGTCGGCCGTCGTCGCACACGGCACGACGGCGAAGCTGAGGTTGGGCCGGTCGAAGCCCGTGCTGACGATCTCCGGCTCGCTGAGGCCGAGGCGGGCCACGATGTCGCGCGCCACCTGCGGCGTCGCGGTCGCCGTCGAGGCCACCAGCGCCTTGGCGCCCAGCCACCGCGCCGCGTCGGCGAGACGGAAGTAGTCCGGCCGGAAGTCGTGGCCCCACTGCGAGACGCAGTGCGCCTCGTCGACCACGAACAGGCCGATCGGCACCGCCTTGATCGCCTCCAGGAAGCCCGGCGACGAGAAGCGCTCCGGCGCGACGTACAGGAGCCGGAGCTGGCCGGACCGGGCGCGCGCGAGCGCGTCGGCGTTGACCGAGGCGTCCTGCTGGGAGTTGATGACCGCGGCAGCTCCGGGAACTCGGCGCTCCAGCGCCTCGACCTGGTCCTGCATCAGCGAGACGAGCGGCGAGACGACGATCGTCAGGTCCTCGCGCACGAGCGCGGGCAGCTGGTAGCAGAGGGACTTGCCCGCGCCCGTCGGCATGACCACGAGCACGTCCCGGCCGGCCGCGGCGGCGCGGACCGCGGCCTCCTGTCCGGGACGGAAGTCGTCGAAGCCGAAGTGCTCGTGGAGGGCGGCGTGCAGATCCATGGAGGGCGTCGGACCTTAGCGCCGCGTCCGGAAGCCCCCGCGCGGGGCGCGCCACGCGACACGGAACTTCCGCACGTCCGTCACACGTACGGTGTCCATGAACGACGAAGGGCCCGCATCGGCGAGCCCTTCCAAACTCCTGCTGAAGCGACGACGGTCAGCCGCGCGTGTGCTTGCGCGGCTTCGTCGAGCCGACGCGGACGAGATCGCGCATGGCCGCGGATCCGAGAACGGCCTGCGGATCGGGGCGTGCCGCGGTGATGCCGACGCTCTTGGTCGACACCGGGGCGATCTTGAACAACCCACGTCTCGTCATGACAAGGACCACCTTAGTGCATCGTGTCGACGGCTCGTCAACCCAGAGCCCGCCCTACCCAGGTCATCGTCAGCCGCCGCCGAGACTCAAACGCCGGTGCACCTCAGGCCGGTTGCGGTTCCGCAGATCCGACCCCACCCATGTCCGCAAGAGGCCGAAAGCAAGCACGGCCGAGAGCACTGATGCGAGGACGGCCAGCCGCTGGATCCACGCCCGCGTGCTCGCGTCGGCTACGACGGCCGCCGTCCTGTCGGGCCGGGCCTGCAACAGCTTGCGCGCCGCTTGCTCCCGCACGTTCGCGTCGCGCTCGAACGGGTCGAACGCCACGAGCGGAGCGATGTTGATGGTGGCCCGGGGCTTGTCGAACACCGTGCGCGCCGTGCGGGCGGGCGCGGACTCCCCCGGCTCGTACTGCCAGGCTTCCAGCGTCACCGCGCTCATCTCCACGTCCTCAGGTGCTACGACCTCGACGTGCGTGCTCCGCGCCCAACCCAGCTGGAGGTCCGGGATGTTCTGGCGCTTGTCCGCCCAGCCAATCGAGGCCAGCGCGCTCTGCAGCCAGAGCAGCGCCGGCCGCGTCGTGTCCCGCCGTCCGCGCCAGTAGTTCGGGATGTCCCACTCGGCCTTCAGGAGGCGGTCCACGCCCGGCTCGTACGTGACGGGCACCAGCATGAGGAACCCTCCGGCGAGGTCCCGCACGATCGCGCGAACCTCGTCCTCGACCGTCAGGATCCTCCCGAGCGGGCCTGCGAACGCGGAGGCCAGGACGTCCTCCACCGGTGGGGCGTCCGGGCGCTCAGGGGCCATGACCACCTTGCGGAGCTCCGCCTCGAGCTGCGGCTCGATGACCTCCCGCTCGGCCGCGGTGAGCCGACCGACCGCGCGCCCGCGGACGAGCGGCAGCAGGCCGGCGATCGCGAGCGATCCGTTGTCCGCGGTGGCCAGCATCGTCAGCCGGCGGCCGTCTTCGTCAAAGGCGGTGAACTGATCGAGCGTCTCCTTCTTCGCGAGGTGGATCGGCACGTAGATCCGGTCGCCCTGCCGCGGCGCGGTCGTCGACCAGAACCACTCGGGCGGCGGAAGCAGGAAGTCCACGCTCATGCGCTGCTGGATGGTCGTGTCGTCGACGTAGCCGACGACGAACCGGCGACGACGAACCCACTGCGGGAAGCTCAGCGCGAGCTGGACGGCGATGACCCCGAGGTCCTCGGGGACCAGGGGCGCACGGATCTCCGGAGCGAACGGATTGAGACGCCACAGTGACACGGCGCGGAACCGTAGGGGTCAGGCCGGACTGCTCAGCCCTCCTGATCCCAACGCTCCGCCCTCCGTCACGCGCCGGCGCGGTCCCGCGACGCCTGCTCGCGCGCCGCGACCGCCGCGCGGATCGCCGCGACCGCCGCCGGATCGGACTTCTGCACCGAGCCGGAGTCAAACGGCGGCTGGGGGTCGTACTCGATGCCGAGCTGGATCGCCTTGGCCGCGTCCTCGCCGACGAGGCGGGCGGCGAGGGTCAGCGCCATGTCGATGCCGGCCGACACGCCGGCCGCCGTGATGACCTTGCCCTGCTCCACCACGCGCTGCCCGGTCGGCTCGGCGCCGTACTCGCGCAGCGTCTCCAGCTCGAGCCAGTGCGACGTGGCGCGCAGGCCGTCGAGGATCCCCGCGGCGCCGAGCAGCAGCGAGCCGGTGCACACCGAGGTCGTCCAGGTCGACGTCGCGTGCACGCCGCGCAGCCACTCCAGCCAGACCGGGTCGGTCGTCAGCGCGCGGGTGCCGACGCCGCCCGGGACGACCACGACGTCCGGCGCGGCCGCGTCGGCCAGCGAAGCCTCGGCGATCACCTGCAGCATGCCGTTGTCGGTGCGCACCGGCCCGGGCTCGGTGCCCACGAACCGCACGCGTCCGCCGACGCGCGACAGCACCTCGTACGGGCCGATCGCGTCGAGCGCGGTGAAGTCGTCGTAGATCGGGATGACGATGTCGAGCATGGTGTGCCCTCCGGGTTCTCGTTGTTGGGGTTGATCGCGGCTCAGGCCGCCGCGCGGAAGCGCTCGCGGTACGCCGACGGGCCGACGCCCAGACGCCGGTGGAAGACGCGGCGCAGCACCTCGGCGCTGCCGAACCCCGCCCGGCGCGCCGCGGCATCGACGCTCTGGCCGTCCTCCAGCAGCGCCCGCGCGCGCTCGATGCGCAGCGCCAGCACGTACGCGGCCGGCGTCATGCCGGTCTCCGCCCGCCACGCACGGGCGAACTGCCGGTCGCTCAGGCACGCGCGCGCCGCCAGCGCGCCGACCGACAGGTCCGCGTCGAGGTGGTCGCCGAGCCAGTCCTGCAGGTCGCGCAGCGGCTCGCGCACAGCGGTCTGCGCCGCCAGGCCCGCGCTGAACTGCGCCTGGCCGCCGGGGCGCTTGAGGAAGAGCACGAGCCACCGCGCCGCCTCCAGCGCGACCTCGCGGCCAAGGTCCTCCTCGACCAGCGCGAGCGTCAGGTCCATCCCCGCGGTCACGCCGGCCGAGGTCCAGACGTTCCCGTCGCGCACGTAGATCGGCTCCGCGTCGACCTCGACCCCCGGGTGGTCGCGTCCCAGCGCGCGGCAGTGCGCCCAGTGCGTCGTCGCGCGGCGGCCCTCCAGCAGGCCCGCTGTCGCGAGCGCAAACGCACCCGTGCAGACGGAGGCGACCCGGCGCGCCCGCGGCGCGGCGTCGCGCAGCCAGGCGATCGCCTCGCTCCCGGCGTCCAGCTCGCGCGCGCCGGCCCCGCCGGCAACCAGGATCGTGTCGATCGCCGCCGGCGCGCCGCAGGGCGGCAGCGGGTCGCTGCTCAGCCGCAGGCCGTTGCTCAGCCGCAGGTCGCCGCCACCGGGCGAGACGACCTGGACGTCGTAGCCGGGTCGGACCCGGCCGGCACCGGCCTGCACGATCTTCGACGCCGCGTCGAACACCTCGACGGGACCGATGACGTCGAGCGCCTGGGCGTCGTCGACGGCGAGGACGATCGTGCGCATGCGCCCATCCTGGCGCCCCGCCGCCGTGGCGGCAAGGACACCCACCCCACGATCTCGGTCAGACGCCGCTGGACGCGAGCGGCAGCTCGAACGCGTCCTTGGCCTGCCCGTCCTCGGTCCCCGGCAGCGGGTACTCGCCGGAGAAGCAGGCGTCGCAGTGGTGCGCGCGATCGCCGTTGACGGCCTCGTAGACGCCGGCCAGCGAGAGGTACGCCAGCGAGTCGGCGCCGAGCTCGGCCGCCACCTCGGCCGGCGTCCGGTTGTGCGCGATCATCTCCTCGCGCTTGCTCATGTCGATGCCGTAGAAGCACGGATGCTTGATCGGCGGCGCGGAGATCCGCATGTGGACCTCGGCCGCGCCCGCGTCGCGCAGCATCTGCACGATCTGGCGCGTGGTGTTGCCCCGCACGATCGAGTCGTCGACGACCACGAGCTTCTTGCCGCCGACGATCTCCGGCAGCGGGTTGAACTTCAGCCGCAGGCCGTGCTTGCGCAGCTCCTGGCCGGGCTGGATGAACGTGCGGGCGACGTAGCGGTTCTTGATCAGCCCGTCGTCCTGCTCGAGGCCGGCGGCGCGGGCGAAGCCGCGGGCGGCCGGGTTGCCCGAATCGGGCACCGCGATGACGAGGTCGGCGCCAGGCGCCGGGGCCTCGCGGGCCAGGATCTCGCCCATCCGCCCGCGGGCGGCCTGCAGCAGCTCGCCGTTCATGCGCGAGTCGGGGCGGGCGAAGTAGATGTACTCGAAGATGCAGAACGCCTCCCGCTCGCCCACGACGACCTGGCGGGTCTGCAGCCCCTTCTCCGAAAGCGTGACCATCTCGCCGGGCGCGACGTCGCGCATCGCCTTGGCGCCGATGATGTCGAACGCGCAGGTCTCCGACGCGACGCAGAAGCGGTCGTCGAGCTGGCCGAGCGACAGCGGGCGCAGGCCGGCGCCGTCGCGGAACGCGACGACCTTGTCGTTGGTCATGACGATCGTCGAGAACGCGCCCTTCAGGCGCGGCATGACCGCGGCGACGGCGTCCTCGAGACGCTCGGCCGGGTTCGTCGAGATCAGCGCCGCGATGATCTCGGAGTCCGATGTGGAGCTGAACACCACGCCCTTGGCGCGCAGCTCCGTGTGGAGCTCGACGGCGTTGATCAGGTTGCCGTTGTGCGCCAGCGCGAGCTCGCGGTTGCCGCCGGACCCCGCGCTGCGATGCACGGGCTGGGAGTTCTCCCACTCGTTGGAGCCGGTGGTCGAGTACCGGACGTGGCCGATGGCCAGGTCGCCGGCGAGCGCCCGCAGGTCGTGCTCCTTGAAGACCTGGTTGACCAGGCCGAGCGACCGCTGGGTGATGATGTAGCCGCCGCGATCGGCCGCGGCGATGCCCGCCGACTCCTGACCGCGGTGCTGCAGGGCGTAGAGGGCGAAGTAGGCGAGGCGGGAGACGTCGTGCTCGGGGGCGTAGATCCCGAACACGCCGCACTCGTCGCGCGGTCCGTCGCGCTCGTCGAGAGGAGTGATCTGCTCGGTCATGGGGGCCGCCCCGTGGAGGACGAGGGCGAGGAGAACGCGGCGGCCCCGACAAGGTAGCAATGCCCGCGGGCGCCACCCGCCGTCCGAACCTCGCAGCGTGCGGGCTCAGCGCAGGATCCCGGACCCGCGGGCCGTGGCCTGGCGGCCCAGTAGGGTCCGAACCGGACCGTGACTACGCGGGGGCCTACCCCGCATCGCCGCGGGCTACGGGAACAGCGGCGCCAGCGCGCTCGACGCCTCGCGCAGCTCCGCCAGCGGCCACGACTCGCCGAGGTTGGAGACGGCGATCTCCAGGCGATCGCCGCCGACCGTGCCGAACACGTCGAGCGGCACTCGCTCGCCGAGGCGCTCCAGCGCGTCGCGCGGACCCGAGACGACGAAGCCGCCGGAGCGCTCGCCGAAGAGCGTGGTCCAGACGTCCTCGGCGTCGCCGAGGTCCAGCGCCGCGCCGAGGCCGCCGGCCAGGCAGCTCTCGGCGACCGCCACGAGGAAGCCGCCCTCGGCGACGTCGTGGACGCTGGAGAGCTCGCCGTCGCGGACCGCCTCGCGCACCGCGTCGAGCACGCCGACGACCTGCGCGAGGTCGATCGCGGGCAGGCCGTCGGGCAGCGCCTCGCCCCGCAGCTTGGACAGCTCGGAGGCTGCGAGACTGCCCCCGCTCACCCCGCCGTTCCAGCCGACGAGCGCGATCGCGTCGCCCGCCCGGGCGAAGCCGAGACGGCCGGCGCGCGTCGCGTCGGGCAGGAGGCCGACCATGCCGACGACCGGCGTCGGGTAGATCGGGCCGTCGGCGCCCTCGTTGTAGAGCGACACGTTGCCGCCGACGATCGGCGCCTCCAGCGCGCGGCAGGCGTCGCCGAGGCCGCGCACGGCCTCGGTCAGCTGCCACGCGATGTGCGGCTTCTCGGGGTTGCCGAAGTTGAGGTTGTTGGTCGTCCCCAGCGGCTGGGCGCCGACGCACGCGAGGTTCGCCGCGCACTCCAGGACGTTGGCGACGGTCCCCCAGTAGGGGTCGGCGGCCACCTTGCGGCCGTTGCCGTCGATCGACGTGGCGATCGCCGGCGCGCCATCGCCCATGTCGTACAGGTGCAGGACGGCCGCGTCGGCCTCCTCGGGCCGGCGCACCGTGCGCGACTGCACGATCGAGTCGTACTGCTCGAACAGCGGACGGCGCGACGCGAGGTTCGGCGACGACAGGAGCGCGACGAGCGCCTCGTGCACGTCGGCCTCGAAGCCGAGCTTCGCGGCGGGCGCGGGGTACAGCGACTCGGTGGGCTTCTCCGGCGCGAGGTCGTAGAGCGGCGCGTCGTCGACCAGCCCGCTGACCGGCATGTCGCCGACGACCTCGTCACCGCGCAGCACCCGGAAGCGGTTGCCCTCGGTGACCTCGCCGATGGCGGTGCCGTTGACCTCCCACTTCTCGCAGAGCGCGAGCACGTCGGCGACCTTGCCCGGCTCGCAGACGCACAGCATCCGCTCCTGCGACTCCGACACCATGATCTCGAACGGCGCCATGTCGGCCTCGCGCAGCGGGACCTTGGCGACGTCGAGATCGAGCCCGACCTCGCCCTTGGCCGCCATTTCGGAGGCGGCGCTCGTGAGCCCCGCGGCGCCGAGGTCCTGCAAGGCCACCAACAACCCGGACTGCAGCAGCGCGAGCGAGCACTCCAGGAGCTTGGACTCCTCGAACGGGTCGCCGACCTGCACCGACGGGCGCTTGGACTCGTCCTCGGCGTCGAGCTCGGCGGAGGCGAGCACCGACGCGCCGCCGATGCCGTCGCGGCCGGTCGAGGCGCCGAAGAGCACGAGGACGTTGCCGACGCCCGCCGCGGCGCTGCGGATCATGTCCTCGGTCCGGGCCAGGCCGATGGCCATGGCGTTGACCAGGCAGTTGGTCTCGTACGGGGCCTCGAAGACGACCTCGCCGCCGACGGTCGGCACGCCGATCGAGTTGCCGTAGTGGCCGATGCCCGCGACGGCGCGGTCCAGCAGGTAGCGCGAGCGCTCGGAGTCGGGCTCGCCGAAGCGCAGCGAGTCGAGCACCGCGATCGGTCGCGCGCCGAGCGCGAAGATGTCGCGCAGGATCCCGCCGACGCCGGTTGCCGCGCCCTGGAAGGGCTCGACCGCGCTCGGGTGGTTGTGGGACTCGACCTTGAAGGCGACGGCCCAGCCGCCGCCGACGTCCACGGCGCCGGCGTTCTCGCCCGGGCCCATGACGACCGCGGGGCCCTCCGTGGGCAGCGTGCGCAGCAGCTTCTTGGAGTGCTTGTAGGCGCAGTGCTCGCTCCACAGCAGCGAGAACATGGCGAGCTCGACCTCGTTGGGCTCGCGCCCGTCCATCTCCTGCACGACCATGGCGTACTCGTCGCGCGTCAGGCCGAGCGCGACCGCCTGCTCGATGCCGGGCACGGGTGGGTGGGGCCGGGTCTCAGGCGACGGCGACACGGGCCATCCCCTCGAAGAGCTTGAGCCCGTCGGCCGAGCCGCCGGTCAGCAGGTCGACCGCGTGCTCGGGGTGCGGCATCAACCCCATGACATTGCCCTGCTCGTTGACGACGCCGGCGACGTCGTCCTGCGAGCCGTTGAAGTTGTGGCCCTCGGCGTAGCGGAGCACGACCTGCTCGCGGGGCACGTCGCCGAAGAAGCAGCCGGTCGTGTGCTTGGCCGGGATCGACAGCCGCTGGCCGACCTCGCACGTCGCGGTGAACGGCGTGGCGACCGTCTGCACCTCGACGTCCACCTGGCGGCAGACGAAGCGCAGCTTCACGTTGGGCAGCAGCGCGCCCGGCAGCAGCCCCGCCTCGCAGAGGATCTGGAAGCCGTTGCAGATGCCGAGGACCGGGCCGCCCGCGCGGGCGAACGCGATGACCGACTCCATGACCGGCGAGAAGCGCGCGATCGCCCCCGCCCGCAGGTAGTCGCCGTAGGAGAAGCCGCCGGGGATCACAACGCCGTCGACGCCGTGCAGGTCGCTGTCACCGTGCCAGAGCGCGACGGGCTCGGCGACCTTGGCGACGGCGAGGCGCGCGTCGACGTCGTCGCAGGTGCCGGGGAACGTGACGACGCCGAGCTTCACGAGGCGGCCGCCGGCTCGACCGTCTGGATCTCGTAGTCCTCGATCAACGGGTTGGCGAGCAGCTTGCGGCACATGTCGTCGAGCTGGCTCGCGTCCTCCACGTCGAGCTCGACAAGGCGGCCGACGTGGACGTTGCCCACGCCGCCGAAGCCCAGCGCCGGCAGCGCGCGCTCCACGGCGACGCCCTGCGGATCGAGGATCCCGGCCTTGGGCCGGATCAAGACGCGCGCTCTCATGCCGCGGTCCGCGCGTCCCAGGCGGCGAACGGCTCGCCGGTGACCAGCTCGTAGGCCTCGACGTACTTGGCGCGCGTCCCGGCGACCACGTCAGCCGGGATCTCGGGAGCCGGGGGCGTCTTGTCCCAGCCGGTCGACGAGGCCCAGTCGCGGACGTACTGCTTGTCGAAGCTCGGCTGCCCGTGGCCGGGCTCGTAGCCCTCGGCGGGCCAGTAGCGCGAGGAGTCGGGTGTCAGCGCCTCGTCGCCGAGGATGAGCCGGCCTTCGGCGTCCAAGCCGAGCTCGAACTTCGTGTCGGCGAGGATCACGCCGCGCGCGGCCGCCTGCTGGGCGGCGAAGGAATACAGCGCGATCGAGACGTCGCGCAGGCGGCCCGCCAGCTCGGGATCGCCGAGGATCTCCCCGGCGCGCACGATGTCGATGGGCTCGTCGTGGCCCTCGTCGGCCTTCGTCGACGGCGTGAAGATCGGGGTCGGCAGCTTCTGGGACTCGCGCAGGCCGGGCGGCAGCTCGATCCCCGAGACCTTCCCGGACGCCTGGTAGTCCTTCCAGCCCGACCCGGTGATGTAGCCGCGCACGACGCACTCGACCGGGAGCATCGCCAGCTTCGTGACGGTCATCGCGCGGCCGCGGACCTCGGCGGGCACGCCGTCGGTCGCCGAGATGTAGTGGTTGGGCACGATGTGCCCCGTCTTGTTGAACCAGAACGCGGAGATGCCGGTGAGCACCTTGCCCTTGTCCGGGATCCCGTTCGGGTGCACGACGTCGTAGGTCGAGAGCCGGTCGGACGCGACCAGCAGCAGTCGGTCGCCCAGTTCGTAGATCTCGCGGACCTTGCCGGAGGCGACGAGCGGCAGGTCGAGGGAGGCGGCGGTCACGCCCACAAGCTAGCAACGGGACCGGCGCCCGCGATGCCTGCTCAGGCCCGGCAGCGGTGGGCTTCGCGGGTCAGCGCGCAGGGATCCATCGCGACGCCCGGAAGGAGCTCCTGGCCGGGCCGCAGCGCCGACAGCAGCAGCTCGACGTAGCGCATCCACGTGTCCTCGCACAGCTGCACGCCGGGCATCGGGCGCACCGCGGCGCCGAGCATCTTGAGCATCGCGCTGAGGTCGCCCGGGGCGATGCCGTCGCGGATCAGGCCGGCGGCGCGAGCGGGCTCGAGCACCTGCGCGGCCGCCGCGACGCCGCGCTCGGAGAGCTCCTCGGGGAACGCTCCACCGGCGTAGCGAGCGGCCATCGCGTCGAAGAAGCCGGCGTTGGCCGCCTGCATGCGGGCGTTCTCGACCAGGAACAGGCGGATCCCGTCGAGCGGGTCGTCGAGCTCGGTGGCGCGATCGGCCGAGGCCTGCATCTCGTCGACGAACCCGTGGAGCACCGCGAGGACGAGCGCGTCCTTGGACGGGAAGCGGCGGAAGAAGGTGGCCTTGCCGACGCCCGCGCGGCGGGCGATCTCCTCGACCCCGACGTCGAGCCCGCGCTCGGCGAACGCCGCGCGTGCGGCCTCGAGGATCCGCTCGAGGTTGCGTTGCGCGTCGGCCCGCAGGGGGGTGACATCCGCGACCGCCATCGCCCTCAGGGTATCACTTCGACCCGCAAACAGGACCACCCGGTCCACAAAGACGGACCAGACGGTCCGCTTGTGCTACGGTCCGGCGGACCGGCCGGTCCGTTTACCGGCGCAGACCCTCTCCCCCCTTTCTCCCATGTCTTCCTCCCCGCAGACCGAAGCACCCGCACGCCACTGGCTCCTCGTCGTGGTCGTCGTGTGCCTCGCCCAGTTCATGGTGGTGCTGGACGCGACGATCACCAACGTCGCGCTGCCCGCCATCCAATCCGACCTGCAGTTCTCCGCCGCCGACCTGCAGTGGGTCGTCAACGCCTACACGCTGGTCTTCGGCGGCTTCCTGCTGCTCGGCGGCCGGGCCGGCGACCTGCTCGGCCGCCGCAGGCTCTTCGCCGCCGGCATCATGCTGTTCACGTTCGCCTCGCTGCTCGACGCGCTGGCGACCTCGCCCGGGTGGCTCGTCGGCGCCCGCGCGCTGCAGGGCCTCGGCGCGGCGCTCGTCTCCCCCGCGGCGCTGTCGATCATCACGACGACCGTGCCCGAGGGCCCGGACCGCGCCAAGGCGCTCGGCGCGTTCGCCGCGATCTCCGGCGGCGGCGGCGCGGTCGGCCTCCTGCTCGGTGGCTTCCTCGTCGACGCGCTGTCCTGGCAGTGGGTCTTCTTCATCAACCTGCCGGTCGGCCTGGCGACGCTGGCGCTCGCGCTGCGCGTCGTCCCCGAGTCGCGTGCGGGTGACCGCGCCGGCGGGTTCGACCTGGCGGGCGCGACGCTCGTCACGAGCGGCCTGGTGCTGTTGACCTACACCATCGTCAAGGCACAGGAGTTCGGCTGGGGCAGCGGGCGCACGCTCGGCCTCGGCGCGGCCGCGGTCGCCCTGCTGCTGGCCTTCGGGGTCGTCCAGACCCGGCGGGCGGCGCCGCTGGTGCGGCTGTCGATCTTCCGCGTGCGCACGCTGACGATCGCCAACGCGGCGACGCTGCTGCTCATGGGCGGGATGTACTCGCTGTTCTACTTCGGCTCGCTGTACTTCCAGCAGATCAAGGGCGACAACGCCCTGCAGACCGGCCTCGCGTTCCTCCCGATGACCGTCGGGATCATCACCGGGTCGGTGCTCTCGCAGCGGCTGCTCGTGCGCTTCGGCGTCAAGGCCGTCCTGGCCGGCGGCCTCAGCCTCGGCGCGCTCGGCCTGGTGTGGATGACGACGTTGACGCCGGACGCCTCGTACGTCACCGGGTTCCTGCCGGGCGTGGTTCTGCTGGCGCTCGGGATCGGCAACGCGTTCGTGCCGCTGACGCTGATCGCCACCGGCGGGGTCGCGCCCGACGACCACGGCCTCGCGTCCGGGGTGTTCAACACCTCGCAGCAGGTCGGCGGCGCCCTCGGCCTGGCGATCCTGACGACGGTGGCCAACCAGGCGACCAAGGGCGCGAGCGGCACCCACGCCGACGCGCTCGTGCACGGCTACACGACGGCGTTCGCCGTGGGCGCCGGGCTGCTCGCGCTGGGGGCCGGCCTGGTCGCCGTGACGCTGCGGGCGCGCGAGGCCAACGCGAGCGCGGCGTCGGCCGAGGGGGTGGAGGCGCTGGCGGTGGCGGCGTAGGGGGGCCGAGGGTCCGGGTCGCCTGATCCCTGACAATTCATCACGAAGCGACCCGGACCTCCGAAGAGTGGCGACTCACGCCCAAACGATCCCTCCCGGCGCCGGCGGCAGACCGACCGGGCCGGCGCCCGCTCGAACCTCCGTCGTCACGGCCCCCACGAGGCGCCGGCGGCACCCGAGGGCCGCGAGCTGGGCGCCACCGACGACCGCGCTACGCCGCCAGCCCCTCCAGCCGCCCCACGATCTCCGCCGCGTGGCGGGTGTAGTGCCCCAGGTCGAAGATCTCGTCCAGGTCGAGGCCCAGCCCGGGCTGGGATTCGAGGATCTCGCGCAGCTGCGTCTTGGTGTCCCAGGCGCGCTGCGCGGCCTCCTGCGTGATCCGGTAGGCCTCGTCGCGCTGGAGGCCGCCGGCGACCAGCGCCAGCAGCACGCGCTGCGAGAACAGCGCGCCGTAGGTCAGCCCGATGTTCTCGCGCATCCGATCGGCGTGGACGACCATCCCGCGTGCCAGGCGCGTGGCCAGCGCCTGCATGTAGTCCAGCGCGATCGTCGCGTCCGGCAGCACGACGCGCTCGGCGCCGCTGTGCGAGATGTCGCGCTCGTGCCACAGCGCGACGTCCTCGACCCCGACCTGGGCGTAGCCGCGCAGCACGCGCGCGAGGCCGGTGATGCGCTCCGACACGATCGGGTTGCGCTTGTGCGGCATCGCGCTCGAGCCCTTCTGGGCGCCGGCGCGGAACGGCTCCTCGACCTCGCGCACCTCGGTGCGCTGCAGGTGGCGGAACTCGGTCGCGAAGCGCTCCAGGCCGGCGCCGGCGACCGCTATCGCCTGCAGCAGCTCGGCGTGGCGATCGCGCGCGACGACCTGGGTGGAGACGGGCTCGGCCTCCAGGCCCAGGCGCCCGAGGACGCGGCGCTCGAACTCGGGCGACGTGGCGGAGTACGTCCCCACCGCGCCCGACACCGCCCCGACGGCGACCTGGTCGACCGCGCGCTCCAGCCGCTGCAGGTTGCGATCGGCCTCGAACGCGAAGCCCGCGAGCTTGACGCCGAACGTGGTCGGCTCGGCGTGCACGCCGTGCGTGCGGCCGACGCACACGGTGTCGACGTGCGCGCGTGCCTGCTCGACCAAGGCATCGCGGTACTCGCGGGCGCCGGCGATCAGCAGGTCTCCGGCCTTGCGCAGCTGCAGGCCGAGCGCGGTGTCGAGGACGTCGGACGACGTCAGCCCGTAGTGGATCCACCGGCCGGCCTCGCCGGCGCTCGCGCTCAGCACGTCGACGAACGCGGCGACGTCGTGGTCGGTGACCTGCTCGCGCTCCTGGACCGCCTCGACGGTGAAGGTCGCGTGGGCGATCGCCTCGAGGTCCTCGGGCGTGGGGCCGGCGGTCTCCTGGGCGCAGGCGACCTCCACCTGCCGCCAGCTCTCGAGCTTCGCCTCGTCGGTCCAGACGGCCCCGATCTCGGGTCGCGTGTAGCGGGGGATCACGCCGGCGAGTCTATGGAGCGGCGGGCGCCCACGCCTGGCCGCGGCGCGCGCGCAGGTCGAAGTACAGCAGGGTCCCGGCGACCGCCGTGAGCGACAGCGCGATGCTCTGGCCGACGATCGTCGCGGCCACGTACAGCGGCGGGCTCCCGCCGCCCACGAGCGCCGGCAGCAGCGCGCCGACGAGCCCGAAGCCGAGGCCGGTGACGAGCACCAGCAGGAAGACGTTCCACCACCGGCCGCGCACGAGCTCCGCGCTGCGCTCCAGCGCGCTGCGCCCGCTGAGGCCCTCGACGACGGCGACCTGCGCCGCGATGTACCACCGGATCGCCAGGTAGATCCCAGGGATCACGAGCGCCACCGTGCCGAGCGCCACGCCCGCCGCGGCCAGCGCCACGGCGCCCAGCGCCCGCGGGATCACCGGCAGCGCGCGGCGGAACGCCAGCGCGGCCGACGGCTGCTCGCCGCGCGCGAGGCCCATGACGACGCTCACGTTCAGCGCGGTGACCAGCGCCGGCAGGACGAACCCCGACAGCAGCAGCGTCGTGAGCGTGACCGCTGTCGGCGGGTGGGCGTCCGGGCCGTCGGCCAGCGCGCGACCCCAGACCCCGTCCACCACCAGCCCGACCGGGGCGACGATGACGATGGTCAGCGTGAGGAAGACCGAGCCGTGCGCGCCGAAGATCCGCAGCGCGTCGGCCAGGATCTCGCCCAGCTCCCGCGGCCGGGTGAGATCCAGCTCCGTCACGCGCGCAGGATGCGCAGCGCCAGGTGCCCGGCGTTCTTCGCGTTGTCCAGGCCGACCGAGGCGACCGGGACGCCCGGCGGCATCTGGACGACCGACAGCAGCGCGTCGAGCCCGCCGGCGGCCGACAGGCGGCTCGACAGCGGCACGCCGATGACCGGCAGGTCGGTGTGCGCGGCCGCGACGCCGGGCAGCGCGGCCGACAGGCCGGCGCCGGCGATGATCACCTTCAGCCCCCGCATGCGCGCGTTCTGGCAGTAGTCGGCGACCTGCGCCGGGTCGCGGTGGGCGGACATGACGCGGGTCTCGGAGCGCACGCCCGCCTCCTCCAGCACCTTCGACGCGCCCGACATGGTGTCCATGTCTGACTGCGACCCCATGATGATGCCGACCACCGGCGTGTCGGGCTCGGTCTCCTCGAGCTGCACCAGCGTCTCGGGCTCGGTGGCCGGGTCGGCCGCGGTGGGATCGGCCGTCGTCGGCTGAGGCTGCTCGGTCATCGGGTCACACGCTCCACGGCCCGCTGTGCGATGTCGGTGCGCAGCTGCCGCCCGTCGAAGTGGATCAGGTCCGCCGCAGCATAGGCGGCGTCGCGCGCCTCCGCGGGCCCCGCGCCGAGCGCGGTGACGTTCAGCACGCGGCCGCCGGCGGTGACGATCGCGCCGTCGTCGCGCCGCGCGGTGCCGGCGTGGGTGACCTCGACGCCGGCGCCGACCTCGTCCAGGCCGGTGATCACGTCGCCGGAGGCCGAGCGCGCCGGGTACCCCTCGCCCGCCAGCACGAGCGTGACCGCCCAGCCCTCGTCGAACTCCATCGCGACCGCGTTGAGGCCGCCGGGCCGCGTTGCGGCCATCAGCACCTCGAGCAGGTCGCTGCGCAGCCGCAGCAGCACGCCCTGGGTCTCGGGATCGCCGAAGCGCACGTTGAACTCGATGACCTGCGGGCCGTCGGCGGTGAGCATCAGCCCCGCGTAGAGGACCCCGTGAAACGGCGTCCCGCGCTCGCGCAGCAGGTCGACCACCGGCTGGTGGATCTGCGCCACGAGCACCTCGGGATCGGGCGCGCCGACGACGGGCGTGTAGGCGCCCATGCCGCCGGTGTTGGGTCCCTCGTCGCCGTCGAAGATGCGCTTGTAGTCCTGGGCCGGGACCATCGGCACGGCGCGCTCGCCGTCGCAGATCGCAAACAGCGAGAGCTCCTCGCCCTCCAGGAACTCCTCGACGACGACGATCCCCTCGCCGAAGCGGCGCTCCTCGAGCATCTCGGTCAGCGCCTCGCGGGCGGTCGTCTCGTCGGGCGCCACGACGACGCCCTTGCCCGCGGCCAGGCCGTCGAACTTGATGACGGTCGGGTAGCGGCCGTCGACGGCCTCCAGGCCCGCGTCGACGGACTCGACCTCATGCCAGTGCGCCGTCGGCACGCCGGCCGAGGCCATGATCTCCTTGGCGAACGCCTTGGAGCCCTCGAGCTGCGCGGCGGCGGCCGACGGCCCGAAGTGCGCGATGCCCGCGGCCTCCAGCCGGTCGGCCAACCCCGCGACCAGCGGCGCCTCGGGGCCGATGACGACCAGGTCGATCGCCTCGTCGCGGGCCAGCGCGACGAGCCCGTCGAGGTCGCCGACGCCGACCGGTACGCAGCGCGCGACGGCCGCGATCCCCGGGTTGCCGGGGGCGGCCAGCAGCTCAGGCCGCCGCGGCGAGCGGGCCAGCGCGTTGACGATCGCGTGCTCGCGCCCGCCGGAGCCGACGACCAGGACCTTCACCTGGCGTGGACGAACATCGGAGTGGTCACTCGCACTCTTGGAGTCGGAGATGTGAGGACAGGAGCGCAGCGGTCACCACGCCGTGGCTAGAGCGACGCGATGAAGTCGTCGATCGGGATGGCGCTCAGCGTCTCGAAGCGGCCCGTCCCGCGGGAGCCGAGCTCCAGCGACACGCGCGCCATCGTCGACTCGTCGGGCGCCTCCACGATGCTCACGAAGTCGAAGCGTCCGAGGACCGACCACTGAGCCTTGACGGTCGCGCCGAGCTGCTCGACCTCGGAGTTGACCTCGCGGATCCGCTGCGGGTTGTTCTTGACGGTCTGGACTCCCTCGGGCGTGAGCGTGGAGAGCATGATGTACGTGGGCATGCGCTCCTTCTACCCGATCAGCGTGTTCCGCGGTGTACGACCCCTACCCTGGAGGGCGTATGCGACGCCCCGTTGCCGCCCTGCCCCTCGCTCTGCTGCTCCTGCCCGCCGCGGCACATGGCGCCGAGGTCCAGACCGACCGCGCGTGCTACCTCGAGACCGACAAGACCACCGTGACGATCAGCGGCAACGGGTACACGCCGGCGCGCCCGTACACGGTGTCGCTCGACAACACACCGCTCAGCGGAGGCGCGGGGACCATGGACGCGGCCGGCGTGATGCGCGGCGCCTTCACCCCGCCGGCGCTGACCAAGGACCAGAACGAGCGCATGTTCACCGTCGGCGTCCAGTCCGACGCGCTGGTGGCGCAGACGACGTTCACGGTCACGCGGTTCAAGGCGAGCTTCTCGCCGTCCAAGGGCGACCCGGCCAAGCTGAAGGTGCGCTTCCGGGTCAACGGCTTCGGCCTCGGCGGACCCGATCCGGACGTGTACGTGCACTACGTCGCGCCCGGGGGCAAGCTCCGGCAGACCGTGCGCCTGGGCAGGGCGCAGGGCCAGTGCGGCAGCATCGCGCGGACCGCGCAGCGCCGGCTGTTTCCCTTCCCGTCCCCCAAGCACGGCAAGTGGGCGCTGCAGTTCGACACGAGCAAGACGTACAAGCGCGGCGTCCGGGGCAGCCCGTTCCTGTTCTACACGGTGGGCGTCAACGTGCACCGCGCGTCGGCGTCCTAGGCCGCCGCGGGCTCCGGGGCCGCGGCGGCGTCGGCCTTGGCGAAGGTCAGCTCGCCCTCGGCGGCGTCGACCAGCACGGTGTCGCCCGCGCGGAACTCGCCCTCGAGGATCGCCAGCGCGAGCCGGTCGATCAGCCGCTTCTGGATGACGCGCTTGAGCGGGCGGGCGCCGTAGGTGGGGTCGTAGCCCAGGTCGCCGAGGAGCGTCCGCGCCTCCGGCGTGAGCTGCACCTCGATGCCGCGCGCGCGGACGCGCTGCAGCACGCGCTCGACCTGCAGCTCCACGATCGAGCCGAGCTCCTCGCGGTCCAGCGGCGCGAACTCGACGATGTCGTCCAGGCGGTTGATGAACTCGGGCTTGAAGTGCGCCTCGGCCCCGGCCCTCCCCCCCGGGATGTTCGAGGTCATGATCAACACGGTGTTCTTGAAGTCCACCGTGCGGCCCTGGCCGTCGGTGAGGCGGCCGTCGTCGAGCACCTGGAGCAGGATGTTGAACACGTCGGGGTGGGCCTTCTCGATCTCGTCGAGCAGCACCACCGTGTAGGGCCGGCGGCGCACGGCCTCGGTGAGCTGGCCGCCCTCGTCGTAGCCGACGTAGCCGGGAGGCGCGCCGACCAGGCGGCTGACCGCGTGCTTCTCCATGTACTCCGACATGTCGATCCGGACCATCGCGTCGCTGGAGTCAAACATGAACTCCGCGAGCGCGCGCGCGAGCTCGGTCTTGCCGACGCCGGTCGGGCCGAGGAAGAGGAACGAGCCGATCGGCCGGTCCGGATCCTGCAGGCCGGCGCGTGAGCGGCGCAGCGCGTTGGAGACCGCCGCAAGCGCCTCGTCCTGGCCGATGACGCGCAGGTGCAGGCGCTCCTCCATGTGGATGAGCTTCTCGACCTCGCCCTCCAGCAGGCGGCTGACGGGGATCTTGGTCCAGCGCGCGACGACCTCGGCGATGTCCTCGGCGTCGACGACCTCGCGCAGGAAGCCCGCGTCGCCGTCGGTGCGCTCCTCGCGCTCGGCGAGCTGGCGCTGCAGCTCGGGGATCTCGCCGTGGTGCAGGCGCGCCGCCTGCTCCAGGTTGGCCTCGCGCTCGGCGCGCTCCAGCTCGCGGTGGGCCTGCTCCAAGCGCTCGCGCACCTCGTGCACGCCGCCGATCGCGTCCTTCTCGGCCTGCCATTCGGCGGTCATGCCGGCGGAGCGCTCCTTGAGGTCGGCGAGCTCGCGATCCAGCACCGCCAGGCGCTGCGCCGACGCCTCGTCGGTCTCCTGGTCCAGCGACGCGCGCTCGATCTGCAGCTGCAGGATGCGGCGGTCGACCTCGTCGATCTCGACGGGCTTGGAGTCGATCTCGATGCGCAGCCCCGACGCGGCCTCGTCGACCAGGTCGATGGCCTTGTCGGGCAGGAAGCGGTCGGCGATGTAGCGGTCGCTCAGGGTCGCGGCGGCGATCAGCGCCGCGTCCTGGATGCGCACGTTGTGGTGCAGCTCGTAGCGCTCCTTGAGCCCGCGCAGGATCGCGATCGTGTCCTCGACCGACGGCTCGCCGACGAGCACGGGCTGGAAGCGGCGCTCCAGCGCCGCGTCCTTCTCGATGTGCTTGCGGTACTCGTCCAGCGTCGTCGCGCCGACCGCGCGCAGCTCGCCGCGCGCGAGCATCGGCTTGAGGAGGTTCGCGGCGTCGACGGCGCCCTCGGCGGCGCCCGCGCCGACGATCGTGTGGAGCTCGTCCATGAAGAGCACGACGTTGCCGCCGGCCTCCTTGATCTCGGCCAGCACGGCCTTCAGGCGCTCCTCGAACTCGCCGCGGTACTTCGACCCGGCCAGCAGCGCGCCGATGTCGAGGCTGATGACGCGGCGGTCGCGCAGCGACTCGGGCACGTCGCCGGAGACGATGCGCTGGGCGAGGCCCTCGACGATCGCGGTCTTGCCGACGCCGGGCTCGCCGATCAGGACGGGGTTGTTCTTGGTGCGGCGGCTGAGCACCTGGATGACGCGGCGGATCTCGTCGTCGCGGCCGATGACCGGGTCGAGCTCGCCGCGCTCGGCGAGCTCCGTGAGGTCGATGCCGAACTTCTCCAGCGCCTGGATCTTGTCCTCGGGCGACTGGTCGGTGACGCGGTGGGCGCCACGGACCTCGTCGATCGCCTTGCGCAGCTGCTCCTTGGAGGCGCCGGCGCCGCGCAGGAGATCCCCGGCCTTGCCGCCGAAGCCCGCGAGGCTGAGCAGCAGATGCTCGGTGGAGATGTACTCGTCGCCCAGCTCGCGCATCTCGACCTCGGCGGCGCGCAGGACGCCGAGCAGCTCGGGCGAGGTGGTGGGCTCCTCGGCGGTGGCGAGCGTCGGCAGCTGGTCGAGCCGGGCGTCGACGTCGAGGCGCAGCGCGGGGCCGGCCACGCCGAGCTTGCGCAGGACGCCTGGCACCACGGAGTCGTCCTGCCCGAGGAGGATCGCCAGCAGGTGCTCGGGCAGCACCTGCGCGTGCTTGCGCTGCGCCGCGAGGGCGATGGCGGCCTGAAGGGCCTCCTGGGACTTGATGGTGAAGCGGTCGGCGTTCAAGGTGCTTGGATCCTTCTCCAGGGTCGGTAAATCTCAGTCTGGGTGACTAAGATCGTAGCACCGGCCACGGGTGCGTCAACCGGGTGTGGCGCGGGTACCGACGAAGGTATGACGGAGTCTTCAGACCGCGTTCCCGAGGAGCCGACCCGCGAGGCGGGTCCCCACGACCAGTCGGCCGACGAGCCGCTGGGGCCGTTGACGCCCGACGAGGAGACCGATCTGGGCGACACGCCCGAAGCGCACGACGAGATCGTCCCCGAGGACCTGCCCAAGGGCCATCCGGGGCGCCAGGAGGCCGAGCGCCAGGCCGCCGAGGGCGACGGGACCGTGCACGGCAACACCTGAGGGCGCGCGGCGTGAGCGCCGGGCGGCCCTCGCTACTCGCCGCGGGCCTTGGCGTGCGCGACGCGCTCGATGAGGTCCTCGTCGCCCAGATGCGCGGCGGCGCCGCCGACGCGCGGCGCGAGCGCCCCGGCGATGCGGCGGGCGAGGTCGCCGCGCACCTCGGGCGGGAGGTCGTCGCGGCGGTCGAGGAAGCCGCGGACCGCGGCGAGGTCGTCGGCGGTGACGGCGCTGACGTCCAGGACGTCGCCGGCGGCGACGGTGCGCCGCACGGGCGAGAGATCGCCGACGCCGGGCGGCAGGCCGAAGCCGCCGAACGTGGGCGCGGCGGCGGCGACGGCGAGCGCGGGCGCGCCGGCGGCGGCGCGCTCGAGGCCGGCGACCGACATCGACGCGGGCCGGCGCGGCTCGCGCACGACGATGGTCGACGCGGCGAGGTCGCCGAGGCGCTGGTTGCGCTGCGTCAGCAGGATGGAGATCATCGCCGGCAGGTAGCTCAGCGGCAGGCCGTCGACGAGCCGCACGACGTTGCGGATCGCGCTGGACAGCAGGTCGACGGGCCGGCCGTCGTCGCGCAGCACGCGCAGGCCCGTCCAGCGCTTGCCCGGCGTGCGGCCGCCGCAGAGCACCTCGAACGCGACGTCGTAGGCGAAGTAGACGGCGAAGCCGAGGATCGAGACGACCGCGATGCCGAGGTCGCCGATCTGCGCCGCGAGGAGCGTGACGGCCACGATCAGCGCGATCTTGAACGTGAGGTCGATCAGCGTCGCGAAGAACCGCGAGCCGACGCCCGCGAGCACGAGATCGACCGACAGGCCCTCGGGCGTGGCGATGCGCAGCCGGTCCTGGTAGTCCTCCATCTCGTGCGGCACCGTAGCGGGGGTACCCACCGGAAGGATCGGCCGTGACGCTCGACCGCTTCGAGCGCGAGCGGGTCGACGCCTGGCGCCGCCTGGAGGTCGCGCTCGGCGAGGCACGCGGGCGCCCGGAGCGCCTGGGGGCCGCGGGCGTGCTCGAGCTCGGCGGGCTGTACCGCGCGGCGGCGGCCGACCTCGCGCTGGCGCGACGGCTGTTTCCCGGCGATCCGCTGACCGGCCGCCTGGAGGCGCTGGTCGTGCGCGCACGGCAGGCCGTCTACGCCGACGTCGGCGGGCGGCGCTCGCCGCGGCGGTTCTTCGCCGAGGGCTACTGGCGGCTGGTGCGCGAGCGGCGCGTGGCGCTGGCGGTCGCGGCGGCGCTCTTCGTCGGCGCGACGGCGTTCGCGCTGGTGTGGGGCATCCTGGATCCCGACGCGGCCGCGGGGCTCGTGCCGGGCGCGTTCATCGACGGCGCCGACCCACCGAGCGGCGACCGCGGGCTGACCGCGTCGCAGTCGGCGGCGTTCTCCAGCGAGATCTTCACCAACAACATCCAGGTGACGTTCCTGTCGTTCGCCGCCGGCCTGCTGTTCGCGGTCGGCGGCGCCTTCCTGTTGGCCTACAACGGACTGATCTTCGGCGCGGTGCTCGGCGTCGCCGCGGCCAACGGGAACCTCGACCAGGTCGTGCGGCTCGTCGTCGCCCACGGCGTGCTCGAGCTGTCGTGCATCGTCGTCGCCGGCGCGGCGGGCCTGCGGATGGGCTGGGCGCTGATCGACCCGGGGCCCCACACCCGCCGCGCCGCCCTGGCGGCCCAGGCGCGGCCGGCGATGGCCGTCGTCCTGGGCACCGCCCCGTGGCTGATCGTCGCGGGGCTCGTCGAGGGCTACGTCTCGCCCGCCGGCTGGGGCGGCGCGGGCCCCTACGTCGTCGGGCTCGGGCTGGGCGCGTTGTACTGGACGTTGATCGTGCTGCGGGGGCGGCGGCGGGCGCCGCCTCAGACCGCGGCCAAGGCCGCCTCGAGCTTGTCGAGCGCCTGACCCCAGCCGGCCGGCACGGCGTCGGCCACGTGCGGCATCGCCGCGCGCAGCCCGTCGAGGCGCTCGTGGACGAGAGTCAGCGCGGTGGCGCCGCGGGGCGCCTCGGCGAACGTGATCGTCAGGCGCGAGTCGCTGCTCGGGTCGGCGACCCGCTCGGGGCCGACGAAGCGCCAGAGGAAGACGAGCCGCTCGTCCGGGACGAGCTCGACCAGCTCGGCGTCGAAGCCGCCGGCATCGCCGTCGGGGCCCGTCTGCCAGGTCCGGTGATGGCCGCCGACGCGCTCGTCGACCTCGACGCGCGCGACCGCCATGCCGCCGCCTGCGAACCAGCGGCGCAGGATGTCGGGGTCGAGCCACGCGCGGTAGACCTCGTGGGGCGCAGCGGCGATGGTCCGGTGCAGGCGGATGGCCGGCACATGGGTCGTCTCGGGGGTCATCGGTCCTCCTCGTCAGGGGTGGGAGCCGGCGGGAAGAGGGCCTCGAGGGCATCGAGGCGCTGCTCCCAATGGCGTTCATAGAAGTGCAGCCAGGCCGAGGCGGAGGCCAGCGGCGCCGCATCGAGGCGGCACACGTGGCGGCGGCCGTCGACGGTGCGCCGGACCAGGCCGGCCCGCTCGAGCACCTGGATGTGCTTGGAGGCGGCCGCCAGCGACATCGTCAGCGGCGCGGCGAGCTCGGTGACGGTGAGCTCACGATCGGCCAGCCGGCCGAGCATGTCGCGGCGGGCGGTGTTGGCCAGCGCGTGGAAGACCACGTCCATGCCGGTCGCTTCCTCAACCATGTGGTTGAGGATAGGCGAGCACCGGACGATTGTCAACCGATCGGTTGAGCTACAGGCGCCGGCGCGACTTCGTGTGCAGGTAGGCGCTGACGCAGGCGGCGGCGAGCGTCTCGGGTGCCGCTTCGACGACCTGGGCCCCGGCGCCGCGGACGCGGGCGGCGGCGCGGCGGCGGGCGTCGAGGAGATCGGTGGCGGCGGCCGCGGCGAGGCCGTCGTGGTCGGTGGCGGGCTGAGCACGGGCCAGCGTCTCGAGGTCGGCGTCGCGGGCGGAGGCGACGAGCACCGCGTGGCGGCGCGTCAGGACCGGCACCGCGTCGACCAGCGCGCGGGCGGCCGCCTCGTCGAGCAGGTCGGTGAGCACCACGACGAGCGCGCGCTTGCCGCCGCCGACGGTGCGGAAGGCGAGCTCGTAGTCGGCGTCGCGGTCGCTGGGCTCGAGGTCGAAGGTCGCGCGCACGACGGCGCTGCCGGTCGCGCGGCCCGGGCGGACGTGGCGGCGCAGCGCGTCGTCGAAGGCCAGCGCTCCGCAGCGGTCGCCCAGCTCGTCGGCGACCAACGCCAGCGCCGCGGCGGCATCGAGCGCGGCGTCCAGGCGCGTACGGTCGCCCAGCGGGGCGGCCATCAGGCGCCCGACGTCGATCACCACCATGATCTCCTGGTCCTGCTCGACGCGGTGCTGGTTGCTCATCGGCCGGCCGGCGCGCGCGGTCGCGCGCCAGTTGACCTGGCGGACGTCGTCGTCGGGCAGGTACTCGCGGATGCGCTCGAACTCCGTGCCGAGGCCGACGGGCCCGCGCGTGCGCACGCCGGGATCGCGGAACCGGCCTTCGCGCACCGCGAGCGCCAGGCGCCGCGCGCTCGGCAGATCCGGGAAGACCGTCAGCTCCTGCTCGCCGCCCGCGCGGTGCTGCCACGCGCCGAGGCCGAGCGGGCCGCGGGCGCGCAGCGCGACGGCGGGAAGCGTGTGCCGCCCGCGCCGCCGTGGCGTGAGCGTCGCGTGCAGCGCGCCGTCGCTCTCCTGGACGTCGAGCGCGAGATCCGGCACGAGCGGCTGCCGGACCCGGACCCGTGCCGCGCCTCCGTCGGGCAGCGCCACGGCGAGCGGCACGCCGACGCCGCGCGCCAGCACCCGCGGCAGCTCCCGTGTCGCCCGCACCGGGCGCCGCGCCGTCAGCGCATCCGCCAGCACCAGGCCCGCGAGCACCGCGACGGCCGCCGCCGCGACCGCGCCCGGCACTACGAGCGCGCCGAGCGCGACGAGCGCGAGGACCACCGCGGTGCGAGGGGTCGGCGTCACCGCGCCACCAAGGCCATCATCTTCATCGCGGTACCGGCACGGCGGCCAGCGCCGCCCGGACGGCGTCGGCCGCGGTGAAGCGGTCCAGCTCGGCCTCGGGCGCCAGGACGAGGCGGTGGGCCAGGACCGGCCGCGCCATCCGGACGACGTCGTCGGGCGTGACGAAGTCGCGGCCCGCGAGGACCGCCGACGCGCGCGCCGCGGCCAGGAGGTGGACGGCCGCGCGCGGGCTCGCGCCGAGCGTCACGCCCGGCAACTCGCGGGTGCGGCGGCAGATGGACACCACGAACGCCTCGACCTCCGCGGTGGCGCGGACGGCGTCGACGGCCTCGCGGGCCGCGCGCAGGTCGGCGGCGCCGGCGACCGGGCGGACGTCGTCCAGCGCCGCGGGGGCCAGGCCGCGCCGGGGCAGGCGCAGGAGCGCGAGCTCGCCGGCCTCGTCGGGGTAGCCGACGTCGGCGCGGAAGAGGAAGCGGTCGAGCTGCGCCTCCGGCAGCGGGTAGGTCCCCTCGTACTCGACGGGGTTCTGCGTCGCGACGACCAGGAACGGCTCGGGCAGCGGATGGCGCTCGCCGTCGACGGTCACGTGCCGCTCCTCCATGGCCTCCAGCAGGGCCGCCTGGGTCTTCGGCGGCGTGCGGTTGATCTCGTCGGCCAGCACCACCGAGGCGAAGAGCGGGCCCGGCCGGAAGACGAGGTCGCCGTCGCGCAGCGCGACCGTGCCGGTGACGTCGGAGGGCAGCATGTCGGGCGTGAACTGCAGGCGCCGGAAGCTCGTGTCGAGCGCCGCGGCGAACGCGCGCGCCAGCAGCGTCTTGGCGGTGCCGGGCGGGCCCTCGAGCAGCACGTGGCCGCCGAGCGCGGCGGCCGCGAGCAGCAGCTCGAGGGCATCGTCCTGGCCGACGACGGCGCGCCGCACCTCGGCCGCCACCCGGTCGTGGAGGTCGTTCATGGCTTCTCCGTGGTCGTGGTCGTCGCCGCGCGCTGCCGCGCGGCGGTCAAGAGCTCTTCGCGGTCGCGCGTGCGCGCCAGGGCGGCGGCCAGGGCGTCGACGTGCGCGCGCCGCGGCGGCGGCAGCTCGCGGGCCAGCGCCTCGGGCGGCCCGAGCCGCCGTCCGCGTGCCGCGAGGAAGACCAGCGCCGCGAGGGCCAGCAGCGCCAGGCAGGTCTGCACCCGCCCGGGCAGCGCGCCCAGCCCGCGCGCCTCGTGGTAGCCGTGCACCGACTCGACGAACGCGACCCGCCGCGCGGGTGGTCCCGCGAGCCCGAGCGCGACCGCCGCGTGGTCGCCGGTGGCCAGCGCGCGGTTGCGCAGCGGCGCGGGGTCGGCGAGCAGCAGCGCCTCGCCCCGGCCCACCCGCCGGAGCGCGGGCGCCATGGAGTCAGACGGCACCGGCACGCCCAGGGCGCCGATCGCGCGCCGGCCGGCGAGGACCGCGCGCCCGCCGCCGTTCAGGAACGCCACGAGCGCCCGGCGCCCGGCGGCCGGCAGCGGACGGCCGTCGACCAGCACGAGGGTCTCGTCCCGCGCCGGCCGCCGCCGATCCAGCGGCGCCCGGATCCTGCGTACCTGGTGGCCCGCGCGCTCCAGCAGCTCGGCGTAGGCCGCCAACCCCCCGGGCGTCGTCGCGTACGACGAGGACGCCGGCCCGCTCGGCCGCTCCTCCGCGCGCCCGAGGAGCACCGCGGCGGCGACCACGACCGCCACCGCCCCGAGCACGGCCCACGTGCGAGCGGTCATCGCCGCCGCGCCTCCCCCACGACCGCCGGCCACTGGTCGCGCGCCTCCGCGGCGTCGGCGCCGTCGGCGCGCCGGCCGCCGTAGGCGACCGCGTCGTGGGTCCGGGCCAGGGCGTCGTAGCGGGCCGAGCCCAACGCACGGCCGATCTCGCCGGAGGTCAGGGAGGGGCGCAGCTCGATGGCCTGGGCACGGTCCAGGCGCAGGAGGCCCGCGGTGAAGCGCAGGCGGACCGCCGCGTCGAGGTCGCCGGACCGCTCCGCGCCGGCGGCGCGGCGCTCGAGCTCCTCGGGTCCCGCCGAGCGGGCGGCGGAGAACACCCGCGCCGGACCCGCTCCCCAGCCCCGGCTGGCCCGGCGCGCCCGTGCGTAGGACCCGGCGAGCGTGGCGACGGCCAGGACGCACGCCGCGAGCAGGACCCACCCGCTCACCGCTCCGCCGGGCAGCGCACCGAACAGGGACTGCAGCCAGTCGCCCAGCTTCGCGAAGAGCCCGTGCAACGGGCCGTCGTGGTGGTCGCCCGCGTGGAAGCGGCCCTCGGCGAGGATGGCCCGGGCCTCGCGACGGGCCTCGGCGGTCAGCTCGCGCCGCGCGGCGCCGTCGCCGCTCGCCGCGCGCGTGGCCAGCTCGCGCAGGGCCGCGCCGGTCACTCGTCCGGCGGCGAGGAGGGCCGGTGCGGCTCGGGCGCCACGGGCGGCGCCCAGCCGCCGGGAGGCGCGGGCGCTGCGGCCGGCCGCGGCGCGGGCGGCGGCACCGAGGTCAGCGCGTTGCCGAAGGCGTCGCGGCCCTCGCGGCGGCCGGCCGGCGCGAGCCCGGGCGCCGGCGCCTCCGCGGGCGCGCCGCCCATCCGCTCGGCCAGCAGCGCCAGGTCGAAGCCCTCCTTGCGCACCCGCAGGTCGAAGTACACCAACGTGATCACTGCGGCCAGGAACGGCGTCGTGACCAGCGAGACCGCGAAGTTCGCCAGGTGCTCGAGGACGAGCGCGCCGAACGAGGTGCTGTCGACCGCCCAGACGGCCGGCACCAGCAGCACGACCGTCAGGATCCCCGTGACGACCGTGACCAGGATGTAGGCCACGGCGAGCCGGCCCAGCGTGGACCACCAGCGGTCCTTGACGAGCGCGAACGAGCGCTTGAGCGCGGCAGCGCCGCCGCGGCCCTCGACGAGCAGCGCCGGGATCGCGACCGACCACGCGATGGCGAGCCAGATCGCGGGCACGACCAGCGCGAACAACGCGCAGACGAGCCCGACGACGAGCAGGATGGTGAGCCACAGCGTCGCGCCGAGCCGCCGCGCGGCGAAGCGCAGCGAGTCGGCGGCGCTGCTGCGCCGGCCGAGGTAGCTGTCGGCGATCGCGCGGTAGCAGGCGACCGTGCCGATCAGGTAGCCGAGCACCGACAGCAGCTGCATCGCCAGCTGCCCGGCGATGTAGGCGCCCTCGTCGCTGTAGGTGGTGCTGCTGGAGCCGCTGCCGGTCGTGAGCCCCGTGCCGATCTCGTAGACGTCGGTCGTCGAAGAGACGATCAGGATGTCGAGCAGCTGGATCGGCAGCGCGACGACCACCATCACGGTCGCCAGCGTGCGCCAGCGCTCGCGCACGATCTTGATGCTCGCGTCGAGCGTCTCCCCCAGGTTCAGCGGCCGCACGGCCTGCAACCTACCCCGCCGGCCGGGCGATCAGGCCGCGAGCGTCCTAGATCCCGCGGCCGTCTTCGCGCTCGATGCGGATCCGCCGCGGACCCGACGGGGGCGGCGGCGCGGCCGGCGGCGCCGGCGGCGCGACGTCCCGCGCCGGCACGATCGACCGCGTGTGCTTGAGCGGCACGAGCTCGCCGCCACGCATCTCGCGCTTGACCGCGGCGATCTGCGCGTCCATCTCGGCCTGCAGCTCCTCGGTGCGCCGCTCCAGCGCGTCGACCCGGCGCCGCGCCCGGTCGAGCTCCTGCTCCAGGCGCAGCACGTGCTCGACGCCGGCGAGGTTGAGGCCGAGGTCGTTGGTCATCTCCTGGATGCGCCGCAGCCGGTCGACGTCCTCGTGCGAGTACAGCCGCGTCCCCTTCGGCGAGCGCTTGGGCTCGATGAGCCCGCGCTGCTCGTACATCCGCAGGGTCTGCGGGTGCATCTCGGCCAGCTCGGCCGCGACCGAGATCATGAACACGCCGCGGTCGTGGGAGACCGTGACGCGCGTCGTCGTGCGGGTGCGCCTCATGAGAACAACCTCGCTCGCGGGTCGGCGTCCATGACCTCGGACAGCTTCTCCACCGCCTCGGACTGCTCCGCGCTCAGCGTCGCCGGCACGTCGATGACGAACCGGTAGTGGAGATCGCCCTTGCCTTTGCCTCCGAGCTTCGGCGGCCCCTCGCCGCGCAGGCGCTGGATCGTGCCGTGCTTGGTGCCGGGCGCGACGCGGAGCTTCTTGCGCCCGTTGAGCGTCGGCACCTCGACGTCGGCGCCGCGGATGGCCTCCGGGATCGTCAGCGGCACCTCGACCTCGAGGTTGTCGCCCTTGCGCTCGAAGATCGCCGACGGCGTGACGTGCGTGAGGACGTACAGGTCGCCGGGCGGTCCGCCGTGACGGCCGGCCTCGCCCTTGCCCGCCAGCCGCACGCGGCTGCCCTCGCGCACCCCCGCGGGGATGTTCACCTTGTACTTCTTGACGGTCTTCTGCGCGCCCGCGCCCTGGCAGGTCGGGCACGGGTCCTCGATGATCGCGCCGGACCCGTGGCACCGCGAGCACGGCTGCGAGATCGAGAAGAGGCCCTGGCCCTGGGACTCGATGCCCCGGCCCTGGCACTTCGGGCAGACCTTCGGCGACGTGCCCGGCTTGGCGCCGGTGCCGCGACAGGTCGGACAGGTCTGCGTCGTGGCGACGCTCAGCGGGATCTGGGCGCCCTGCATCGCCTGCTCGAAGGTGATCGCGACCGACGACTCCAGGTCCTTGCCCCGCTCGGCCCGCGGGCCGCCCGCGGCGCCGCCGCGGCCGGCGCCGGTGCCGGTGCCGCCCTTCTCGCCTCCGAAGAGGTTGGAGAGGATGTCCTGGAAGCCACCGAAGTCGGCGGCCGTGAAGCCGCCGCTGGGGCCGTTGGAGCCGCCGCCCTGCCCGCCGCCCACGCCGAACAGGCCGCCGCGGTCGAACTGCTTGCGCTTGTCCGGATCGCCGAGGACGTCGTAGGCGGCCTGGATCTCCTTGAAGCGCTCCTCGGCCTTGGCGTCGCCCGGGTTGGTGTCCGGGTGGTACTGGCGCGCGAGCTTGCGGTAGGCCTTCTTGACCTCGTCGGCGGACGCCTTCTTCTCGACCCCGAGGATCTTGTAGGGGTCGGGCGGCGTCATGCCGCGACAACCACCTTCGCGGCGCGCAGGACCTCGTCCTTGTAGCGGTAGCCGGGCTGGTAGACCTGCACGACGGTGCCGCTCGCGGCGCCCTCGACGGGCTGCTGGGCGACCGCCTCGTGGTGGTGGGGATCGAACGCCTCGCCCTGCGGCGAGTACGCCTCGACGCCGACGCGCGTCAGCGCCGCCAGCAGCTCCTGCTGGACCAACCTGATGCCCTTGGTCAGGTGGTGCTCATCTGCTGTTTCGCCGTCGACGGCCTTGGCCGCGTGCTCGGCGTCGGCCTCCTCGGCCTCCGCGGCGGCCAGCGCCCGGTCGAGGTTGTCCAGCGACGGCAGGATCTCGCGCACGAGGCGCGCCACGGCGCGGGCCTGTGCGGCTTCGACGTCGCGCCGCGCGCGCTTGCGCACGTTCTCGGTCTCGGCCGCCGCGCGCAGGTACAGGTCCTTGAAGTCCGGCTCCTCGGGAGCCTCGACCGCGGCGTCCTGCGCCCGCTCCTCGGTGTCGTCGACCTCCTCGACGGCGGCGTCGACCGGCGCCGGAGTCTCCTCCGGCGCCGCCTCGCGCTGCCCGTCGAGCGTCGTGTCGCGCTCCTCGGACACCTACTTGCCCTCGTCCACGACCTCGGCGTCCACGACGTCCTCCTCGGCGGAGGACGAGGCGGCGTCGCCGTTGGTCGACCCGTCGGCCGCGCCGGACGCGTCCGCGGCGGCCGCGGCCTGCTGCTGCTGGGCCTTCTCGTACATGGCCTCGGAGACCTTGTGGAAGGCGGTCTGCAGCGCCTCGGCCTTGGCGTTGATCTCGTCCGGGTCCTCGCTGGTCAGCACGTCGCGGACGGCCTTGATGTTGGCCTCGATCTCGGTCTTGGACTCGGGATCGACCTGGTCGGCGAGGTCCTTGAGCTGGCGCTCGGCCTGGTAGGCCGCGTTCTCGGCGTTGTTGCGCGCCTCGGCGAGCTCACGGGCCTTCCGGTCGTCCTCGGCGTGCGCCTCGGCGTCGCCGACCATCGACTTGATCTCGGCGTCGCTGAGCCCGGAGCCGGCCTTGATCTCGATCTTCTGCTCCTTGCCGGTGCCCAGGTCCTTCGCGGACACGGCGAGGATGCCGTTGGCGTCGATGTCGAACGTGACCTCGATCTGCGGGATGCCGCGCGGGGCCGGCGGGATCCCCGTCAGCTGGAACTTGCCCAGCGACTTGTTGTAGGTCGCCATCTCGCGCTCGCCCTGCAGGACGTGGATCTCGACCGACGGCTGGTTGTCCTCGGCCGTCGAGAAGACCTCGCCCTTGCGGGTCGGGATGGTGGTGTTGCGCTCGATGAGCTTGGTCATCACGCCGCCCTTGGTCTCGATGCCGAGGGTGAGCGGGGTGACG
>NZ_DATHDY010000078.1:0-9177 GCF_035318805.1 Baekduia sp.
GGGTCGACCTGCGAGGAGCCGACCGCGCGGACCGCGTTGGTCGAGCAGTTCTGCTCGTGGTCGGCGTGCAGGATGAACAGGATGTCGAGCGCGCGCTCGAGCCGGGGATCCGGCTCGTACTTCAGCTCGGTCATCTTGTACATCATGTTGAGGAAGTTCCCCGGGTACTTGAGATCGTTGTCCGGGTAGACGTACGGCTGGCCCATGGTGTGCCGGTAGGCGAAGGCCGCCAGCGTCGGCATCTTGGCGATCAGCCGGACGGTCTGGATCATCCGGTTGTCGGGATCCTGGATCTCGTTGGCGTCCTTGTAGAACGTCGAGAGCGCGCCGACCGACCCGAGCAGCATCCCCATCGGGTGGGCGTCGTGGCGGAAGCCGCCGACGAACTCCTTCACGTTCTCGTGCACGAACGTGTGGATGGTGATGTCGTGCTCCCACTGGTCCAGCTGCGGCTGCGTGGGCAGCTCGCCGTGGACGAGGAGGTAGGCGACCTCGAGGTACGTCGAGTGCTCGGCGAGCTGCTCGATGGGATACCCGCGGTACTCCAGGACGCCGTTCTCGCCGTCCAGGTAGGTGATGGCCGACCGACACGACGCCGTGTTGGTGAACGCCGGGTCGTAGGTCATCAACCCGAAGTCGTCATCAGAAGCCTTGATCTGGCGGAAGTCCATGGCGCGGACGGTTCCGTCGGTGATCGGGATGTCGTACGTCTGACCGGTCCGGTTGTCGGTCACCGTCAGCGTTTCCTGCCCGGCCTCGGCTACGCCGGCACCGTCCTGCGTCTGAGCTTCGCTCACGATCGAATGCCCTCTTCTCGGATGGGGGGATCGTCTCTGCATACTAGTGTGCCCCGGCCCGTCGCCCGCGCGGTGACATGGTCCGGGCAGGACCGTGTCAGGCGCGGATCAGGCAGGACGGCGAGTGGGCCACGCGGAAACGTTTCACCGGTAATCGGCGAACGTTCCCGCGCGACCCACTAGCGCCGGTCCCAGCGCTCGCGCAGGCTCTCGCCGGCGCGCTTGGCGCGGCGCGCCGTCTTGGAGGCGCCGACGCGGCGGCCGAGCGACGACCCGCGGTCGACGAGGTGGTCGGCGGCCTCGGCCGCGGGGAACGTGGCGGTCACCCAGCGCTCGGCGATCCGGGCGATCTCCGGCGCGTCGAGGAAGCGCACGCCCTGCGGCGTGTCGACGTCGATGCCGTCGAAGATGTTCTCCCGCTTGGCCTCGTGCACCCGGCGGACCTTGCCCAGCTCGACGCCGTCGGCGGAGCGCACCGGGGTCCCGCGGCGCAGGACCTTGTAGGAGATGGCGACGCCGTCGTCGTCGTCGGTCACGCGGTGATGACGGCCGTGGCCATCGCGCCGATCATGAACAGCGCCGTGAGGCCGATGACTCCGCGCTTGGCGGTCGTGGTCGCCGGGAACGTGGCCTGCGACATGCCGAGAGCCGAGAGGACCACGGCCCAGACGGCGAGCAGGCCGCCGAAGACGTAGAACGCCGTCTTGGACGTCTCCGGCTCGGCTTCGGCGGCGAGGACCAGCGCGGACAGGGCGTGCAGCATGCGGCGACCCTATCCGAGCCCAAACCGCGCCGCCACTCCCAGGGGCCTCCTAACGGGTCGTCGCCGGACCACCTTCGTATCGCGATTCGGTCGCGTCGACCTGGCCGTGGTAGTGGCTGCCCAGATCCGGATGCCCGTAGGGGCGCTGGGCGGGCTGGTCGAGCGTCATGAAGCTCAGCTGCGCGATCGGCAGCCCGGGGCGCAGGACGATCGGCACGCTGTTGAAGTTGGTGATCTCCAGCGTGAGCGTCCCCTGGAAGCCCGGGTCGACGAACCCGGCCGTCGCGTGGACGATGAGGCCGAGGCGGCCGAGGCTGGACTTGCCCTCGATGCGCGCCACGAGGTCGTCGGGCATCTCGACGTGCTCCTCGGTGCGTCCCAGCACGAACTCGTTGGGGTGGATGACGAACGGCTCGTCGGCCGCGACCTCGACCGGCTCGGTGAGGCCCTGCGGCGGCGCAGCCAGGTCGATCGTCTGGATCCGATGGTTGTGGAAGACGCGGAAGGATGTCCCGAGCTTCAGGTCGACGCTCGCGGGCTGGACCATGAGGGCGTCCCACGGCGCGATGACGATGCGCCCCTCGTCGACGAGGCGGCGGATGGTGCCGTCAGACAGGACCGATGCCGGCTTCATGGCGGGCATCCTCCCACGCAGGGGCGACGGGCGAGGTCAGGCGTGCCGGTGCTCGCGCGAGCGCGCGACGGTGGTCCGGATCCGCGGCGGCGGCGCCGGGATCGGGGCGCCGTGCGGTCCGCGGTGGCGGGGGAAGGGCGTCGGGCCCTTCGGCGCCGGCCGGTGCGGGTGCGGGCGGACCTTGGAGCCGCCCTCGCCGTCGGCGGGGCCGGCGTCGGGCTCCTCCTCCTGATGCACGGCCCACCACACGATCCACAGCAGGGCCGCGACCGGGATCTTGAGCACCAGCATCAGCCAGATGAGGCCCCAGGTCATGACCTGGCAAGGCTACCCCGGCGAGGCGCCCGGCGTGCGGAAATCTCGGGGAGGGTGCGCGACCGGACGTCCGGGCGCTCAGCGGTGGGCGGTGCTGCGGGCGCGCAGCGCGGCGGCCTTGCGGGCCTTCGCCTTGGCCTTCACCTTGGCCTTCGACTTGGCCTTGGCCTTGGCCTTGGCGGACATCGCCTTGCCCGCGGTCCTGCCCTTCGCCTTCGCGGCGCCCACCGTGCGCTTCGCCGCCGGCGCCGCCTTCCAGCTCGCTGGGGCGATCACCGCGCGCAGGGCCGCGCCGACGTCCACGGCACCGGTCTCGACGGCCAGGCCGGTGTGGCGCGTCTGGCCGAGGAGCGCGTCGCGCAGGCCGCGGGCGTCGAGGTCGGGCCGTGCGGCGGCCAGCAGGACGAGCGCGCCCGCGATGTGCGGGGCCGCCATGGAGGTCCCCGTGCGCCACTCGTACTCGCCGCCCAGCGCGGTGGAGAGGATCTGCTCGCCCGGCGCGGCGACGTCGGCGCCCGGACCGTAGTCGGAGACCGCGGAGAGGCCGCCGGCCGAGTCGGTGGCCGCGACGCCGAGGACGTTGTCCTCCGGGTAGGCGGCCGGATAGGTCGGGGCGCCGGCGAGGTCGGCGCCCGCGTTGCCGGTGGCCACGACGATCAGCACGCCGCGCTGTTGGGCGTAGCGGATGGCGTCCTCGAGGTCGGTCGTCGCGGACGGGCCGGCGAGGCTGAGGTTGACGATGCGCGCGCCGTTGTCCACCGCGTAGTGGATCCCCTGCGCGACGGCCGTCGTCGTGCCGGAGGCGTCGGCGTCGAGGACGCGGACGGCCATGAGCCGCGCGCGCCACGCGACGCCGGAGCCGCCGATGCCGTTGCCGCCGCGCGCGGCTGCGATGCCCGCGACGTGCGTGCCGTGGCCGTTGGCGTCCTGCGGGTCGCCGTCGCCCCCGACGAAGTCGAAGCCGTGGACGTCGTCGACGTAGCCGTTGCCGTCGTCATCGGCGCCGTTGCCGGGGATCTCGCCCGGGTTGGTCCAGAGGTTCGGCGCCAGGTCGGGATGGCCGAGGTCGATGCCCGAGTCGACGATCGCGACCGTGACGTCGGCGCCGACGGTCTGGCGCCACGCCGAAGCGGCGCCCATCGCCGCGTCGCCCTGCAGTGCCCACTGCTCGGCGGCGCGCGGGTCGGTGCCGGCGGTCTGGGCGGCACGCGCGGTGGCCGGCCCGTGGGCGACGCGGTCGGCGCGGGCGACGAGCCCGTCCGGCGCGCGCACGGTCGCCTTGGCCGCTGCCGCCGACGCACCCGAAACAGGTGTCAGCGCGAGGGCGGCCAGGGACCACGTCGTGAGATGTGCGAGCGCGCGGGGAACGGCGAGCATGCGGGGGCGTTGCCGGGGGGCGGTCCGCCGCTGCCGTTGCCGGCATGGCGGATCCTCCATGGATCGGCCACGTCAGCGCGTCCTGCTGCGCTCCGACCCTGCTTCTGGCCGTATTGTCGATGCCGCGCGCGCCGCGGAGGCGCGCGCGGACATCCAGGCTCAGGCCCGCAGGGCGACCGGGTCGACCGTGAAGGCCGTCATGGGCATGACGGCGGCTATGCCCTGAGGGCGACCGGATCGACCGTGAAGGCCGTCATGGGCATGACGGCGGCTATGTCCTGAGGGCGACCGGGTCGACCGTGAAGGCCGTCATGCGAGACAGGTCCGCGACGCGCGACTGGATCTCGTCGGCCGTGAGGCGCTCGACGCGGTCGGTGCCGAACTCCTCGACGTTGTAGGACGCCAGCGCCGTGCCGTAGGCCATCGCGCGGGCCAGCAGCTCGTGCCCGATCTCCTCGTCGGGGTGCGCGGCGACGTAGCCGACGAAGCCGCCCGCGAACGTGTCGCCGGCGCCGGTCGGATCGGTGACGTGGTGCAGCGGGAACGCGGGCAGCGCGAAGAAGCCGTCGGCGGTGTAGAGCGCCGCGCCGTACTTGCCGAGCTTGGCGACGACCGCCTTCGGGCCCCACGACAGGATCTCCTGGGCGGCCTGCAGCGTCGTGGGCTTCTCGGTCAGCAGCTCGAGCTCCTCGTCGTTGAGGATGAGGCAGTCGACCGTGCCGATGACCTTGCGCAGCGAGTCGTGCGCGATGTTGATCCACAGGTCCATCGAGTCCATCGCGACGAAGCGCGCCCTCGTGCACTGCTCGCGCACGTTGAGCTGCAGGTCGGGCTGGATGTTGGCCAGGAACAGGACGTCGGCGTCCCGCGAGGCCTGCGAGAGCTTCGGCGAGAACGTCTCGAAGACGTTCAGGTCCGTGATGTGGGTCTCGCGCTGGTTGAGGTTGGCCGAGTACTCGCCCTTCCAGAAGAAGGTCTTGCCGCCCTCGACGTGCTCGACGTCGTCGGTCACCGTCCCGCGCGTGCGCAGGATGCGCCAGGAGTCCTCGTCGAAGTCGTCGCCGACGGGGCCGACCGGGCGCACCTCCGCGAAGAACGAGGCCGCGAGGGCGAAGTGGGTGGCGGCGCCGCCGAGCATTCGCTCGCGCTCCCCCGCAGGGGTCTTGACGGCGTCGTAGGCGATCGATCCGACGACAGTGAGGCTCATACGGCGCGGGAGGTTAGAGAGAAGCGCGGGTATGTTGCCGCGCGATGCGTGCGATCCAGCAGGTGGAGTTCGGCGGCCCGGAGGTCCTGAAGCTCGTCGAGCTGCCGGTTCCCGAGCCCGCGGAGGGCGAGGTGCTCGTGCGGGTGTCGCGCGCCGGCGTGAACTTCGCCGACACGCACCAGCGCGAGGACCAGTACGTGGCGCGGCAGTCGCTGCCGCTGACGCCGGGGTCCGAGGTCGCGGGCGTCCGCGAGGACACGGGGCAGCGCGTCGTGGCGCTGTGCGGTCACGGCGGCTACGCGGAGTACGCGCTTGCGCCGGCCGACCGCGTGTTCCCGATCCCCGAGGGGCTGGACGACGGCACCGCGCTGGCGCTGCTGCTGCAGGGGCTGACCGCGTGGCACCTGTACCGGACCTGCGCGCGCATCGCCGACGGCGAGTCGGTCCTCGTGGTCTCGGGCGCGGGCGGCGTCGGCTCGCTGGCCGTGCAGCTGGCGCGACCCATGGGCGCCGGTCGCGTGATCGCGACCGCGTCGTCGGAGGAGAAGCGCGCGTTGTGCTTGTCCTTGGGCGCGGACGCGGCGATCGACGGCGATCCCGACGGCCTGCGCGACCGCCTGCTGGAGGCCAACGAGGGCCGCGAGGTCGACGTCGTGCTGGAGATGGCCGGCGGGCCGGTGTTCGACGTGGCGTTGCGCGCGATGGCCGACATGGGCCGGCTGGTCGTCTACGGCATCTCGTCGCGCGAGCAGAACGAGGTCCGCACCGGGCGGCTGCTGAAGCGGTCGCAGTCGATCGTCGGCTTCTGGCTGTTTCACTACCTGGAGCGCACCGAGCACCTCGCGACGCCGCTGGCGGAGCTCTTCGCGCTCGCGGCCTCCGGCCAGGTGCGCGCGGTGGTGGGCGAGACGTATGGGTTGAGCGAGGCGCGCCGGGCCCAGGAGGACCTGGCGGCGCGGCGGACGCGGGGCAAGCTGCTGCTGGACCCGTCGCGGTAGGGCGGAGGACAGTGGGCGCCGGCGCCCTCGCGCGCGGGGTGCCCGCTGCTACGCCGCGCGCGCGTCCGGCATCTCGGACGCCATCAGCGTCGCCAGCTGCGTCCGCGACCGGAGGTCGAGCTTGCGGTAGATCTGCGACAGGTGGTACTCGATGGTCTTCGGCGAGAGGAAGAGCTTGGCCGCGACCTCGCGGTTGGTCATGCCGTAGGCGACCAGGCGCGCGATCTGCAGCTCGTGCGCCGTCAGCTCCTCGAGGCCCGCGGCCTGGACGGCGTCCTTCTCGGCCTGGTCGCCCTCGGCCGCCGCGCCGCCCGTGGCGCGCAGCTCGACGCGCGCTCGGTCGGCCCACGGCGACGCGCCGAGGCGCTCGAAGACATCGAGGGCGTCGCCGAGCTGCTCGCGGGCGTCGGCGCGGCGGCGGTCGCGCCGCAGGCGCTCGCCGTAGGCCAGCTGCGTGCGGGCCTTCTCGAACGGCTGGCCGTCGTGCTGGTGATGCGACAGCGCGGTCTCGAAGTGGTGCTCGGCGGTCTTGTCGGCCAGCATCCCGCGGCAGCGGGCGAGCGCCGCGAGCGCCCAGCGGCCGCCGCCCGGGGTGTCGGCGAACTCCTCCAGGGCCTGGAACGCGTCGTCGGTGCGGCCGAGCCGGACGAGCGCCTCGACGCGGTCGGCGCCGAACTGGACCAGGCCGCGCTGCATGTGCAGGCGCGAGGCCATCCGGTGGACGCGGTCGTAGAGCTCGGCCGCGACCTCGGCCTCGCCGTGGCTCAGCGCGTCGAAGGCCAGCGCGTTGACGCCGTAGACGGTGATCGCCGAGCCGCCGAGCAGCTCGCCGAGGTGGACCGACTCGCGGGCGTGCGAGCGGGCGTCGTCGCGCCGGCCCATGCCCGCCTCGACGTGGGCGAGCACCGCGAGCGCGAAGGTCAGCAGCGGGCGCAGGCCCGTCTCGCGGGCAAGGCGCGCCGCCTCGCCCGCGTCGGCCAGCGCGGCCGACCAGCGCCCGCGCCGGAAGTCGAGCACCGAGTGGGCGGCCAGCGGGTAGATGATGTGGTTGATCGCGCTGGCCTCGCGGGCCACGGCGATCAAGTTGTCGAGGACGGCCGTCGCGCGGTCCCAGCGCTCGTACCAGATGGCGCACTGGCCGGCCATGCCCACGAGCTCCGACGGCATCGCCAGCACGTGCTCGCCGGTGAGGAACGGCATCGCCGGGTCGAGCAGCGCGTCGGCCTCGTCCTCGTGGCCGAGCGCGGCGTGCGCCTCGCCGACCAGAACGCCCGCGAGCACCTCGACGACCGGGTCGGCGCCGCCCGGCAGCAGCGCGCGGGCGCGGTCGCCGGTGGCGATCAGCCCCTCCATGTCGCCGGTCATCATGTGCGCGACGGCGGCCTCGACGAGCAGCGACGCCGCCGCCCCCGGCGACTCGACCTCGATGCGGTCGGCCTCGGCGACGAGCAGGTCGTGCGCGATGCCCGGCGCGCCGCGGCGCATCTCGACGCTGCCGCGCACGCGGACGACCTCGGTGGCCAGCGTGCCGCCGGGCACGAGCGACTGGGCCTCGCTCACCAGCGCCAGCGCGTGGTCGGGCCGGCCGCTCTGGGCGAAGTCCGACGCGGCCTCCAGCAGGCGGCGCGCGCGCGCGTCGACGTCGGTGCTGAGGTTCGCGGCGCGCTCGAACGCGCGGGCGCCGGCGATGATGCCGCCGCGGGCGCGCGCCTCGGCGGCGGCCGTCTCGAGCGCGGCGGCGACCTCCTCGTCGGGCGCGTCGGCGGCCGCGGCCAGATGCCAGGCGCGGCGGGCGGGCTCGCCGGCGACGGCCGCGAGCGTCGCGTGGACGCTGCGACGCTGCACCGGGTCGGCGGAGTGGTAGACCGCCGAGCGCAGGAGCGGATGGAAGAAGTCGATGCGGCCGTCGACGGCGATCAGCTCCGCCCGCTGGGCCGGCTCCAGCGCGTCTGCGGCCAGCGCGCGGTGCTCCAGCGCGGCGCGGAACAGGTCGTGGCGCCCGGTCTGCATCGCGGCCGCGATCAGCAGCGCCTCGCGCGTGGCCTCGGGCAGGCCGGCGAGCTGGAGGGCGAACGCCTCCTGGATCTGCTCGCCGGCGGGGACGGGGCCGGCCATCGGCTCGCGGCCGGCGAGCTGGTCGGCCGACAGCGCGCGGGGGATCTCGGTCAGCGCCAGCGGGTTGCCGTGCGCGGTGGCGACCAGCCCGTCGGCGACGTCGGCGGCGACGCGGTGGCGCGACTCGCGCTGGAGGAGCTCGGCGGCGGTCTCGTCGTCGAGGCCGGCGACCGGCAGCATCTCGACGCCCGCGAACGCCTCCAGGACGGACGCCGCGGGGCGCCCCGCGCAGAGCAGCACGACGCCCTCGGCGCCGAGCCGGCGCGCAACGAAGATCAGCGCCTCGCGCGACGCGTCGTCGAGCCAGTGCACGTCGTCGGCCAGCACGAGCAGCGGCTGCTCCTCGGCCGCGGCGGCCAGCAGGCTGAGCATCCCGGCGGGGACGGCGAAGCGGTCGAACGGCGTCGGCGGCGCGAGCGCCAGCGCCGAGCCCAGGGCGCGCGCCTGCACCTCGGGAATGCGGTCGCGCAGCGGCAGCAGCGGGGTCAGCAGCTCCAGCAGCCCGGCGAACGGGATGTCGCTCTCGGACTCGAAGCCGCGGGTGCGCAGCACCACGAACCCCAGCTCCTTGGCGCGATCCCAGGTGGCACGGAGCAGGGCGGACTTGCCGATGCCGGGCTCACCGTGGAGCAGGAGGGCGGCACTCGTGCCGTCCTGAGCGCGCGTCAGGAGTTCTTCGATGTGCGCGACTTCGCGCTGGCGTCCGAGGAGCAAGATCGCGTGGGGTCTGTCGGCACCGGCTTCCTGCCGGCGCGCGCAATCATGTCACGGCGCACTACCCTCTTGACATACATGACCGCCTTCGCGGATCTCGGCCTCAGTGAGCCGACCCTCCAAGCCCTGCAGGATGTCGGCTACGAACAGCCGAGCCCCATCCAGGAACAGGCCATCCCGATCCTCCTCCAGGGCGAGGACATCATCGGGCAGGCGCAGACCGGATCCGGCAAGACCGCCGCGTTCGGACTCCCCAT
>NZ_DATHDY010000079.1:0-16067 GCF_035318805.1 Baekduia sp.
GATGATGTTGTCCTTCATCTCGAAGCCGTCCATCTCGACGAGGAGCTGGTTCAGCGTCTGCTCGCGCTCGTCGTGCCCGCCGCCGAGGCCGGCGCCGCGGTGGCGGCCCACGGCGTCGATCTCGTCCATGAAGATGATGCACGGCGAGTTCTGCTTGGCCTGCTCGAAGAGGTCGCGCACGCGGGACGCGCCCACGCCGACGAACATCTCTACGAAGTCCGAGCCGGAGATCGAGAAGAACGGCACGCCGGCCTCGCCCGCGACGGCGCGCGCCAGCAGCGTCTTGCCGGTGCCCGGAGGCCCATAGAGCAGCACGCCCTTGGGGATGCGGGCCCCCAGCGCCTGGAACTTCTTCGGGTTCTCCAGGAACTCCTTGATCTCGTGAAGCTCCTCGACGGCCTCGTCGACGCCGGCGACGTCGCGGAAGGTGATCTTCGGCGAGTCGACCGACATCCGCTTGGCGCGGGACTTGCCGAACGACATGACCTTCGAGCCGCCGCCCTGGACCTGGTTCATCAGGAAGATCCAGAACGCGATGAAGATGACGAAGGGCAGGACGTAGGTCAGCAGCCCGAGGATCGCGTTGGACTTGCGCGGCTCGACGTTGTAGTTGTCGATGAGGTGCTGCTTCTTGGCCTGCTCGAGGCGCGCGTCGAGGCGGCCGGCGGCGTCGTCGGTGAAGCCGGTCTCGTACTTCTTGTCGCCCTGCTTGAGGGTCACCGCGAGGACGTTGTCCTTCGTGCGGAGATCGACGTCCTTGACCTGGCCGGCGTTCAGCTGCGTGATGAAGTCGCCGTACGTGGGCGGGGCCTTGCTGTCACCAGGCGAGATCAGCTTGGAGGCAAAGAAGGCCAGCACGACCACGATGAGGATCGGGAAGAGGGCGCTCTTGAAGAACCTGCTCATGAGAGGTGCGCGGGGGGCTTTCGCGTCGGGCGCAAGGCGTTGAGGGTATCAGGGGCGCTGACGCCGTCTGACGGGTCGTACGTCGCTCGCCGGCAGATGGATGTCCGAGCCGCAGCCCGGACGCCCGTCTACTCCTCCGTCAACGCGGCGACGTACGGCAGGTTGCGGTAACGCTCGGCGTGATCGAGCCCGTAGCCGATGGCGAACTTGTCCGGGATCTCGAAGCCGACGTAGCGGGTCGGGAGCTCCACCTTGCGGCGATCGGGCTTGGTCAGCAGGGCGCAGACCTCCAGCGAGGCGGGCTCGCGGGCGCCGAGGTTGCGCAGCAGGTACTGCAGCGTGAGGCCGGAGTCGACGATGTCCTCGACGATCAGGACGTCACGGCCGGCGATCGGACGGTCGAGGTCCTTCAGGATCCGCACGACGCCGGAGGAGTCGGTCTCCGAGCCGTAGGACGAGACGGCCATGAAGTCGACCTCGCACGGGATGTCGATGTGGCGCATGAGGTCGGCCAGGAAGAAGACCGCCCCCTTGAGGACGCAGACCAACAGCAGGTCGCGATCGCCGTAGTCGGCGGAGATCTGCTCTCCGAGGTCGCGCACCTTCTGCTTGAGGTCGTCGGGCTGGACGAGGATCTCGCCGATCTGGGGGTCCCGCATAGGAAGCGGCAAGCTAACGCTTCGGCGCGCGCGCGGGCGTCCGCCCCACCCGCAGCACCCCGCGCTCGACGATCGCGCGGGCGCCGTCGCCCAGGTCGAGGGCTCCCGCGCCGCCGAGCGCGAGCACGTCGTCCAGGCGCGTCGCCGCACGCGCGCACAGCCGGCCGGTGGCGTCCTCGGCCAGCCGGCGCAGCACCAGCCGCGCCAGCGCGGGCGGCAGCGAGGCGAGCTTGGTCAGCGCCAGGCGATCGCGCCCCGCCAGCGCGGTCGCGACGACCTCGTCGAGCACCGCCGCCTCGTCGCGCAGCAGCTGCGCCGTGCGCAGGACGTTGACCTCGGCGCGCTCGTCGACGGCGCGCAGCGCGGGCAGCAGACCCTCACGCACGCGGGTCCGGGCGAAGGCGGCGTCGAGGTTGGTCGCGTCCTCGCGCCAGGCCAGTCCGCGCTCCAGGCACCAGGCGGCGGTCTCGGCGCGCGTCAGCTCGGCGGCCAGCAGCGGGCGGACGAGGGTGCCGCGATCGGCCTCCATGCCCAGCAGCGCCCGGCGCCCGGGCGAGACGGCGAGGCGGTAGAGGATCGTCTCGACCTGGTCGGTGAGCGTGTGCCCGGCGGCCAGCCGCGCGCCGTGCTCGCCGGCGACCCGGGCGCCGGCGGCGTAGCGCAGATCGCGGGCCCAGGCCTGGACGTTGCCGCCCTCGGGCGGCTGCGCGCGCTCGAGCTCCAGCGGCACGCCCAGCCGCTCGCACAGCGCGGCGCAATGGCGCTCGTCGCCGTCGGAGGCCTCGCCGCGCAGCCCGTAGTTGACGTGCAGCGCCCGCACCGCCTCGGCGCCGGCCAGGGTCACCGCGACGTCGAGCAGGCAGGTCGAGTCGCGCCCGCCGGAGAGCAGCACGACCAGCGGGCCGCCCGGACGCACGAGCCCGGTGGCGCCCACGCGCTGCGCGACGTCCATCGCTCACCCCTCCCGAGGCCGCGCCAGGAAGATCTCGGTGGTGTCGGCGAAGCCCTTGAGGCGGACCTCGCCGATGCGCTGGAACTCGAGGCCCGGGCCGGCCTGCGCCACCACCGGGCGCGTGACGAGCACCTCGCCGCCGGCGGCGCGCGCCGCCACGCGCGAGGCCTGATTGACCTCGCGGCCGTAGTAGTCGCCGTCGCGGTACAGCGTCTCGCCGTAGTGGATGCCGATCCGCGGCAGCGGCCGCTCGCGGTGGTCGGACTGGAAGGCCACCGCCCAGTCCAGCAGCGCGGCCGCGTCGGGGCCCACGACCATGACCTCGTCGCCGATCGTCTTGATGATCCGGGCGTCGTCGGGCAGCGACCGCTCGACCTGCTCCACGAACCGCTCGACGGCGCTGACCGCCTCCTCGTCGCCGACCTCCTCGGTCAGCCGCGTGTAGCCGGCGAGGTCGGCGAAGGCGATCGCCACGCGCAGGCGACCGAGGAGACGCTCGGCGCCCAGCCCCTCGTCGCCGAGGTCGGCCTCCATGTGGCCGATGACGTCCTGCTCGATGAAGTGCTGGAGGAACCGGTTGTGGGCGTGGTCCATGATCGGCGAGGCCAGCGGCATGATCTCGCGCGCCAGCCCCGCCATCTCCTCGGCCATCTCCCAGCCGGGGACGCCGTCGCGCATCAGCGGCTCGTGTACGTACAGGTGAAACAGCCGCACCTCGGCGTCGGCGATCTGCGACATCGCCTGGCCGTAGACGCGCGCGAGCTGGAGGAAGGCCACGAGCGGCAGGCCGGCCGCGAGCACCGCCGCCGCGTAGCGCAGCAGCTGCACGTCGTCGTCAGTGAGGTGGTCCAGGCCCTGCGCGCCGAAGCCCATGGACATGAAGATCCGCTCGATCAGCGCGGGCTCCAACCCCGTCTCGCGCGCCGCCTCCGCGAGGGTCCAGCGCGCCGGGGCGTCGGGCAGCAGGCCCTCGATGTAGCTCGACGCGAGCTTGCCGCTCTCGGTCGCCTGGCGGATCTCGTCCAGCGAGTGGCCGCGCTCGCGCAGCCGGGCGACGACCCGCGCCTGCGCGGCCGACGCCGCGGTCATCCCGCCGTTGCTGCCCGCCGGGACGAGGCCGGAGACGATCCACCGGCGCAGGGTCGACGGCGCCACGCCGACGCGGCGAGCGACGTCCGCGAGGGTCGGCTCGTCGCTCATCGGCGGCCTCTCATGGAAGCGGCGGGGGCTCGGACGAGGCCCCGCCGCTCGCGGGCGCGGCCCGCGACGTGGTCGCCGATGCTCACCGTTGAGACGACGGCACCTTGCGGGCGGGATCGAGCCGCCCACTCTGCGACCTTCTGTACCGCATGGGTACTCCTGACATCACCTCGTGTCAACGTCATCGGAACGCTCCCGTACGCTCGATGACGTTCTCGAGGACCATCGTCTGGATCCGGTCGCGGACCTCCTCGGAGAGCTCGAGCACCGTCGCGCGGTCCTCGGCGGCGTCCGGTCCGAGGCCGCCGAGGTCGACGGGCGGCCCGAACGCGATCCGCCACCGCGACGGCAGCGGGATCACGCCGAGCGGTCCGAGCAATGGGAACGTCGGCGTGATCGGGACGTGCGGCGCGCCGAGCAGCCGGGCGACACCGGGCAGCTCGCCGAGCTTGGGGTAGATCTCCTCGCTGCCGACGATCGCGACCGGCACGATCGGCGCGCCGGTGCGCAGCGCCAGCTCGATGAACCCGCCACGCCCGAAGCGCTGCAGGCGGTAGCGCTCGCGCCACGGCTTGCCCACGCCCTTGGCGCCCTCCGGGAAGACCATCACGAGGTGGTCCTGCTCCAGCAGGCGCAGCGCGTTGTGGGGCGAGGCCGGCACGCCGCCGCACCGGCGGATCACCACCGACGCCCACGGCAGGCCGAAGGCCCAGTCCAGGACCAGGAAGCGCGGGTCGCGCTCCACGCCGGCGCGGCGCACGGCGGTCGCGGTCATCGCCGCGTCCCACGGCAGCACGCCGGCGTGGTTGGCGACCAGCAGCGCACGGCCGTCGCGCGGGACGTGCTCGGTCCCGGTCGCGGTCACCCGCCACCAGTGGTCGTAGAGGAAGCTCAGCAGCGGCTCGGCGGCCGCCGCGAACGAGGGGTCGTAGCCCCACTCGTCCTCCTCGTACTCGCCGCGCAGGCGCCGGGCCGCCGCGTCGACCGCACGCCGCAGGTCGCGCACCAGGCCGAGCGGGCCGATCATGCGGCCGCCCCATGGTGCTCGGCCCGAATGGCGGCCGGCAATCCGCACGAGCCGCTCATGCGGCAGCCCCCCGATGCTCCGCGCGGATCGCCGCCGGCAATCCGCACGAGCCGCTCATGCGGCAGCCCCCCGATGCTCCGCGCGGATCGCCGCGGCGACCGCGTCGATCGCCTCCGCCGTCGTGTGGGTCGGGACGAAGCGCAGGTCGCGCCGCATGCGCATGGTGTCGACGCCGCGGCCATTGCGCAGGTAGCGCACGACGTCGTCGTTGAGCGGCGGCAGCCCGCCGATTCGCGCGAGCGCGGCGACCGTGGCGCCGTACAGCGGCGCGGCGATCGGCAGGCTGCGCTTGCCCAGGCGCCGCAGGGTCCGCGCGAGCGAGACGGTGCCGTCGCCGGCGACGTTGACCGCCCCCCGCACGGGCTGCCGCACGGCCGCCACGACCGCGCCCACGACGTCGTCGTCGAGGATGAACTGCAGGCGCGGGTCGAAGCCGAGGAACGTCGGGACCACGGGCGAGCGGAACAGCCGCATGATGGGGTTGTCGATCGTCGCGCCGATGACCGGTTGCGGCCGCAGGACGGTGCACGTCACCGACGGGTGGCGCCGCGCGAACGCCTCGACGAGCCGCTCGAGCTCGCCGACGTCGCGCTGGAAGCGCGTCCGCAGCGCGCCGGAGCGCGTGTGGTCCTCGGTGAAGAACGCCGGCGCGTCGGGCTGCGAGCCGTAGATCGACGCCGAGCCGCGGACGACCAGGGCGCGCAGGCCGGGCAGCTCGGAGCAGCCGGCCAGCAGCTGCAGCGTGCCGATGACGTTGAGGTCGTGCAGGCTGCGCGCCGAGCGACCGGGCTCGGGAAACTGGACGATGTCGTGGTGGACGACCACGTGCGGGGCGGCGAGCTTCAGCGTCGTGGCCAGCTCGCCGCGCCGCAGGTCGGCCTCCACGAACGTGATGCGGTCGGCCAGCGCGCCCGGCGGGCGGCGGGTGTCGACGCCGATGACGTGCTCCACGATCGGATCGGCCGCCAGGCGCGTGGCCACGCGCGCTCCCAGCGGACTCGACACGCCCGTGATGAGCACGCGACGCGCCATCACGGGTCCGGCGCGGTCAGGAGCGCGATCCGCCGGCGGGCGGGCGCTTGGCGGCGGCGCCGCCCTTGTCGGTTGCGGCCGGCCGGGCGGCGCGCTTGGGCTTCGGCTTGGCGGCGGCGGCGTCCTCCAGCTCGTCGATGCGCCGCTCCAGCGCCGCGACCTGCTCGCGGAGCGCCTGCAGGTCGTCGGGCGACGGCGGGCGCAGCTCCTCCAGGACTTCCCGCACGCGCGAGGCGGCGCCGACGAGCTCGTCGGCCAGCTCCGCCGCGCGCTTCTGGACCGGCGCGGCCCCGCTGGCCGTCGCTCCGAAGGCCTGCTCCACCGCGGCGCGGACCTGATCGGCGCGGGACTTCGGCTCGCCCGAGGTGGGCTTGCGCTCCTGATCCTCGTTCTTGGCCATGGCCTTCGGAGTCTATCCTCGCCCGCCGTGCCGGACGAGCCACAGCCCATCCACCTGCGCCCCGTCGCCGCCCTCGCCGATCGCGTGCTGCTGCCCGGCGATCCGGGGCGGGCGCTGGCGCTCGCGCAGGTCGTGCTCGGCGACGACCGGAAGATGTTCAACCACCATCGCGGCCTCTGGGGCTACACCGGCACGGCGGCCGACGGCGCGCTGCTGACGATCCAGAGCACGGGCATGGGCGGCGCGAGCGCCGCGATCGTGCTCGAGGAGCTGGCGGCGCTCGGGGTCCGCACCGCGGTGCGGGTCGGGACGGCGCGCGCCGTGGCGGGCGCGGTGGCCCTGGGCGACCTCGTGGCCGCCACCGCGGTGCACGGCGCCGACGGCGTGAGCCGCGCGCTCGGCGTGCCCGGGCGCCGGGGGCTGGACGGTCCGCTCACCGCGCACCTGGTCGCGGTCGCGACGCGCGCGGGCCTCGTCGTGTCGACCGACCTCTTCTACGCGGTGGACGCCGAGAGCGACGGCACCGCGTGGACCGAGGACGGCGCGCTGGCCGTCGACCTGGAGACCGCGCCCCTGGCGGCGGTCGCCGCGCGCCACGGCGTGGCGTTCGGGGCGATCGTCGCCATGGTCGCCGACGCGCACGGCCAGCGGCTCGACGACGAGGCCGTCGCCGCGGCCGGCGAGGCGGTCGGCGTGGCCGGCGCCGGCGCGCTCACCGCCGGGTGACCGCGCTGCCGACGGGCGGCTAGCCGCACTCCCGGACACCGGCAGCCCGAATGGTGTGGTGATGAGACCTTCGCCAAGATCCCTCTTGCACGCCACTGCCGCCAGCGCTTCCCGGCCTCTCCTCCCCCGAACCTCCAGGAAGCTCCTCTCCCCGAGCTCGTACCCCTGGCTGCAGCCGCGGTGCCCGCCGGCCGACGTTCATCCCCATGGAGGCCGGTGGGCACCGGAAACCTCCGCCCTCCACCCTTCGCCGGCCCGGTCTCCACCGGGCCGGCGGCAGTTCTAGGGGTGCCGTAGGCGGCCAGCGAGGCCGAGGCCCACGACGGCCAGCCGTCGCCGCCGGAGGTGGGTCCCCAGTCGCGATAGCGACACAGTCTCCTAGGACGGCTTCTTGGCGGCACTGCGCCGCGGCGGCGTCGCCGGCAGCTTCTTGCGCAGGGCCTCGACCTCGTTGCCGAGCTTCTGGAGCGCGTCCTCGATCCCGGTCAGCCGCTGCTCGATGCCGGCCCCCGGCAGCGAGGCGAGCCGCTCGTCCAGGCGGTCCACGCCGTCCTCGATGCCCTCGAGGCGCTGGCTCAGGGACCGGACCCGGCGCGTCAGGCGCTCGAGGTCGGCGGCCGACGGCAGGTTCAGCGCGCCCATCGTGGCCTCCTGGGCCTGGACGGCCTTCTCGCGCGCGTCGAAGACCCGGGCGACCGCGCTGTGGACCAGCGGGCTCTCGAAGAGCTCTTGGGCGAACTTGCCCAGCGCGTCCTCGCCCTGCTTCTGCAGCCGCTCGCGCAGCCCGTCGTTCACTGGTTCGTCACTCATGCCCGTCGTCTCTTCCCGTTGGATGCGCCGCGGTGGCCCGGCAACCGTACCCAGCGACCTCGGTCGCGCCAACCCTCAGCCTCACGTCGAGCTTGACAGGGTGGTCGACCTGGCCGTCTCCCGCAACTCGGCGCCGAGACTGGACGTCAGGACGCTGAGACTGGACGATCGGACTTCAAGGAACCGACGTGTCCGGCCGATCCTTGGGCCAAGCCTCTTCACAGAGGTGTACGGCGTATGTCGTCAAAGCACCACGACGGTTGTGGTTTGCAGAACCAGAAACATGCAAGTAGCGTCCCCAGCCCCCGATCGACCCCCCTTGGTAGGGTCTCGCCGCATTCGCGGTGCGGTCGGGCCTGACCGGGTCGCGGGAGGAGCAGTCAACTTTTCATGAGACGGCGCAAGCTGCTGATCGGACTCATGTCCGCCGGAGCATTCACGGCGGGGTTCGGTGCTGCCGTCTTCCCTGCGTCCGCGCAGCTGCGAACGATCACCGTCACGCTGCTCGGGGGCCAGACGGTCACCGTGCAGGTCGACGAGCCCGCGGACGCCCCCGCGGACGCCGTCCCGATGCCCGGCGCATCCACGCCCGTGGCCAGCGTCACGACGAACGCCGCGCCCGCCGACACCGGGACCGGCACCGCCGAGCAGCCCGCTCCGCCCGCCGACACCGGCACGAGCACGGCGCCCGCCCCCGACCCGGCCGCGAGCACGGACACGAGCACCGCGCCGACCTCGACGGCCCCGACCGCCACGGCGCCGGCGCCCACCGTCGGCACGGTTCCCGCGGCCGCCGACAGCGCGCCCTCGGTCTCCGCCGGCGGCCAGCAGGGTCAGAAGACCGTCGGCAAGACCAAGCGCAAGGCCACGGGCTCGACCAAGGCGTCCGACGAGGCCAAGGCCGACGCCAAGCCCGACGCCACCGCGATCCGGCAGAGCGACGGCACGCCGACGACCGCCAACCCCACCTTCTCGCAGGCGCTTCCCGGCGCCGCGCCGATCGGCGTCCCGAACTTCTTCATCGACAAGTTCCGGATCCCGCCGTTCCTGCTGCCGATCTACCAGGCCGCCGGCATCGAGTACGGCGTGCGCTGGGAGGTCCTGGCCGGCATCAACGAGATCGAGACCGACTACGGCCGCAACCTCAACGTCTCGACCGCCGGCGCCCTGGGCTGGATGCAGTTCATGCCCTCCACGTGGAAGCAGTACGGCGTCGACGCCAACCACGACGGCAAGAAGGACCCCTACAACCCCGTCGACGCGATCTTCGCCTCCGCGCGCTACCTCAAGGCCGCCGGCGCCGACACCGACGTCCGCAAGGCGATCTTCGCCTACAACCACGCCGACTGGTACGTCGACTCGGTCCTCATGCGCGCCCGCCTCATCGGCGGCCTGCCCTCCGACCTCGTCGGCTCGCTCACCGGCCTCACCCAGGGCCACTTCCCCGTCAGCGCCAAGGCCACCTACGCCGACGACCTCTCCGAGAGCTCGCTGAACCGCAAGATCGCCACGGGCCACAACGCCGCCGTGCCGGTCGAGGCCAACACGAGCCGCCGCGGCATCAACGTCTACGCGAAGGCCGGCTCCTCGGCGATCGCGACGCAGGACGGCCGGATCGTCAACATCGGCAAGACCAAGCGCCTGGGCAACTTCATCCAGCTGGAGGACGTGTACGGCAACACCTACACGTACGCGCACCTCAAGAAGGTCGCCGCGGCCTACGCGGTCCCCAAGCCGGCGAAGGTCTCCAAGGCGCAGGTCGCCAAGGAGCTCGACCTCCCCAAGAAGGACCCGACGCCCACGCAGGCCGCCAGCGCCGGCGCGCAGCCCAGCGCGAAGGCGTCGAAGGCCAACGGCTCGCAGGAGGTCGCCCAGCAGGCGGCCGCCAAGAAGGTGACGGTCACCGGCTCCACGCAGGTCAACGTCTCCAAGGAGCGCGCGTTCGCCAACCCGTCGCGCCCCGAGTCGTACAAGAAGGGCGGCGAGGAGCAGCTCCTCAACCGCGAGTTCCAGTCCGGCAGCTCGAGCTATCAGGCCACCTTCACCAAGGTCCTGGGCCTCGACTCCAAGGACGTCCAGATCAAGCGCCTGAAGGTCGGCGCCAAGGTCGTGGCCGGCACGGTCCTGGGCCGCATCGGCAAGACGCAGAAGCACGTCGCGTCGCACCTGCTCTTCGAGGTCCGCCCCGCCGGCAAGGGCAGCCCGCGGATCGACCCCAAGCCGATCCTCGACGGCTGGAAGCTGCTGGAGTCCACCGCGATCTACCGCGCCGCCGGCAAGAACCCGTTCTTCGGCCCGGATGCCAAGAACCCGTCGATCGGGCAGATCCTGCTGATGAGCAAGGAGTCGCTGCAGAAGCGGGTCCTCGACGACTCGCGGATCTCGATCTACGACTGCGGCCGCCGCGACATCACCGCCGGCAACATCGACCGCCGCGTGCTCGCGACGCTCGAGTTCCTCTCGAGCTCCGGCCTCAAGCCCACCGTCAGCGCCCTGGAGTGCGGCCACGGCCTGATGACCGCCTCGGGCAACGTCTCCGAGCACTCCACCGGCAGCGCCGTCGACATCGCCGCGATCAACGGCATCCCGATCCTCGGCCACCAGGGCGAAGGCTCGATCACCGACATGACCATCCGCCGGCTGCTGACCCTCCAGGGCACGATGAAGCCCCACCAGATCATCAGCCTCATGACCTTCGACGGCGCCGACAACACGATGTCGCTGCCCGACCACGCCGACCACATCCACGTCGGCTTCCGCCCGCTGTACGGCACCGACTCCAAGCTCGGGCGCCAGCTCAACTCGGCGCTGAAGCCCAGCCAGTGGATCAAGCTGATCAGCCGCCTCGGCGAGATCGACAACCCGAAGGTGCTCACGCAGCCTTCGCAGTACTCGATCGACGTCCCCAAGCGCGCCAGCGACGCCCACAAGGGCGAGTAGCGCCCTGGACGCTCCGGCTCCCGGGTCGCGCTTCCGCTTCGTGCAGCTCGAGCTGCCGTGGGAGCTCGGCCCGGCCGATGGCCGCTACGTCCTGCGAGGCCATGCCGGCGAGCCGGAGCACGTGCTCGTCCTGCAGACGGTTGCCGCGCTGCCCCGCCGCGGGCGGCTGAGCCGGCGCCGGGCCCGCCGGGCCGCGCCCGAGCCGATCGCGGCGACCGTCCCGATCACCCGCGCGACGCTCATCCACGCCGAGCCACTGGCCGACGCGGACGCCGCGTCGGCGTGGCTGCACGACGCAGACCTGACCCGCGAGGTCCGGGCGGCGGTCGCGGTGCTCAACACCGTGCTGCACGCCGAGCGCATCGTGCGCGCCGACCCGTTCGTGCGCGAGATCGCTCCCGAGCAGGCGCTGGCGATCCGCGTCGGCGTCGGGCGCGGCGAGGCGGTCGCCGAGGGCCAGTGGGCCGACGCCCGCGCCCTCCCCCCGCTCGCCACCGCCCGGCCGCGCCGCACGCGCGCGCTCCGCCCGCAGGAGCGGTTCGCGGCGCTGCTGGCCGGCCGCGACGTCGCGCTGGCCTCCGAGGAGCTGACGCTGCGGGCCCGGCTCGATCTCGACCGCGGCCGCACCCGCGAGGCGGCGCTGCAGCTGCGCGTCGCGCTCGAGGCGGCGCTGGCGGAGCTGCAGGCCTGGTCGCACCACGAGGAGCTGGCCACACGGCTGGCCGAGCTGCGCGAGGAGCGCGGCGCGGTCGCGGCGGCGGCCAACCGCGCGCTGGAGGGCGGCCTGGAGACCGCGCAGGTGGAGGACGTCGTGCGCGTAGTCGGCCGCCTGGAGGCCGCGCTGGCCGCCCGCGTGGCCGGCGGCCTCGAGTAGCGCGAGGCGCTCGGACGCCGCGCCCGTGGGCATACTCAGCGCGTGGGTGCCGACGCCACGATCCGGATGCACGCGCCCGTCGTCCGCGACGGCGGCGTGGCCGACCGCGTGGCGGTCGAGGAGCCGCTGGAGATCCGCGTCGGCGGCGAGGCGCTGGCGGTCACGATGCGCACGCCCGGCCATGACGAGGAGCTGGCGGTGGGCTTCCTGCACGGCGAGGGCCTGCTGGCCGGTCCCGTGCGCAGCGCCGGCCCGACGCCCGACCTCGTGGCAAACGTCGTCGACGTCGACGCCGAGCTGGCGCGCCGTCCGACGGCGCGCCGGTTCTACACGTCGTCGTCGTGCGGCGTCTGCGGCAGGGGCGCGCTGGACGAGGTCGCCGTCCACGCCGACCCCCTGCCGGCCGGCCCCGTCGTGGAGCGCGCGCTGCTGGCCGCGCTGCCCGACCGCCTGCAGCAGCCGGGCTTCGCGGTCACCGGCGGCCTGCACGCGACCGGCCTGTTCGACGCCTCGGGGACGCTGCTCTGCGTCCGCGAGGACGTCGGCCGCCACAACGCCATGGACAAGGTCGTCGGGCGGGCGCTGCTGGACGGCGGGCTGCCGCTGCATCGCCGCGTGCTGTGCGTCTCGGGACGGCTGTCGTTCGAGCTGGTCCAGAAGGCGGCGGTCGCGGGCTGCCCCGTCCTCGTGGGCGTCGGCGCACCGTCCTCCCTGGCCGTCGAGCTGGCCGCCGACCGCGGGATGACGCTGTGCGGCTTCGCGCGACGCGGCCGCGTCAACGTATACACGGGCGCGGAGCGCGTTGCCTAGGGGCCCCTACAGCGCCGCGACGAGCGCGTCGAGCTCGGCGACCACGTCGCCGTCGAGCTTGACCGCCGCGCGCGAGTCCCAGGGCGTCGCGCCCTGGGTGACGATCGCGACCGCGCCGCCGTTCTGACGCGTCACGCCGGGCAGCTGGGCGATCGGGTGGACCTCCAGCGACGAGCCGATGCACAGGAGCACGTCGGCGCCCGCCGCCAAGGCATAGGCCTCGCTCAGCGCGTCCTGCGAGAGCCACTCGCCGAACAGCACGACGTCGGGCTTCAGCGGCTGGCCGCAGTCGCAGCCGGGCACCGAGATCGGCGAGGCGTCCAGCCGCCGCCGGACCTCGGCGATCGGGTAGCGCGCGCCGCAGCTCAGGCACGACGACGTGTCGATCGACCCGTGCACCTCCACCAGGCGCGCCGAGCCGGCCCGCCGGTGCAGGCGGTCGATGTTCTGGGTGACGATCGCGTCGAGCTTCCCGCGCCGCTCGAGCTCGACCAGCGCCGCGTGGGCGCCGTTGGGCTCCTTGCCCTCCAGCGTCTGGAACCGGTTGCCGTAGAAGTGCCAGAACCGCTCGGGGTCGGCACGCCACGCGTCGATGTGCGCGACCTCCATGGGGTCCACGTTCTCCCACAGCCCGGAGCCGGGCGAGCGGAAGTCGGGGATCCCGGACGGCACCGAGATCCCCGCGCCGGTCAGCGCGACGACGGAGCCGGCGGCCCGGATGAGGGACGCGAGCCTCGCGACGCGCTCCACGCTGCTCGTGCTGGCGCTCACGAGCGTCGAGGGTAGGGGCTGGGGCCTACTTCCCCTGCCAGTTCGGCTTGCGCTTGCCGAGGAAGGCGCTGATGCCCTCCTTGCCGTCCTCGCTCTGGAAGACGCGGCCGAAGGCGGCCTTCTCGGCCTCGAGGCCCTCGTCGAGGTCGCCGGCCGCGGACACCGACTTGATCTCCGCCAGGGCCAGCGGGGCCGACTCGCTCAGCTTGCGCGCCCACGCCAGCGCCGTGTCCAGGAGCTCGTGGTCGGGGACCGAGCGGTTGACCAGCCCGAACTCGTAGGCCTCCTCGGCGCCGACCGGCTCGCCCGTCAGGTTCATCTCGAGCGCCTTGTTCTCGCCCACGAGGCGCGGCAGGCGCTGCGTGCCGCCGAAGCCGGGGACGATCCCGAGCTTGATCTCGGGCTGGCCGAAGATGGCCGACTGCGCGGCGATGCGCACGTCGCACGCCATCGCCAGCTCGCAGCCACCGCCGAAGGCCAGGCCGTTGACCGCCGCGATCGTCGCGACGCCCTTGGTCTCCAACTCGCGGAACAGCGCGTGCGCCTGGTGGATGAGCGCGGCCCCGCCCGCCTCGTCGAGCGTCGTGAACGCCTTGATGTCGGCGCCCGCGGAGAACAGGAACGGGTTGGACGAGGCGATCACCAGCGAGCGGACGCCGTCGGCCTGCACCTTCTCCCACACCTTGCCGAGGTCCTCGATCACCTGCGGCGCGATCGAGTTCATCTGGCCGTTGGCCAGCCACGCGATCGCGATCTCCCCGCGCGACTCCAGCTTGACCACGGCGTTCTCGCCGGCGGGCTGCTCGGCGTCGACCTGCGGGTAGGCGTAGAAGCCCTGGCCGCTCTTCTGGCCGAGCCGACCCTGGGCGACGAGGCGGCGCAGGATCGTGGGCGGCGTGAAGCGCTCGCCCCACTTCTCCTCGGCCCTCTCCAGCCGCTCCAGGAGCGCGTCGAGGCCCTCGATGTCGGCCTTCATGAACGGCGGCAGCAGGCCGCGACGGGGATCCAGGCCGGCGCCGGCCATCATCCCGAAGTCGATGTCGCGGTGGGTCGCGACGCCCTCCTCCAGCACCAGGGCCGCCTCGACGAACGTCTTGAGGACGAGCTTCTCGACGAGGTCCTCGACGTTGGGCTCGGCGTCGCCCTCGAGGTTCGCGTTGCCGTCGGCGTCGTAGAAGCCGTCGCCGCCGGTCTTGGCGCCGAGCTTGCCGTCGGCCACGAGCCTCGACATGCCCTCGGGCACGTAGAAGCGGTCGCCGTAGGACTCGCGCAGGTGCTCGGCGACGTGCAGGACGGTGTCGAGGCCGAGCAGGTTGATGAGGAAGTACGGCCCCATCGGCACGACGTTGGCGGCGCCGACGCCTGCGTCGATCTTCTTGATCGAGAGGCCCTGCTCCTCCTGGTCGCGCCAGACCTCGGCGATGCCGGAGTTCAGGATCCGGTTGACGACGAAGCCCGGGACCTCGGCGGCGACGATCGGCTGCTTCTTGATGGCCTGCGCGAAGGTGACCGCCGCCTGCGTCGTCTCCGACGACGTGTCGTCGCCCTCGACGACCTCGATCAGCAGCATGATCGACGCGGGGTAGAAGTAGTGGAACCCGACGACCTTGTCGGGGCGCAGCGTCGCGTCGCCGATCTCGGTGATCGACAGCGACGACGTGTTGGACGCGAGGATCGCGTGGCCGGGCGTCACCGCGTCGAGCTCGGCGAAGACCGCCTGCTTGATCTCCATGCGCTCGGGCACGGCCTCGACGACGAAGTCGACGTCGCCGAAGGAGCCGTAGCCGGTCGCGCCCTCGATCAGCCCGACGATGCGGTCGACCTCGGCGGCGGCCTGCTCCTCGGTGAGCTTGCCCTTCTTGACGAGGCGCGCGATCTGGCCCTGGGTGACGTTGCGGGCCTCGGTCAGGCCCGCGTCGACGAGCTCCTGCTTGACGTCCTTGAGGACGACGGGGATGCCGGAGGCGGCGATCGTCTGCGCGATCTGCCCACCCATGGTCCCGGCGCCGACGACGGCAGCCTTGAACACGAACATGGAATCGAGAACCCTTCTCTTGCGAACGTTCGGGGGTGCGTGCGCCCGCCAGACTAGCCAGATCGGGCTATCGAAGACGCGCGGTGGGGCCAATCGCTGTGACACGGGTCACGCATCGCCGGCGGCCTGTCACAAACCTGTCACAATGTCCTTGCGGCGTTCCCGGCAGAGCACCATCTCGCTCCGCGCCCCACAGGACGCCGTGGCCCCTCTCCCCATCTCCCCCGGAAGGACCCTCCATGACCCGCCGCATCGTCGCCGCGGTCGGCCGCGCGCTCAGCGCCCGGCCGATCGGCGACCAGCACGACCACCCGCACTTCCACCAGGGCGCGCAGGGCAACCCGGCCGCCTGCTTCCAGCCAGGCTGCAGCAGCCCGCGCCTGCACCTCTGACCGCTCGCTCCTCCGGCGGGGGCGGGGGCACCGGATCATCGAAGAAGCTCATCGCGCGGACGTTCTCACAGGAGCACGTCCCCGACTTCGAGCGCGTGCCGGAAGCGCCCGAGCGGCCGCCGGCGACGCACCGCGCGTCGCCGGTCAGTCGGGGGGGTCGGTGCCGGCGGCGCCGAGGTGGCGGAGTTGGGCGTCGATCGTCGCCCAGCCGTGGGTGGTCGTGCGCAGCCGGCCGGGTCGGTGGCCGTCGGTGACGAGGCCGGTCTCGCGGAGGACCGCGAGCTGGGTCGCGGTCTCGTGCGGGGTCAGGCCGAGGCGCTCGGCGAGCGCCTCGGCGGTCAGCTCGTCGCGCTCGAGCGCGACCAGCAGCGCGAGGCGGACGGGATGCGACAGCGCCCGGAGGACGTTCGCGGAGACTGGCTCAGCCATCGCGGTAGACGATAACTCCACTGTGCAACGTTTGCTGAACAGTC
>NZ_DATHDY010000080.1:0-70839 GCF_035318805.1 Baekduia sp.
ACCGATCGCTGCTGCGTGCGTACCCACGCGCGGTACACACCGGAACCCAGCCACCGGTTTTGGCGCCGGTTCACACCCTCCCGGACGACGAAAGGCCCGCAAATGCGGGCCTTCCGTACCGATGGAGCTAGTCGGGCTCGAACCGACGACCTCCTGCATGCCATGCAGGCGCTCTCCCAGCTGAGCTATAGCCCCAGGTCGAGACGCATCTTAACACTCATGGCTCAGCGACGACCTGGCAGGAACTCGGGGACCTCGAACGGGTCGTCCGGGCGGCGGCGGGGCGGGGTGGGCGGTGGGCTCTGCCCCGATGGTCCGCGGGAGGCGCGGGGCGCGGAATCGGCGGCGCCGGCGGGTGTGGCCTGGTCGAGGTCTGCGGTCAGGCGGGCGTGGGCGAGCTTGACGTCCTTGAGGAGGCGCTCGGCGTTGCGATTCAGCGAGTTGCTGAGCTCCTGGAGGTGGCCGGAGAGCGTCGAGCCCTCGTGCAGGACACCGCGGGCGGCGTCGTGGGCCTCGGCGATGATGTCGCGGGCGTCGGCCTTGGCGCTGCGCTTGGTGTCCTCGGCGTACGCGTCGGCGTCGGCCTTCACGCGCGTGGCCTCGTCCTCGGCCTCCTGGACGGCGGCGACCTTGCGACGCTCGCCCTCCTCGCGGGCCTGGCTCGCGCGCTCGTGGATCAGGCGCACCCCTTCCTTGGCCTCGGCCTCGGCGGCGGCGGCCTGGCGGCGGGCGGTGTCGAGGATCTCGCGAGCCTCCGACTCGGCGGCCTCGACGCGCAGGTCGGCGGCACGATCAGCCTCCGCGATGCGCTCGCGGGCCTTCTCCTCGGTCTTCAGCCGCAGGTCCTCGGCCGCGCGCTCGGCGGCCTCGACGATCGCAGCGACCTTCGCCGACGCCACCGAGATCTCGCTCATGGGCCGTGTGCCGAAGGACGACACCAGCTCGTCGAGCCCGTCGTCGGTCGTCGCGCCCGGCGCGAGATCCTCGTGGTAGAGGGGATCTTCTGGACGATCCTCCATGGGCCCATGGTAGGTCGCCAACGCAGGCCCATCCGCAAGAACGCAACCATCGTGGAGGGTGCCGCCGCCCCCGCTGAGGCACAGATCCCACCGCGTGTGAGTTACTCGACTTCGACGCGCAGGCGCGGCTCGGCGACGTCCTCGGGCCAGACGTCGTAGCCCTCGAGGTCACGCAGGTTGCGCAGCGCCTCCTCGAGCGTGTGACCGAGCTCCTCCTCGGCGACCTCGCGCGCGGGCCGGCCGGGCTCGCGCCAGACCAGGGAGTGGATGAACTCGTGGTCGTGGCCGTCGCCGACGGCGATCCGGACCTCGAACCACAGGGGCTGCCAGCCGCGGTCGGCCAGTCGACCTGACCCGGGGTTGCGCTCCAGGCCCTCGGTGACCTCAGCGGTGGTCGGATCGCGCAGCAGCGCATCGACGGAGACGGAGTCGCCCACGGGCCAGATCCTAGGGCCACTTGGCACGGCTCTCCCCGTCGATCGGCGATCCGAGCCGCCGCTGTAGCCTGCGGGTCGTGGCCGAGCATCGCTATGACCCGAAGGAGATCGAGCCTCGCTGGCAGCGGGTTTGGGCTGACGAGCACACGTGGCAGGTGTCGAACGACGAAGTCGCCGACGCCGGTGACAACTCCTACGTCCTCGAGATGCTGCCCTATCCGAGCGGCGAGCCGCACATCGGGCACCTCAAGGTCTACTCGGTCGGTGATGCGGTCGCGCACTTCCACCGTCGCACCGGCCGTCGCGTGCTGCATCCGATGGGCTACGACGCCTTCGGCCTGCCCGCCGAGAACCATGCCATCCGGACGGGCCAGCACCCGCGCGAGTCGACCGAGGAGGCCATCCGCTCGTTCCAGAAGCAGTTCCGCGAGTGGGGCATCTCCATCGACTGGTCGCGCGAGCTGTCGACTCATACGCCCGAGTACTACCGCTGGACGCAGTGGATCTTCCTGCAGCTCTTCGAGCGCGGGCTGGCCTACCGCAAGGACGCCGCCGTCAAGTGGTGTCCCAACGACGCGACGGTGCTCGCCAACGAGCAGGTCATCGACGGGCGCTGCGAGCGCTGCGGCCACGAGGTCGAGGTCCGGCAGCTCGAGCAGTGGTTCTTCCGCATCACCGACTACGCCGACCAGCTCGTCGAGGACCTCGACACGATCGCGTGGCCCGAGCACGTCAAGACCATGCAGCGCAACTGGATCGGGCGCTCCGAAGGCGCCGAGGTCACATTCCGCTGCGAGGACGTCGACCCCACCCACCCGATCGACTACCCCGTCTTCACGACCCGCCCGGACACGCTCTTCGGTGCCACCTTCTTCGTCATGGCGCCGGAGCATCCCGACATCGAGCGCTTGATCGCGGGCACCGGACGCGAGCAGCAGGTCCGCGACTACGTCAACCATGCGGCGGGCGAGTCGCTGGAGGAGCGCAGCGACGTCGACAAGCCCAAGACGGGTGTCTTCCTGGGCCGCCACGTCATCAACCCGGTCAACGGCGAGGCGCTGCCGATGTACGTCGCCGACTACGTCCTGATGGAGTACGGCACAGGCGCCATCATGGCGGTCCCGGCCCATGACGCGCGCGACTACGCGTTCGCCAAGGCCCATGACCTGGCGATCCGGCGGGTCGTGGCCGACCCCGAAGGCGGCGACGAGCTGCCGTACACGGGCGACGGGCCGCTGGTCAACTCCAACCCGGACTTCGACGGCCTGCACAACCGCGAGGCGCTGGACAGGATCGTCGACTGGCTGGACCGCGAGGGCAAGGGCCACCGCTCGGTCAACTACCGCCTGCGCGACTGGCTGGTCTCCCGCCAGCGCTACTGGGGCACGCCGATCCCGATCATCCACTGCGAGCGCGACGGCATGGTCCCGGTCCCCGACGACCAGCTGCCGGTCGTGCTGCCCGACATCACCGACTACAAGCCCAAGGGCAAGTCGCCCCTCGCCGCGGCCGAGGATTGGGTCAACGTCACCTGTCCCGTCTGCGGTGGCCCGGCCCGTCGCGAGACCGACACGATGGACACGTTCGTCGACTCGTCCTGGTACTTCCTGCGCTACACCGACGCGCACAACGACGAGCGCGCCTGGGATCCCGAGATCGCCGACCGCTGGATGCCCGTCGACCAGTACATCGGTGGCGTCGAGCACGCGATCCTGCACCTGCTCTACGCCCGGTTCTTCACCAAGGCGCTGGCGGACATGGGGTACCTCTCGGCGCGCGAGCCGTTCGAGCGGCTCTTCACGCAGGGGATGATCACCAAGGACGGGGCGAAGATGTCCAAGTCCAAGGGCAACGTCGTCTCGCCGGCGCCGCTCGTCGAGCGCTTCGGGGTCGACACCACACGCGCCTACGCGCTGTTCATCGGTCCGCCCGACCAGGACGCCGACTGGTCCGACACCGGGGTCGAGGGCATGCACCGCTTCCTGTCTCGTCTGTGGCGCTTCTCGGCGACGGCGGCCGACGAGCTGCCCGACGTGCCGGTTCCCGACGACCTCGGCGGCGACGCGCTGCGCATCGTGCGCAAGGCGCACTGGGCCATCGACAAGGTCACCAACGACATGGACCAGCGCTTCGCCTTCAACACGGCGATCTCCGCGGTCATGGAGTTGATCAACGAGGTACGCCCTGAACGTCGCGGCGAGGCCGACCCCGGCAGCGTGCGCTTCGCGCTGGCGACGGCCTCGTCGCTGCTGTTCCCGTTCGCACCGCACGTCGCCACCGACGCCTACCACCTGCTCACCCGCCGCCGCGTGTGGGAGGAGCCGTGGCCTGCGGCCGAGCCGCAGTTCCTCGAGGCGGACACCTTCGAGCTGGTCGTCCAGGTCAACGGCAAGCTGCGCGACCGCGTCCAGGCGCCGGCCGACGCGTCGCAGGACACGCTCTTGGACCTCGCCCGGTCGCTGCCCAACGTCCAGGCCCACGTCGACGGCCAGCAGGTCGTCAAGGAGATCGTGGTCCCGGGCAAGTTGGTCAACATCGTCGTCCGCGGCTAGCGCGCTCGTGCCCGCCACGCGATACGTCGCGGTCGTGGGCCCCGGCGCAGCCGACGAGCAGCAGAGGTGGCTGGCCGAGGAGGTCGGCGCAGCGCTCGCGGAGGCCGGCGCGGTCGTCGTGACCGGCGGGCTGGGCGGCGTGATGGAGGCGGCCTGCCGCGGCGCGAAGTCGCGCCGCGGGCGTACGCTGGGCCTGTTGCCCGGCGACGATCGAACGGCGGCCAACGGCTGGGTCGACATCGCCGTGGCGACCGGGCTCGGCGAGCTGCGCAACGGGCTGGTCGTGCGCTGCAGCGATGTGGTCATCGCCGTCGGCGGCGGCCACGGGACGCTGTCGGAGATCGCGCTGGCGTTGAAGGCGGGAACGCCGGTCGTGGGGCTGGGCGGGTGGGACATCGAGGGCATGGTGCAGGCGGCGGACCCCCGGGAGGCCGTGGCGCGCGCGATGCGTCACAGCTCCTCCGCAGGTTCGTAACGAAGCGCGCGTCCCGTGCAACACGCCTCGGCCTAGGTTGGCCGAGTGCCCGATCTCAGCCGCTCCGAGCTTGCCGCCTACGCGGCCTGCGCCGTGCTCGTTGCGCTGCTGGGCTGGCGCGCGCTGAAGTCCGACGGCGGCGCGGGCGGGACAGAGACCGCCGCGGCGTCGGGAGGCCGGACGGTCGCGAGCACCAGCACGAAGGGCAGCAGCGATCCGTCGTCGGTGACGGTCGGGGCGGCGGGTGGCGGTCTCGCGACCGTCCACGTCGTCGGCGCGGTCCGCCACCCGGGCGTCTATCGGCTGCGGGTCGGGCTGCGGGTGCAGGACGCGATCCGGCGGGCCGGCGGAGTGCGGTCGGGCGCCGATCTGCAGGCCATCAACCTCGCGGCGAAGCTCGCCGACGCGCAGCAGGTGGTGGTGCCGCGGCGGGTGACGAGCGCGGGAGCGAGCACGGCGGGTGCGGGCGCTGCGGTGGCGAGTGCCGGCGGCGTCGTGGGGAGCGCGGGCGCGCCAGGCGCGGCGGGGCCGCCCGTCAACCTCAACTCGGCGACCGCTGAGCAGCTCGACACGCTCGACGGCGTCGGCCCGGCCACGGCCCAGAAGATCCTCGAGTACCGCGCGCAGCACGGGGGTTTTCGCAGCGTTGAGGATCTCGGCCAGGTCTCCGGCATCGGGCCGAAGCGCCTGGAGGCGCTGCGTGCGCGGGTGGTGGTCTGACGGTGAGGGCTCCTGCTCGGTGGCGCATGGGCCTCGCGGAGGTCGCCGGCCGGCACGTCCGGCACGTGGTCCTCGCCACGATCGTGGCCGGGCTGGCCCTGGGTCCGTGGGCGCCCGCGTCGGTCATCGCCGTCGTGGCGTTGGGCGTGGCCGTGGGCGCCATCACCGTCCCGCTGGTGCGCTCGCCGGTGGTGGCCGTCGCGCTGGCGGCCGTGCTGATCGCGGCCGCGATGGCCGCCGAGGCGCGGACCGCAACGCTCGAGCGCACGGCGCTGACGCCGGACTTCGGGCACGCCGTGACGGGCGACGCGACGGTGCTGACCCCTTCCCGCGCGGAAGCGTTCGGCGGGCGCCGTGCGCTCGTGCGATGGCGAGGCGAGCCCGTGCTGCTGCGGATGCCCGCGTGGAGCGCGAGCGCGAGCGCGACGCCGGCCGTCGGCGAGGTCGTGCGCGTGCGCGGCTCGCTGCGGGCGCCCGATCCCACCGCCCGGATCGTCCACGCCCACGCGACCCTTCGGGCGACGCACGTCGTGGACACCGGACGGCGGCGGGGTGGGGCGCTGGGTGTGGTCGATGGCGTCCGTCGTCGCGCCGAGGCCTCGCTGCGAGGGCATCTGCCCGCGCCCGAAGCTGCGCTTCTGCGCGGCATGGTGCTGGGCGACGACTCGGCGCTGCCCGAGGACCTGCGCGACGCCTTCCAGGCGGCGTCGCTCACGCACCTGACGGCCGCCTCGGGCCAGAACATCATGCTCCTCGCGGCGCTCGCGCTCGGGCTGTCGATGGTCGTCGGCCTCGGTGTTCGCGCTCGCTGGCTGCTCGTGCTGGCGCTCATCGCGCTCTACGTTCCGCTCGCGGGCGGTGGACCCTCGATCCAGCGCGCTGGGATCATGGGGGCGGCGACGATCGCGGCCGCGCTCGCGGGGCGGCCGGCATCGCGCTGGTACGCGCTGCTCCTCGCGGCGGCCGTGACGCTGGCGCTCGACCCGCGCGCGCTCGCCGAGCCCGGCTGGCAGCTGAGCTTCGCGGCCGTCGTCGGCATCGTCGTGCTCGCCCCGGCGACGCGCGCGCGACTCGTGCGGGCGCGCATGCCGGCGCCGGTGGCCGAGGCCGTCGCGGTGACGCTCGCCGCAACGCTGGCGACGGCGCCGCTGATCGCCGCGCGCTTCGACCGCGCGTCGCTCGTCGCGCTGCCCGCCAACGTGCTCGCGACGCCCGCCGTCGCGCCCGTGATGTGGCTCGGCATGGCCGCGGCGGCGATCGGGCAGGTGGTGCCCGGCCTCGCGGGACCGCTCGTGATGGTCGCCGGTCTCCCGGTCGGCTACCTCGTCGCCCTCGGGCGCACGGCCGCCGCCTTCCCGGGCGCGCAGGTCGCGCTGCCGCTGGCGGTCGTCGTGATCCTCTCGGCCTTGGCCGCCGTGCTCGTGACCGCGCCGCCGGCGCGTGAGCGCCTGGCCGGACCGCGAAACGCACGTCGCCGCCGCCTCGGCGTCGTGGCCGCCACGGGGCTGGCGCTCGCCGCGGCGATCGGCCCGATGCTGATCGGACGCCGAGCCGTCGCGCCGCCGCCCGCGGGCGACCTGCGCATCACCGCGCTCAACGTCGGGCAGGGCGACGCCACCCTCCTCCAGGCCGGTGGGCGGGCGATCCTGGTGGACGCCGGCCCGGCCGGTGCGGGCGTCGTGCGGGAGTTGCGGGCCGCGGGCGTCTCACGGTTGGACGTGCTCGTGGTGACCCATCCCCAGGCCGACCACGACGGCGGCGCCCCTGCCGTGCTCTCGGCGCTTCCGGTGGACGTGCTGCTCGACGGTCGCGGCGAGGACCGGTCGCCGACCTCGGTCGCGCTGGACGCGCCGCTCCGACGCCGGGCGACGCGCGTGGTGGCGGCCGCCGCCGGTCAGGTGCTGCGCGTCGGACCGCTCACGCTGCGCGTGCTCTGGCCGCCGGCGGGCCCGGCCGCGCCCGGGGGCGATCCCAACGAGCGGGCGATCGTCGGGCTGGCCGGGGCCTATGGCGCCAGTGCCCTGCTCACGGCCGACGCCGAGTCGCCGCAGATCGCTCCGCTGGAGCTCGCGCCGGTCGACGTCCTGAAGGTGAGCCATCACGGCAGCGCCGACCCCGGACTGCCCGGGCTGCTGGAGCGGCTGCGGCCTCGGGTGGCGCTCGTGGAGGCCGGGCGCGGCAACACCTATGGCCATCCCGCACCCGAGACGATGGCAGTGCTCGCGGGGTCCGTGCCGGTGGTGCGGCGCACCGACCAGGATGGCGCCGTGCGGGTCGATGTGCGCGGCGGAGCGGCGACCGTCACCGCCGCCGGCGCCGGCCGGAACGCCGCCGGGGGAGGGCGGGGCGCCGGTGTCTGAGGGCGTGCCTACACTCCGCTCGATGGCGCAGTGGAAGCCGATGTACCTGATCCATGGCGACGACCATGGGCGCATCGCCGAGCGGCGGGCGAGCCTTCGCGCGCGCGCCGAGGCCGAGAGCGGCGCCAGCGGGTCGGAGGTCATCGAGGGCGATGCCTCGACGCCCGAGGCCGTCGGCCTGGCCCTGAGCGCCATGACGTTCGCGATGGGCCGGCGGTTCATCGTCGTCGATGGCGTCGAGCGGTGGAAGCCGGCCGACGTCGAGACGCACGTGTTGCCCGCGCTGAAGGGCCTCGCGCCCGACATGACGGTGGCGTTCTTCGCTCGCGAGGACGGCCGCGCCAAGGTCCCACCCGCGCTGGTCAAGGCCATCACCAAGGCCGGCGGCGACGTCGTGGAGCAGGCCACCTTCAAGGGTCGCGAGCTGCCGAAGTGGGCGATGGCCGAGGCGCGCCGGCTGGGCATCGAGCTCGAGCCCGCCGCGGCCCAGGCGCTCGTCGCCCAGGTCGGGGAGCGTCAGCAGCGGCTGTTGCGCGAGCTCGAGAAGCTCGCGCTGGAGCACGGCGCCGGCACTCGCCTGGGCGTGGAGGAGATCCAGGACGCGGCGGCCGACTCAGCCGAGATCCAGGTTTGGGGGCTGGTCGACGCGCTGGTCGCGCGCGACCGCCGCTCCGTCTTCCGCGCGTTCCTCGAGCTCCGTGAGCAGGGCGAGTCGCTGCAGCGCCTGATCCCGCTGATGGCCCGGCGGCTGCGTGAGGTGCTCGCGATCGCCGATCGGCTCGAGGCGGGCGAGTCCCCGGCGCAGGTCAAGTCCTCCATCAAGGGCAGCCCGTGGGCCCTGGACCGGCGGATCAAAGAGGCTCGCGCCACCGACACCGAGGCGCTGCGGAAGGCCCTCGAGACCCTCGCCGACCTCGAGCTCCAGACCCGCGGCATGGGCGACCTCTCCGAGGACACTTCCGCCGTCCGCGCACTCGGGCGGATGGCCGCGGCCTAGCCGCTGCGGGCCCGCCCGGCCCGCCCGCCCGGCCGGCGCGCCCGCCCGGCCGGCGCGCGGGCGCCGACCCGCCCGGCGCCTCGCCGGGGTGCGCGCCCCGCCGGCCCGGCGCCCCACAACGCAAAAACGGCCCCCAAACGGGAGCCGTTGGCACTGCGAACGCGCGGCTGGCGCCGCGCGCGGGACGACTAAGCGGCGGGCTGGCCGGTGCGGACGCGTGCGGCGCGGCTCTTCTTGCGAGAGCCCGTGTTGCGGTGGATCGCGCCGCGCTTGACGGCCTTGTCGATCGTCTGCACGAGCTCGCGGTGCTCGGCGTCGGCCTTCGCCTCGTCGCCGCCCTCCGCAACCGTGGCCTCGAGGCGACGGAAGTAGGTCTTGATGGTCGACGTGTAGCGACGATTCTCCAGGCGCTCACGTTCGGCCCGGAGGATGCGCTTCTTCTGCGAGTGGATGTTCGCCATGAGCGACGGACGATTCTAGCGACCCGAGGACGGCGGTGCGGTGCGGGCGTCCAGGCCGGTCCGCGCCGTAGCATCCGCCCGCGTGACGAGCGAGGCACCAACGGCCGAGGACCCGGCCGACCGGGGCCCGCGTCGGACCGGCGGAGCTCCGCCGTCTCCGCCGCGGCGCTCGTTCGCGCGCAACACCGCGATCTTCTCGATCCTCACTGGCCTCTCGCGCGTCGCGGGCCTGATGCGCGAGGTGCTGGCCTCGGCGTTCTTCGGCCTGACCCCCGCCTTCAGCGCGTTCACCTTCGCCTTCGCGATCCCGAACGTCGTGCGCTCGCTGTTTGCCGACTCGGCCCTCAGCGCCGCGTTCGTGCCGATCTTCACCGAGCTGCAGGAGGAGGGCAAGAAGCGCGAGGCGTTCCGGCTCGCCTCGACGCTCCTGATGGTGATCCTCGTGGTGCTCACGGCGATCACCCTCGTGTTCATCGCCACCGCGGGCTTCGTCGTCCCCGCGATCGCCCCCGGCAAGTTCTCCGACCACGCCACCGACCTCGCGGTCGGGTTCAGCCGCGTGCTCTTCCCGATCGTCCTGATCCTCGGCCTCAACGGCCTGGTCGTCGGGATCCTGCAGGCCTACGACCACTTCACCATCCCGGCGCTCTCGGCGCTCGTGTGGAACATCGTGATCATGGCGTTCCTGGTCGGCGCCCGCCCGTTCTTCCACGGCGACGACCAGTTGTACGCCTACGCCATCGGGATCCTCGTCGGCACCGCGGTGCAGTTCGCCATGGCGCTCCCCGTGCTCAGGACCGTGGGCTTCCACTTCGAGTGGTCGTTCGACTGGCGCGACCCGCGCGTCAAGCGCGTCTTCGTCCTGATGCTGCCCGTGACGCTCGGGCTCGGCCTCATCAACTTCAACGCGCTGGCCAACTACTACCTCGCCGGCTTCGTCTCCGAGGAGGGCCCGCGCGCGATCGAGGCCGCGTTCCGCCTGTACATGCTCCCGCAGGGCATGTTCAGCGTCGCGATCGCGACGGTCCTCTTCCCGCAGCTCTCGCGCCTCGCGGCCCGTCGCGACCTCCCCGGCCTCCGGGCCACGATCGGCAACGGCCTGCGCCTGATCTTCCTCATGCTGCTCCCGGCGGCCGCCGCGACCGCGGTCCTGGCGGAGCCGATGGTGCGGCTGGTCTACCAGCGTGGCGAGTTCACCGCGAGCGACACGCACCTCGTCGCGACGGCGCTGTTCTGGTTCTCCTTCAGCCTGCCGTTCAGCGGCGTGAACCTCCTCCTGACCCGCAGCTTCTTCAGCCTGCAGCGGCCGTGGACGGTCACCTACCTCTCGGTCGCCAACCTGGTCGTCAACATCGGCGTCTCGATCCTGCTGCTGCCGCTCGGCATCGGCGGTGTCGTGGCGGGCACCGCGATCGCCGACCTCGCGCTGGCGGCCGCGCAGTACGTCTACCTCAAGCGCGAGCTCGACGACCAGCTCGAGCTGCGCGACACGATCGAGGCGACGATCGGCATGCTCATCGCCGCGCTCTGGTTCGGCATCGTGACATGGGTTGTCTGGTTCGGCCTGGACTGGACGTTCGGACGGAGCCTGATCGCGCAGGTCATCTCAGTCGGCGGCGGCCTCACGGCGGGCGCCGTGACCTACGCCTACGTCGTGCTGGCGATGCGCCTGCACGAGGCCGAGCAGCTGCGGCGTCTCATCATGGGCCGGCTGCGCCCCGCCCGCGGCTGAGACCAGGTTGGATCCGTGAAACCACGGACTCCCGGCCCGGAGCCCTTGTCAGGCACCGACGCCCGGACCACAATCGCCGCCCATGGCCCACCCGGTTCGCCGTCTCCCGCTTGCCGGGCTCGTCCCGCTGCTCGTGCTGTCGCTTGCGCCCGCCGGCGCGGAGGCCGCCAAGAAGCAGGCCACGAAGAAGAGCTGCCCGCCGGGACTGCTCCCCGTCCTCAAGGGCAAGGGCAAGCAGGCCAAGGTCGTCCGCGACCGCACCGGACGGCTGAAGTGCGTCGTCCCCGCGCGGCCGTCCGCCAAGGCGCTGCCGCGACCGGCGGCGCCGACCTCCACCGCCCAGCTGGGCGTGGTGGCCGACGAGCTGGAATCGGTCCTCACCGTCCAGCCCGACGCGTTGAAGGCGGTCGAGCGCAAGGTCGGAGCGAAGCGGGCCGGGAAGATGCTGTCGATCGCGCTGGACTCCTGGCGCCGCCGGGCGGTCGCAGCGTCCGTCATCCGCCGCCCGCGGGCCCACGCGGCGGAGACCAGGACCGAGACCTACACGCCGGTCGCCGGCGCCGAGGTGAAGTTCGCCGGCGAGTTCACCCAGGTCGACGACGGCTCCACGGCGGGCTACCGCGGGAAGGCCAGCGTCGCGGGCGAGTTCACGCGCGACGGCCTCCAGGGCCTGGCCGACAAGGCCGACGTCAAGCTCCCGCCGGGGATCGACAAGGGCGCGTTCAAGCTCGAGCTCGAGTTCGCCGACCTCCCGCGGGTCTGTCCCGACGCCAACGGCAAGGTCAAGGGCACGCTCAAGGCCGGCGGCCGGATCACGCTCGCCGTGGGCGGGGCCTCCGTGACGCTCGCGGCCAACATCGATGTGTCCTATTCCCTGCAGGTCGGCGAGGACGCCCGCTGGAAGACGATCGAGGACGTGGACGTCAAGACCGAGCTGTCGATCGGCGGCACCGGGCGGAGCACCGAGACGTGGCGCGGCCGCCGCGTGGGATCCGGCTTCGGGCCGGAGGGCATCCTCGACAGCAGCGACGGCGGCGCGGCCTTCGTCCGGGACTGGGGCCACATCGATCCCGACCAGGGCGGGGTGTTCGGGCCGCGCGGCGGCGTCAACTTCGCCACCGGCAAGGGCACCCTGCTCGACATCCACTCGATCGACAACTTCAAGAAGATGATGGCCACCAACTACGCCACGCAGCTGATCACGCTGGCGGCGGTGGAGTACGTGCGCAAGGTCGCGGCCGACCGGGTCCAGAAGGTCTGGTACGACCAGGAGAAGTGCCTGACGCTCGACGGAGCGGCGGCCAAGGACCGGCTGCGCGCGGGCGGGACGACGACGGTCACCGCCAAGAACGCCAAGGCCGCCAACGGCGCGCCCGTGTCCACCAACCTCACCGCCACCGGCGTCGCCTCGTTGACGCCCGGCAGCGCGCAGATGCCGGCCTCGGCGAGCAAGGACTTCACCTTGACGGCGCCGCCGACCAACCCGGCGAAGTCCTCGTGGAAGGTCGTCGCCCTCAGCCGCGCCGGCAAGAAGACGGTCTCCGGCGACCTCGGCGAGGCGCTGGGTCCGTACACGGTCACGCTCGACGATCGCGAGACGGGTCGCTTCGCCACGCACGACGCCACCGGGCACCTCACGGGCACGCTGACGACCGCCGCGGTCGAGGGCAGCAATCCGCAGCAGTGGACGGCGAGCGCGCCGGTGACCTGGACGGACGTGACGGCCACGCCGAAGCTCGACTGCTCGTACGTCGATCCGCAGTATGGCGGCGCCTGGACGGCCACCATCACGGCCGTCGGCGACGACCGGATCCAGGTGGAGCTCGATTTCACGGCCCAGACGCTGGTCCTCTGGACCGTCGTCTGCGAGAAGGCCTCGGTCCCCGGGCAGGCCGGCACGAGCCCGCTCGGGATGGCGCCGCGGACCTTCGAGCTGCCCGCGGGCGGCGGCACCCAGACGCTCGGCGGCTCCGTGGAGAGCGGCGGCGACGGGTTCTTCACCAACGGCACGCTGACCGTCACGCCGACCACCGCCTGACCTTGACCGAGACGGCGGCGGCCGACCTCTATCCTGGGCGGCCGTTTGTCCGATCAGAGCCTCATCCGCAACTTCTCGATCATCGCCCACATCGACCACGGCAAGTCGACGCTGGCGGATCGCATCCTCGAGATGACCAAGACCGTGGCCTCGCGCGACATGCGCGAGCAGCTGCTGGACTCCATGGACCTGGAGCGCGAGCGGGGGATCACGATCAAGTCGCAGGCCGTCCGCGTCTACTACGAGGCCAAGGACGGCAAGACCTACCAGCTGCACCTCATCGACACGCCCGGGCACGTCGACTTCACCTACGAGGTGTCGCGCAGCCTCAACGCGTGCGAGGGCGCGCTGCTGGTCGTGGACGCCTCGCAGGGCGTCGAGGCCCAGACCGTCGCCAACACGTACCTCGCGGTCGAGGCCGGCCTCGAGCTCATTCCCTGCCTGAACAAGATCGACCTGCCGGGCGCCGAGCCCGAGCGCGTCGCGGGCGAGGTGTCCGAGCTGATCGGCGAGGACCCCGAGTCGATCCTCATCATCTCCGGCAAGACCGGCGAGGGCGTCACCGAGGTGCTCGAGCAGCTCGTCAAGCAGGTCCCGCCGCCCGGCGGAGACCGCAGCGCCCCGCCGCGTGCGCTGATCTTCGACTCCGAGTTCGACCAGTACCGCGGCGTCATCGCCTACATCAGGGTCGTGGACGGCGTCTTCCGCAAGGGCGAGGCGATCCGCGCGATGGCGGCCGGCACCGAGTCAGACATCGACGACATCGGCTTCTTCACGCCGGCGATGACGCCGGTCGCCGAGCTCGCCGCCGGCGAGGTGGGCTACCTCATCACCGGCATCAAGGACGTCACCAAGCTGCGCGTCGGCGACACGCTGACCAGCAAGCACCACGGCGCCGCGGAGGCGCTGCCCGGCTACCGCGAGGTCAAGCCGATGGTGTTCTGCGGGCTGTTCCCGATCGAGAACGACGACTACGCCGACTTCCGCGACGCGCTGGAGAAGCTGTCGCTCAACGACGCCGCGCTGTCGTGGGAGCCGGAGACCTCCGACGCGCTCGGCTTCGGCTTCCGCTGCGGGTTCCTCGGCCTGCTGCACATGGACATCGTGCGCGAGCGGCTCGAGCGCGAGTACGACCTCGAGCTGATGGCAACGATGCCGTCGGTGAGCTTCGAGGTCACGCTGACCAACGGCGAGATCGTCGAGGTCCACAACCCGTCCGACATGCCGGATCCCGCGCGGATCCAGGAGATCCGCGAGCCCTACATCAAGGCCTCGATCCTGATGCCCAAGGAGTACGTGGGCGTCGTGATGGAGCTCTGCCAGGAGCGCCGCGGCGAGCACGCCGGCATGAACTACCTGTCGGCCGACCGCGTGCAGATGCACTACGACCTGCCGCTCGCCGAGATCGTCCTGGACTTCTTCGACCAGCTGAAGTCGCGCACGCGCGGCTACGCGTCGCTGGACTACGAGGTGCTGGGCCTGCGCCCCTCGAACCTCGCCAAGCTCGACGTGCTGCTCGCCGGCGATCCGGTCGACGCGCTGTCCATGGTGGTGCACAAGGACAAGGCCTACGAGATCGGCCGCAACCTCACCGAGAAGCTGCGCAAGAAGATCCCGCGCCAGCAGTTCGACGTGCCGATCCAGGCGGCGATCGGCTCGGCGATCGTGGCGCGCGAGACGGTCAAGGCTTACCGCAAGGACGTCACGGCCAAGTGCTACGGCGGCGACATCAGCCGCAAGCGCAAGCTGCTCGAGCGCCAGAAGGAAGGCAAGAAGCGTATGAAGCAGGTCGGCCGCATCGAGGTCCCGCAGGAGGCGTTCCTGGCGGTGCTCGAGCTCGGCGACGACCGTCCGAACAAATGAGGACGACCACGGGCGCTGTCGGTCGTCGTCGCGGCGACGACCGCCCGGACAAGTAGGCCGTCCTACAGCGCGCGGTCCGCGCGCTAGGTTCGGGACATGGACCTCGGACTGCGCGACAAGGTGTGCGTCGTGACCGGCGCGAGCCGGGGCATCGGCCTCGCGATCAGCCGCCGGCTGGTGGCCGAGGGCGCCGGGGTGCTCATGGTCGCCCGCGGCGAGGCGCGGCTGCAGGCCGCGGCGCAGGAGATCGGCGCGGAATGGCTGGCCGCCGACGTCACCGATCCGGACTGCGCGCAGCGCATCGTCGCGACCGCGGTCGAGCAGCTCGGTGGCCTGCACGTGCTGGTCAACAACGCCGGCACGTCGGCCAACAAGCCGCTGACGGCGCTGACCGACGAGGACTGGCGCGACCAGTTCGAGCTCAACGTGATGGCCTCGATCCGGCTGATGCGCCTGGCCGCGCCCCGCATGGCCGAGCGGGGGTGGGGGCGGATCGTCAACGTCTCGTCGTCGTCGGGCAAGCGCCCGTCGGCGTCGAACGCCGCCTACTCGGTCGCCAAGGCGGCGCAGCTCTCCGCGTCGCGGGCCTTCGCCGACGCCTACGCGGCGCAGGGCGTCCTGGTCAACGCGATCACGCCCGGCCCGGTGGAGACGGAGCTGTGGCTGGACGACGGCGGCCTGGCCGACCAGGCCGCGAAGGTCGCCGGCGTATCGCGCGAGGAGGCGCTCGCCGCGGCGAAGGCCAAGGTCCCGCTGAAGCGCTTCGGCACACCGGAGGAGATCGCCGACGTCGCGGTGTTCCTGTGCTCGGAGCGATCAGCGAACGTGACTGGTGCGGCGTGGTCCGTGGACGGAGGCACGGTCCCGATCATCCTGTAGGTGTCGGCCCCGACGGCGGTCGCCGGGCACAGTGCGGCACGGTCCCGATCATCCTGTAGGTGTCGGCCCCGACGGCGGTCGCCGGGCACCGTGCGGCACGGTCCCGATCATCGTGTAGGTGTCGGCCCCGACGGCGGTCGCCGGGCACAGTGCGGCACCGTGCCGATCATCGTCTGAGCAGCAGCTCGACGGGGCCGCCGGCACCGAGGCGCTCGCCCTCGGCGGCGGCGTGGTCGGCGAGGCGCTCGAGCTCGGCGCCGTAGGCCGACGAGGCCGCCAGCTTGGCCGCGAGGTGGTCGTCGCCGGCGGGCACCGCGACGACCTCCCCGGCACCCAGCGGCGCGCCGGGGGTGCGGCGCAGCGCGTAGGGGAGGTCGACCCAGCGCAGGCGCGGCAGGTCGAGGTCGTCGAGCGCCCGCTCGATGACGAGGTGGTCGACGTGGCCGGTGAGGCCGAGCGGCGCGAGCACGAGGTCGGGCTCGAGGCGGCCGAGGGCGATGGCCAGGACCGAGGCGGCGACCTTGGGCGCGTCGTCGCCGGCGCGGAGCCCGTCGTGCTCGGCGTTGACGCCGTCGTAGCCGCGCTGCGACGCCGGGTCGACGGCGAGGTGCACCACGCCGGCGAGGCCGAGCGCCTCGGCCGCGGCGATGTCGGCCGGATCGTCGTCGCGCGTGAAGACGCTCACGACCACGACCGGGTGGCCCTCGGCGGCGTGCCGCGCGAGCGTCGCCCCGGCGGACTGGACCGCGTCCGACAGCGACGGGGCGACGGCGACGATGGTGGTCACGCGCTCATGCTCGCACGGCGGCGGCGGCCGCCAGCCGGCGTACGCCTTCGGCCAGCTCCGGCGGGGCGGCGCCGGCGTAGGTCAGGCGCAGATGAGATGCGGGCGGCTCCGATGCGAACCAGGGGCGCCCGGGGCTGACGACGACACCGGCGGCCGCGGCGCGCGCGGTCAGCGCCACGTCGTCGAGGTCGTCGGGCAGGCGGACCCACACGTGCAGCCCGCCCGCCGGCACGCCGGCGATCCTCCAGGCGGGGAGGTGCTCGCCCACCGCGGCGACCAGCGCGTCGCGCCGCTGCGCCAGCGCGGCGCGCAGCGTGCGCTGGTGGCGGCGCCAGGCGGGCGAGGACACGAGCTCCAGCGTCGCGTGCTGCAGCGGCCCCGAGACGAAGAAGTCGTCGATGATGCGCGCGGCCTTCAGGCGCGCGCCGGCCACGCCGCGAGCGGTGACCGCGGCGACGCGCAGCCCGGGCGCCGCCGACTTCGTCAGCGACCGCAGGTGGACGACGTGCCCGTCGGGATCGTCGGCCGCCAGGGGCGGTGGCGCGTCGCCGTCGATGCGCAGGTCGCGTGCCCAGTCGTCCTCGATCAGGAACGCTCCCGCCGCGGCGACCGCCTCCAGGACGGCGGCACGGCGGTCGACGGCCAGCGTCGCGCCCGTCGGGTTGGCGTGCAGCGGCTGGCAGTAGAAGACGCGCGCGCCGGTCAGCGCGAACGCGCTCGCCAGCAGCTCCGGCCGCACGCCGTGCTCGTCGGCGGGCACCGGCACGGCGCGCAGGCCGGCGGCGCGGATCGCGGCGATCGCGCCGAGGTAGGTCGGCGACTCCACGAGCACGGGCTCGCCCGGCGCGGAGAAGGCGCGGAAGGTCGTCGCCAGCGCAGGCTGGCCACCGGGGCACACGACGACGTCGTGGGCGCGGGCGTGGCCGCCGGCCTCGCGGGCGAACCAGGCCCGGAGCGGCTCGAGGCCCTCGACGGGCAGGCGGCCCCACGCCTCGGGGCGCCGCGCCGCGCGGGCCAGCGCGCTGCCGAGCGCGGCCAGCGGCTGGAGGTCGGCGTGCAGGTACCCGCCGCTGAGCGCGATCGCGTCGGGCGTCGGGACCGCGAGCAGCTGGTCCAGCGACGCGGCCGGCAGCGGCGGGCGATCGGCGAGCGCGACCTCCTGCCAGCCGAGGTCGGGGGCGCGGGGCGGCTCGCCGGGCGCGATGACGCCGGAGCGGGGCGCGGGACGCTCGGCCACGAACGTCCCGCGGCCGGGCCGCGGGACGACGAGCCCCTCGCCCGCCAGCTGCGCGAGCGCGCGCTGGACGGTGACCGGCGACGCGCGGTGGCGGGCCATGAGCTCGCGGACGGACGGCAAGCGGCTGCCCGGGGGGAGGGCACGGGCAGCAGCTCGCACGTCCTCGATAACACGATTGGATGTGTTACCGTCAACCATGAAGTCTGAGAGTAACGTTACAGCACGAGCCGGGGTAACGCAACGTGCCCGCGCCGCCGTTCCGGCGCTGCCGCCCGGCCTCGTCCTGGGAGCGCTCGGCGTCCTGGCGTTCTCGTTCTCGCTTCCCGCGACGCGCCTCGCGGTCGCCGACCTCGACCCCTGGCTGGTCGCGTTCGGGCGCGCGGTCGTCGCCGGGCTGCTCGCCGCCGCCGTCCTCGCGGCCACACGCGCACCGCGTCCGACGCCCGCGCAGTGGCGCGCGCTGACCCTCGTCGCGCTCGGCGTTGTCGTCGGGTTCCCGCTCTTCACGTCGCTGGCGCTCCATCGCCTGCCCGCGTCCCACGGCGCGGTGTTCGTCGGCATGCTGCCCGCCGCCACGGCGGTCGCCGCGGTCCTGCGCGCCGGCGAGCGCCCGACCCGCCGCTTCTGGGCCGCCAGCGGCGCCGGGCTGCTCGCGGTCCTGGCGTTCGCGCTGAGCCGCGGCGGCGGCGAGCTCGGGACGGCCGACCTCGAGCTGCTGATCGCCGTCCTGCTCTGCGCGCTGGGCTACGCCGAGGGCGGCCGCCTCAGCCGTGACCTCGGCGGCGCCCGGACCATCTGCTGGGCGCTTGTGCTGAGCCTGCCCGTCACGATTCCGGTCGCCGCGACGGCCGTGGCCACCCAGGGCGCCCACGCCGCCGCGACCGCGTGGCTGGGGTTCGCCTACGTGTCGGTCATCTCGATGTTCCTGGGGTTCTTCGCCTGGTACGCCGGGCTGGCCCGCGGGGGCGTCGCCAAGATCGGCCAGGTGCAGCTCGCCCAGCCGGTGCTCGGCCTCGTCTGGGCGGCGCTGATCCTCGACGAGTCCGTCGGTCCCGGCACGATCGCCGCGGCCGTGGCGGTCCTGGCCTGTGTCGTGGCGACCCAGCGCACGCGCGTGGCGTCCGCGGCCGGCGCCCCGCGGGCGTCGAGGGACGAATGAATCTCGTACAGCGAGATCGAATCGTCCCTCGACGTCCCCGCAGTGCACCGACGCCCGGGGGAGGAGGCGGGACGCGTAGGATCAGCGCCGATGGGAGTCAACGTGGAGGCCGTCGGCAAGTCCTACCCGCCCACGCTGTACGCGGTGGGCCGGGAGAAGGTCAAGGAGTACGCGCTCGCCACCGGCGAGACCAACCCGCTGCACCTCGACCACGAGGCCGCGCGCGCCGCCGGCTACGCCGATGTCGTCGCGCCCCCGATGTTCGCCGTCGTCTACTGCGGCGCCGCCATCGGCCAGGCGTACTTCGACCCCGACAACGGCATCGACTTCGCCCGGCTGGTCCACGGCGGCCAGGAGTTCAAGTGGGGCCCGCTGGTCGTCGCGGGCGACGAGATCGAGACCACCGTGTCGGTCACGTCGGTGCAGGAGCGCGCCGGCAACGGCTTCTACGTCTTCGAATCCGTGTCCAAGAACCAGGACGGGCACACCGTCTGCGTGGGCACCTGGTCCAACGTCGTGCGAGGCGCCTGAGCCATGGCCACGTTCGAGCCGGGGACCGAGCTGCCCGAGCTGAGGGTCACGCCCGACCGCTACGTCACCGTCCGCTACGCGGGCGCCTCGGGCGACTTCAACCCGATCCACATCGACGAGGAGTTCGCCAAGCAGGTCGGCCTGCCCGGGCGGATCCTGCACGGCCTGTGGACGATGGCGCAGGTCGCCCGCGCCGAGACCGAGGCCGCCGGCGGCCCGCACGCCCTGCGCCGCCTCAGCGTCACGTTCCGGGGCATGGGCGTCCTGGAGGAGGAGATCACGGTGAAGTCGACCGTCCGCTCCGTCGAGGACGGCGTGGCGCACGTCGACACCGAGGCCTGGCAGGCCGGCACGGCCCTCGTGCGCCGCGGCGACGCAGACCTCCAGGTCTGACCGCCGAGTCCGGGAACACGCGTTCTAGACTGCGGTGCGTGCTCTCGCCGCGCCAAGAGCTGATCCTGCGCAAGGTCGTCGAGACCTATGCGCACACCGGCCTGCCCGTCGGCAGCAAGACGCTCGCCCTCGACCCTGACATGGGCGCGGGCCCGTCGACGATCCGCCACGAGCTCTCGATGCTCGAGGAGCGCGGTCTGCTGGCGCACCCGCACACCTCCGCCGGCCGCGTGCCCACCGACTCGGGCCACCGCTGGTACGTCGACCAGCTGAGCACCGGCAACCTCCTGCCGGCCAACGCCCGCCCGCTCGGCCTGCAGCTGATCCGCCGCGAGGTCGACGAGGCGATGCGCATCACCAGCGAGACGCTGTCGCAGGTGACGAACCTCCTGGCGATCGTCTCCGCGCCGCCCGTCGACACCGCCACGATCCGCCACGTCGAGGTCCTGCTGCTCCAGCCGCAGGTCCTCATGGTCGTCGTCATCACCTCGACCGGCGGCGTCACCAAGCGCGTCTTCACCTTCGACCGCCCCGTCGACTCCGGCCTCGCCCAATGGGCTGGGGAGTTCCTCGACGAGCGCCTGGCCGGTGTCGGCCTCGGCGCTCGGATGCTGCACCTGCGCCTGTCGGACACCAGCCTGTCGGCCACCGAGCGCGAGTTCCTGGAGCAGCTCTCGCCCGCCTTCACCGAGCTGGCCGAGACGGCCGAGGACACCCTGTACGTCGACGGCGCCGCGCGCCTCATCGGCGAGCACCGCGTCCAGGACCTCGCGCAGATCAACGAGCTGATGCACATGCTCGAGCGCCGCGCGACCCTGCTCGGCCTGCTGCGGGCCGCTCTTCAGGAGCCCGACGTGCTGGTGCGCATCGGCTCCGAGAACGAGACCCCTGCGCTCCAGTCCCTGGCGGTCGTCGGCGCCGGCTACGGCCTGCCGGCCCGCAAGCTCGGCACCGTGTCGGTCATCGGCCCGGTCCGCATGGACTACGCGAGCACCATCCGATCCGTTCGCGAGGCCGCCCACGAGCTGTCGCGCTTCATCGAGGACGTCTACACCCCGTGAGCTCCACCGTGCCCCGCGATCCCTACGAGGTGCTCGGCCTGGGCCGAGACGCCGACGAGTCCGCCATCAAGAAGGCGTTCCGCAAGCTCGCGCGCGAGCTGCATCCCGACGTCAACAAGCACGACCCCGACGCCGAGGACAAGTTCAAGGAGGCCGCTGAGGCCTACGAGATCCTCAGCGACGCCGACCGTCGCGCGACCTTCGACCGCTACGGTCACGACGGCCTGCGCTCCGGCGGCCAGGCCCCGAACTTCGACGGCTTCGGCTCGGTCAGCGACCTCTTCGACGCCTTCTTCGGCGGCGCGTTCGGCGGGTCCTTCGGCGGTGGGGCCCGCACCGGGCCGCGCCAGGGCGACGACATCGCCGTCGCGGTCGACATCGATCTCGAGCAGGCCTACCGCGGCGACAAGGTGCCCATCGGCTTCGAGGCGATCGATCGCTGCGAGCACTGCCACGGCAACGGCGCCGAGCCGGGAACGCCGATCGAGACGTGCGAGCGCTGCGGCGGCCAGGGCGTGCTCCAGGCCGTGACGCGGTCGCCGTTCGGGCAGGTCGTGCGCCAGGTCGCGTGCGACGTCTGCCACGGCGACGGCCGCATCCCCAAGGAGCCGTGCGACGTGTGCGACGGCCGCGGGCTGGTCGTCGGCCACCGCGAGCTGGACGTCGACGTCCCTGCCGGCATCGCCGACGGTCAGCGCATCCGCATCTCGGGCCGCGGCCACGCCGGCGACCACGGCGGCCCGCCCGGCGACCTCTACGTCGTCGTGCAGGTCGCGCTCGGCGACCGATGGCTGCGCGACGCCGACGACCTGGTGACCGTCGCCGACCTCGCCGCGCCGCTCGCCGCGCTGGGCACGACGGTCGAGATCGACCATCCCGACGGCATCGTCGCGGTCGACGTGCCGGCCGGCACGCAGCCGGGCGCCGTGATCACCGTCAAGGGCAAGGGCATGCCGGCGCTGCGGCGGTCGGGCCGCTTCGGCGACCTGCGGGTCGTCGCCAACGTGGTCATCCCGCGCCGCCTGACCGGCGACCAGCGCGAGCTGCTGGAGCGCCTCGCCGCCTCCGTCGAGCCCGACCAGCTGCGCGACGACGAGTCGATGGTCGGCAAGCTGCGCCGGCTGTTTCACCGGTAGTGGCGAAGCCTCGCCCAGAGGGCTCGTTTCGCGGCGGGTGCTCGCCTAGAGGCTCGCACCCGCGGCCGGGAGCACGTTCGGAGTGATTCGCCTTGCGGTGCGCGTCCGGCGCGAGGACGCAGACGTCGTGCTCGCCGAGCTGCTGGAGCTCGCGCCCGGCGGCGTGGAGGAGGCCGACGTCGGCGGCGACGTCGTCGAGTACGCGGTCTACGGCGCGCCGGGCGAGCTGCCCGACCTGCCCGCGGTCCACGCGGCCGCCGGCGGCGCGCTCGTCGAGGTGGTCACGACCGAGGTCGCCGACGACTGGGCCGACCGCTGGCGCCAGTTCCACCGGCCGATCGCGATCGGCGACCGCCTCTACGTGCGCCCGCCGTGGGAGCCCGCGCACGCGACCCTGCTCGACCTCGTCATCGACCCGGGCCAGGCGTTCGGCACGGGCGCGCACCACACGACGCGGCTCTGCCTGGAGCTGCTCGCGGAGCGGGAGCCCGATGGCGCGGTCATGGACCTCGGATGCGGCTCGGGCGTGCTGGCGATCGCCGCCGCCAAGCTCGGCTGGGGCCCCGTCGCGGGCGTCGACCACGAGCTCGAGTCGGTCCGGGCGACCGCCGAGAACGCGCAGGCCAACGAGGTGGAGGTCGCGGCGTCGCGCTTCGACCTGATCCGCGGCGGCCCGGCGCCGACCGCGCCGCTCGTGCTCGCCAACCTGCTGCGCCCGCTGCTGCTGTGCGTCGCGCGCGCCGGGTTCGACGGCGAGCCGCCGCAGCTCCTGATCGCCTCGGGGCTGCTGAGCCACGAGGCCGACGAGGTCGCCGCCGCGTTCGCGCCCCACGGCCTGCAGGAGACCGACCGGCGCCAGAGCGCCGAGTGGTCCGCGCTGGCCCTGCGCCGCCCCGTGTAGGCGCGCCGGCGCTCAAGGAATCGGCCGATCGTCCGACCCGACCGGACATGGTGGTCCATGCGCTGGATCGGTTGGGAACGCTGCTCGCCCGCCTCCGGGTGTCGCGCCAGCTTGCCCTGCTCGGGATCGTCCTGCTGGTCCCCGCGGTGCTCGCGGGGCGCGCCTATCACCAGGCCCAGTCGTCGCAGATCGCCTTCAGCACGCAGGAGCGCACCGGCGTCCGGGCGCTCGGTCCGGCCAACGACCTCGTGATCGCCGTCGTGCGGGCACGCTCCGCCGCGGTGCGCGCCGCGCTGGCCCACCGGCCCGCTCCACCCGGCGCGCTGTCGGCCGTCCGCGCCGCCGTCGGCCGCAACGACGCGGTCGACCGTCAGGTCGGCGCCGACCTCGGCGCCGGCGCCGCGTGGCGCAAGGCCCGCGGTGCGATCGACGCGGTGCTCACGGCCCGGCCCACCTCGGCCACCGAGACGCTCAGCCGCTACACCGATGCCGTCGATGCCGCCTCGGGCTGGGTCGTCGAGGTGGGCAACGCCTCCAACCTGATCCTCGATCCCGACCTCGACTCCTACTACGTGATGGACGCGCTGGTCACCAAGGCGCCGGCCGTCGCGGCCGCCGCGGGGCTCGGCGCCGACCGCCAGCTCGCGCTCGCCGACCTGCCGGGCGGCGGCACGCTGAGCGACCACATCGAGCTGGCCGCCCAGTCAGGAGCCGTGCGCACGAACGTCGACGCGCTTCTGGCCGGGCTGAAGACCACCTACGCGTCGACCAAGGACCCCGAGCTGCGCGCGCGGGTCCAGGCCCCGGCCGCGGCCATGGGCCACGCCTCCGGCGCCCTGGGCGCCGATCTGGCGCGCGCGGCCCGCACCACCGGCGCCACGACGCCGGTGGGCGCCGCCGAGACCGTCGACGCCGTCGCCGCCTTCGAGCGCGCCGCCACGCCGCGGCTGGACGCGCTGCTGACCGCGCGCATCGACCGCCTCGGCGCCGCCGAGCGCCGCGTCGCGATCCTCTGCGCCGTCGCCCTCGCGCTGGCCCTGCTGCTCTTCGCCGCCCTCTGGCGCGGCCTGGTGCGCTCGCTGCACCGCCTGACCGTCGTCGCCCGCGCGGCCGCCGAGGGCGACCTCTCCAAGGACGCGCGCCTGAACCGCCGCGACGAGCTGGGCGACCTCGGCCGCGCGTTCGTCGCCATGGGCGAGCACCAGCGCGAGATGGTCGCGACCGCCGAGCGCGTGGCCGCGGGCGACCTCACGACGCCGGTCCGGCCCGCCTCCGAGCACGACGCGCTCGGCCTCGCGCTGCGCGACATGACCGCCGGGCTCACCGAGGTCGTCGGCCGGCTGACCTCCACCTCCGGACGCCTGTCGCAGTCCGCCGGCGAGCTGGCCGAGGGCTCGGCCCAGACCGGCCGCGCGATGGACGAGATCGCCCGCGCGACCGAGGACGTCGCCGTCGGCGCCGAGCGCCAGGTGCGCGCCGTGGGTGCCACCAGCGCGGCGACCGCCGCGATGAGCGAGGCCGCCACGGCCGGCGCCGAGGGGGCCCGCGCCGCCACCGACGCCGCCGGCGCCGCCCAGGACACCGCCCGCCGCGGCTCCGTCGTCGTCGCCGAGGCGACCGGGGCGATGACCGCGATCGGGGAGGCGTCCGAGCGCGTCGCCGAGGCCGTCGAGCGCCTGGCGGTCAAGTCCGATCGCGTCACCGGCATCGTCGAGACCATCTCCGAGATCGCCGACCAGACCAACCTGCTGGCGTTGAACGCCGCGATCGAGGCGGCACGCGCCGGCGAGGACGGCCGCGGCTTCGCCGTCGTCGCCGAGGAGGTCCGACGCCTCGCCGAGCAGACCGCGACGGCCGCGGGCCAGGTCGGCGCGCTCGTCACCGAGATCCACGGCGACACGCAGGCCGCCACCGCCGAGGCCCGCGAGGGCCGCGAGCGCACGAGCGCGGGCGCCGAGCGCATCCTGCAGGCCGAGGAGGCCTTCGCCGCGATCGACCGGTCGATGTCCGAGCTGGCCGATCGCATCGGCATCGTCGCCGTCCGCAGCGACGAGGTCGCCGCAGGCGCCCGGCGCGCCCGCGACGAGGTCGCCCAGGTCGCCGAGATCGCCGAGCGCACCTCGTCGGCGACCGAGCAGGTCTCCAGCACCGCGCAGCAGACGACGGCCTCCGGGCAGGAGATCGCCGCCGCGGCCGCGGGCCTCGCCGGCATCGCCGCCGAGCTCGACGAGCTCGTCGGCCGCTTCACCGTCGCGTCGGTCGCCTGACCGGGCAGCAGGCCGACATCGTGCGCTTGGTCTCACGGCGCGTCAGCCAATAGCCTCGGGCCATGGCTTGGCATGTCGTGATCGCCGGCGGCGGGTTCGGGGGGTTCTACGCCGCCCGGGCCCTGGAACGCGCGCTCCCGCCCCAGGCGGCGCGCATCACGCTGGTCAACGACGTCAACTTCATGCTCTACACGCCGCTGCTGCCCGGCGCGGCGGCCGGCACGCTGGAGCCGCGCCACGTCGTGGTGCCGCTGCGCGAGGAGCTCAAGCGCACGCACCTGCGCCTCGGCACCGTCGTGGGCGGGACGCCGGAGCGCAACGCGATCCAGGTCCGCACGCTGAAGGGGAGCGTCGAGGACCTCGGCTACGACCACCTCGTCGTCGCGCTCGGCTCGGTCTCGCGCACGCTGCCGATCCCCGGCCTGGCCGAGCACGGCATCGGCTTCAAGTCGCTGCCCGAGGCCATCGAGCTGCGCAACCACGTGCTGCGGACGCTCGAGGTCGCCGAGACGCTCGAGGATCCCGAGGAGCGCCGCAAGTGGCTGACCTACGTCTTCGTGGGCGCGGGCTACGCGGGCCTCGAGGGACTCGCCGAGCTGCAGGACTTCGCCGCCGACGTCATCGACCTCTACCCGCGCTGCCGCACGCAGGGCATGCGCTGGATCCTCGTCGAGGCGCGCGACCGCGTCATGCCGGAGATCCCGCCGGACCTCGCGGACTTCGCGACGCGCGAGCTGCGCGGCCGCGGCATCGCGATCCGGACGAGCACGACGCTGGATCGGGTCACCGCCGAGGACGTCGTCCTGTCGGGCGGGGAGCTGATCCCGACGCGGACGCTCGTGTGGACCGCCGGCGTCAAGCCGAACCCGGTGATCGCGCGCATGGGCCTGCCGCTCGACGGCCAGGGGCGGGTCCAGGTCGACACCACGCTGCGCGTCGACGGCCACGAGACGATCTGGGCGCTCGGCGACGCCGCCGCCGTGCCCGACCCGGCCAAGAAGGGCCAGTCGCCGACGCCGCCGACCGCCCAGCACGCGATCCGCCAGGGCAAGCTCGCCGGCGCGAACGTGGCGGCGTCGATCGGCAACGGCCGCATCCGGCCGTTCCGGTTCAAGACCAAGGGCGTGTTCGTCGACATGGGCCAGGGCCAGGCCGTCGCGACGACGCTCGGCATCAAGTGGCGCGGCCTCGCCGCGTGGTGGCTGGCCCGCAGCTACCACCTCGCGATGCTCCCGGGCACCAAGCGCAAGTGGCGGCTGCTGATCGACTGGAACATCCAGGTGCTGTTCGGCCGCGACGCCTCGGAGCTGGGCGGCCTGGGCCGCGCGCCCGGGCTGGGGCACGATCCGACCGGCGCCGAGACGCCGGCCGGCACCGCGGAGGCGACCGGCGCTACAGAACCCGTCGCGCCCAGCTGAACCGCTTCGCCCGCGACTCCTCGAACAGCGGCGAGACGTAGACGCCCTGGGCGGAGGCGTGGATCATGAAGTCCTTCGACAGCGCGATGCCCTCGTGCGTGATCCGGCGCTCGGTGACCTTCTGCCAGAACCGGCCGGGGCCGAAGAAGACGAGGTCGCCGGCCCGGACGTCGGCCAGCGCGACGCGCGCGGAGCTCCTGATCTCGCCGGCCTGCGACGCCGCGGTGCGCCCGCGGATCTGCCGCCCCCACGAGAAGCCCGAGCGCTTGAAGACGCGCCAGACGAAGCCCGAGCAGTCATAGCCGCCGTGCTCCTGGCCGCCGAACCACGAGCCGGCGCCGTCGGTCTCGCCGCCCCAGATGTAGGGCATGCCGATCTTCGCGACGGCCAGCCGCAGCACGCGCTTCTGCGCCGCGGAGTAGCGGGGCAGGGTGAAGCGGGCGAACGTGTCGCGGGCCCACTGGGCGCCGCCGGCGCCGAGCTGCAGCGCGACCGCGAAGGAGTGGGCGGCCTGGGCGCGCGTGACGGCCTCGGTCGGGTAGCGCTCGAGCTCCTCCTGCGGGAACGGGTGGTTCTCGCGCAGACCGAGGAACCGGGCGACGACCTCGGTGCCGAAGCTCGGCGGCGGGTCGAGGCCGGCGCGCCAGGCCTCGTGCTGGACGGAGGCCGCGACGTCGCCCGCGCCGAGCTGCGCCACCAGCAGCCGGTCGAAGGTCAGCGCGGAGACCGTGCTCGGCGGGGCGGAGACCGGCGCGACGCCCAGGCGCTGTGCGAATGCCGCGAGCGCCTCGGGGAGCTGGCGCCCACTGACGGGGCGCTCGCCGTGGAAGGCCGCGTCGTCGAGGTTGTGCATGACCGCGGCCTGCCGGACGGCGCGTTGCTCGCCGAGGTTCCAGGTGCCGGCCGTCGCACCGTGCGCGGCGGGCGCGGAGGCCGCCGCGACGGACGCGGCGAGGAGGTGCAGGACGCAGGCGAGCAGGCGACGGGACATACCGGGCTTGCCATCGGCGTCCGTGGGGACCGTCTTGAGCGGGCCCGTCCGCTCGCGCGGCCTACAATCGAGGGGGATGAGCCTCGCCGACAGCGTCAAGCAGGATCTCACCACCGCGATGAAGGCGGGGGAGAAGGCGCGCGTCGGCGCGTTGCGACTCGTGCTGAGCGAGCTGCAGAAGGCCGCCAAGGACGGCAACGACGACGAGCTGGCCGTCCTGCGCCGCGAGCGCAAGCGCCGCCTGGAGTCCGCCGAGGCGTTCCGCAACGCCGGCCGCGTCGAGCTCGCCGAGGGCGAGGAGTCCGAGGCGGCCGTCATCCAGGCCTACCTGCCGGCCGAGCTGGGCGACGACGAGCTGCGCGCGATCGTCACGCAGGCCATCGCCGACACCGGCGCGACGACCCCCAAGGACCTCGGCGGCGTCATGAAGGTGGCGATGGAGCGCACCGGAGGCCGGGCCGACGGCAAGCGGGTGTCGGCGGCCGCCCGAGAGGCGTTGGGCTGATCGTGCGCCGTCAGATCGAGTTGAGCAACGAGGTCGCCGCCGCGCTGAGCGGGACCCACGACGCGGTGCTGCGCCAGCTGGAGTCGCACGTCGAGTGCGAGCTCTACCTGCGCGGCAACGTCGTGACGCTCGAGGGCGACGCCGAGGCGGTGGCCAACGCGTCGGTCATGGTCCACGAGCTGGCCGAGCTGATCGAGGGCGGCCACGAGATCGCCCCCGGCACCATCGACGCGGTGACCAACGCTCTGGACCAGCACGAGTCGCCGGCCAAGGTGCTCGAGGACGTCGTCTGGCGCCATCGCTCGGCGAAGGTCGCGCCGAAGTCGGTCAACCAGAAGCGGTACGTCGACTCGATCCGCACCAAGACCGTGACGTTCGGCATCGGGCCGGCCGGCACCGGCAAGACCTTCCTGGCCGTGGCAATGGCCGCCGCCGCGCTCTCGCGCCGCGAGGTCAACCGCATCATCCTGACCCGCCCGGCCGTCGAGGCCGGCGAGCGCCTGGGCTTCCTGCCCGGCGACCTGATGGCCAAGATCGACCCGTACCTGCGGCCGCTGTTCGACGCGCTCAACGACATGATGGATCCGGAGAAGGTCGCGACCTTCCTGGAGAAGGGCGTCATCGAGGTCGCGCCGCTGGCCTTCATGCGCGGGCGCACGCTCAACGACTCGTTCGTGATCCTCGACGAGGCGCAGAACACCACGCCCGAGCAGATGAAGATGTTCCTGACGCGGCTGGGGTTCGGCTCCAAGATGGTCATCACCGGCGACATCACGCAGGTCGACCTGCCCCGCAACGAGAAGTCCGGCCTGATCGTCGTCGGCGACATCCTGTCCGAGGTCGACGGGGTGGACTTCGTGCGCTTCGGCGGCGGCGACGTGGTGCGTCACCGCCTCGTGCAGCGCATCGTCGAGGCCTACGACTCGCACGATCAGGCCCAGGCGCCCGAGCTGCGCACCGCGCCCGCCGAGCGCAAGCGCGCTTGATGAGCCTGGAGGTCGAGGTGGTCGACGCCGAGCTGGCGAGCGGGCGTGACGACCTGCCCTCGGAAGAGGAGATCGTTCGCCTGGTCGGGCTCGCGGTCGCGACCGCCGGCGTGCGCGACGGCCACGTGGCGATCGCGTTCGTCGACGCCGAGCGGATCGCCGAGCTGAACGCTGAGCACCGTGGCAAGGAGGGGCCGACCGACGTGCTGTCGTTCCCGATCGACGAGGCGGAGGACCTCCCGGGCCCGCCCGGCCTCCGCGAGCTGGGCGACGTCGTGATCTGCCCGCCGCACACCGAGAACATCCGCGAGGCGATCGTGCACGGCGCGCTGCACCTCGTCGGCATGGACCACGAGACCGACGAGGGTGAGATGCTGACCGTTCAGGCGGAGATCCTCACATGGTGACCACGCGGGCAGGACTGATCGCCCTCGCCGGTCGGCCGAACGTGGGCAAGTCGACGCTCGTCAACGCGATCGTCGGCTCCAAGGTCGCGATCGTCTCCGACAAGCCGCAGACGACGCGCCGCGCGATCCGCGGCGTCGTGTCGCGGCCCGACGCCCAGCTCGTGCTGACCGACCTGCCCGGCGTGCAGAAGCCGCTGGACAGCCTGACCGAGCGCATGCAGCGCCGCGTGGAGCGCGAGCTGGCCGAGACCGACGTCGCGCTGATGGTGCTCAACGCCGAGCAGGGCGTCGGCCCGGGCGACCGCTGGATCGCCAACGCGCTGAAGAACGCTCCGTGCCCGGTCGTCATCGCGGTCAACAAGGTCGACCGGCTGGACCGCGCGCACATCGTGGCCGCGCTGGAGGCCGCCGGAGAGCTCGGCGTCGCCGACGAGATCTTCCCGATCTCCGCACGCAAGGGCACCGGCGTCGAGGCGCTGGCCGACCACCTCTTCAGCCTCATGCCGGACTCGCCGTTCCTGTTCGACGCGAGCGAGTCCAGCGACCTGTCGCCCTACGTCCACCTCGCCGAGCTGGTGCGCGAGCAGATCCTCCGCCGCACCTTCCAGGAGGTGCCGCACGCGGTGGAGGTGGTCGTCGAGGAGGTCGAGGACGACCGCGAGGACCTGACGGTCGTCCACGCCCGCGCCTGGGTGGAGACCGAGTCGCAGAAGGGCATCCTCGTCGGCGCCGGCGGCAAGATGATCCGCGCGATCGGCACCGGCGCGCGCAAGGAGCTCGAACGCGAGCTCGGCACCAAGGTGCACCTCGACCTCATCGTCCGGGTCAGGCGCGGATGGAGAGGCGACGAGGGTTTGCTGGATCGGCTGGGGTTCGACAACTAGCGGGGCGGCGCGTGGGGGCGTTCCGTTCGGGCGTCGGTTGCGGTGCGGGGCGTGGTTCGGGGGCGATGACGGGGAGGTTGTTCGAGGGCGCCGTTGCCGTCGGTCCTCCGCGGGCGCCGGGGTCGTCGAGGGACGACTGAACCACGCTATACGTGGTTGAGTCGTCCCTCGACGCGTGGGGCGCCCGCGCGATGGCGGTCCGGGCGCGGGTCGCGATTCGGGCGCCGGAGTCGTCGAGGGACGAATGAATCTCGTAGAGCGAGATTCATTCGTCCCTCGACGCGGTGGCGCCGGCGGACGACACCGGGCGCCCAGGTCGTCGGATGCGCGCTCGTCGGTGCCGACAGATCGCGCTCCGCACTCACGACCAGCGTACCGAGCGGAACGCCACCGGCGCCGGGGTTATCGAGGGACGAATGAATCTCGTAGAGCGAGATTCATTCGTCCCTCGACGCCGCGCGTGTGGGGGGCGCTACGGTCCCCGCATGGCCCGCCGCGAACAGGCCCCCGAGACCCTCGCGGCGTTCGGCGTCGTCCTCGACGAGCTCGCCGTCCACGCCGGGGTCGAGCGGGCGGTGTGGTTCGGCGCTCCGGCGGCGAAGGTCGAGGGCAAGATCTTCCTCGCCGTCTTCGACGGCACGCTGGTGGCGCGCGTCGGCGCCGAGGAGTGCGACGACCGCGTCCTCTCCGGCCACGGGGAGCGGTTCGATCCGTCCGGCAAGGGCCGTTCGATGAAGGACTGGCTGCAGACGAGCCTGGAGCCCGCCGACTGGCCGGAGCTCGCGCAGGCGGCGCTGGCCTTCAGCGCCCCGCGCTACCCCTAGGTGATCAGCCGCTTCTCCATGCGGTTGATCGCCAGGCGCCACGCGACCAGGCCGAAGACGACCATGAACCCGAGGTGCCAGAGGTCGATGGCGCTGAGGCCGAAGACGGCGTCGCGCACCAGCTGCACGCAGTGATAGAGCGGGTTGACGTTGGCCAGGATCCGCGCCCACTCCGGCAGCCCCGAGATCGGGAAGAACGTGCCGGCGACCAGGAACAGCGGCGTGATGACCGTCGAGGTCACGTAGCTGAAGTTGTCGATGGACTTCATCACCGCGGAGATGAGGATCCCGAACGACGCCCAGCCGAAGCCCGCGACGAACGCGATGAACGGCACGAGCAGCATGCCCCAGGACGGGTCGAGCCCGAAGACGATGGCCACCAACATCGGCACGCACCCGAAGACGCCGGCGCGCGCGGAGATCCACAGCGCCTCGGCGGTCACGAGCTCCTCGGTGTCGACCGGCGCGGCGAGGATCGCGTCGTAGGTCTTCTGGTAGGTGTACTTGACGAACGTGCCGAACATCGCCGGGAAGACCGACGAGAACAGCACGGCGGTGGCCACGGTGCCGGTGCCCACGAACTGCACGTAGTCCAGGCCGTTGACCTTCGAAACCAGGGAGCCGAAGCCGAAGCCGAACGCGATGAGGTAGATCGTCGGCTCGACGGTCGACGAGAACGCCGACGCGCGCCAGTAGGACCCGAAGTTGACGATCTCGCGCACCAGCACGCCGGTCAGGGCGGCGCGGTCCAGGCGCCCGGGCCGGCCGGGACGCGTCGGGCGGGTGGTGGGGACGGCGGACATCAGGCGATCTCCTCGCCGGTCAACAGCACGAACACGTCTTCCAGGTTGGCCACGCGGCGCTCGCCCTCGGGCGCCTCGCCGTCGAGGTCCTCGGCGCGCAGGATCGTCACCGAGGTGCCCGTGCGGCGCGTCGGCCAGCCGCGCATCTGGGCGACCTCCTCGACCTCGCGCAGGCGCGCCGGCGGCCCGTAGACCTCCAGCGCCTCGGCGCCGGCGTGCTCGGCGACGAGGTCGCTCGGGCGCCCGACCGCCACGGCCTGGCCCTTGGAGACCACCACGACGGTGTCGGCCAGCCGCTGCGCCTCCTCGATGTAGTGCGTGGACATCAGGATCGACGCGCCCTCGGTGCGCAGCCGGTCGATCAGCGCCCACAGCTCCTGGCGCACCTGCGGGTCCAGGCCGACCGTGGGCTCGTCGAGCAGCACGAGCCGCGGCTGGTGCACGAGCGCCCGCGCGATCAGCAGTCTGCGGCGCATGCCGCCCGACAGCTCGTCGACCCGCGCGCCGCGGCGCTCGCGCAGGTTCGCGATGTCCAGCGCGCGGTCGATCGCCGCCTTGCGCTCGCTGCGCGGGATCCGGTACAGGTGCGAGAAGACGAGGAGGTTCTGCTCGACGGTGAGCGTCACGTCGAGGTTGTCGAGCTGCGGGACGACGCCCATTTGCGCTCGCGCGGGCTTGGAGTCCGCGGGCAGCGTGTGCCCGAGCACCTCGATCTCGCCCTCGTCGGCGATCGCCTGGGCGGTCAGCATCTTGATGGTGGTGGACTTGCCGGCGCCGTTGGGCCCGAGCAGGCCGACGCAGGTGCCCTCGGGCACGGTGAGGTCGAGGCCGTCGACGGCGGTGACGGCGCCGTAGCGCTTCACCACGCCGCGAAGGCGGATGGCGGGGGAGGGGTCGGACACGAACCCCGACGCTACACGCCTCGCTCGCCAAGTGATTGGAGAAACGAAAACGGCCCCCGAGCAACCGTCGTCGCTCGGGGGCCGCATCCGTGGATGTCCCCTCCGGTGGGAGGCGTATAGGTGGCGAAAGGTCGACTCGCGATCCTTGGCGGTCCCGATGCGACAGGCGCCGCGCTCCCTCCAGAAGCGACGCTCAGTCCAGGGCCGACCCGTCCGTGGGTCGTATTCGCCTGTTGTCTTCCCTCCTAGTGTCGACCCGGCCGACGCCGGCTGGAGGGCCGTTCCTCCCCGAACGGACGTCTGTCCGATCAGACCTCCGCAAGCCTTGCGGAAAAGCGGTGCATCTGCTCACTCTCCAGCATGCCGGTGAACACGAACGGCAGCGTGTGGACGCGCGCGTGCGCGTCGCGGCGCAGCCGGGCCAGCTGCGCCTGCTGCGTGCGGACCCGCTCGCTGCCGGCGCGCGCCGCACGCCGGAGGGCGGCGCTGAGCGCTCCGTCGGCCTCAGCGACCCGTGTTGCATCGGCCCCGCTGATCCGCCGCGGCCACACGCTGTTGACGACGATCGCGTTCAGCCCGCGGCCCACCCGTTCGGCGATCCAGCGCTCGAGCTCCAGCGTCTCGCTCACCACCAGCTCGCCGGGCAGGGCCACGGCGACGACCGCGCTGCGCGCCGGGTTGGTCAGCGCGGCGTCGACCGCGCGCGCGGTTCCCGCGATCGGCCCGATGCGCGCGATGTCGGCGAACGTGCGCGGCGTGCGCATCAGCCCGAGGCCGTGGCCGGAGGCGGGCGCGTCGAGGATCACGGTGTCGTACGGCGCGGCGCCGTGGCGCCAGCGGCGCTGCTCGCCCAGCTCCCAGGCCTTGGCGATCGTGACCAGCTCGCGGGCGCCGGGCGCGGCGGCGACGAACCCGCCGAACGCGCCGGACCGCGCCAGCGGCCCGATGAGCCGCCGCGGGAGCTGGTGCGCCAGCCACTCCTCCAGCGCCGTGTGCGGCTCGATGGTCGTGGCCCAGAGCCCGTCGGCGACCGGCGTCTCGACGCCGGGCGCGACGGACCGGGCCGATCTCCGCGCCCCGAGCAGGGCGGGCACGCGCGCCTGCCCGGCGACCTCGCAGACGATCGTCCGGCGACCCTCGGCGGCGGCCGCCAGCCCGAGGGCGGCGGCGACCGTCGTGCGGCCGGTGCCGCCCTTGCCCGTGACGATCACGAGCGCGGTGTCCACAATGCGTCTCAGGACGCCTCGTCCTCCAATGTGCCGTCATCCATCAGTTCGTGGTGTACGTAGCCCGTCGAAGCGAGGAACATGCCAGGTACGGACATCGAAGCGGCATATCTGCGGTGCGCGGCGCTCCAGCGCCTCCACGATCCGACGTTCCACTGGGCCACCCGGGCGCTCGGTCGCGACGTGCGCCCGGCCGTCCACGCGCTGTACGGCTTCCTGCGCGGCGCAGACGAGTTGGTCGACGGGCCGCACCGGCCGCCGACGGCCCAGGGCCGCCGCGCGGCGCTCGACGCCTGGCAGCGCGCGCTGACCGACGGCGTCGCGCGCGGGCGCTCGGACCATCCGGTCATCGCCGCGCTGGTCGACTCCGGCACCCGCCACGACCTGCCCCTCGGCCAGCTGACCGTCTACATGGACTCGATGCGCGTCGACTGCGACGGCCGCGTGCGGCTGCGCAGCCGCGAGGAGCTCGATCGCTACATGGCCGGCAGCGCCGCCGCCGTCGGCCGCGTGATGGCGCCGCTGATCGGCGTGCGCGACGAGCGCGCGGAGGCCGTCGCGCGCCTCGGCCTGGCCTTCCAGCTGACGAACTTCCTGCGCGACGTGCGCGAGGACTACGCGATGGACCGGGTCTACCTCCCCGGCCTGGACGAGGACGCCCTGGCCGCCGGCGGCCCGGCGCGCGTGCCGGCCGAGGAGGTCCACCGCGCCCGCGAGCTCTTCGGCTCCGCCCGCGCCGTGCTGCGCTCGTGCACCCCACGCGCCCGGCCGGGGATCGCCATGGCCTGCGCCGTCTACCGCGCCTATCTGGGACGGATCGAGCGGCGCGACATGGTCACCGCGTGACGGTCCGCGCCACGGCCCGCGGGGCGCAGCGCACCTCGCTGGACGGCGAGCGTGCCGACGTGATCGTCTGCGGCGCGAGCTTCGCCGGGCTGGCGGTCGCGCGCGAGCTGGCGCGGTCCGGCGTCGACGCCGACGTCCTCGTGCTCGACCGCTACGAGCTCGGCGAGCGCGCCACGTCGGCCTGCGCGATCCCGACGCCGTGGCTGGCCGCGATGGGCGTGCAGGATTCGCGGCGTCAGGAGCTGCCCGGCATGTCGTTCACCACGCCGCACGGCCGGGCGCGGTACCGCCTGCCCTGGACGTGGTCGAGCTTCGACTACCGCGAGCTGTGCGCGCTGCTGTGGGCGCAGTGCGGCACCGCGCGCTTCGCCACCGCCGTCGTCTCCGGCCGCACCGGCGACACCGTCCACACCGACCGCGGGGACCTCACCGCGCCGCTGGTCGTCGACGCCTGCGGCTGGAAGCGTGTGCTCGGCGATCCGCCGCTGCAGCCGCCCGAGGCGCCGCTGAGCCGCGGCCTGGAGGTGCACCCGCACGACGCGGGCGGCACCGACCTCGACGTCTACCTCGAGCGCGACCTCGTGCGCCGCGGCTACGGGTGGAGCGTCCCGGCCGCCGGCGAGCGGCGCGTCGGTGCCCTGTCCTACGACCCGCACGACCACGTCAAGGAGCCGACGCGCTCGCTGGCCGGCCGCCTCGACGTCGAGGCCGTTCGCTATCAGGGCAACTGGTTCCCGCACCGCCTGCGCGCGGCAACCGGCGGCGGCGCGTTCTTCGTCGGCGACAGCGCCGGGCACTGCTTCCCGCTCTCGGGCGAGGGCATCCGCACCGCGTTCTACTTCGGGATCGCCTGCGGGCGCGAGCTGGCCGCGGTGGTCGACGGCCGCCAGACGCGCGACGCGGCGCTGGCGGGCTATGCCGCCTTCCACGAGGCCCACCGGCCGGCATTCCGGCGCGCGGCCCGCCTGCAGCGCCTGATCCCCGCGCTGCCGCCGCGCCTGCTGGCACTCTTGTTGTGGTCGATGAACGTCCAGTTCCTGGTGGATCGGGCGTTCGGCTGGTATCTCCGACAGGCGCACCCGTCGTTCGCCGACCGCGACGGTGCGCCCAAGCAGGACCCGCGCGCACCCGATGGCCGATCATCCGACCACTCCCTCCGCCGCCGGTGAGCCCGGGCGCGAGCCGTCGCTGGCCCGCGCGCTGGAGGTGGCCACCAGCGGCATCCTGGTCTGCGACGCCGTCCCCGGCCGGCCCATCCTGTACGTCAACCGCGCGTTCGAGCAGCTGTTCGGCCGCGCGCGCGACGAGCTCGTCGGCCGCAACCCCGACCTGCTGGTCGGCGAGGCCGCCGAGATCGAGGACCGCCGGGCGCTGGCCTTCGCGCTCAACGACGGCGTCGCGCACGAGGCCACGATCACGCTCCGCCGCCGCGACGGCAGCGCCTTCCGCGCCGAGATGCGCATCACGCCGGTCCGCGACGCCGGCGGCCGGCTGACCGAGTGGATCGCGGTCGTCGACGACGTGACCGAGCGCGCCGAGGCGCTCGACCGCCTGGCGCTCGCCGAGGCGCGCTATCGCGGCCTGGTCGAGCACGTCCCGGCCGTCACCTACGTCGCCGCCTGGGACGAGCACGCGACGCTGACCTACGTCAGCCCGCAGATCGAGACGCTGCTCGGCTGGCCGCCCGACGCGTTCCTGGCCGACCAGGATCTCTGGTACCGCTGCGTCCACCCGGACGACCTCGGGCGCGTGCGGGCGATCGAGGTCGCCTCCTTCGCGTCGGGCGAGCGCATCGACACCGAGTTCCGCATGCGCACGCGCGACGGCCGCGAGCTGTGGGTGCGCGACAAGGAGGCGGTGATCCGCGGCGCCGACGGCAAGCCGCTCTTCAGCCAGGGCGTCCTGGTGGACGTCACGCCCGTCCGCCAGACCGAGACCGCGCTGCAGGACGAGCGTCACCGCGCGCAGCGCTACCTCGACATCGCCGGCGCGATCATCGTGGTGCTGGACCCCGACGCCAAGATCACGCTGCTCAACCGCGCCGGCGCCGAGCTGCTGGGCTACGCCGAGGGCGAGCTGGTCGGCCGGGACTGGTACGACGTCGCCGTCCCCGAGGACGCCCGCGAGGCCGGCCGGGCCGCCTACCTCGAGCAGCTGCAGGCCGACCGCGACGACGCGGTGCACGAGAGCCGTGTGCTCACGCGCGACGGCCAGGAGCGGGTGATCGCCTGGCGCGACACCGCGGTGCGCGACGCCGACGGCGCGTTCACGGCGATGATGAGCTCGGGCGTCGACCTCACCGAGCGCCGCGCGGCCGAGGAGCAGATCGCCTACCTCGCCTACCACGATCCCCTCACCGGGCTGCCCAACCGCGCGCTGCTGCAGGAGCACCTCGAGCTGGCGCTGGCCCGCGCGCGCCGGCAGGGCCAGGGGGTCGGGCTGCTCTACCTGGACCTCGACGGCTTCAAGCTCGTCAACGACTCGCTCGGCCATCCCGCCGGCGACGAGCTGCTCTGCCACGTCACCATGCGCCTGAGCGAGCGGCGCCGCGGCATGGACCTGCTCGCCCGCCAGGGCGGCGACGAGTTCCTCCTGCTGCTCGCCGACCTGGACCGCGACGGGGCCGACAAGGGCGCCCGCGGCGTGGCCGAGGACCTGCTGCGCGCGCTGGCCGACCCGTTCTCGATCTCCGGCGCGGAGTTCCACATCGGCGCGTCGATCGGCATCTCGCTCTACCCGCGCGACGCCGCCGACGCCGACGAGCTGCTGCGCCACGCCGACGCCGCCATGTACTCCGCCAAGGCCGCGGGGCGCAACGGCGTGACGGTCTACACCGGCGACCCGCACGAGCCGCTGGAGCGCCTGTCGATGACCAGCCGCCTGCGCAAGGCGCTGGACCGCGACGAGTTCGTCCTGCACTGGCAGCCGATCGTCGACCCGCGCGACGGCGCGCTGCGCAAGCTCGAGGCGCTCATCCGCTGGCAGGACCCGTTCCGCGGCCTGGTGATGCCAGACGACTTCATCGGGTTCGCCGAGGAGACGGGCTTCATCGATCGCGTCGGCGACTGGGTCGTCGCCACGGTGCGCGATCAGGTGCTCGCCTGGGAGCGGGCCGGCTACGCGCCGCCGCGCACGACGGTCAACGTCTCGCCGCGCCAGCTGCGCCGTCCCGACTTCGGCCAGCGCCTGCTCGCGCTCATCGCCCAGGAGGGCGTGGCCGAGCGTCTCACGGTCGAGATCACCGAGTCCGCCGCGATGGCCGACCCGCTGCGCACCGACCCCGTCCTGACCGAGCTGGCGGGCTCGGGCGTCGAGATCGCCGTCGACGACTTCGGCGCCGGCTACTCGTCGCTGTCGCGGCTGCGCACGATGCCCGTGCACGTCCTCAAGATCGACAAGACCTTCCTGGAGGCCGTCCCCGGCGACCCCGAGGCGACGGCGATCGTCACCGCGATCATCGAGCTGGCGGCCGCGCTGGGCATGGAGGCGGTGGCCGAGGGCGTCGAGAACGAGGAGCAGCGGCGCTTCCTCGTGGACGCGGGCTGCCCGCTGGCGCAGGGGTACCTGCTGGGCCGTCCGGTGCCCGCGGAGGAGATCGAGCCGCTGCTGGCGCGGGCCGGCAGCACCAGCGCTTCGTAGACTCCGCCCGGTGGAGATCAACTACGACGCCCAGGGGCTCGTGCCCGTCGTCATCCAGGACTGGAACACGGGCGAGGTCCTGACGCTGGCCTACGCCAACGCCGAAGCCGTCGCGCGCACGCGCGAGACCGGCGAGCTCCACCTCTGGTCGCGCTCGCGCAACGAGCTGTGGCACAAGGGCGCGACCTCCGGCAACACGCAGGCGGTCAAGGCCCTGCGCGTCGACTGCGACGGCGACTCGCTGCTGGCGCTCGTCGAGCCGGCCGGCCCCGCGTGCCACACGGGCGCGCGCACCTGCTTCTTCACCGGCGACCTCGAGCCACCCGCGCCGCATGAGGTGCTGCCCGCGCTGGAGCGCACGCTGCATGCCCGCCAGGCGCAGCGCCCCGAGGGCTCCTACACCGTCGCGCTGCTCGACGACCCGGGCCACATCGGCGAGAAGGTGCAGGAGGAGGCCGAGGAGGTCGCCCGCGCGGCGCGCGAGGAGACCGACGACCGCGTGGACAGCGAGGCCGCCGACGTCCTCTACCACCTGCTCGTCCTGCTGCGCTCGCGCGACCGCTCGCTGGCCGACGCGACGGGGGTGCTCCGTGAGCGTCGCCGCTGAGGCCGCCGACTCGCTCAGCGTCGAGCCGTCGCTCGACGAGATCCGCGAGCTGGCGCGCGACCACGACCTGATCCCGCTGCGCCACACGTTCATCGACGACTGCGAGACGCCGGTCTCGGCGTTCCTGAAGCTGCGCGGCGGCCGGGTGGGTGGGGCCGAATCCCCGGGCTTCCTGCTGGAGTCCGCCGAGCAGGGCCAGCGCGTCGGCCGCTACTCGTTCATCGGCGTGCGCCCGCGCGAGGTCGTGCGCTGGTCGCTGGGCGACGACGGCGACCCGTACGCCATCGCCGAGAAGGCCGCCGCGCTGCGGCAGGCGACGTTCCCGGACGCCCCGCCGTTCTCCGGCGGCGCGGTCGGGTTCTTCGGCTACGACCTCGTGCGCACGGTGGAGACCACGCTGGGCGAGCCCAACCCCGACGTGCTGGGCCTGCCCGACATGGCGCTGATGCTCTCCGACGTGCTGGTGATCTTCGACCACCTCAAGCACACGGTGACGATCATGGTCAACGTCACCGCCGACGACCTCGACGCCTCCTACGCCGACGCGGTCGCCACCATCGCCAAGGCGCGGCGGCTGCTCGACGGTCCGGTCCCCAAGCCCGAGGCCGACCGCCCGCCCCGGCCCGTGCCGTCGTTTGAGTCCAACATGCCCCGCGAGCAGTTCGAGGGCATGGTCTCGCGCATCGTCGAGTACGTGCACGCGGGCGACGCGTTCCAGGTCGTCCCATCGCAGCGTTGGAGCGCGCCGCTGGAGGGCGTCGACCCGTTCTCGGTCTACCGCGGGCTGCGCGTGGTCAACCCGTCGCCGTACATGTACTTCCTGGACTTCCTCGACTTCCAGGTCGCCGGCGCCTCGCCCGAGCCGCTGCTGACGGTGAGTGGCCCGCCCCCCCGCCGCGCCTCGACGCGGCCGATCGCCGGCACGCGGCCGATCGACGCCGACCCGGCCGAGCTGCTCGGCGACGAGAAGGAGCGCGCCGAGCACGTGATGCTCGTGGACCTCGGGCGCAACGACCTCGGGCGCGTCTGCGAGTACGGCAGCGTCAACGTCGACACGTTCATGGCGATCGAGCAGTACTCGCACGTCATGCACATCGTCTCGTCGGTGTCGGGCACGCTGCGCGAGGGCATCGGCCCGATGGACGCGCTGCGCTCCATGCTGCCGGCCGGCACGCTGAGCGGCGCGCCGAAGGTCAGGGCGATGGAGATCATCGACGAGCTCGAGCCGGTCAAGCGCGGCGGCTACGGCGGGGCGATCGGCTACCTCAGCTACTCCGGCGACCTCGACACCTGCATCCACATCCGGACCGTCGTCATCAAGGACGGCACCGCGCACATCCAGGCCGGCGGCGGCACCGTCGCCGACGCCAAGCCGGAGTATGAGTTCGAGGAGTCGGTCAACAAGGCCAAGGCCGTCAAGGGCGCGATCGAGCTGGCCGCCCGCCAGCCGGACTGGGCCTGACGCCATGAACGTCCTGATCATCGACAACTACGACTCGTTCACCTACAACCTGTTTCAGTACCTGGGCGAGCTGGGGGCGAACGTGGACGTCGTGCGCAACGACGTCGCCACGATCGACGAGCTGCTGGAGCGCGATCCCGACCGCGTCGTGGTCTCGCCCGGACCGGGCACGCCGAGCGAGGCGGGCGTGTCGGTCGACGTGATGCGCCGCTTTCCCGAGGCCGGTATCCCGGCGCTCGGCGTCTGCCTCGGCCACCAGTCGCTGGCCCAGGCGTTCGGCGGCACCGTCGTCCGGCACGAGCCGATCCACGGCAAGACGACGGCGATCGAGCACGACGGCCTCGGCGTGTACCGCGGCCTGCGCGGCGCGCTGACCGTGGGCCGCTACCACTCGCTCGTCGTCGCCGAGGAGGACCTGCCCGAGGAGTTCACGGTCACCGCCCGCGGCGGCGGCGTCCTGATGGGCATCCGCCATCGCGAGCTGCCGGCCGAGGGCGTGCAGTTCCACCCTGAGTCGGTCCTGACCGAACGGGGCAAGGACATGCTGCGCAACTTCCTGTCCGACGCCTGAGCGCGGCGCGGCCTATCGGCGCGAGGCCATCACGGGTACGGTCATCGCCCGCCCATGGTCACCACCGCACAGCGAACGCGCAGGCTCACCGGACTTGCCCTCGCGGCGGCCTGCCTGGCGCTGACGCCCGCCGCCGCGCGCGCCGCCGAGCTGCACGGACCGCTCACCGCGCTCGGGGACTCGTTCTCGGCAGGCGAAGGCGCGCCGCCCTACGATCCCGCGAGCAAGGGCTGCGACCTCAGCGACGACGCATGGGGCATCGTGCTGGCCGACTTCCGGCAGTGGGATCACCGCCACGTCGCGTGCAGCGGCGCCGTGATCGCCGACGTCCTCCAGGACGACCTGGCCCGCGGCCGGCGCAGCCAGATCTCGCACCTCGTCGACGACCCGCCCGGCGTGGTCACGCTGACCGTGGGCGGCAACGACGCCGGGTTCAAGGACGTGCTCATCCGGTGCGGGATCGTCACGGCGTGCCAAAGCAGCTACCGGATCGGCGGCGTCGATCAGCTCGACCAGGACATCGGCGACGTCGAGGCGCGGCTGCCGGCCGTCTACCAAGCCATCCACGCGGCCGCCCCGCAGGCCGCGCTGGTCGTCACCGGCTATCCGCGGCTGTTCCCGGCCAGGCCGACGCGCCCGGTCGGCACGAGCGCCCTGGGCATCACGCCCGACGAGATGGTCTACCTCAACCAGAAGACCCAGCGCCTCAACGCCGCCATCCAGCGGGTCGCCACGACCATGGGTGCGATCTACACCGACGTGGGCGAGACCTTCGACGGCCACGAGGTCACGACGCGCGACCACTGGATCAACGTCCCCACGGGCCTCGACGACAACGAGTCCTGGCAGACGGTGTTCCGCAACCCGACGACCGCGTTCCATCCGACGGCCGCCGGCTACCGCCAGCTCGCGCGCGCCGTGAAGCGGACGCTCGACGCCGGCACCGGCTCGGGCACCGGCGGCGCCCCGAGCGCCCGCGTGGTCGACCAGCTCGCGCGCCGCTTCCAGCCCGTGCTCCTCTTGGACACGCACGAGCGCTGGCGGCCGCTCGACGTGGAGCGCATGCTCGAGGAGGGCTGGCACCGCGCGTGCCGGCCCGGACACGACACCGGCTGCCCGCACGTCCTGGACGCCCCCTGGCTGAGCCGGCTCAAGCTCGTTTCCGGCGAGCAGTCGCGGTTCCTGCAGATCGACGGCCGGCGCGACCTGGACCGAGCCCGCTTCACGAGCGCCGATCGCAGCTGCGGCGAGACCGAGTGCGCGCCGCAGCGGATCTACGTCCACGTCAGCCAGGACCCGGACGACATCTACCTCGACTACTGGTGGTACTTCCGCTTCAACGACGCCGACGCGGGGACCTGGGACCACCAGTCCGATTGGGAGGGCGTCACGGTCGCCGTCGACCGCAAGGACCTGACGACCTTCGACTGGGTCGCCTTCGCCCAGCACACGGGCGTGCAGCGCTACCTACGAGCGACGCTGACCTGCGACGGCGTGGAGCTGCGCGGCAACTGCGGGACGGAGTCCAGCCGCCACGGCCGGCACGTCAACGTCTTCGTGGCCGACGGGACCCATGCCACCTATCCGACGTCCTGCAACCGGCGCGGCGGCAACCCCGACCTCCTGATCCCGACGTGCCTGCAGCAGTCGTCGATGAGGCCGGAGCGCGACCACGACGGCCGGCTGCGGTGGGGCGGCAACGGCCGGCCCGGGAGCGTCGACACCGTCGGACGGTGGGCCTGGTGGCCGGGCGTGTGGGATCCGGGCCGCCACGTCCAGAGCCCCGGCGCGCAGAGCCGCTTCCGCAACCCGCGGTGGGTACAGGACGTGTCGTGCAGCCGAGCCAGCTGCGCCGCCGGATCCACCGGCGGGTTCGAAGGCGCCTGCGCGCAGTGGTTCGGCGTCAACGTCACCGCGGCCGCGTGCGACGGCGACGTCATCGACACCGGCGATGACGGCCTGACCAGGCTGCGTCTGGAGCGTGGGCTGCGCGGCCTCACGTCGGCGCTGGGCGACCCGACCGACGAGTTGGCCGGATCGAGCACGCCGGGGGTGGCGCAGCTCCTCGGCGCCTCGCTGAGATCAGGTGAGGTGCTGGGCGTGGCCGGAACCGCGGGGACCGACGCCGAGCTCTACCTGCGCACCGGCGAGGGCCCCTCCGCCTACGACGCCCGCTTCACCGGACTGGGTCTCGAGCAGGGCGGTCGGGCGACCGTGACGGTCGGGCCCGCGGGGGCGGGCGGGACGCCCGTGCTGGTGCTCCGGCGCCCCGACGGCACGCGCGGTGGTCCGCGCGCAGTCGTCGCCGTGGGGACCTGACGCCTCGGCAGCCTCTAGGCTTCCGCACTTTCCATGTCCAACGACGTCCTCACGGCAGCGATCGACGCGCTGGCCTCCCGCCGCGACCTCAGCCAGCAGCAGGCCGGGGACGTGCTCGCCGAGATCATGGCCGGCAACGCGAGCGAGCCCGAGATCGCCGGCTTCCTCATCGCCTTGCGCACGAAGGGGGAGAGCGTCGACGAGATCGCCGGGCTCGCCGCCACCATGCGCTCGCTCGCCGTCAGCGTGCCGGCGCGCCGCCACGACCTCCTGGACACGGCGGGCACGGGCGGCGGACGGCGGACGTTCAACGTCTCGACGACCGCTGCGCTGGTCGCCGCGGGAGCGGGCTGCGCCGTCGCCAAGCACGGCAACCGCTCGGCGACCGGCCTGTCGGGCTCGGCCGACGTGCTCGAGGCGCTCGGCGCGCGCATCGACCTGGCGCCCGCCGCGGTCGGCCGCTGCATCGACGAGATCGGCTTCGGCTTCATGTTCGCGCCCGCCCATCACGCGGCCACGCGCTGGGTCATCCCGGTGCGCAAGGAGCTGGCCGTGCGCACGATCTTCAACTTCCTCGGCCCGCTGACCAACCCGGCCGGGGCGCGCCGGCAGCTCATCGGCGTCTCGGACGTCACCTACCTCGACGCGCTCGCCGGCGCCCTGGCCCGCCTGGGCTGCGACCGGGCGCTGGTAGTGTCCTCAGCAGATGGCCTGGACGAGATGAGCACGTCCGCACCGACGCACGTCGTGGAGGTCAACGGCGAGGAGCTGACCCGCTACGACGTCGCGGTGGCCGACGTGGGGCTGCCCGAGGCGTCCCCGGACGCGATCGGCGGCGGCGACCCGGCCGCCAACGCGGCGACCACGGTGGCGATCTTCGAAGGACGGGCAGGCCCCGACGCGGACCTCGTGCTGCTCAACGCGGGCGCGGCCATCTACGCTGCGGGTGCCGTGGACGATCTGCGGGCCGGCGTGGAGCTGGCACGGGAGACCATCGCCTCGGGCGCAGCGGCCCGCACGCTCGAGGAGTACGTCCGCATCAGCGGGGAACTGGCACCGAAGGCAGCATGACCAACGTCCTGGAACGCATCGTCGACGTCACACGTGACGAGGTCCGCCGCCGCCGGCGGGAGATCCCGCTGGCGCAGCTCGAGGCGCGGCTGCAGCCACACCGGGAGGGGCGGCCGTTCTCCGAGGCGCTCGTGCGCCCCGGCGTGTCGATCATCGCCGAGCACAAGCGGCGCTCGCCGTCTGCGGGCGAGATCCGCGCGGGCGCGACGGTCACCGAGATCGCCCAGGCCTACGAGCGCGGCGGCGCCGCCGCGCTGTCGGTGCTGACCGAGGGCCCGCACTTCGGCGGCACGCTCGCCGACCTGGAGGAGGCGCGCGGGGCGACCGCGCTGCCGATCCTGCGCAAGGACTTCATGGTCGACGCCTACCAGGTCTACGAGTCGGCGGTGGCCGGCGCGGACGCGATCCTGCTGATCGTCGCGGCGCTGGAGCCCGACGACCTGGCCGCGCTGCACCACGAGGCGCTGGCGCTGGACCTCGACGTGCTCGTGGAGGTCCACGACGAGGCCGAGCTGAGCGCGGCGCTCGAGATCGTCGATGCGGACGTCATCGGCATCAACAACCGCAATCTCACCGACTTCTCCGTGGACGTCGAGCGCACCTACGAGTTGCTGAGCGACGTGCCGGCCGGCAAGACCGTGGTGTCGGAGTCGGGCTTCCACACGCGCGCGCAGATCGAGGAGCTCGAGCGGGTCGGCGTCGACGCCGTCCTCATCGGCGAGACGCTGATGCGCGCGCCCGAGCCCGAGACCGCTCTGCGCGATCTCGCCGGGCACGGCGGACACGCCGCCGAAGACGCGCTCTGATGCGCCGTCCGTCCAGCGTCGCCCGGCGGCTTTAGCAAGATTTAGAACCACTTCAGCATTGCTTCAGCGATGCTGAGGAGCCTGAGCCCCGTATGAGCCAGCCGCCCGCCCCCAACTCGAAGTCCATCGTCGTGCCGCTCGTCGTCGCCGCCCTGCTGGGCGGAGGGGTCGCCGCCGGGGTGACGACCTTCGTCGCCGGCGGCGACAAGCACACGACGACGGTGATCCGCCAGCCGGCCATCGCGTCGGCCGGCGCCAACGCCACCAGCCGCTCCAACGTCGACGAGGGCCTGACCGCCGCCGACATCTACCAGCGCTACGCGCCGGGCGTCGTGTTCGTCCGCTCGGAGATCACGCAGCAGACCGACAACCCGTTCGATCCGTTCGGCGGGACGCAGAAGAGCGAGGCCACCGGCTCGGGCTTCGTCATCGACAACAGCGGCGACATCCTCACCAACAACCATGTCATCGACGGCGCGACCGACGGCTCGGTCACCGTCCAGTTCGCCGACAAGAAGACGGTGACCGCCAAGGTCGTCGGCAAGGACCCCTCGACCGATCTCGCGCTGCTGAAGGTCGATCCCGAGGGCCTGGATCTCAAGGCGCTGCCGCTCGGGTCGTCCAGGGACGTGCACGTCGGCGACCCGACGATCGCCATCGGCAACCCGTTCGGCCTGGATCGCACGCTGACCACTGGCGTCGTCAGCGCCCTGCAGCGCCAGATCCAGGCGCCCAACGGCTTCGCGATCAAGGACGTCATCCAGACCGACGCCGCGATCAACCCCGGCAACTCGGGTGGCCCGCTGATCGACGCCGCCGGCCGCGTCATCGGCATCAACTCGCAGATCGAGACCGGCGGCAACGGCTCGCAGGGCAACGTCGGCATCGGCTTCGCGGTGCCGATCGACACCGCCAAGCAGATCCTCGACAGCCTCAAGAACGGCAAGACCGTCCAGCGGGCCTACCTCGGCGTGACGTCGCTGACCATCGACGGCCAGCTCGACGCGCTCGACCTCCCGGTGAACCACGGCGCGCTCGTCCAAAGCGTCGAGCAGGGCAGCCCGGCCGAGCAGGCGGGCCTCCAGGCCGGCAACCTGCAGGCCCAGCTCCAGGGCCAGAGCTCCAGCGACACCGTCGTGCTCGGCGGCGACATCATCACCAAGGTCGACGGCAAGGACATCACGTCCAGCGACCAGCTCGCCCAGCTCGTCGCGGGCCACAAGCCGGGCGACAAGGTCAAGATGCAGATCATTCGCAAGAAGGCCACCAAGACGGTGACCGTCACGCTGGGCAAGCGCCCGGCGACGCTGCAGACCGGGTAGTCGCGGAACGCTCGCCCAGAGGGCGAGGTTCCGGGCGCGAGGCTCGCCCAGGGGCTCGCTCGCGCGGTCGCGCACTCCTTCAACCTAAGATGGACGTGTGGCCTATCGCGTTCCCCGCATCAAGTTCTGCGGCATCACCAGCCTGTCCGACGCCGAGCTGGCCGTCGAGAACGACGCCTGGGCGATCGGCCTGATCCTGTGGCCCGAGTCGCAGCGCGCCGCCGACCCGGCCGAGGGCGCGCGCATCGCGCGGCAGCTGCGCCGCCAGGTCGAGATCGCCGGCGTGTTCGTCAACCAGTCGCTCGACGAGGTCGAGCGCCTGGCCGACACGATCGGCCTCAGCCTCATCCAGCTGCACGGCGACGAGGGTCCGGCCTACGCCAACGAGGTCGCGCGTCGCACCGGCGCCAAGGTCGTCAAGGCGCAGTCGGTGCGCCTGGCGTCCGACGTCGTGGCGATCCAGGCGTTCCGCACCGACTTCCATCTCCTCGACACGCATCGCGACGGCCTGCGCGGCGGCACGGGGGAGACGTTCGACTGGGACATGGTCAGCCGCCGCTACTCGAAGGTGCCGCTGATCCTCAGCGGCGGCCTCACGCCCGAGAACGTGGTGCAGGCCATCGAGAAGGTCCATCCGTTCGCGGTCGACGTCGCCAGCGGCGTCGAGGCCTCGCCGGGCGTCAAGGACCCTGACAAGGTCGCGGCCTTCGCCGCGGCCGTGCGCTCGACGGCCGCCGAGGGCGAGGAGCCGCCGCCCGCCGCCCGGCGTCCCTCCGAGGCCGCCGCCGCGCCGCCCGCGCCGCCCGCCGGCCGCGGCAGCCCCGTCCGGCCGCCGGCGCGCAGCGAGGCGCCGACCGCATGACCACGTCGCTTCGCGATCGAGAAGGGAACCGCAGGTGACGACGTCGCTTCGCGATGGAGAAGGGAACCGCACATGACCACGTCGCTTCGCGATCGAGACGGGAACCGCAGGTGACGACGTCGCTTCGCGATGGAGAAGGGAACCGCACGTGACCACCGGCCTGGAGATCCGCTTCGGGCCCTACGGCGGCCAGTACGTCCCCGAGACGCTGATGCCGGCGCTGGGCGACCTGCAGCGCGTCTGGCTCGACGCCTGGTCGGATCCCGCGTTCCGCGCCGAGCTCGAGCACCTGCAGCGCACCTACGTCGGTCGCCCGTCGCCGCTGTACCTCGCGGCGCGCCTCTCCGAGGTCGCCGGCCGCTCGATCTACCTCAAGCGCGAGGACCTCAACCACACCGGCGCGCACAAGATCAACAACGCGCTCGGCCAGGCGCTGCTCGCCAAGCGCATGGGCAAGCCGCGCGTCGTCGCCGAGACTGGCGCCGGCTCGCACGGCACCGCGACCGCGACCGCCTGCGCGCTGCTCGACCTCGAGTGCGTGGTCTACATGGGCGAGATCGACATCGAGCGCCAGAAGCCCAACGTGGAGCGGATGCAGCTGCTCGGCGCGTCCGTGGTCCCCGTGGCGGCGGGCTCGCGCACCCTCAAGGAGGCGACCTCGGAGGCGATCCGCGACTGGGTCACCAACGTCGACACCACGCACTACGTGCTCGGCACGGTCGCCGGGCCGGCGCCCTACCCGGCGATGGTGCGCGAGCTGCAGCGGATCATCGGCGACGAGGCGCGCTCCCAGCTGCTGGAGGTCGAGGGCCGGCTGCCCGACCGCGTGCTGGCGTGCGTCGGCGGCGGCTCCAACGCCATGGGCATCTTCGCGGCCTTCATCCCCGACGAGCGCGTCGAGCTGGTGGGCGTCGAGGCCGGGGGCGAGGGGCTCGACGGCCGCCACGGAGCGCCGCTGACCGCCGGTGGCCGGCCCGGGATCCTGCACGGATCGCTCAGCGCGATCCTCCAGGACGACGAGGGCCAGGTGCTCGAGGCCCACTCGATCTCGGCCGGCCTGGACTACCCCGGCGTCGGCCCCGAGCACGCGCATCTGCGCGACACCGGGCGCGCCAGGTACGTCGCGGTCACCGACGACCAGGCGGTCGAGGCCTTCAAGGAGGTCACGCGCCTGGAGGGCATCATCCCGGCGCTGGAGACCAGCCACGCGCTGTACTACGCGCTGCACGAGCCCTCCGAGTCCGAGCTCGACGTCCTGTGCCTCAGCGGGCGCGGCGACAAGGACCTCGCGCAGGTCCTCGCGCGCCCGGCCTAGGGCTCCGGACCCGACCGCGTAGGCTTCGCCGCCGATCATGGACGGACCCCAGCGCATCGCCGACGCCTTCGCCAACGCCAAGGGGCGCGCGGCGCTCATGCCCTACCTCATGGGCGGCTTCCCGACGATGGAGGAGTCGCTGCGGATCGGCGAGGCCTACGTCGACGGCGGCGCCGACGTCCTCGAGCTCGGCGTGCCGTTCTCCGACCCGCTGGCCGACGGCCCCGTCATCCACGCGGCCGGGACCGAGGCGCTGCGCGCCGGCGCCACCGTCGCGGGCGTCCTGGAGCTCTGCGCCGCGCTGTCGCAGCGCGTGCCGATCGTCGTGATGCTCTACGCCAACCTCGTCTTCGCCCGCGGCCCCGAGGGCTTCGCCGCGGCGCTGGCGGAGGCGGGCGCCAGCGGCCTGATCGTCCCCGACCTGCCGATGGAGGAGTCGGGCGCGCTGCTGAGCGCGTGCGACGCCGCGGGCATCGCGCTCGTCCCGCTGGTCGCGCCCACGACGCCCGACGAGCGGCTCGCCGCGATCGGCGCCCGCGCCCGCGGCTTCGTCTACACCGTCTCGGTCGTCGGCACGACCGGCGAGCGCGCGGCGCTCTCCGACCAGTTCGGCGCGGTCATCGAGCGCACCAAGGCCCACACCGACGTGCCCGTCGCGCTCGGGTTCGGCATCGCCTCGCCGGAGCAGGCGGCGCAGGCCGCCGACGCCGGCGCCGACGGCGTGATCGTCGGCAGCCGGCTCGTGCGCGCGGCCGCGGAATCCGACGATCCGGCGGCGGCGGTCGGCGAGCTGGTCTCCGGGTTCTCCGCCGCGCTCGCGCGCTAGGATCCCGCTTCTCATGTCACTCGCCTACGCAATCGTCGCCGCGCTCGCCCTCTGGATCGTCGGCTGGGCGCTCGGCGCGAAGGCCCTCGACTCCTTCCTGGTCGCCGGACTGATCATGGTCGTCGCCGTGACGATCTCCATGCTGGGCCGCTTCTCGCCCGGCAAGCGCCAGCGCTAGGGGTGCCGTAGGCGGCCAGCGAGGCCGAGGCCCACGACGGCCAGCCGTCGCCGCCGGAGGTGGGTCCCCAGTCGCGATAGCGACACGGTCTCCTGCCGCTCCTCACGCATCCTTCGCGGGAGCGTAACCGGGGGTACGAATCGCCCCTGAGGGCGCGGTTCGGCACGCCTTTACGGTGGTCAAGCCACATTTCCATCTTGTGGTGTGGAGGGGTGACCATTGCGCTGCGTCCATGACCCTGTTTAGACTCGCGCTCTCTCCGGAATCGATCCCTTGAGGAGGGGACACGTTGCGCGTACGTCATGTGGCAGCTTCGGGCTGCTTGTTGGCCGCGCTGTCGTTCGGAGTCGCTGCCTGTGGCAGCGACAACAAGAGCGACAGCAGCGGCGGGAGCTCCGGTAGCGGGGATACCGGCTCCACCCAGTTGACCATCTATTCGAGCCTCCCGCTTCAGGGTGACTCGCGGCCGCAGTCCGTCTCGGTGAACAACGGCGAGCAACTCGCCCTCGAGAAGGCCGGCGGCAAGGTGGGCAAGTTCACGATCAACTACAAGAAGATGGACGACGCCACGGCGGCGGCCGGCAAGTGGGACCCGGGCGCCACGTCGGGCGATGCCCGCAAGGCGGCTCAGGACAAGTCCACGATCGCCTACCTGGGTGAGTTCAACTCAGGCGCCTCGGCGATCTCGATCCCGATCCTCAACGAGGCCGGGATCCTGCAGGTCTCTCCGTCGAACACGGCCGTCGGCCTGACGCGCTCCAAGGGCGCCGACAAGGGCGAGCCGGACAAGTACTACCCGTCCGGCAAGCGGACCTACGGGCGCGTCGTGCCCGCCGACCACATCCAGGCGGCGGCGCAGGTCACGTACCAGAAGGACAACGGCTGCACGAAGCTGTACATCCTGAACGACAAGGAGGTCTACGGCAAGGGTCTGGCCGATCAGGTCGTCCCGCTCGCGAAGGCCGCCGGCCTGACCGTGCTGGGCAACGACGGCATCGACCCCAAGGCCGCGAACTACCGCGCGCTGGCCGGCACCATCAAGTCGAAGGGTGCTGACTGCATCTTCTTCGGCGGCATCACGCAGAACAACGCGGTGCAGCTGTGGAAGGACCTCAACGCGTCGCTGCCGTCGGCCAAGCTGTTCGGCCCCGACGGCGTCGCGGAGTCGGCGTTCAGCGAGAAGATCGGAGCGAAGGCGGAGAAGGCGACGTTCATCACCAACCCGACCCTCGATCCGAAGCTCTACCCGCAGTCGGGCCAGGACTTCTTCAAGGAGTACAAGGCCAAGTACGGCGCCGATCCGGAGCCGTACGCGATCTACGGGTACGAGGCCATGAGCATCGCGCTCCAGGCCATCAAGGACGCCGGTGACAAGGGCAACGACCGCCAGGCGGTCATCGACGCGTTCTACAAGATCAAGAACCGCGAGTCGGTCCTCGGTACCTACTCGATCGACGAGAACGGCGACACGACGCTCTCGGATTACGGTGGAAACCGGATCGAAGGCGGCAAGCTCACCTTCGACAAGGTGATCAAGGCAGCCACGAGCTAGGCCATGCGGCACCGCCGGCCGGGGCGCTGAGTCCCGGCCGGCACCGCCGCATCGTGCCCCTGCGACCCCCACACCATGGAAGCCGCATCCATCACAGAGACCGCCTCCGCGCCGCCTCCGGCGCGCAAGGTCGGCGACGTGCTCAACGCCTACGCGCTGCCGCTGCTCCTGTTCGGAGCGTTGCTGGCGCAGTTCATCTACGACCCCACCGGCACCCTCGAGAACGTCAAGACGGGCCTGTCGAACGGCATGGTGTGGGCGCTGATCGCGCTCGGCTACACGCTGGTCTACGGCATCGTCGAGCTCATCAACTTCGCCCACGGCGAGGTCTTCATGATCGGCGCGTTCGTCTCGCTGTCGCTCTGGCAGACCTTCGGCGTGACCGAGCAGACGGGCCTCGCGCTGATCGTCGTCTCGATCGTCGCGTTCCTCTTCCTCTCGATGACGGCCAGCGCCACCCTGAACGTGCTGATCGAGCGCGCGGCCTACCGGCCGCTGCGCAACGCGCCCAAGCTGGCGCCGCTGATCACCGCGATCGGGATGAGCTTCATCCTGCAGAACGTCGGCCTCCTCTGGCGCCCGACGCCCGACCAGGTGCCGGACCTCATCGGGTCGCACTCGGTCTACTTCACGATCTTCGACGTCGACGTGCTGCACTCCGACGTCTTCGCGGTCGTCATCACCGTGCCGCTGCTGATCGGCCTGCTCTGGTTCGTCGGGTCGACCAAGTACGGCAAGGCGATGCGCGCCACCGCACAGGACCCCGACGCCGCGCGCCTGATGGGCATCGACGTCGACCGCACCATCAGCCTGACCTTCCTGCTCGGCGGCCTGATGGCCGGCGCCGCCGGCCTGATCTACGCGCTGTACAACCTGACGGTCCGCTTCAACATGGGCTTCACCGCGGGGCTGATCGCCTTCACGGCGGCGGTCATGGGCGGCATCGGCAACCTCAAGGGCGCCGTCGTCGGCGGCCTGATCATCGGCGTCATCCAGGCGGTGTCGGACGGGGGCGACTTCCTCGGCCTGCCGCTCGGCGAGGCCTGGACCCCGGCCGTCGTGTTCGGGATCCTGATCCTGGTGATGGTGTTCCGACCGCAGGGACTCTTCGGCGAGGAGACGCGAGAGGGATGAGCGCAGCACTGGCATCTCTACGCAGTGGCCGTGACGCGATCACCGGCCTGGTACCGGGCTGGCTGTTCGCCGCCGTCCTGCTGGCCGCCGCGGTCGTGTTCCCGTACCTGGTCGGCTCCGGCTCGTTCCTGGACGCCTCGACGCAGACCCTGGCCTACGTGATCATGGCCCTGGGCCTGAACATCGTCGTCGGCTTCGCCGGCCTGCTCGACCTCGGCTACGTGGCGTTCTACGCCATCGGCGCGTTCGTCATCGGGTGGTTCGGATCGCAGCAGTTCCCCGACGTCAACGGGGGCAAGGGCATCCACATCCTCGCCAGCGACCGCGCGACGTTCCAGCCCAAGCTGAGCGGCGGCAAGCTCGACATCGCCGGCATCCACATCAACTTCTTCATCGTGATCTTCATCGCGATGGCGATCACCGCGATGTGGGGCGTGCTGCTCGGCGCCCCGACGCTGCGGCTGCGCGGCGACTACCTGGCGATCGTGACGCTCGCGTTCGGCGAGATCGTCCCGCGCGTGTTCGAGAACAGCACCAGCGGCCTGTTCGGGATCGGCTCGACCGACTTCTCGCACGGCCGCCAGGGCATCACGCCGATCGACAAGATCAACCTGCCCTGGTCGCACGACCTGCTCTATTCGGACGCGAACCTCAAACCCGCGTACTGGGTGGCCCTCGGCATGGTGCTGTTCACGATCTTCGTGAACCGGCGGCTGCGCGACTCGCGCCTGGGCCGGGCCTGGATCGCCGTCCGCGAGGACGAGGTCGCGGCCGCGTCCATGGGCATCAACCTCGTGCGGACGAAGCTGTGGGCCTATGCGATCGGCGCCGCGTTCGGCGGCTTCGCCGGTGTGTTCCTGGGCACCTACAACAACACCGTCAACGTCGACCAGTTCGAGTTCGGCTTCTCGGTGTTCATCCTCGCGATGGTGATCGTCGGAGGCATGGGCAACATCTGGGGCGTGATCGTCGGCGCGGTCGCGCTGTCGATGATGAACCGGTACGGGCTGCCGCAGCTCAACAACCTGTCCGAGCCGCTGGGCTTCGACGTGACCGCGATCTCGTTCGGGATCTTCGGATTCTTCCTGCTGATCATGATGGTGCTGAGGCCCGAGGGCCTGATCCCGTCCGGGCGGCGGAGACTCGAGTTCCACGAGGCGGAGATCGAGGGCGCCGAAGACACCGGCGCCGTCGGCGACATGTCCCAGATGTACGAGGTGCGCCGGTGAGCGACCAGCAGCAGTCCGGCGGCACCGCCGCCATCGCCTCCTCGCCGCCCGTCGGCGAGACGCTGATGGACGTCACGGGCGTCTCGAAGGTGTTCGGTGGCCTCGTGGCGGTCAACGACGTGAACTTCGTCGTGCCGCACAAGGCCATCGTGTCGCTCATCGGTCCCAACGGCGCCGGGAAGACGACGTTCTTCAACTGCCTGACCGGGCTCTACCGCCCGACGACGGGCCGGGTGAACTTCGACGGCTCCGACATCACCGCCAAGCGGCCCGACCTCGTCACGCAGGCCGGCATCGCCCGCACGTTCCAGAACATCAAGCTGTTCCGCACCATGACGGCCACCGAGAACGTCCAGGTCGGGATGCACCCGCGCCTGCGCTCGCGCGTGACCGGGATGATCCTGCGCACCCCGTTCGTGCGCAAGGAGGAGAAGGCCGCGCGCGAGCGGGCACGGGAGATCCTCAAGTTCGTCGGGCTCAAGCGCATGGACGAGCTGGCGATGAACCTGCCCTACGGCGATCAGCGCCGGCTCGAGATCGCCCGCGCGCTGGCGTCCGATCCCAAGCTCCTGCTCCTCGACGAGCCGACGGCGGGCATGAACCCGCAGGAGTCCGAGGAGCTCCGGACGCTCATGGAGCGCCTGCGGACCGAGCAGGACATCTCGATCCTGCTCATCGAGCACGACATGAAGGTCGTCATGAACGTCTCGGACCACATCACCGTCCTCGACCACGGCGAGAAGATCGCCGAGGGCACCCCGCAGCAGGTTCGCCAGAACCCGCGGGTCATCGAGGCCTACCTCGGGAGCCAGGCCTGATGAACACGACTCCTGAGGTGCCCGTGGCCGAGCCCGCCGGGGAGGGCGGCGGCAGGACGCCGGTCCTCCACGTCGAGGACATCCACACGTACTACGGTGCGATCGAGGCGCTCAAGGGCATCACGCTCGAGGTGTTCGAGGGCGAGATCGTCACGCTCATCGGCTCCAACGGCGCCGGCAAGACCACCACGCTGCGCTCGATCTCCGGGATCGTGCCGCCGCGCGAGGGCAGCATCTACTACCAGGGCCGCGACATCACGGGCATCGCCGGGCACACGGTCGCCGGCATGGGCATCGCCCACTCGCCGGAGGGCCGGCGGATCTTCCCGCGCATGACGGTGCTCGAGAACCTCGAGATGGGCGCCTTCACCCGCAAGGACGGCGCCGCCATCAAGACCGACATCGACCGCGTCTACGACATGTTCCCGCGGCTGAAGGAGCGCGAGAAGCAGAAGGCCGGCACGATGTCGGGCGGCGAGCAGCAGATGCTCGCGATGGGGCGGGCGCTCATGGCGCAGCCCCAGCTGCTGCTCCTCGACGAGCCGTCGCTGGGCCTCGCCCCGGTGATCGTGGACAAGATCTACGAGATCATCCGGGAGATCAACGAGCAGGGCGTCACGATCCTGCTCGTGGAGCAGAACGCGAACTACGCGCTCGACGTCTCCACCCGCGGCTACGTCCTGGAGACCGGGACCGTCGCACTCACCGACAAGTCGGCCGCGCTGCGCAACGACGAGCGCGTCAAGGCCGCATACCTGGGCACCTGACATGACCGCATCGCTCTTCATCACCGCCGCGCTCGGGTCCAAGGCCTTCTGGCTGCTCTACCTCTGGCTCGGGTCCGCCTGGGCCGCGAGCGCACTGTCGAACCGCAAGGGCTACGGCGAGAAGGTCGGGCTCGGCAGCGGCCTGCTCCTCAGCGTCATCGGCGTGATCATCTGGCTGATCGTCCCGGCGAAGGCCACCTCGATCGCCTCCCAGCGCAAGGCGCGCGAGGAGCAGTCGGCGGGTCCGACGGCCTGAGGGCCTGCGGGGCTGCGGGGCCCGGCCGCGGGCCCTGACTGCGGGCGTCGAGGGACGACTCAACCGCGCTATGCGCGGTTCAGTCGTCCCTCGACGCCCGCCCCTACCGCAGCGTGTCCGCCAGCGCCTCGGCGAGGTCGGGGTGCTGGAAGGCGTAGCCGCCGGCGAGCGCTCGCTCGGGCACGGCGCGCTGGCCTTCGGTGACGATGTCGGCCATGTCGCCATAGCGCAGGCGCAGGGCGAAGGCGGGCACGGGGGCGATCGCCGGGCGGTGCAGCGCGTGGCCCAGCGCCCGGCTGAACTCCTTGTTGGTGACCGGCTCGGGCGCGCTGCCGTTGTAGGCGCCCGACCAGCTCGGGTCGTCCAGCGCCGTCAGGTATAGGCCGACGAGGTCGTCGACGTGGATCCACGGCAGGTACTGGCGTCCACCGGCGACCGGGCCTCCGACGCCCATCCTGAACGGCGGCAGCATGGTCTTCAGCGCGCCGCCGGACGCGTCGAGCACCACGCCGGTGCGGATCGTCACGGTCCGGACGCCCAGCTCGGAGGCGCGCTGCGCCTCGCGCTCCCACACCACGCAGACCCCGGCCAGGAAGTCGTCGCCGGCCGGCATGGACTCGGGCACCGGCTCGTCGCCGTGCCTGCCGTAGTAGCCGACGGCCGAGCTGGAGACCAGCACCGCGGGCCCGCCGGCGCCCACCGCGCGCAGGCCCTCGACGAGGTTGCGTGTCCCCGTCTCGCGGCTGTCGCGGATCGCCTGCTTGACCTCGGCGTTCCAGCGCTGGGCGACGGGCTCGCCGGCGAGGTGCACGACGGCGTCGCGACCGGCCAGCGCCGCGGCCGGCGCCGGGCCGGCCAGCGGGTCCCAGGCCACCGCGTCGACGCCGAGCGCCGCGCCGGCCTTGTCCGGTGAGCGCGACAGGACGGTGACGGCGTCGCCGCGGTCGCGCAGCGCGCGCACGAGCTTGGTGCCGATCAGGCCGGTGGCGCCGGTGAGCGTGACGTTCATCGTCACAAGCTACGGCTCCTGCGCGCCGGCGGATCAGCGGCGCGCGACGCGGCGCGGCGCGACGCGGCGCGACGGCCGCCGCCTAGCTACGCAGCTGCTCGATGTCCAACGCGGCAGAAGCTGGGCTTCGCCTCTAGCTACGCAGCTGCTCGATGTCCAACGCGGCGAAGCCGATCGTGTCGCCGGCGCGGTCGTCGCCGGCGGCGCGCGCCTCGGCGGCCACTGCGGCGGCCACGGCGGGCGCCACGTCGCGGTTGAAGACCGAGGGGATGATGTAGTCCTCGCGCAGCTCGGACTCCGGGACGATGTCGGCGATCGCCTTCGCGGCGGCCATCTTCATCGGCTCGGTGATCTGCGGCGCGCGGACGTCCAGCGCGCCGCGGAAGATCCCCGGGAACGCCAGCACGTTGTTGATCTGGTTGGGGTAGTCCGACCGGCCGGTCGCCACGATGCGCGCGTAGGGCGCGGCCTCCTCGGGCGACACCTCGGGCGTCGGGTTGGCCATCGCGAAGACCATCGCGTCGCGGTTCATCCGCGCGAGCGCGTCGGCGGGGAAGACCTTCGCGCCCGACAGGCCGATGAGCAGGTCCATGCCGTCGATGACGCTGGCGGGCGTGCCGCCCAGGCGGTCGGGGTTGGACGCCTCGGCGTACCAGCGCTTGACCGGCGGCATCGTGCCGTCCTGGTAGTCGGCGCGGTCGGTCGAGACCACGCCGCGGGAGTCGGCGCCGATGACGTGGCGGACGCCGGCCTCCATGAGGATCTTGGTCACCGCCACGCCGGCGGCGCCCAGGCCGATGACGAGCACGCGCAGGTCGGCGAGGTCCTTGCCGGTGAGCTTGCAGGCGTTCATCAGCGCGGCGAGCGTGACGATCGCGGTGCCGTGCTGGTCGTCGTGGAAGACCGGGATGTCGAGCTCGGCCTTGAGCCGGTCCTCGATCTCGAAGCAGCGCGGGGCGCTGATGTCCTCGAGGTTGATCCCGCCGAAGGTCGGGGCGATCTGGCGCACCGCGGCGACGATCTCGTCCGGGTCCTTGGTGTCCAGGCAGATCGGGAACGCGTCGACGTTGGCGAACTCCTTGAAGAGCATGGCCTTGCCCTCCATCACCGGCATCGCCGCGCGCGGGCCGATGTCGCCGAGGCCCAGGACGGCCGTGCCGTCGGAGACGACCGCGACCATGTTGCGCTTGATCGTGTACTGGAACGCCTTGTCGGGATCGTCGGCGATGGCCTGGCAGACGCGGGCGACTCCCGGCGTGTAGGCCATCGAGAGATCGGCGCGCGTCTTCAGCGGCGACTTGTTGTGGATCTCGATCTTGCCGCCGACGTGCAGCAGGAACGTGCGGTCGGTCTTGTCGATGACCTTGACGCCGTCCAGGCCGTTCAGCGCGGCGACGATCTGGTCCCAGTGCTCGGAGTCGGTGGCGTCGACCGTGATGTCGCGCAGCAGCACGTGCTCCTTGACCTCGACGAGGTCGATGGAGCCGATGCTCGCCTCGGCCTGCCCGATCGCGCTGGCCACCAGGCCGAGCATGCCGGGGCGATCGGCGATCTCGACCCGAATGGTCAGGCTGTACTGGGCAGACGGTGAGGGCGACATCGCGAAGGATCATATGGACGCGCGGGCCACCCGGCGCTCCGCCGGACCGGCGGTTGCGACGCCACCGCGGTGGGCGGCCCCGCTAGGGTCCAGGCGATGTCGGAGAACGGGTCTGCGAGCAACCACGACGAGCTGTACCTCATCGACGGAAGCTCGCTCGCCTACCGCGCGTTCTTCGCGCTGCCGGAGTCGATCGCCACGTCGACGGGCGTCCCGACCAACGCCATCTTCGGGTTCGCCTCCATGTTGGTCAAGCTTCTGACCGAGCACGGCCAGAAGCCGACGATCGTCGTGTGGGACGCCGGGCACTCCGGGCGCAAGGAGGTCTCGGCCGACTACAAGTCCACGCGCCAGTCACGCCCCGACCTGCTGCGGGAGCAGTGGCCGCACCTCGCCCCGCTGGTCGAGGCCTTCGGGTACCGCAACGTCGCGGTGCAGGGCTACGAGGCCGACGACGTCATCGCGTCGATCGCCGAGAAGGCGCGTGACCAAGGCGTGCCCGTCGTCGTCGTCACCGGCGATCGCGACATCTTCCAGCTCATCGATCCCGACTCCCGGGTGCGCGTGATGGCCACCGGGCGCGGGATCACCGACACCAAGCTGTACGACCACCAGGCCGTCATCGACCGCTATGGCATCCCGCCGGCGGCGATCCCGGACTTCTACGGCCTCAAGGGCGACACGTCCGACAACATCCCGGGGATCCCCGGGATCGGCGACAAGACCGCCGCCGACCTGCTGCAGCGCTTCGGCGACCTGGAGACCGTGCTGGCCTCGGTGGACGAGATCTCCGGCGCCAAGCGCAAGGAGAACCTGGTCAACCACGCCGACGACGCGCGGATGTCCAAGCAGCTGGCGACGATCATGCGCGACGTGCCGGTCGACATCGATCCCGCGCACGAGGCCGCTCGCGCCCCCGACCGGTCGCGGCTGCGCGAGGTCTTCCGCCAGTTCGAGCTGCGGGCGCCGCTCGCCCGGCTCGAGGACGCGCTGGCCGCCGACGACGACAACGGGGTGGGTGGGTGGGGCACGGTGTCATTGCCCGCCGAGCTCGCGACCGTGCGCGTGCGGGTCCGGGAGGGCGCCGTCTCCGACGTGCGCGCGCTCGGCCCGGCCGGCTCGGAGATCACGATCGCGCTCGAGGCGCCGCTGGTCCCCGAGGGCCAGCTCCTGGCCGAGGAGCCGGTCTGGCGCTTCGGCGCCGTCGTGGGGGAGGAGGGCGTCGTCGGGACCGTCGACGACCCGGCCGAGCTGGTGGCCGCCCTCGGCGACCGGCCGGTCATCGCCCACGACGCCAAGGCCTGGGGGACCGTCCCGCCCAACCTCACGCACGACACGCTGCTGGCCGCCTACCTCCTGGAGCCCGCCCGCCGCGGGTTCCCGTTCGCCGAGATCTGCGAGGAGCGCGGGCTGAAGGCCGACGCCGCCGAGCCGCTGGCGGCCGACGCCGCACTCGGCCAGGCGCTGGCCGCGTGGCAGCGCGAGCAGCTCGACGAGCGCGGGCTGACGTCGCTGCTCGACAACGTCGAGCTGCCGCTGGTCGCGGTGCTGCGGGCCATGGAGCTGGCCGGCGTGCGGCTCAACCAGGAGCGCCTGGCGGTCATCCGCGGCCGCGTCCAGGACGAGATCGCCACGCTGGAGCGCGAGATCTGGACGCTGGCCGAGGAGGAGTTCACGATCGGCTCGCCCCAGCAGCTCGGCGCGATCCTGTTCGACAAGCTCGGCCTGTCGCGCAAGCGCCGCGGCAAGACCGGGTTCTCGACCGACGCGCGCGTGCTCCAGGCCATCCGCGACGAGCACGAGATCATCCCCAGGATCGAGCGCTGGCGTGAGCTCAACCAGCTCATGAAGACCTACCTCGACGTGCTGCCGCAGCTGGCCGACGCCGAGTCGCGGATCCACACCACGTTCGTGCAGGCCGTGGCCACGACGGGCCGGCTGTCGTCCACGAACCCCAACCTGCAGAACGTGCCGGTGCGCACCGAGCTCGGCCGCGAGATCCGCGGATGCTTCGAGGCGGCGCCCGGCAATGTGCTCATCAGCGCCGACTACTCCCAGGTCGAGCTGCGCGTCATGGCGTTCATCGCGCGGGAGCCCGTCCTGGAGGAGATCTTCGTCCGGGGCGAGGACGTGCACACCGCGACCGCGTCGCAGGTCTTCGCCAAGCCGGCGGGGGAGCTGACGCCGATGGACCGCTCCAAGGCCAAGATGATCAACTACGGGATCGTGTACGGGTTGAGCGACTACGGCCTGGCCGACCGCCTCAACATCGCGCGCGAGGAGGCCAAGGCCTTCATCGACGCCTACCTGGAGCGCTTCTCGAAGGTCGCCGAGTTCATGGCCTCGACGATCGAGCAGGCCAAGGAGCAGGGCTTCGTGACGACGCTCTTCGGCCGCCGCCGCCAGATCCCCGAGCTGCGGGCCCGCAACTACCAGGTGCGCACGCTGGGCGAGCGCCTGGCGGTCAACACGGTCATCCAGGGCACCGCGGCCGACGTCATGAAGCTCGCGATGATCGGCGTGCACCGGGCGCTGGAGGAGGAGGGCCTGGCGACGAGGATGATCCTCACGATCCACGACGAGCTCCTGCTCGAGGGACCGCCCGAGGAGGTCGCGGCGGTCACCGCGATCCTCGAGCGCGAGATGCTCGCGCCGTGGGGCGACCGGATCCCGCCGCTGGCGATCGACGTCGGCTCCGGCAGCACCTGGATGGACGCCAAGTAGCGGGAGCGCTTGAGGCCGGGTCCCGGCCTCGTTACGATTCGCACGAGCATCGTCGACCCGCACCCAGGAGGTCCGTCCATGGCTGTCCTGCACACCCCGCATCCGCTGCGCAACCACCCGGCCGCGACGCGAACCGCCGTCGACATGTTCTGGGCGCTGGCCCTCGGGGTGATCGCCGCGTACGCGTTCTTCGCGGCCCTCGGCGCGTTCTCCCCGGGCGACGTGCTCGGCGTGACGATCGCCGTCGCGATCCTGGTCGGGCTCTTCGTCCTGCGCGGCCTGCTGGCCCGCCACTCGGCCCGCGTGGACCGCGACCCGCGCCTGGTGCACGCCCGCGAGCGCCGCGGGTTCTAGGCCGCCAGCGGCGCGTCGTCGGCCGGCTCGCTCCAGGGCTCGACCGCCCAGGGCCGGGCGCCGTCGAGGGCGAACGAGGGCGGGGCGATGTTGAGGTAGTGCGTGAACAACCAGCGGACGAAGCGCGGGCGGCTCATGAGGTCCAGCGTCGTGTCCATCGCCGGGTACTTGTTGATCCCGCTGACGATCGACTGCACGCGCCACAGCCAGTCGAAGGCGTAGCGGTGGTCCTCGCTGAACGAGTGGTAGCGGGCGAGCGCCTGGGCGCGCGTCTGCCTGCCGTCGATGACGTGGCGCAGCTCGCGGCCGCACGCCAGGCCGAAGTAGAACGCCGTGCGGATGCCCTCGGCGGTCGTCGGCAGGCAGTGGCCCGCGCTGTCGCCGGCGAAGAAGACGCCGTCGCCGGTGGCGGGGCGGATGCGGTGCGGGATCCAGTTGCCCTGGTAGCCGAGCGTCTCGATCCCGATGTCCTGCGCGAGCCGGACGGTCGGCTCCTTGACCTTGAGGTGCGGGTCGAAGGACCCGACGCCGACGCGGACCTCGTCGCCCGCGGGGAACGCCCACGAGTAGCCGGGCACGATGTACTTCGGATCGAGCCACAGCTCGAGGTCCTCACCGGTGGCCGGCGGGTGGACCTCCAGGCCGCGCGACAGGCGTGCCGCGGGCGGCTGGATCGCGTCGGGCTTCTCGCTGAGCACGCGGCGCCAGCCCAGCGCGTCGACGACGAGCGGCGCGCGCAGGTCGCCGCGGTCGGTGTGCACCGTGTGGACCGGCCCGCGCGTGATGCCGTCGACCTTGGCCGTGTCGAAGGTGAAGTCGCCCTGCCGGGCCAGCAGCTCGCACAGCAGCGGGTAGTCGAACGTCGAGAACGTCCACGGCAGCGTCCAGCGATACGTCTTGCCGGGGCGGTGGATGACGAGGTCGCGGAACGTCTGGCGGATCGACGCCGCGAGGCCCATGTTGACCAGCCACTCGGTCGGCGCGGCACAGGCGGAGGTCTGCCGCTCGCCGATCTCGTAGCGGTCCACGACGAGCACCCGGAGCGGGCGGGCGCCGGCTCCGCGCAGCTCGCGGGCCACGGAGAGCCCCGCGAAGGACGCCCCGCAGACCACCACGTCGTAGTCGCCGCCCAGCGGGGTACGCTCGGAGCCTCTCTTCGTCGCGCGAACCGGCATGCGATCCCGATCGTAGCCGTGGTCAGCGAATGAGGCCCGCCCGCCCCTCGCCCGCCTGCCAAGTGCGCATTCGCGCTACCCTTCGCGGTCGCATATGACCCAGACCATTTCACCGACTCCCGAGGCGAAGATCGTCGAAGGCAGCGATGGCTTGCTGCTCGAGATCGACGGTCAGATCGTCCCGAATTACGACGCCACCTTCTCGCCCTTCGAGGAGGGCGACGTCGTCAGTGGCCGCGTCGTTCGCATCGACAACGACGAAGTCCTAGTCGACATCGGCTACAAGTCCGAGGGCGTCATCCCCTCGAACGAGCTCTCGATCCGCAAGAACGTGGATCCGCATGACGAGGTGGAGCTCGGCGAGGAAGTCGACGCCCTCGTCCTCACCAAGGAGGATCAGGACGGCCGCCTGATCGTCTCCAAGAAGCGCGCGCGCTTCGAGAAGGCCTGGCGCAACATCGAGGCCGCCGCCGAGTCGGGTCAGCCCGTCACCGGCACGGTCATCGAAGTCGTCAAGGGCGGCCTGATCGTGGACCTCGGCGTCCGCGGCTTCCTGCCCGCATCGCTGGTCGACATTCGCCGGGTGCCCAACCTCGACGAGTACATGGGCCAGCCGATCGAGTGCAAAGTTATAGAGCTTAATCGGTCGCGAAACAATGTGGTCCTGTCGCGACGGGCCGTGCTGGAAGAGGAGCGCAAGGAGCAGCGTCAGGAGATCCTGGATCGCCTGCAGCCGGGCCTTGTCGTCGAGGGCGTCATCTCGAACATCGTCGACTTCGGCGCGTTCGTGGATCTGAACGGCATCGACGGTCTGATCCACATCTCCGAGCTCTCGTGGTCGCACGTCAACCACCCGAGCGAGATCCTGAACATCGGCGACACCGTCCAGGTCAAGGTCCTGGACATCGACCGCGACCGCCAGCGCATCTCCCTGGGGCTCAAGCAGACCCAGGAGGATCCGTGGCAGCGGGTCGTCGACACCTACAACGTGGGCGACGAGCTCGAGGGCACCGTCACGAAGGTCGTCACGTTCGGCGCGTTCGTCGAGATCCTCGACGGCGTCGAGGGCCTCGTGCACATCTCCGAGCTGGCCGCCCATCACGTGGAGAACCCGCGCGAGGTCGTCCAGCCGGGCGACGTCGTCCGCGTCAAGATCCTCGAGATCGACTCCGAGCGCCGCCGGCTCTCGCTGTCCATCAAGCGCGTGGAGGGCCAGGTCCTCCCGAGCGAGGTGCGGGCCCGCGAGGCCGGTCTGCCGCTGCCCGGCGAGGGGGCCCCGGCCGGTGCCGGTGACCTCGACGACGTGCCGGAGCTCGGCCTGAGCGAGGACGTGTTCGCCGGTGAGGGCGCCGAGGGCGAGGTCGCCGTCGACGACGCCGACGCTGCGGCCGAGGAGACGGCACTGCCCGTCGAGGCCGCCGCCGACGCCGAGGTCGAGGCTCCCGCCGAGCCCGAGGCCGTCGCCGAGGCTCCCGCCGCCGACGTCGAGGCTCCGGCCGCCGACGTCGCCGAGGAGGCCCCGGCCGCCGAGGAGGCTCCGGTCGCCGAGGAGGCTCCGGTCGCCGAGGAGGCCCCGGCCGCCGAGGAGGCCCCGGTCGCCGAGGCCGACGCCACGCCGAGCGCCGACGAGGTCGAGGCCGAGGCTGAGGCCGCTCCGGATCCGGACCCGGCCCCCGAGGCCGAGGCTCCGCCCGCGGGCGACGCCGAGCCCAAGGCCTGAGGGCCTGCGGCCGGTGGCCGCACCCCACCAGGACGCTGAGCCCAGCGGCCGCGCCGGTTCCGGCGCGGCCGCTGGTCGTTCGGTCCCGTTCATCGGCCTGACGGGCGGCCTGGGGTCGGGCAAGTCGACCGCGTGCGCGGCGCTGGAGCGCCTCGGCGCGGCGACGCTGTCGACCGACGCGGTCGTCCACGAGCTCTACGGCTCCGACGAGGTGCGCGACGCCGCGGTCGCGCGCTGGGGCGCGGACGTCGCGCCCGCCGGAACCGTCGACCGCGGCGCCATCGCCCGGCACGTCTTCTCCGCGCCCGACGAGCGCCGGTGGCTCGAGGAGCTGCTGTGGCCGCTGGTGGGTCAGCGGGTCTGGGCGTTCCGCACCGAGCAGGAAGCCGCGGTGCCCGCGCCGAAGGCGGTGGTGGTGGAGACCCCGCTGCTCTTCGAGGCCGGCATGGACGGCATCTACGACGCGACGATCGCGGTCGTCGCCGACGAGGCCGTGCGCCGCGAGCGCGCCGCCGCGCGTGGTCACGAGGCGGTCGACGAGCGCGCCGCGCGCCAGCTCACGCAGGACGAGAAGGCGCAAAGAGCGACCTTCGTCGTCCGCAACGACGGTACGGAGGCTGACCTGGAGCGCATGCTGTCGGACGTGCTTGCGAAGCTGGACGTCGGATGAGCACCCGCACCGCCACGCCGGCCGCCCGGCGTCGACCGGCGGCGGCGTCCCGCCGCGCGAGCGCCGTGACTCTCCAGCGCCGCGCACGCGTGCGCCGGCGGCGCATCGGCGCGCTGCTGATGGTCGCGCTGCTCGCGGCCGGCGCCGCCTTCGTGCTGCGGCCGCTGTTTCACCACGCGGTGCGCGAGATCGCGCTGCCGCTGCGCCACGAGGACATCATCCGCCAGCAGGCGCGCGACAAGAACCTCGACCCGGCGCTGATCGCCGGCGTCATCTACGCCGAGTCGCACTTCATCGACGGCCGCACGTCATCGGCCGGCGCCCAGGGGCTCATGCAGATCACGCCGGCCACCGCGCAGTACATCGCCAACAAGTCCGGCGGCACCGCGTTCCGCGTCTCGGACCTCGGCACGCCGCAGGTGAACATCGCCTACGGCGCGTTCTACCTGCGCTACCTGATGACGCGCTACGGCGACGACGTCCCGCTCGTGCTGGCCGCCTACAACGCGGGCGAGGGCAACGTCGACCGGTGGATCGCCCGGGCGCGCGCCAATGATCATGCGCTCGACGTCGGAGCGATCCCGTTCGGCGAGACGCGCAGCTACGTGACCAAGGTGCTCGACGCCCGCAAGGAGTACCGCGCGAGCTACCGGTCAGAGCTGGGGCTGTAGCACGCCGGAGGCCACGAGCTCCAGCGCCTCGGCGACGGAGCCCACGATCGCGTCGGCCAGTGACAGCTCCTCGCGCCGGTGCGTCGTGGCGATGGCGATGACGCTCGCCCCGGCGGCGCGGCCCGCGGCGATCCCGGCGGGCGCGTCCTCGAAGACGACGCAGCGCTCAGGCGCGACGCCCAGCTCGGCGGCGGCCAGGCGGTAGCCCTCCGGGTCGGGCTTGCCCGCGCCGACGCGGTCGGCGGTGACGAGGACGGCCGGAGCCGGGAGCTCGGCGTCGCGCAGGCGCCGCTGGGCGAGCACGCCCGGGCACGAGGTGACGACGGCGACCGGCACGCCGGCGGCGCCGCCCAGCAGCTCGGCGGCGCCCGCCAGGACCGTGGCGGCCGGCCCGTGCAGCACCAGATCCTCGACCGCCGCGGCCTCGGCGACGACGTCGAGGCGGGGCGCGACCGCGCGGATGACGTCGAGCGTCCGGACGCCGTGGATGCGACCGTCCAGGACGCCGGGGTCCAGGTCGTGGCCGCGAGCCCACGCGCCCCAGGCGGCCTCGATGGCCTCGCCGGAGTCGACGAGCACGCCGTCGAGGTCGCTGAGGATGGCGGAGAACGTCGTGATCATGCGGCCCTCGCGGTGGTGGTGGTGTCGGGAAGCGGCGTCGCTGCGGTGGCCGCGGTCCGCCCGGGCGGGCGCAGCGCGCCGGCGCCGAACGCGACCGCCGCGGTGGCGGCGACGACGAGCAGCAGCGCCGTCGGGACCGACGTGAGCGCGGCCACGGCGCCGATCAATGGCGGTCCCGAGAGCAATCCGAGGTAGCCCGTGGTCGTGACGCCGGCCAGCGCCGGGCCCGCGTCGGCGCCGGTGGCGGCGGCGCGGAAGATGAGGGGGATGACGACCGACAGGCCGGCGCCCAGCGTGAGGTAGGCGACGAGGCCGACGGCGGGAAGCCCGGCGACCAGCGAGATCGCCATGGCCGCGGTGGCCAGCGCACCACCCCGGCGCGCCAGGGCCACCGGGCCCCAGCGCTCGCTCAGCCGGTCGCCGGTCATGCGGCCGGAGGCCATGGCGACCGAGAACGCGGCGTAGGCGAGGGCGGCCACGGCGGCGGTGGCGCCGATGTCGCGCAGGTGCACCGCGCTCCAGTCCAGCGCGGCGCCCTCGGCGAACAGGCAGCAGAACGCGAGGCCCCGCAGATACCAGCGGCCCCGGGAGGTCGCGGCCGTCGCGGTCTCCTCGGCGCTCTGCGGCGCGGGCCCGTCGGCGACGAGGCTCCGCGACCGCACGAAGCCGGCGACGGCGACGGTCGCGCCGATCGCCAGGAAGTTCGGCAGCGCCCCGACGCCGGCCGCGGCGGCCAGCGCGCCGGCGCCCGCGCCGATGAGGCCGCCGAAGCTGAAGCCGGCGTGCAGCGAGGAGAGGATCGGCCGGCGCACCGCACGCTCCACCTCGACGCCCTGCGCGTTCATCGCCACGTCCAGGCTGCCGTTGGCCAACCCCATCAGGAACGTGGCGGCGGCGACCAGCCCGATCGCCGGCATCGTCGCGGGCAGGATCATGGAGAGCCCGAGTGCGACGACGGCGAGCCGGACGACCGTGGCGCTGCCGCGGCGGCTGGCCAGGCGGCCGGCGGCCGGCATCGCGATCAGCGCGCCGGCGGCCAGGCCGGCCAGGGCGACGGCGAGCCCGCCGGGGCCGACGTCGAGGTGATCCTGGATCGCGGGAATCCGCGCGCCCCACGTGCCGAGGGCGACGCCGTTGAGCGTGAAGATCGCCGCGATCGCGGTGCGCGCGGAGATCCCGGGGCGTGGGGCGGAGGCCGGCGGGCTCACGCCGTGACGACCTCCACGCCCAGTGCGCGCAGCGCGTCGAGCTCGGCGGTGGGCGCGGTGTCGTCGGTGACGAGTTGCGCGACGTCCCCGGCGCGGGCGACGACATGGGCGGCGCTCGAGCCGAGCTTGGCGCCGTCGGTGGCGACCATCAGGCGGCCGGCGCAGGTCGCCTGGGCGCGCAGCACCTCGGCCTCGCCGGCGCAGTGGGTGGTCAGCCCGATCGCCGCCTGCAGGCTGCACGCGCCGAGCACGGCGACGGTGGGGCGGACGCGGCGTACGGCGTCCAGCGCGTCCGCGCCGACGGTCGTCCGCGAGTCGGGCTCCAGGCGCCCGCCGGCCAGCAGGACCTCGCCGGGCGCGTCGGCGAGCGCCACCGCGACGTCGGGGCTGGTCGTCAGCACGGTGCGCGAGCGGCCGTCGGCGGCCAGCTCGCGCGCGATCGCGAGCATCGTGGAGCCGCCGGCGAGGGAGATCGTCGGCTCGTCGGCGAGCAGCGCGGCGGCGCGGCGGGCGACCCGCGCCTTCTCGGCGGTGTGCAGCTCCTGGCGGTCGGCCAGCCGCGGCGGCGTGACGGCCTCGGCCGGCAGGGCGCCGCCGCGCACCCGGCGCACGCGGCCGGCCGCGGCGAGCTCGTCGAGATCGCGGCGCACGGTGTCGTCGGAGACGTCGAGCAGCGCGGCCAGCTGCGCCGCGACGACCCTGCCGTCCCGAGCAAGGGCGCCGAGGATGGCCTCGCGTCGCTGATCCGGCAATGCCGCAAGTTCCCGCATGAAGACGCACGATAACGCACGCACCCGCAGCCATCAACCCGCCTGATGCGTCGAGGGACGACTCGATCTCGCTGTGCGAGATTCAGTCGTCCCTCGACGCCGCCTGGGCGAACGCGTACGCAAACTGGCGGGCGGTCCGAAGACCGCCCGCCCGCTCGATGAAGCGACCAGCTACATGCGACCCGACGCGGCGCGGCCCATGCGGGCCGCAGCGTCGAGGACGACCGCGCCCAGGAGCACCGCGCCGGTGACCATGAACTTCGTGGCCGAGGTGTAGGCCAGCAGGTCCATGCCGTTGGAGATCGAGCCGATCACCAGGGCGCCCAGCAGCGCGCTCCACACGTTGCCGCGGCCGCCGAAGAGGCTCGTGCCCGCGATGACGGGACCGGCGATCGAGAGGAGCAGCAGGTCGCTGCCGCCCGAGCTCTGGTTGACCGCCAGCAGGCGGGAGGCGGCCATGATGCCGCCGACCGCCGCCATCGCCGAGGCCAGCGCGAACACCGCCACGCGGACGCGGAACACGTTGATGCCTGCGCGGCGGGCGGCCTCCATGTTGCCGCCGACCGCGTAGATGTGGCGGCCGAACCGGGTGCGTCGCGTGATGAAGTCGAAGAACGCGACGAACCCGATGAGGATCAGCGCCGCGATCGGCACGCCGCGGTCCTGGTTGACGATGTAGACCGCCAGCAGCGCGGCCACCGCCACGGCCCCGATGCGGATGCCGACCAGCAGCGGTGTCGGAGCCGTGAGCCCGGCCCTGACGCGCCGCTGGCGGCCCGCCATCACCGCCGCGCTGAACAGCAGGATGCAGGCGATGGCGGCGAGCCAGCCGATGCTGTCGGACAGGAACTTGCCCGTCAGGTCGGTGAAGATGCCCGTATTGAGGTTGACGGTGCCGGTCTCGCCGAGCACCTTGAGCTGCGCGCCCTGCCAGCCCAAGAGGCCTGCGAGCGTCACCACGAAGGTTGGGATCCCGAACTTCGTCGAGATGAAGCCCTGGAACGTCCCGATCGCCGCTCCGACGGCGATGGCCAGCAGGATCGCCGCGCCCGCGGGCCAGCCGTGCTTGACCGACAGCACGGCGGCGATCGAGGCGCAGAGGCCGGACACGGCGCCGACCGACAGGTCGATCTCGCCGAGCAGCAGCACGAGCACGACGCCGACCGAGATGAGGCCGACCGCCGTGATCTGCAGGGACAGGTTGACCAGGTTGGTGGAGCTGAGGAACCGCGACTCCTGCGACTGGAAGATCGCCCAGACGATCGCCAGCAGGATGAGGACCCGCAGCGAGCCGAGATCGCCCGTTCGGACGCGGTTCAGCAGGTCCCTGCCGGACGTCGGCAAGGTCTCCTTCTGCGCGACCGTCACGCTGGGGTCCGGTTCGGTCGGCGCGGGGGTGGTCGTGCTCATCGGCTCACGGCTCCTTCGGCCTTGCCGTTCTCGGCCGTCAGGCCGGTGATGGCGGCGACGACGTCCTGCTGGTTGGCGGTCTTGACGTCGAACTCGCCGCCGGGGGCGCCGAGGCGCATGACGAAGATGCGGTCGACGACCTGGAAGATGTCGGCCAGGTTGTGGCTGATGACGATCACGCCGAGCCCGCGGTCCTTGAGGCGCTTGATCAGCGCCAGGACCTGCGCGGTCTGGGCGACGCCCAGCGCCGCGGTGGGCTCGTCGAGGATCACCATCTTCGGCTCGCCGAGCAGCGAGCGGGCGATCGCGACGGACTGCCGCTGACCGCCGGACATCGCGCCGACCTCGCTGCGGACCGACTGGATCGTCGTCACCGAGAGCTCGGCCAGCAGTTCGTTGGCCTTCTGCTCCATGGTGACCTCGTCCAGCAGGCCGGCGGCGATGGCCTCGCGACCTAGGTACAGGTTCTCGACGACGTCGAGGTTGTCGCACAGCGCCAGGTCCTGGTAGACCGTCGCGATCCCCAGGCCCGTGGCGTCCTGCGGGGCGTTCACGTTCTGTGAGCCCCCGTTCCACAGGTACTCGCCTTCGTCGGGCGGGTGGATGCCCGAGATGACCTTGACAAGCGTGGACTTCCCCGCGCCGTTGTCGCCGACGAGGCCAACGACCTCGCCGGGCATGACACGGAAGTCGACGCCGTTCAGCGCGCGGACCGCGCCGAACCGCTTGGTGATCCCCCGGATTTCCAACAGGGGGGTGGTCTCCGTCATCTCGGGCTCTCCCTTTCAGCTGTGGCTGGTTACTGGATGCCGGCGGTCTTGCAGGCGGCGGCGTACTTGCCGGTGCAGATCTCCGAAGCCTTCCAGAAGCCGTCCTTGATGATCGTGTCGTTGATGTTGTCCACCGTCACGGAGACCGGCGTCAGCAGGACCGACGGGACGTCGACCTGGCCGTTGTTGGTCTTGCCGTTGACCGTGCTCGCCGCCGGCGTCTTGCCCTGCGAGAGGTCGAAGGCCAGCTGCGCGGCGGCTTCGGCCTCGGCCTTGATGGCCTTGTAGACCGTCATGTACTGCTCGCCGGCGACGATGCGCTGGATACCGGCCAGCTCGGCGTCCTGACCCGTGATCGGGATCTTCTTGGGGTCGACGCCGTTGGACTTCATCGCCGCGATCGCGCCGCCGGCGGTGCCGTCGTTGGCCGCGTAGACGCCCACGAAGCCGTTCTTGCCGACGGCCGTGATCGCCTGCTCCATCTCGCTCTGGGCCTTGTCGGGCGACCAGTCGGGCGTGTCGTACTCCTTGGCGACCTTGAAGCCGCTGCCGTCGATGACGCTGTGCGCGCCCTGCTTGAACAGCTTGGCGTTGTTGTCGGTCGGA
>NZ_DATHDY010000081.1:0-45798 GCF_035318805.1 Baekduia sp.
GAACCACGCTCCGCGGCACCACCAGCGCCCGAGCGGAACGCCACCAACGCCGGCGCCCACGAACAGCAGACGCATGCTGGATCGGCCCCGCATATGGGGGTCAATCGCGCACGGATCGCCCGCACCCGCGCGCCGGCGGACGCCCGGGGGCGCCGGCAGTCCCCAAACGCTCGCTCTCGTCGGTGACCCCGGACCACGCGCCGCAGCACGACCAACGCCCGAGCTGGGCGCCGCCCCCTACCGCGCCGTATTCGCCACCGGCAACCACACCGAGAAGACCGTCCGGCCCGGCTCCGACGCCACCAACAGCGAGCCGCGGTGGCGTTCCTGGACGATGCGGCGGGCGGTGTCGAGGCCGAGGCCGGTGCCCTCGCCAACGCCCTTGGTGGTGAAGAAGGGGTCGAAGACGCGGTCGAGGATCTCGGGTGGGATGCCGGGGCCGTCGTCGGCGATGTCGATCACCGCGCAGTCGCCCTCCTGGCGCGTGCTGATCGTGATCGTCCCGGTCTCGCCCAGCGCGGCGATCGCGTTGTCCAACAGGTTGGTCCACACCTGGTTGAGCTCGCCGCCGCGCGCGATGAGCTTGGGGAGGTCGCGGTCGTAGTCGCGGACGACCTCGATGCTGGTGTGCTTGAGCTTGTGGTTGAGGACGACGAGCGTCGTCTCGAGCGCCTCGTGGACGTCGACGTCGACCACGTCGCCCTGGTCCATGTAGGCGTAGGACTTGACCGCGCCGACGAGCTGGCTCATGCGCTCGGTCGAGTCCGCGATGTCGGACGCCAGGCCGGACGCGGTCAGCGACGCGGCCACCCACGCGACGGCGGCCTCGGTCGCGCCGCCCGCCGCGGCGGCGACGCGCGCCAGCCACGCGGCGTCGAGCCCCGCGCCGGCCAGCGCCTCGGCGTACTTCCAGCCGTCGGCGAGCCCGAGATCCTCCAGTGCGTCGCGCAGCGCATCCTCCTCGTCGGCCGCGTCGAGCGCCGACAGCGCCGTGCGGCCGTCGGCGGCGGCCAGCGCCTCCTGCTGCAGGGCGACGAGCTCCTCGGCCCCCTCGCGCGACACGCCGGCGGCGACGAAGTGCCCGATCGTCGAGCTCAGCACCGCCAGCTCGTCGCACATCGCCTTGGCCGCCCGGCGCGCTGCGGCGGCGGGGTTGTTGAGCTCGTGCGCGAGGCCGGCGGCCATCGTGCCCAGCGACGCCAGGCGCTCGCGGTTCTGCTCGCGCTGGGTCATCCGCGACATGACCGGCCGGACCTGGGCCATGACCCGGCTGAACACCGGACGCTGGCCGACGATGAGCTCGTAGGCGTCGGCGACCGGGATCGTCACCAGCCGCACCTCGCCGTCGGCCTGCATGAGACCCGGCACCGGCATCTCGGTGAGGATCGGGATGGCGCCCATCCACGTCGGCCCGGTGTGCCGGGCCAGGGGCTCGGGCCGCCCGTTCTCGAGGGTCAGCATCTGGATCGTGCCGTCGAGGATGAGGTGCAGCCCCGCGGATCCGTCGCCCTGGCGCTCGAGCGTCTCCCCCGCGGCCAGGTGCCGCTCGACGGCGGGCGCGAGCCAGCGGCCCAGCTCGTCGTCGGTGAGGTCGTCGAAGAGGTCGATCGGCCGCAGGTCGGCGATCGTCAGCACGGACGGGCTACGCCCCCGCGAGGTACTCGTGGATGAGCGAGACGGCCATCGAGCCCTCTCCGACCGCGCTGGCCACGCGCTTGATCGAGCGGGCGCGCACGTCGCCGGCGACGAAGACGCCCGGCACGCTGGTCTCCAGCACGAGCGGGTCGCGCTTCAGCGGCCAGCCCTCCTCGCGCACGTCCGGCCCGGCGAGGATGAACCCGCGGGCGTCGCGGGCGACGACGCCGTCGAGCCAGTCCGTCCGCGGCGACGCGCCGATGAACACGAAGCACGCGTCGACGTCCTCGACCGACTCGCTGCCGTCGGCGTGCCGGACGGTGATGGTGCGCAGGCGGCCGTCGTCGCCGTCGGCCGCGAGCACCGACGCTCCGGTGCGCACGTCGACGTTGGGCAGCGCCGCGATCTGGTCGATCAGGTAGTGCGACATCGACTTGGCGAGCGAGTCGGCGCGCACCAGCATCGTGACCTTCCGCGCGTAGCCGCTGAAGTAGACCACGGCCTGGCCGGCCGAGTTCGCGCCGCCGATGACGACGACGTGCTGGCCGGCGCAAGACCGCGCCTCGGTCATCGCGGCGCCGTAGTAGACGCCGGCGCCGGCGAACCGGTCGAAGCCGGGCGCGTCCATCTTGCGGTAGGCGACGCCGGACGCCACGAGCACCGTGTTGGCGCTCAGCGCGCCGCCACCGGTGAGGTCGATGAAGCGCCCCGCGCCCTCGACGCGCAGCTGCGACGCGTCCTGCACGGTCAGGAGCTCGGCGCCCAGCCGGCGCGCCTGGTCGGTCGCGCGGCGCGCGAGGTCCGAGCCGCTGAGCCCCCGGGGGAAGCCGAGGTAGTTCTCGATCAGGCTGGACTGGCCGGCCTGGCCGCCGGGCGCCTCGCGCTCGATCATCACGGTCCGCAGGCCCTCCGACGCGCCGTAGACCGCGGCGGCCAGCCCGGCCGGTCCGCCGCCGACGATCACGAGGTCGTAGTGCTCCTGCGTCGGCTGCACGGCGATGCCGAGCCGCTCGGCGAGCTCCAGCAGCGTGGGGCGCTCGAGGACCGTGCCGTCCTCCAGCAGCGCCACCGGCAGGTGCTCGGCGTCGGCGCCGACGACGGTCAGCAGCTCGCGCGCCTCGCCGTCGCGCTCGACGTCCAGCCAGCGGCCCGGAACCCGGTTGCGGGCCAGGAAGTCGCGCAGCTCGTGCGTGGCCTTCGAGAAGCGATGGCCGATGACGCGCACGCCGCCGGACTCGAGCGCGGCGCCCGACTCCCACGTCGTCAGCAGGTCCTCGAGCACCGGGTAGAGCTGCTCCTCGGGCGGATCCCAGGGCTTGAGCAGGTAGTAGTCCAGCGCGACCTCGTTGATCGCCGCGATGGCGGCCTCGGTGTCGGCGTACGCGGTCAGCAGGACGCGCTTGGCGTCGGGCGCGAGCTGGCGCGCCTGCATCAGGTACTCGGTGCCCGAGAGCCCGGGCATGCGCTGGTCGGCGACCAGGAGGGCGACGGGCTCGCCGCGGCGCCGCAGCTCGGTGAGGATCTCGAGGCCCTCGGCGCCCGACGACGCGCGCAGCACGCGGTAGCGCTCGCCGAAGCCGTGGCGCAGGTCGCGCGCGACCGCCGCGAGGACCGCCGGCTCGTCGTCGACCGCGAGGATCGCGGGGCGGCGCTGGCGGGGTGCGACCTCGTCGGGCTGCTGGACCGATGCCGTCTCCGAGGTCATGGAGCGGACGGTACCGAACCGGTCTCGGCGCCCGAGAGCGACAGCGCCGGCACCGACCGGGGGACCGCCGCGGCGGGCTGGCCGGCGAGCTGGCCGCCCGCGCAGTCCTCGCAGCGGACGACCCGCCGCGGGTTGACGATGCCGACGAGGCCGAGCAGACCTGCGAACGCGACCAGCACCGCCGACAGGCCGATGCCGAGATGGAAGGCGTGGACCGACGAGGCCTGCACCGCCTCGGCCACGGGCCGGCGCTCGGGCGGCGGCACGCGCGAGACGTCGGCCTCCGCGAGCGTGCGCCGCTTGGCCTCGACGACCGCCTGGCGGGCCGCCGGGCTCAGCGGCCGCCCCGACAGCTCCCGGTCGATCGACGAGGAGAACGACGCCGCGACGACCGCGCCGAGCGCCGCGATCGCCAGCAGCCCGGCGACGCGCGCGATCGCGTTGTTGACCCCCGAGGCGATCCCGGCGTTGGAGTCGTCGGCGTCGGCCAGCACGGTGGCCGTCAGCGGCGCGACGGTCGCCGACAGGCCGAGCGAGAACAGCAGCAGCCCCGGCAGGATGTCGGTCCAGTAGTCCACCGTGGCGCCGATGCGCGACAGCCACGCCAGCCCCGCGGCGGCCACCAGCGGGCCGAAGCCCATGAACCACCGCGGCCCGTAGCGGTCGGCCATGCGCCCGGCCCGCTTGGACAGCGCGAACATCACGAGCGTGGTGGGCAGCGTCGCCAGGCCCGCCTGCAGCGCGTCGTAGCCGGCGACCTGCTGGAGGTAGAGCACCAGGAAGAAGAAGGTGATGCTCAACCCGCCGTACATGAGGAACGTCTCGGCGTTGCCGACCGAGAAGTTGCGCCGCCGGAAGAGCCCGAGCGGCAGCATCGGGTGGGGCGCACGCGCCTCCCAGGCCAGGAACCCCCCGAGGAGCGCGAAGCCCGCGAGGCCGGGCACCAGCACGCCGGGTGCGGTCCACCCCAGCTCGGGCTGGCGGATCAGCGCATAGACCGGCCCGGCGAGGCCGAGCGCGCAGAGCACCGCCCCGAACACGTCGATCGGCTCGTGGCGCCCGGCGCGGACCCGCTCGGGCACGGCCACCGCGACGATGACCAGCGTGGCGATCACGAACGGCACGTTGATCGCGAAGATCCAGCGCCACGAGGTCGCGTCGACGAGGTAGCCGCCGGCCAGCGGGCCGATCACCGTCGCGATTCCCGACCACGCGGTCCACGACCCGATCGCCCCGCCGCGCTCGTCGGGTGGGAACGCCGAGACGATCACCGCCAGCGCGCTCGGCGTGAGCAGCGCGCCGAAGACGCCCTGCAGCGCGCGGCCGGCGATCAGCACCTCGATCGACGGCGCCAGCGCGCAGACGACGGACATGAGCCCGAAGCCGGCGACGCCGATCGTGAAGACGCGGCGCTCGCCGAGCACGTCTCCCAGCGACCCGCCGATGAGGATGAGCGACCCGAGCGCGAGCAGGTACGCGTTGGACACCCACTGCTGGCCGGCGAGGCCGCCGCCGAGGTCGTTGGCGATCGACGGCAGCGCGACGTTGACGACCGTCGAGTCGAGCCCGACGACGAAGGACCCCATGATGGCCGCGAGGAGGCTCAGCCGCTTGGCGTCGAAGCGCTTCACGCCGCCATCTCGCGAGCGCGGCACGCCAGCTGCAGCAGCAGCCGGTCGTCGGCGCTCTCGGGATCGACGTCGAGCATGGCGAAGATCTGGTTGATCCGGTAGGACACGGCGTTGCGGTGCAGGTCCAGCGCCTCGGCGGTCTTGGTCAGCGAGCCCTGGTGGTCCAGGTAGACGTGCAGCGTCTGGATCAGGCGCTCCGAGCGCGCGCCGCCGAGCTCGACGAGCGGCCGCAGGACCGTGGTGATCGCGTCCTGAGCGGTGTCGGACGCGTACCACTCCACGAGCGTGCGCCGGAGGCCGACGCTGTCGAACGGCACGGCGCTGCCCGCGCGCCGCGTCGTCCGCGCGGCGGTGGTGGCGGCCCGGGCCTCCGCGGCGGAGGACAGCAGGCCGGCCAGGCCCGCATGGGGGCTGCCGACGCCGCAGCGGACGACCGTCGTGGCCCGCGGCAGCCGGACGTGACCGAGCGCGGCGTCGATCTCCTGGGCCAGCTTCGCGGCCGCCCCCGACCCGGGGTCCTCGGACGTCATCGACACGAGCACGGCCGCCGTCCCCGAGCGGGCGGCGTGCCACACCCCACCCGCCTGCGCGAGCTCGCCGAGGACCGCGCGCGCCATCGCCTCGCGCTCGGCGAAGGCCGCGACGCCGTCGCGCTCCGGCGCGTCGGCGAGCTCCTCGAACTCCAGGCGCGCCGCGACGTGCCAGCCGTCGATCGGGATGCTGAGCGAGCGGGCGCGATAGGCCGAGGCGTCGCGGGCCTCGGGCGGCACGGCCAGCATCTCCGTGAGGACCTCGGTCCGCGACTGCATCGGCAGCTCCTCGGCCCGGTGCGCGTGCTCGAGCGCCTGCCAGGTCCCGGCGGCGACGATCGGCAGCACGAGGTCGACCGCGAGGCCGAGGTCGCCGTCCTGAGCGTCGGCGACGACCCACAGCTCGGTAGGCCCGTCGCGGCCCACCGGCGCCGCCGGCCCGTCGGCCGGCGCGCTGCCCGCGAGCGACACGGCGACCCCGAGCGCGGCGCTCGCGAGGCCGGCCAGCGCCTCGGGCGTCCCGCCGGCCGGATGGGCGAGCACGGCGCGCATCGCGGTGTGCGCCCGCAGCAACGCCGCCTCGGCGCCGCCGGCCAGCTCCCGGCCGATCGCGATCGCCAGCTCGCCGAGGTCGGTATCGGGTCGCGCGCCGAGGATCGCGATGCCCGCGCGATCGGCGATCGCCGCGGCCGTCGTGGTGACGTCGGCCAGCTCGGGCCCCGACAGCACGAGCGCGGCGAGTCCGACGCTGCGCGCCACGCGCAGGGCGACGTCGAAGCGGTACGTGCCGGCGACCGCCGAGGCCTCGCGGGTCAGCAGGACGATCGTCTCCGCGCGGACGCGATCGAGCTCCGAGACGTCCTCCACCAGCGCGACCCCCTGGACTTCGGGGGTCTCCTGTGGGCGTGCCAGATAGCTGAGCCGTCGGCTCAGGGGCGGCGACCCAACGAGCTGTTCCAGTGTCGCCACGGGCTTATGCTAGTCCCCGCCCGACCGTGTTCCCAGCGCTGCCTGATGCGCCTTGACGATGACACCCTGCCGGACCTCGCGAGGGGTTGCGCGATCCTCGGCGCAGGGGGTGGCGGGGAGATCGACCTGGCGCTGGCGATGGCCCGCCATGCGGTCGATCAGCATGGCCCCGTCGACGTCATCGGGCTCGACGACGTGCCCGACGACGCCCTGCTCATGCCCTGCGGGCTGGTCGGCTCGCCGACCATCGCGGCCGAGCGCATCCCCAGCGGCGACGAGGGCCTGGTGCTGCGCGCCGCCGTGGAGGCGCGGGCCGGCGCGCCCGTCGCGGCGCTCATGCCCTACGAGATCGGCGGCAGCAACGGGCTGATGCCCGTGGTCTGGGCCGGGCGCCTCGGGCTCCCGCTGGTCGACGCCGACGGCATGGGCCGCGCCTTCCCGTCGCTGGCGCAGCTGGCGCTCGAGCTGTCCGACGTGCACGTCGGCTCGTGGGCGCTGACCGACGGCCGCGGAAACGTCGTCGCCGTCGACGCCGCCGACGCCGTCTGGGCCGAGCGGCTCGTGCGCGGTGCGTCGACGACGCTCGGCGGGGTCTGCGCCGCCGCCCCGGCCGGCCTCACCGGAGCGCAGGCGCGGGCGGGAGCGATCGCGGGCTCGGTCTCGCGCGCGCTCGCGTGCGGCGCGGCGCCCGACGGCACCGGTCGCCTGCTGATGGAGGCGCGCGTGACCGAGGTCGCGCGCCGCGTCGACGGCATGCGCGTCCACGGCTCCGCCACGCTGCACGGCACGGGCCCGGACGCCGGACGCCGGGCGCGGCTCGAGCTGCAGAGCGAGTACCTGCTGGCGCTCGAGGACGGCGACGTGCTGGCCGCCGTCCCCGACATCATCGCGCTCCTCGGCGCGCAGTCCGGCGCGCCCGTGCCGGCGCAGCGCCTGCACCGCGGCCAGCGAGTGCGCCTGATCGCGCTCGAGGCACCGGAGATCTGGCGCTCGGCCCGCGGACTCGCCGCGGCCGGCCCCCGCGCCTACGGGCTGGACGTCGACCACGCGCCGATCGCACCGGAGCCCGTCCGTGTCCGGCGCTGAGCTGCGGGTCGGCATCGACGTCGGGGCGACGAACGCCCACGCGGTCTTCATGGACGGCGGCGGCCGGCTGCTCGCGCGCGCCAAGGTGCCGGTCGGGCGCGATCTGCGCGCCAGCCTCGACGCGGTGCTGGCCGAGCTGCTCGGCGCGGCGCCCGACGCCATCTCCCCCGGCGGGCCCGTGCGCGTGACGCTCGGCACGCGGCGCGTGACCGACGCGCTGGCGCAGCGGCGCGGGCTGACGCGGGTGGCGGTCCTGCGCCTCGGGTCGCCCCTGACCGGCGGTGTCCCGCCGCTGTGGACGTGGCCCGCGGAGCTGCGCGCGGCCGTGTCGGCGGGCGAGCAGATCGTCGGCGGCGGGGCGGAGTACGACGGACGCACGCCGACGCCGCTGGACGTCGACGCCGTCCGGCGCTTCCTGCACCGCGTCGCCGGCACCGCCGAGGCCGTCGCCGTCAGCGGCGTGTTCTCCCCCATCTCGCCGGAGCAGGAGCTGGCCGTCGCCGACCTGGTCCGCCGCGAGCTGGGCAGCGGCCTCCCGGTGAGCGCCAGCCACGAGATCGGCTCGTTCGGGTTGCTCACGCGGGAGAACGCCACGGTGCTCAACGCGACGCTGATCGCTCCCGTCCAGGCCGTGGCCACCGCGCTGACCGGCGCGCTGCGGGCGCGGGACATCGCGGCCGAGACCTATTTCGCGCAGAACGACGGATCGGTGATGGCACTTGAGCATGCGCTGCGCTTCCCGGTGCTCATGATCGGCAGCGGCGCGGCGCTCAGCATCCGCGGGGCCGCGCAGCTCAGCGGCGTGGCCGACGGGGTGGTCGTCGACGTCGGCGGCACCCGCACCGAGGTGAGCGTGCTCGTGCACGGGTTCCCGCGCGAAGCCGCGCCGCCGACCGAGGTGGCCGGCGTGCACACCGACTTCCCGCTGCCCGAGGTGTGGACGCTGCCGGTCGGGGCCGCCACGGCCGACGGCGGCGGCGACGCGCTGGCCTGGGAGCTCGAGGACGTCGACGTCCTGGGCGGCGACGCCGGCGCGCCGGTCGTCGCGGTCGGCGGCGGGGCCGCGCTGGTCGAGGAGGCGCTGCCCGGCGACCACGAGGTCGTCCTGCCCGCCCACGGCGACGTCGCCGGGGCGATCGGCGCCGCCATCGCGCCGGTGAGCGGGCGCGCCGACGTCGTGTGCGACCGGGACTCCGACCATTTGGACGCCGCGCTGCTGCGGGCGCACCGGACCGCCGTCGAGCGCGCCATCCACGCCGGGGCCGACCCGGCGCGCGTCGAGATCGTCGAGGTCGAGCAGATGCCGCTCAGCTACCTCGTCGAGCCGGCGTTCCGCGTCCGCGTGCGCGCGACCGGACCCTGCGTCTGACGGTGGCGACTCAGACCCAGAGCCGCACGGCGGACCCGGACCCGTCGTCGGTGCTCCTCCCCAAGACCCCGCCCGCCGCGTTGTTTTGCAACGCCTGCCGGCCGCCGGCCGCCGGATCTGTGCAGCCCTCACAGACCGCGGCGCACGTCTGTGAAGTCCGCCGAAGACGCGGCGGGAGACGTTGAGGACGGTGGACGCCATGACAGTGATCTCGGCAACCCACCAGCAGACCTCGCTGAAGGCCGAACGCGAGATGCTCATCGCCGCCCGGCCGCACGACGCCGTGCGCCGCGACGAGGTCGTCGACGCGTTCATGCCCCTCATCGGCTCGGTCGCCCACCGCTATCGCGGCGCCCGCGCCGTGGACCGCGCGGAGCTCATGCAGGAGGGCGTGGTCGGCCTCCTGCGGGCCCTCGACCGCTACGACCCGACCCTGGAGACGCCGTTCTGGGCCTACGCCTCGTGGTGGGTGCGCCAGGCCATGCAGCAGTTGGTGAGCGAGCTGACGTGGCCCGTCGTCCTGTCGGACCGTGCGCTGCGTCAGCTGGCCCGGGTCAAGGACGCCCAGCGCCTCTTCGCGCAGGACAACGGCCGCGAGCCGAGCCCGACCGAGCTGGCCGAGACGACCGGTCTGCGCAAGGAGCACCTCGGCTTCCTGCTCGCGGCCGAGCGCACGCCGCGCGCGCTGCACGAGCCCGTCGCCGCAGGTCAGGCCAGAGGCAGCGCGCTCGGCGACCTACTGGCCGATCCGGCCGGCGAGGATCCGCTGGAGCGCGTGCCGCCCCGCCACGCCGCGGGGGTGCTCGCCGGCGTCCTGGCGCAGCTGACGGTGCGCGAGCGCAGCGTCCTGAGCCGGCGCTACGGCCTCGACGGCCCCGAGCAGACCCTGCGCGAGATCGCCGGGACGCTCGGCGTCAGCGCCGAGCGCGTGCGCCAGATCGAGCAGGGCGCGCTGGAGAAGCTCCGCGAGACATGCGACTGGCAGGGCTGAGGCGATGGATGCCACCGAAGCCCAGCGCGAGCGCCGGCTGTTCAGCCGGCTCCATGATCCGAGCGACCCGGTGGACGCCGACGTGGTCCTCCGGCGCTACCTCCCGCTCGCCCGCCGCATCGCCGCGCGCTTCCGGGGGACCGGCGAGCCGTTCGACGACCTCCTGCAGGTCGCCAGCCTCGGCCTCCTGAAGGCCATCCGCCGTTTCGACCCGCAACGCGGGACCATGTTCTCGTCCTTCGCCACGCCGACGGTGCTCGGCGAGCTGCGGCGTCACTTCCGCGACACGACGTGGTTCGTGCACGTGCCGCGCGAGCTGCAGGAGCTCGCCCTGCGCGTCGACCGCGGCGGCCGCGAGCTCACCGTCCGCTCCGGACGCCCGCCGACCGTCGACGCGCTCGCCGACGCGCTCGGGTGCTCGACCGAGGAGGTCGTGGAGGGCCGCATGGTCCTCGGAGCCCACCGCGCGATCTCGTTCGAGACGCCGCGCCGCGGCGACAGCGAGGACGAGGCCGCGCTGATCGACACCCTCGGCGACGAGGACGCGGGCTTCGGCGGCGTGGTCGAGCGCGGCGCGCTGGACATGCTCCTGCGGTCGGTGCCCGTGCGCGAGCGCGAGATCCTGCGCCTGCGCTACTACGAGGACCTGACCCAGGGCGAGATCGGCCGGCGCATCGGCGTGTCGCAGATGCAGGTGTCGCGCATCCTGCGCCAGGCGCTCGGCCGGCTGCAGGCGGCCAGCAGGGGCGAGCCGGCGCTGGCCGGCGCGCTGCAGCGCTCGACCGCGAGCGGGACATGACCACGCGCACCGAGGCGCCGACGCTCGTGGAGACCCCCGACCACGACGGCGCCTACCCGCGGCTGAGCCCGGAGCAGATCGCGGCGCTGTCGCGGTACGGCACGCGCCGGGCGGTCAAGGCCGGCGAGATCGTGTTCCGGGAGGGCGACGAGCACTACGACTTCTTCGTCGTGCTGGCCGGGACGGTGGCGATCGTCCAGGACCACGGCGGCGAGAACCGCCTGATCGCGGTCCACGGCCCGGGGCGCTTCCTCGGCGAGCTGAGCCTGCTCACGGGCCTGGCGGCGTTCTTCACCGCGGTGATGCGCGAGGACGGCGAGGTCCTGCAGGTGCCCGTCGAGCGGCTGCGCGCGCTGGTCGCCCAGGACGCCGCGCTCGGCGACCTCATCCTGCGCGCCTACCTCATGCGGCGCGAGATCCTCATCGGCCTGGGCGCCGGCCTGAAGATCGTTGGCTCGCGGTACTCGCCCGACACCCGGCGGCTGCGCGAGTTCTGCGCCCGCAACCGGATCCCGTACCGGTGGATCGACCTCGAGGAGGACGGAGCCGCCGAGCAGCTGCTGCAGGGCATGTCCGTCCGGCCCGACCAGACGCCGGTGGTGGTGTGGCATGGCCGCGTGCTGCGCAACCCGAGCCCGCAGGAGCTCGCCCGGGCCATCGGGCTGGGCGAGTCGGTCGACGACAAGGTGACGGTGTGCGACCTCGTCGTGGTCGGCGCCGGGCCGGCCGGCCTGGCCGCCGCGGTCTACGGCGCGTCGGAGGGGCTGGACACGGCCGCGCTGGACGCCGTGGCCACCGGGGGCCAGGCGGGCACCTCGTCGCGCATCGAGAACTACCTGGGCTTTCCGTCCGGGATCTCTGGCGGGGAGCTGGCCGAGCGCGCGACGATCCAGGCGCGGAAGTTCGGCGCGCGCATCTCGGTCCCCGCGGAGGCGGTCGCGCTGGAGCGCGAGGACGGCCACTACCGCGTCCGGCTGGCCGACGGGCACACGCTCCAGACGCGCGCGCTGGTCATCGCCAGCGGAGCCCGCTACCGCAAGCTGCCCGTGCCGCGGCTGGAGGAGTTCGAGGGCAACGGCGTGTACTACGCGGCCACCACCATGGAGGCGCAGCTGTGCGCCGGCCAGGCCGTCGCGGTGGTCGGGGGCGGCAACTCGGCCGGCCAGGCGACGCTCTTCCTCTCGCAGTACGCCGCCCCCGTGCGGCTGATCGTCCGCCGCGACGACCTCGGCGCCGACATGTCGCGCTACCTCGTCGACCGCATCGAGCGCGCGCCCAACGTCGAGGTGCTCCTGCACACCGAGGTGCGCGAGATCGACGGAGACGGCCGCCTGGAGCGGATCGTCGTCGAGGACAACCGGGCCCACGAGCGCCGGACGCTCGGCTGCGGCGCGCTGTTCGTCTTCATCGGCGCCGACCCGCACAGCGACTGGCTGTCGGGGCTCGTGGAGCTCGACGAGAAGGGCTTCGTCCTCACCGGCGTGGCCGACCACGCCCATCGGCGCGCGCTGCTGCTGGAGACCAACCTGCCCGGCGTGCTGGCCGTCGGCGACGTGCGCAGCGGCTCGGTCAAGCGCGTGGCGTCCGCGGTCGGCGAGGGCTCGATGGCGGTGCGCCTGGTGCACGAGCACCTCGGCACGCTGCACTGAGCGGCGGCCGCCTCCGAGCTTAGGCCGGCTCCGGCCGCGGCGGGAGCCCGAACCGCAGGCCCGCGGCGGCGCGATGCTCGCGCAGCGGCGTGTCCTGCGCGACGACGTGCTCGATCGTGCCGCCCTCCTCGATGACCGCCTCGACCAGGTCGTCGACGACGTCGGGCACCGGCCGCGTCGGGCTGCCGCACAGCGGGCACGTCGCACCCTCCAGCGCCAGCCAGCCGTCACCCTGGTCGCAGACCACGCCGGGGACCTCGAGGTCCTCCTGCACCAGCAGCGTCCCGACCGCTTGCACCGTGCCCGCCCACAGGCAGTCCTCGAGGCCGACGACGGCGGGACCGTGCGCGGCGGCGACCCCGAGCACGTGCTCGACGCTGTGGCGCTCCTGCCGGCGTTCGTAGCGTTCGACGACCTCCTCGGCGGCGCGCCGGAGGTCTTCGGTCGTGGCCGTGCGGGGATCGAGGCTGATCGTGCCCGCGACGCGCGCCCGCAGGTCGTTGGGCAGCTCCTCGACGAAGCCGGGCCGCTCCTCGCGATGGCCACCGATCACCAGCAGCTCGCAGCCGTGGGCCAGGCAGACGATGCCGACCTGGCGCGCGACCTTCCGGTAGTGGCGCCGGGCCAGCTCGCCGCTGCGCCGCTGGACGCGGTGCTCGTCGAGGCCCGCCCAGCCGGCGAAGTCGGGCTTGCGCGGCGTCTCGTCGCGCTGGCCGCCCGACCACCGCAGCTCGCCGTCGGCCAGCGTCCACACCCGCGCCGCGCCGCGATCGACGACCACGACGCAGGCCGAGTGCTCCTCGTCCAGCACCGCGACCATCGGCCGGATCCACGGCGTGCCGTCGACCACCGCGCGGTTGCGGATGGTGCGCGACAGCGCGACCTCCTCGTAGAGCCCGGCGCCCGAGCAGGAGACGATCGCCGCGGTCCCGGCCGGCCACTCCTGCTGGGTGAGTGCCTCGTGGATGCGGCGCTCGTCGGCGCGCAGCGAGGAGCGCGCGGCGTGCGACAGCGAGCCGTCGCGCGCGACCTGCCGGCGGACGTCGTGCAGCAGGCTGTCGGCGTGCGTGCCGAGCGCGCGATCCCCCGGGTCGACCTCCACGCGCGAGTAGACCGACACGACCGGGAGGCCGTGCGCGTCGAAGGCCGCCAGGCGGCGGACGGTCTCGGCCGAGACGCGGCGCATCAGATCGCCCTCCACCGGTGGCGGGGGCACAGGATCCGGGTGGCCTCCTCCGGGCCCTGCGAGCCGGCCGGGTACTGCGGCAGCGGGCCGGGCAGCGAGTGCCACTCCTGCAGGACCGGATCGCAGATCCGCCACTGGGCCTCGACCTCGTCGTCGCGCGTGAAGAGCGTGGCGTCGCCGCGCATGGCGTCGAGGAGGAGGCGCTCGTAGGCCTCGGGCGAGTCCGACAGGAACGTCGCCCCGTAGACGAACTGCATGAGCACGGGCCGCAGGCGCATGCGCGGCCCCGGGATCTTGGCGGCAACCGACACGGAGACTCCCTCGTCGGGCTGGATGGACAGGACGATCTTGTTGGGCTCGACGGGCGCCGCCCCGTCGGCCGCGAAGCTCAGGTGCGGGACCGGGCGCAGGATCACGGCGATCTCGGTCTTCTTGCGGGTCAGGCGCTTGCCGGTGCGCAGGTAGAAGGGCACGCCGGCCCAGCGCCAGTTGTCGATGGACAACCGCAGCGCTGCGTAGGTCTCGGTGGTCGAGCTCGGCGGCACGCCCTCCTCCTCCAGATAGCCGGGGACGAAGTCGCCGCCGATCACCCCGGGGCCGTACTGGCCCCGCGCGGCACGACGGGTGATCTCGGCCGGCGCCGGCGGCTGGATGGCGTGCAGCACCTTGACCTTCTCGTTGCGCACCTCCTCGGCGGCGAAGCGCGACGGCGGCTCCATCGCCACATGGCAGAGGAGCTGGAGCAGGTGGTTCTGGATGAGGTCGCGCAGCGCGATGGGATGGACCGGGAGGCGTTCGAGGCCTTCGATGAGCGGGTTCTCGGCGACGACCGCGGGGATGCTCATGTCATGCCCTCCCTGCTGGTACCAGGTCGTGGCAGCCCGACGCGCAGGAGGCTGTCGACGGCGCGGAGGACCAGGTCGGGGCTGCGCATGAGCACCGGCCCGACGATGGCCGTGACCAGCACGTAGCCGGCGGCCAGCGGCGCGAGCTGGGGCTCGAGCCCGGCGCCCGCCGCGAGTCCGGCGAGCACGATGGCGATCTCGCCGTGCGCGATCAGCGCGGTGGCGGCCCGCGCGCGGCCGGGACGGTCGACGCCGGCCAGCGTGGCGGCGTGCCAGCCGGTGATGCCCTTGGTGACCACCGTGACGACGGCCAGCGCCGAGATCGGCGCGGCCACCGACGGCAGCCGGCCGGTGTCGATCTGGAGGCCGAAGAACAGGAAGAACAGCGCCATGTTGAAGTCGCGGATCGGCTCGAGCAGCGGCCGGGTCCGCTCGGCCACCTCCCCCGACAGCGCGATGCCGACCAGGAACGCGCCCACCGCCGCCGACACCTGGAGCGTCTCGGCAAGGCCGCCGACGACCAGCACGAGCCCGAGGACCGAGAGCAGCACCGCCTCCTCGGAGCGGTGCTCGACCAGCCGCCCGAGGGTCGCCCCGTAGCGCAGGGCGCCGATCAGCGCGACGAGCACCGCGCCCGCCGCGACGGCCACCGAGCCGGCGATCGCGATGACGCCGCCGCCGAGCAGGAGCGACGCGACCAGCGGCAGGTACGCGGCGGTCGCCAGCTCTTCGACGAGCAGGACCGACACGATCGCCGGCGTCTCCGGGCAGACGAGGCGCCCGAGGTCGCGCAGCGCCTTGCCGGTGATCCCCGAGGACGACGCCCACGTCACGCCGCCGAGCACCACCGCCGCCACCCAGCCCCAGCCGAGCAGGACCGCGAGAATCACGCCCGGCGGCCCGTTGAGCAGGGCGTCGGTCACGCCGGCACGGCGGAAGCGGCGCAGGTGGCCGGTGAGCTCCTCGGCGGTGTACTCCAGGCCGATCAGGAACAGCAGCAGGATCAGGCCGAGCTGCGCGGCGAAGCGCACCACCTCGCCGTCGAGCGAGGGCAGGTCGAGCGCGCCGACGACGAGCCCGGCGAGCAGGTAGAACGGCACCGGCGAGATCCCGACGTGGGCCGCCGCACGGGCGCTGAGGCCGAGCAGGAAGACGGCAGCGCCGAGCTGCAGGTAGATCGGGGCCACGTCCTGCGCGGCAAGGATCGTGGCGGTCACGCGCGCGGCGGCACGGCGGGAAACGACCACTCGACGATGGCGTCGACCTTGGCCGCCAGCCGTAGCTCGGCGTGGGTGATGCCCGCGTGGTTGAGGTTGCTGATCGACAGCCGCACGTGGTTGAACTCCGAGATCGTCATGTCGGGCCGCCGCTGGTAGTCGACGGCGCCGCGCGCCACGAGGCCGACGAAGCGGAAGGCCGCGTCGAAGTCCCGGAACCGCAGGTCGCGCACGAGGGCCCCGTCCTCCTGGCGCCAGCCCGCCTGGGTCATTCGGGCGTCACCAGGCCGTAGTCGCCGTCGGCGCGGAGGTAGAGCACCTTGCCGCGGCCGTCCTCGGCGTCCACGAAGTACAGGAACCGGTGGTTGAGCATGTCCATCTCGCTCCGGGCCGTCCCCAGGCTCAGCGGCTCGTCGTAGCGGCTGGGCTCGGGCACGACGTCGGTCTCGTCGCCCAGCGCGCTGCCGGGCGGGTACAGCAGCCCGATGCGGCCGTCGTCGCGCCAGTGGACGACCGCGTCCTCGTTCGTGCGCACGTGGACGAAGACGTGGAACAGCTCGGCGTCCTCCAGGAGGTCGACGATCGCCGACAGCGTGGGCTCGGGCGAGGACGCGTACGAGCGGCGGCTGACGATCTCGCGCTCCTCCGGCGGCTTGAGCCGCTTGATGGGTAGCGGGCGGTCGGCCTGGCGGAAGTCGTCGATGGCCTTCTGGATCGTGCGCGGGTCGTTGCGCATCGCCACCTGGGAGTCGACGATCCGCCGCATCTGCCGGCGCAGGCGGCGGACGACGGCGTCGGTGGCCTCCGCCGGCGTCGGCGCGGACGCGTGGGCGGCCAGGACGCGGCCGTCGAACGGCATCGATGCGTCGACGACGAACGACTGGCTCGGGCCGCTGCGCCCGGGCCCCTCGCGCAGCGTCAGCCGCACGGCCATCGGCGCGTCGTCGGCGTAGCGCTCCAGCGACTCGACGAGCTGGCGCGCGTCGGCGATCTGTCCGGGGGCGACCTGCCCGTCGACCGTGATGTCAATGTCCATCAAAACTCCGTTCCCGTCGTACAGGCGGTCGGTGGGCCAGTGGATCGTCGTCGGGCCGTTCATGTGGCAGGCGTGGAGGTAGGCCCCCGCCGGGCGCGGCCAAGTCGCGCCGACGCTGGCCCTGCACTCGCCCCGGCCTAGGTGCCTCGATGTGAGCCGTCACGTGCACCTGGTCGTCGACCGCGTCCCCACCGACCCCGTCGTCGCCGAGATGGTCGAGGGACTCGCGGTCGCCGTGCCGGACGGGACGGTGTGCGTCGAGCTCGTGGACGGCGGCGACACCGTCGCCGCGGGCCAGACCGTCGCCGGGCTGGCGCTGGCGCAGGGACCGGCCGGCCGCGTCGTGGCCCACGACGTCGCCTCTGCCGACGGTGATCCGGGGCCGTGGCCCGACGGCTCCGACGACTGCTTCTGCGTCGCCCGCAGCCGCACCGGCGTGCTCGTCGTCGGGCCGAACGCCGGCTGGACGTGGGCGGCCGCGCTGACCGGCCTGACGCCCCTGTTCCGCATCGACGTCACCGCGGCAGGGGCGCCGCCGCACGCCGCGGGCCGCCTGGCCGTCGCAGTGCGGCACGCGGTCGGCGGGCACCCCCATACGGTCGCCTCGGCGATCGATCCGCGCGGGGTTCCCGTCCGGCGTCACGCCTGAGCCGGCGCCTCCGGCGTCTCGGGGACCGGCGGTCCGAGCTGGGGCTCGAGCCACTGGCGCAGCGCCGCCTCGGGCTGCGCGCCCACGCGGCGGTCGAGCTCCTGGCCGTCGCGCAGGAGCACCAGCAGCGGGATGCCCTGGACGGCGAACCGGCCGGCCACGTCGGGGGCCGTGTCGACGTCGAGCTTGACCACCTTCAGCCGTCCGGCGAACTCCGCCGCCAGCCGCTCCACCGCCGGGGAGACCATCTTGCACGGGCCGCACCACGGCGCCCAGAAATCGACGAGCACCGGGATCGACGCGGCGACGTCCCCGTCGAAGCTCGCCGCGTCGGAGTCCACGATCCAGGGCAGCGCGTGATGGCACACCGCGCACCGCGGGATCCCCTCCGCGCGCGGGGCGACGCGGTTCTTCGTCCCGCAGTTGGGACACGTGACCGTGGTGGGGCCGGACATGGCCGGCGCTCAGCTCCCCGTCGTCGCGCCCTCGGGCGTGCCGGCGCCGGTGGCCGGGGACCCCATGCCGTCGCCGCCGGAGCGCGTGCTGTCGGACTGGATCGGGATCTCTCGCGCGCGCGAGCGCTCGGCCTTCGGGACCTTGACCTCGAGCACGCCGTCGTGCAGGTGGGCCTCGGGCTTCTCGCTGTCGACCGGCTCGGGCAGCGTCACCTGGTAGGGCTGGACGTAGTGCTGGCCACGGGACGGTCCTTCGCGGCGGCGGACGAGGACGGGCATGGCGCATCTCCTTGAAGAAGTGGTTGCGCCCGGGTTCCTAGGCCGGCGATCGGGGTTGCCAAGCCGCAGCGGCGCCCTACCTGACGGGGTGCGCAAGGACTGAGGGCGAACCGAGAGGAGCGATGATGGCCAAGGCCGTCGGCATCGATCTGGGCACGACGAACTCTGTCGTGGCAGCCACCATGGAGGGGGGCCACGCGGAGGTGATCCCCAATGCCGAGGGCGCGCGGACCACGCCGTCGGTGGTCGCGTTCACCGATGACGGCCAGCGGCTCGTCGGGCAGGTCGCCAAGCGCCAGGCGATCCTGAACCCCGAGGCCACCATCTACTCGGCCAAGCGGTTCGTCGGCCGCAAGTGGGACGAGGTCGGCGAGGAGGCCAAGATCGTCTCCTACAAGGTGGTCAAGGGCCCCAACGACGCGGTCCGCTTCGAGATCCGCGGCAAGCAGTACGCGCCCGAGGAGATCTCCGCGCTGGTGCTGCGCAAGCTGGCCGACGACGCCGCGAAGTTCCTCGGCGAGAAGGTCACCGAGGCGGTCATCACCGTTCCCGCGTACTTCAACGACGCCCAGCGCCAGGCCACCAAGGACGCCGGCAAGATCGCCGGGCTGGAGGTGCTGCGCATCATCAACGAGCCGACCGCCGCGGCGCTGGCCTACGGGCTGGACAAGGCGGGCTCGGAGACCATCGTGGTCTACGACCTGGGCGGCGGCACGTTCGACGTGTCGATCCTCGACGTCGGCGACGGCGTGGTCGAGGTCCGGGCGACCAACGGCGACGGCCATCTCGGCGGCGACGACTTCGACAAGCGCCTCGTCGACTTCCTGGCCGACGAGTTCAAGAAGGACCAGGGCATCGACCTGCGCAACGACCCGCAGGCGCTGCAGCGCCTCTACGAGGGCGCCGAGCGCGCGAAGGTCGAGCTGTCGGCCACGACGCAGGCGCAGGTCAACCTCCCGTTCATCACCGCCGACGCGTCGGGTCCCAAGCACCTCAACATGACCGTGACGCGGGCGCAGTTCGAGCAGCTCACCAAGGACCTGGTGCAGCGCACGCGCGGGCCGGTGGAGCAGGCGCTCGCCGACGCGAAGCTCACCGCCGACGACATCGACGAGGTCATCCTCGTCGGCGGATCGACGCGCATCCCGGCCGTCCAGGAGCTGGTCCGCCGCCTCACCGGCGGCAAGGACCCCAACATGACCGTCAACCCCGACGAGGTCGTGGCGCTCGGCGCGGCGATCCAGTCCGGGGTGCTCAAGGGCGAGGTCGAGGACGTCGTCCTGCTGGACGTCACCCCGCTGTCGCTCGGGCTCGAGACGCTCGGCGGCGTGATGACCAAGGTCATCGAGCGCAACACGACCATCCCCGCCCGGCGCACGGAGACGTTCTCCACCGCCGAGGACAACCAGACGGCGGTCGACGTCGTCGTCCTCCAGGGTGAGCGCGAGCTGGCCTCCGACAACCGTCAGCTGGCCCGGTTCCGCCTCGACGGGATCCCGCCGGCGCCGCGCGGCGTGCCGCAGGTCGAGGTCACCTTCGACCTCGACGCCAACGGCATCCTCAACGTCTCGGCCAAGGACAAGGCCAGCGGCAAGGAGCAGACCGTCACCATCTCCGAGACGGCCAACCTCGACCAGGGCGAGGTAGAGCGGATGGTCCGCGAGGCCCAGGAGCACGCGGGCGAGGACCGGCGCCGCCGCGAGGAGATCGACGCCCGTAACGAGCTGGACTCGCTCGCTTACCGCGTCGAGCAGCTCGTCGGCGACCTGCAGGACCGCCTGCCGGTCAACGAGAAGGCCCGCGCCGAGCAGCTCGTGGCCGACGCCCGCCAGGCCGTCGGCGAGCAGGCCGGCCTGGACCGTGTCCGGCCGCTGATCGCCGACCTCGAGCAGCTCGTCCACGCGCTGCCGGCCACGGCCGCGCAGGCCGCCGGCGCCGGCGCGGGCGCGGCGGGCGCCACCGGCGACGGCGACGGCTCCGCCGGCGAATCCGCAGACGACGAGGAGGTCGTCGATGCCGAGTTCACGCGTGAGTGACCAGCAGCAGGTCCATGAGCAGCCGAGCGCAGAACGGGCCGAGCACGGCCCCGACACCGCTGCCCTGGAGGCCGAGGTCGCGCGCCTCGAGGATCGCTTCAAGCGGGCGCTGGCCGATCTCGACAACTTCCGCAAGCGCTCCGCCCGCGAGCTGGAGCGGCGCACCGCGGAGGCCACCGACGCGATCGTCCGCGACTGGCTGGAGGTCGCCGACAGCATCGAGCGGGCATTGGCCAGCGGGACGGACGGCAGCACCGGGGAGGGCCTCCGCGCTGTCGCGGAGCAGATCGCCGCAACGCTGGCGCGCGAGGGCGTTGCCCGGGTCGGGACGCCCGGCGAGCGGTTCGACCCCGAGCGCCACGACGCCGTGGACGTCCGCGTGACGCCGGGCGTCGCCGACCAGACGATCCTCGACGTCGTGCGGTCGGGGTACGTGCGCGGCGACCGCGTGCTGCGACCGGCGCAGGTCGTCGTCGCGCGCCGGCCGCCGGAGGCGCCCGCGACGGCGCCCACGGAGCCCGCCGGACCCGACGGCCCCTGATGGCCGTCGGGTACCGCGATTACTACGACGCGCTCGGCGTCTCGCGCAACGCGAGCACCGACGAGATCCGCGCCGCGTACCGCCGGCTCGCCCGCGAGCACCACCCCGACGTCAACAAGGAGCCCGAGGCCGGGGATCGCTTCAAGGAGATCTCCGAGGCCTACGAGGTCCTGCGCGACGAGGACAAGCGCAAGGCCTATGACCGCTTCGGCGAGAACTGGAAGGCCGGGCAGGACGTCAGCTCGGGCTTCGGCGGCGGCGCGCCGGGCGGCGGCGGAGCGGGCGGCGCCGGGACCGCGGGCGGCCCGTTCGGCGGCGGCCAGGGCTTCGAGGGCTTCTCGGGCTTCAGCACCGGTGGCGGAGCCGCCGAGGGCGACTTCAGCGACTTCTTCGAGAGCCTGTTCGGCGGCGGCCGCGCGTCATCCCGCGCCGGCGGCCGTCGCCGCCGCGGAGCGGACCAGGACGGCTTCTCCCTGCGCGGGGGCGATCAGGAGGCGACGATCGACCTCACCGTGGAGGAGGCGTACCAGGGCGGCACGCGCCACTTCCAGCTCAGCGACGGGCGCGACTACGAGGTCACGATCCCGCCCGGCGTGCGCGAGGGCCAGCGCATCCGGCTGGCCGGCGAGGGCGGCCCCGGCGTCGGCGGGGGGCCCAGCGGCGACCTCTTCCTGCGCGTCCACCTCCTCCCCCACCCGCGCTTCCGGCTCCTGGGCCGCGACGTCGAGGTCGACCTGCCGGTGGCTCCGTGGGAGGCCGCGCTCGGCGCGACCGTGCCCGTCGGTCTGCTCGACGGCGGGACGGCGCGCGTCAAGGTCAAGGGCGGCTCGTCGAGCGGCACGCGCCTGCGCCTCAGGGGCGAGGGCTGGCCCGACGGCCGCGGCCAGCGCGGCGACCTGTACGCCGTGGTCAAGGTCATGGTCCCCAAGAAGCTCAGCAAGCGCGAGCGCGCGCTGTACAAGGAGCTCGCCGACGTGTCGGACTTCGATCCCCGGGCCACCGCATGAGCCTGGTCGTCCTCCACGCGCGCCGCTCCGGCTCCATCGGCATCGAGCAGCTGGCGCGCGAGTCCGGCCTGCACCCCGACGTGGTGCGGCGCCTGGTCAGGCTCGGCCTGGTCACGCCGCCGTTCGGCCCCGACGCCGCCGCGCGGCTGGCGCGTGCGAGCCGGCTGCGCCGGGACCTGGGCCTGAACTACTCCGGCGCGGTCCTGGCCACCGAGCTGCTGGCCCGCATCGACGAGCTCGAAGGGCGGCTGGCCCGCTCGACATCCAACGGACGACGCACGAGGTGACCTCAGCATGGACCCGAACCGCCTGACCCAGAAGTCGCAGGAGGCCCTGCACGACGCGCAGACCAAGGCCCTGCGCTACGGCCACACCGAGATCGACGTCGACCACCTGCTGCTCGCGCTGCTGGAACAGCGCGACGGGCTCGTACCGCGGCTGCTCACCCGCCTCGACGCCAGCAGCGACCAGCTGCGCGCCGGGCTCGAGCAGGCGCTCGAGCGCCGCCCGCGCGTCTCGGGCGGCGGCGCCGACGGCAGCCAGATCCGCATCTCGCGGGCCTTGAACATGGTGCTCGACGCCGCCGCGCAGGAGGCCGAGCGGCTCAAGGACGAGTACGTCTCGGTCGAGCACCTGCTCCTGGCCATCCTCGCCACCGGCACCGGGACCGCGGCCGGACGGCTGCTCACCGAGGCCGGCGTGACCGCCGATCGCTTCCTCGGGGTCCTCACCGAGGTCCGCGGCAGCCAGCGGGTGACCAGCGACACCCCCGAGGGCTCCTACGAGGCGCTGGAGAAGTACGGGCGCGACCTCGTCGCCGAGGCCCGGCAGGGCAAGATGGACCCGGTCATCGGCCGCGACGAGGAGATCCGCCGCGTCGTCCAGATCCTCTCGCGCAAGACCAAGAACAACCCGGTCCTGGTCGGTGACCCGGGCGTCGGCAAGACGGCGATCATCGAGGGGCTCGCCCAGCGCATCGTGCGCCGCGACGTGCCCGAGGGCCTGCGCGACAAGACGATCTTCGCGCTCGACATGGGGTCCTTGGTCGCCGGCGCGAAGTTCCGCGGCGAGTTCGAGGAGCGGCTGAAGGCCGTCCTGCAAGAGGTCAAGACCGCCGAGGGCCGCATCCTGATGTTCATCGACGAGCTCCACACGGTGGTCGGCGCGGGCGCCGCCGAGGGCGCGATGGACGCGGGCAACATGCTCAAGCCGATGCTCGCCCGCGGTGAGCTGCACTGCATCGGCGCGACGACGCTCGACGAGTACCGCAAGCACATCGAGAAGGACGCCGCGCTGGAGCGGCGCTTCCAGCCGATCGTCGTCGACCAGCCGTCGGTGCAGGACACCATCTCGATCCTGCGCGGTCTGCGCGAGCGCTTCGAGGTCCACCACGGCGTGCGCATCCAGGACGCCGCGGTCGTCGCGGCCGCGACGCTGTCGGACCGCTACATCACCGATCGCTTCCTCCCCGACAAGGCCATCGACCTGGTCGACGAGGCGTGCGCGGTCATCCGCACCGAGATCGACTCGATGCCCCAGGAGCTCGACCAGATCACCCGCCGCGTGATGCAGCTGGAGATCGAGGAGGCCGCGCTGGAGAAGGAGACCGACGAGGCCAGCCGGCAGCGGCTCGAGATCCTGCGCAAGGAGCTGGCCGACCTGCGGGCGCAGGCCGACGCGATGACCGCGCAGTGGGAGGCCGAGCGCCACGCCATCAAGAAGCTGCAGGAGCTGCGCGCCGAGATCGAGGAGGTCCGGCGCCAGATCGAGGAGGCCGAGCGCGCCTACGACCTCAACCGCGCGGCCGAGCTGCGCCACGGCAAGCTGCCGCAGCTGGAGCACCGCCTGCACGGCGAGGAGGAGCGGCTGGAGAGCAAGCAGAGCGGCACGCGCCTGCTGCGCGAGGAGGTCACCGCCGACGAGATCGCCGAGGTCGTCGCCCGCTGGACGGGCATCCCGATCACCCGGTTGATGGAGGGCGAGCGCGAGAAGCTGCTGCGCCTCGACGAGGTGATGCACGAGCGCGTCGTCGGCCAGGAGGAGGCCGTCCGGCTCGTCGCCGACGCGGTCATCCGCGCCCGCGCGGGCGTCAAGGACCCCCGCCGGCCGATCGGCTCGTTCCTGTTCCTCGGCCCGACGGGCGTCGGCAAGACCGAGCTGTCGCGCGCGCTGGCCTCGGCGCTGTTCGACTCCGAGGACAACATCGTCCGGCTCGACATGTCGGAGTACCAGGAGCGCCACACGGTCAGCCGCCTGGTCGGCGCGCCTCCCGGCTACGTCGGCTACGAGGAGGGCGGCCAGCTCACCGAGGCCGTGCGGCGCAAGCCGTACTCCGTGGTGCTGCTCGACGAGATCGAGAAGGCCCACCCCGACGTGTTCAACACGCTGCTGCAACTGCTCGACGACGGCCGGCTGACCGACTCGCAGGGGCGCACGGTCAACTTCCGCAACACGGTCGTGATCATGACCTCAAACATCGGGTCCGAGTACCTCATCGACGGGCTCGACGACGAGGGGCAGATCCGGCCCGACGCGCGCGACCGCGTGTTCGCCGAGCTGCGGGAGCGCTTCCGTCCCGAGTTCCTCAACCGCATCGACGAGACCGTGCTGTTCAAGCCGCTGACGCTCGGTGAGATCGAGCAGATCGTCACGCTCCAGCTGCAGTCGGTGTCGGCGCGCCTCGCCGACCGCCGGATCGCCCTGGAGGTCACCGTGCCCGCCCGCCGGTTCATCGCGCGCGAGGGCTTCGACCCGGTCTACGGTGCGCGGCCGCTGCGCCGCTACATCCAGCGCGAGGTCGAGACCCGGATCGCCCGGGCGCTCGTGGCCGGCGACATCACCGACGGCACGACGATCTTCGTCGACGCCCGCGAGGGCGACCTGCTGATCCGGTGGGAGCGGCCGCAGGGCGAGGGCGACGGGCGCGCGGCCGACGACAGCCGCCGCGAGCCGCCCGTGGGGGCGACCGCCTGACGGCGCCTGCGCGTCCCGACGACCGGTTCAGCGGCCGGTGACGGCGCGATCCTTGCCCTGCGCCTTGGCCGCCAGCAGCCGGTCGTCGGCCGCGCGGAAGAGCGTGGCGACCGTGTCGCCCTCGGCCGGCGCGACGGCGAGCCCGACCGACGTGGTCAGCTCACCGGTCGGGCCGAGGCGGGCACGGCGCACGGCGTCCACGAGGCGATGAGCGGCCCTGATCGCCTCGGTCTCGTCGGTGCCGGGCAGGATGACCGCGAACTCCTCGCCGCCGGTGCGGCAGACGATGTCGGCGCCGCGGACCTCGCTGCGCAGCACGTCGGAGAAGTCGCACAGCACGGTGTCGCCCACCGGATGGCCATGGCCGTCGTTGACGGCCTTGAAGTCGTCGACGTCGAGCAGCAGCAGCGCGACGGGCTCGTGCACGCGACGGGCGCGCGCGAGCTCGGTGCCCATGCGCTCGTGGAAGTGACGGCGGTTGAACAGCCCGGTCAGCTCGTCGGTCCGCGCCTGGGCGCTGAGGCGCTCGCGCTGGCGGGCGTTGTCGTAGGCCAATGCGGCCAGCGTCGCGAAGCGCTGGATGAGCTGGACCTCCTCGGCGGCGAACGACGCGGGGCCGCCCTCGCGCCACACGTTCAGCGTGCCGACGACGTGGGCGCCGGCGATCAGCGGCGTGCAGACCAGCGCCTCGGGCTCGTCCTGCGGCGTGCCCGGCACCTGGTAGATCCCGAGGCGGGGCGAGGACGGCTCGAGGTGGACGAGCATCCGCGTCGTCACGACGCGCCCGGCGAGGCTCCCGTCGATCGGCGGCCGCGCCGCGAGCGTCTCGTCCACGTAGCGCCCGACCGCGAAGACCGGCACGAGCACCTCCGCGTGCTCCTGCGCGGAGTAGACCGCCAGGCTGGTGAACGGCACGATCGCGTCCAGCGCCCGCGCCATCTCGTCGAACGTGGACTCCAGCGAGCCCTCGGCGAGGATCGAGGCCGCGGCGTCGATGATGGACTCCAGTCCGCGGGTGAAGCGCGTGTCGTCACCGTGCTGCATCGGTCGTGCACCGTACTCGGACCGAACGGCGTTAGGTTGAGATTGGCGGGTGACCTATGGACATCTTTGGACACTCGTCCTGCAGAAACCTCGCCGAGGATCCCGGGCGCCACAACACGGTCCCAACACAGTCCTGACGCGACGCCGATGCGGCGCTCCGCGCGCGTTGAGCGCCGCGCGGGACGCTGCCCGTGGTGCGCGACACCCCCGTCTACGCCGCCGTCCCCGCCTCCCGGCGGGCGCCCGCGCGCAGCCGCAACCTCCCCGCGCTGCGCGCCGGGGGCGGCGTGGTCGCGGGGGTCCTCGGCACCGCGGCGATGGGCGCGGCCGCGGGGCTGTGCACGGTCATCGTCCTCGGCGCCGCCGAGCGCCCGTCGTTCCTCTCCGGCCCGGCGCAGCGCGGCTTCCCGAGCTGGATGGTCGGGCCGCTGGGGCATCGCTTCGCCGCCCTGCCGCCCAGCCCGCCGGCGCTGCAGGGCGACCTCGTCCGTGCGCTGGCGCTGCTCGGCATCGCCTGGGTCGTCGCGTGGCGGTGCGCCGACCACGTCCCGGCGCCCGTGCTCTGGGGCGCCGCGATCGCGGCGCAGGTCGTGCTGCTGCTCGGGCCGCCGCTGTCGCTGACCGACCTGTTCAACTACCTGCACTACGGGCGGATGGGGCCGCTGCACGGCCTCAACCCGTATGCCGACCTGCCGGTCGCGGCGGCCCACGACCCGTCGTACCGCTACTCCAACTGGCATCACCTGCCCTCGCCCTACGGTCCGCTGTTCACGCTGCTGACCGAGGGCCTCGCGCCGCTGTCGGTGCCCGCCGCGTACTGGACGCTCAAGGGGCTGCTGCTCGGCGCGTCGGTCGGGACGCTGGCGCTCGTGGCGAGCACCGCGCGGCGCCTGGGCCGGTCCCCGCGGGCCGCCGTGGCGCTGGTCGCGTTCAACCCCTTGGTGCTGGTCTATGGCGTGGGCGGCGCGCACAACGAGCCGCTGATGCTGCTGCCGGCGGTGGGCGCCGTGGCGCTCGCCGTGGCGGGCCGCCAGGCGCGGCGGCCGTGGTGCGATGCGGCCGCGGGTGCGTGCGTCGTGGCGGCGGCCGCCGTCAAGCCGTCGGTCGCGCTGCTCGCGCCGCTGGTCGTGCTGGCGTGCCGCCGCCGCGACGCCGCCCTGGCGGGTGCGGCCGCCGCGGTCGCCGTGGTGCTGATGGTCGTGGCGATCGCGTTCGGCGGGAACCTGCCGGCGACGTCGATCCAGGACCGGCTCGTGACGCCGCTGTCGGTCGTCAACGTCCTCGCCGCGCTCGCGGGCCACGGTGGCCTGACGGCGGGCGACCGCACGCTGGCCCACGCGGTGCTCGCCGTCGTGACGATCGCAGCGGCCGCGGCCGTGTGGCACCGGCGGGAGCGGTTGCCGGGCGCGGCCGGGATCGTCCTGCTCGCCACGGTCCTGACCCTCGGCTGGACGATGCCCTGGTACGTCTGGTGGGTCCTGCCGTTCGCGGCGCTGACCCGGACGCGCGCGCTCGCCGCGGCGTGCGTCGTGCTGACGGCGTGGCTGGCGCTCGGCGCGATCCCGCAGATGATCCAGCTGATCCACGACGTCGGCTTCTACCCCACGCGCTCGGCCGTCGGGCGCGCGAATCACGTCTTCACGCAGCGCCACCTGCGATGAGCGCCCTCGCCCCCACCCGCGTCCCGCGCGTGCCGATCGGCCAGCTCGTGCGCTTCGGCGCCGTCGGCGCGTCGAACACCGCGATCACGCTGGGGGCCTACGCCGCGCTGGTCGCGGTCGGCACGCCCGCGGTCGTCGCGGCCGTCACGGCCTGGGCCCTCGGAGCGCTCAACGGCTACCGCCTCAACCGCCGCTGGACGTTTCGCAGCGCCGTCCGCGGCAGCCGTCCGGCGGCGCGCTACGCCGCCGTCCAGGCGCTGGCCGCGGGCGCGGACGCGGCCGGCATCGCGGTGCTCGTCGGCCATGACCATCTGCCGCGCGTCGGCGGCCAGATCGCCATCCTTCCCGTGGTGACGCTCGCGACCTTCCTGATCTGCCGGCGCTGGGTCTTCGGGCCGGGGCGCCCGGCGTGACCGCGCGCCCGGGGCGCAAGGCCGCGACGTCGCTGGCGGGCCTCGCCCTGCTGGCGGTGTGCGCGTGGGGCGCCGCCGCGCTCGCCTCGCGCTACGCGTCGAACCCGGCGACCGAGCCGTGTCCCGCGCTGACGCCGGGCGACCACCAGGTGCAGGTCGCCACGCCCGACGGCACACGCAGCGTGCTGCTGCACGCGCCGCAGGACGCGTCGCGGCCGCTGCCGCTGGTGATCGCGCTGCACGGCGCGGGCGAGAAGGGCCCCGACTTCGCCGACGACACCGGCTTCAGCCGCCTTGCGGACCGCGAGAAGTTCCTGGTGGCCTACCCGAGCGCGGTCGGCGCGCGCTCGTTCTGGGACATCTCGGGCACGGCGACCGCCGGGCCGGAGGAGGTCACGGAGCTGCGCCGGTCGCTCGATGCGCTGGAGGGCGCGGTGTGCGTGAACCGCTCGCGCGTGTTCGTCACCGGCGTGTCCAACGGCGGCGGGATGGCGGCTCGGCTCGCGTGCGAGCTCTCGGATCGCTTCGCCGGCGTGGCCCCGGTCGCGGGCGGCTACCGGTCGCTGCCGCCCTGCCATCCGTCGCGGCCGCTGCCCGTGCTGGAGATCCACGGGACGGGCGACCAGGTCGTGCCGTACGGCGGGATCGCGCCGGACTTCGCCGGCAGCGTCGCGCGCTGGCTGACGCGCTGGCGACGCATCGACGGCTGCCAGGGCGCCGCGGAGCGGATCGACCCGGCGGTCGGCGTCCACGAGATCACCTGGCGCCACTGCGCGGCCGCGACGCGCGTCGAGCACGTCCGCCTGGACCACCAGGCGCACGGCTGGCCCGGCGGGCCGCGGACGATGCCGCTGCCCGCGCCCTTCTCCGCGACGTGGCGGACGTGGGAGTTCTTCCGCTCGCTGCCTGACCGCGCGCCGGCAGGGTGAGGTCGTAGAGCGCTCCGCGGTGCGGCTGGCCGGCGGCGCGGCTGACGTCGGTCCCGTGCCGCCGGGCCCAGCGCATGACCGGCAGGCAGCCGGTCCGGGCGTTCCCGCCGGTGGCCGTGCAGCCGTCGCCCAGCCAGGCGAAGCGGACGTGACCGGCGGCGACCGCGGCCGCGAGCCGGCCGGGCGTCACGAGCTGGCGCCCGGCGCCGTCGGAGAGGATCAGGACCGGCCGGCCGTCGCGCGCGATCAGCTGGCTCGCCTTGGCGGGCGCGCTGGTGGCGACCTCGTCGGTCGTCCCGCCGTCGCGGGTGGTGACGTAGGCCGACAGCGCGTCCACGCGGGCCACCGGCAGGGCGCCCGGGCGCCCGGAGTCCTGCGTGCCCCGAGCGACGGCCTGTACCGAGACCACGGCGGGCACCGCGAGCACGGCGACCAGCGCCACCGCGGCGACCGCTCCGGCCGTCCGCCCCCGGCCGCGCACGGCGACCGCCAGCCCCGCGCCCAGCGCGCCCGCCACCGCCGGGTCCACGCACGCCAGGTAGCGCGGCCGCAGATCCGGCATGGCGCTGCACAGCACGAGCCCGCCCACCAGCCACAGCGCCAGCGCGACCAGCCCGCCGCGCGCGACCCGGTCCATCCGCCAGGGCCGCCCGAGCGCCAGCGCCGCCGCCAGCGCGGCGAGCGCCGCGACCGCCTCGAGGCCGATCCACGTGTCGAGGTGCGCGCGGGACGACAACAGGCGCGCGGGGCCCGGCGCCCCAGGCCGGCGTCCCAGCGCGGCGAGGTGCATGCGCCGGAAGCGCGCGGCCGCCGCCGCGGCATGCGCCGTGTGCCTTCCCCGCCGGTGTGGCAGCGCCGCCGCGCCCGCGCCGCCGGCCGCCGCGTGCCCCGGCACGAGCCGGTCGATCCCGTCGTAGACCAGCGCCGCCTGCCACGGCGAGCCGCTCGTCGAGCCCAGCGCCCACGGCCGCGGGTGCAGCGGCACGATCGAGACGGCGCCCAGCCACGCGAGCGCGGTCACCAGGAACGCGCTCCCACCGATCGCCAGGCCCCGCCCGCGCCGGCCGGGCGGAGCCGCGAGCAGCCAGAGCGCGCCCGCCGCAGCGACCGGCAGCAGCGCCTCGGCGAGCTTGACGTCGAACGCCAGGCCCAGCAGCACGCCCGCGCCGGCCAGGGGCGCCACGCTCGCGCGCCGCGCGCCCCGCGCCACCAGCGCCGCGGCCGCCGTCGCCAGCGCCGCCATGACCGCGTCCATCGTGTCGCTTCGTGCGGTCACGACCGCCACCGGCAGCACCGCGAGCGCCAGCCCGCCGGCCAGCGCCGCGCCACGGCCCAGCAACGTGCGCAGCAGCGCCATCAAGGCGATGACCAGCGCCACGCCGCCGAGCGCCTCGGGCAGGTGCAGCGCGACCGGGCCGAACCCGAACGCCCGCACCGACAGCACCTGCAGCCACAGGTCGACCGGCGGCTTGTCGATCGCCACGCGCCGCCCCGGCTCGAACGCGCCGCCGAGCAGCGCCGGCCAGCTCATGCCCATGCTCCGCACCGCGGCGTCGTAGTACGGGTCCAGCGGGACGCGCGCCAGCGCGACCAGGCGCAACCCGCCGGCCAGCGCGACGACGCCCGCCTCCGGCGCGCACGCCGCCGCCCATCGCAGCGCGCGTCCACCGGCCTCGATCCGCGCCGGGCGAGGCGCCGCGTAGGACGCCATCGCCCGACCGCTCAGACGGCCCGGACGCGCGTCGCCGGCCGCACCGCCGGCTCCGCGTCTGCCCGGACCTCCTCGCGCAGCGCCCGCAGCTCGCGGAACGCACGCAGCACGACCGCCGGGTTCGCGCCCGACGACCGGCCCGCCACGCGCGGCCGATGCGTCACGCCGAGCTCGGCGATCTCTGCTCCCGCCGCACGAGCGCGAACGAGCAGCTCGGTGCTCACCATCGCGCCGTCGGCGGTCAGGTCGAGCCCCTGCAGCAGGTCGCGGCGGATCAGCTTGAAGGCGCAGTCGACGTCGCGCACCGGCAGGTCGAAGCTGCGCCGCACGAGGGCGTTCCACGCCGCCGCGTTCAGCCGCCGGTGCGCGCGGTCGGCGCGCTGCAGCCGGAAGCCGGCGACGACGTCGCACGCCGGGGCCAGCGCCAGCACGCAGTCGAGATCGTCGAGATCGAACTGCAGGTCGGCGTCGGTCACGAAGACCCACTCCATCCGCGCGGCGGCGAAGCCGGTGCGCAGGGCGGCGCCGTAGCCCCGGTTGCGCCGGTGGACCAGGACGCGGATGCGCGAGTCGTGCGACGCTCGCTCGGCGGCGAGCGCCCGGGTGGCGTCGCGGCTGCCGTCGTCCACGACCAGCAGCTCGTGCGCGTCGGCGACGCGCTGCGCGGCCCGCGTCGCCTCGTCGATCGCCCGTTCGATGTTGTCGGCCTCGTCATGGCAGGGCAGGACGATCGACAGACCGGGAAGGCGCCCGAGCGGGCCGGCGGCCGGGCCGGCGACCGCGGTGGTGAGCATGAGGTCCATGCCCGTCAGCATCCGGGCGCTGGCTGAACGGGCCGGCAAGCCGGGGTTGCGCGTGCCTGCGCAGCGTGTTGGGATCCTGTTGGCCCCCCGAAACCGCGGGTCCCGTCATCTACCGTCTTCGGGGTGCTGGCCGATGGCACGCCCCTCGCAGGCCGCGTCCTCGTCGTGGAGGATGACGCCGACCTGTGCGAGGTCATGGTCGGCGCCCTGGTCTCCGACGGTCATTCGGTGGTCGCCGCCGCCGACGGGCACGCCGCGCTCGACGCGCTGGCCGCCGAGCCGTTCGACCTCGTGCTGCTCGACCTCGCCCTCGGCCCCGGACCGGACGGCGTCGAGGTCTGCCGCCGGCTGCGCGCCGCGGGCGACGGCGCCCACGTGGTCGCGGTGACCGCACGCGGCGGCGAGGCCGACACCGTCCTCGTCCTGGAGGCCGGCGCCGACGACTACGTGACCAAGCCGGTCGGGATCGCCGAGCTGCGCAGCCGCGTGCGTGCGGCGCTGCGGCGGGTGCAGCGCAGCGCGGCGCCGGCGCGTCCGCTGCTCGAGCTCGGCGCCCTGCGGGTCGACGCCGACGCCCGGCGCGCCGAGTTCGCCGGCGCCGAGCTGCCGCTGACCTTCTCGGAGTTCGAGATCCTGCGCTCGCTGCTCGCCGCCGAGGGCCGGCTGCTCTCGCGCCAGGCACTGCTGGACGCGATCTTCGGCGGCCACGCCTTCCGCGACCCGCGCGCCATCGACGTCCATGTTCATCATCTTCGCGACAAGATCAGCGCGGCGGGCGGCGACGGAGCCGTGATCGTGACCGTCCGCGGCGCCGGCTACCGGATCGATCGGTGAGGATCCGTGTTCGGCCTGCGCTTCCGGCTCGCCCTCGCCCTCGTGGCGGCGAGCGCGGTGACGCTCGCGGCGGCGGTCGGCACGCTCGTCCCGCCGCTGGAGCACCGGCTCGCCACCGACCGCGTCCGCGACCTCCGCGAGCTCGCGCGCACCGCGGGTCTCGGCCTGACGCGGCTGCCGGCCCGCGACCTGCGCCCGGGCGCGAAGCTCCCGCGCCACATCGTGGTCCAGCTTGCGCGCCGCACGGGTGCCAACGTGCAGCTCTTCGACGCCCATGGCGTCGAGCTCGCCGACACCGACCCCGAGCCCCACCGGCCGGGACCCGTCCCGCCCGAGCGCCTGGTGGACGCCGGCTACACGCGTGCGGGCGACGTCCGCCAGCGCGTGACCGCCCGCGAGGCCATCGTGGTCGCCAGCGTGCACACGCGCGCGGGGCGCCGCACGATCGTGCTGCGCAAGTCGCTGGACGACCAGCGCGCGGCGGTGGCGGTGGTCCGTGGGGCGCTGCCGGTCGCGGCCGGCGTGGGCCTCGCGCTGGCCGTCGCGCTGGGCGTGGCGCTCTCCTACGGCCTGCTGCGCCGGCTGGAGAGCCTGCGCCGCGGCGCGCGGCGGTTGGCCGAGGAGGGGATCGAGCGTCCCCTGGAGGTGGACGCGGGATCCGACGAGGTCGGCGAGGTGGCCCGCGCGCTGGAGCTGATGCGCACGCGGCTGCAGGCCCAGGAGCGCGGGCGCCAGGCGTTCCTCTCGACGGCCTCCCACGAGCTGCGCACGCCGGTGGCCTCGCTGCGCGGCACGGCCGAGCTGCTGGAGGAGGAGCTGGCCGGCGACGCGCCCGACGTGCAGCGGGCCCGCACCCGCGCCGCCGCCGTCTCGCGCCAGGCCCACCGGCTGTCGGCGCTGGCCGACGACCTGCTCGGCCTCGGCCGCCTCGACGCGTCGGTGGAGCTGGCCGCCGAGCCGATCGACCTGGCCGAGCTGGCCGGCACGCTCGCCGGTGAGGCCGAGCCGCTGATGGAGGCGGCCGACGTCGCGCTGGACGTCGAGGCCGACGCGCCCGCCTGGGCGCTCGGCGATCCGGTGGCGGTGGCGCGCATCGTGCGCGCGCTGCTCGACAACGCCCTCCGCCACGGCGGCCCTCCGGGGTCGCGGATCGTCGTGGCGGCGGCCACCGACGGCCAGCGCGCGACGGTGACGGTGACCGACGCGGGCACCGGCGTCGCCGAGGCCGACCGCGAGCGCATCTTCGGCCGCTTCGAGCGCGGGGCGACGCATGGCTCGGGCGGCTTCGGCCTGGGTCTCCCGATCGCCCGCGGCCTCGCTCGCCGCATGGGCGGCGACGTCCTGCTCGGCGCCTCGGAGAGCGGCGGCGCCTCCTTCGCCCTCGTGCTGCCGGCCTGCCCGTCGCCGCTCCCGCAGCCGGCGCCGCCGGCGGCCGCGGAGTCGCCGAGGTAGCGGCACGGCCAGCGTCACGGCCCCCCGCGCGGGCGGGGTGGCCGGGATGACCGACCATGGATGTCGGTGATCCCGGCCACCCCGTGCGCGCCCTGGAGCTCGCGCGCGAGCGCCAGCGTGGCGCCGTCCAGCTCCCCCGCGACCAGCGACTCGTGCGCGGCGAGCGTGGCGATCACCGCGCGCTCGGCGTCCGGTGCGCGCAGGCCCGCCCGGATCTCGTCCGCGGCGCCGGCGGTCGCCGGGCGCCAGTCGATCCCGAGCGCGGCGTAGACGTCGACCAGCGCGTCGCGCAGCCGCCGGCCGCCCTCGACGATCAGCATCGCCGTGACCAGCGACGCGCCGCGGATGGATCGCTGCGCCGTGCCCGCCAGCTTGACGCCGGTGGCGTTGACGCTCCACGCGCCGGCGCAGTACTCGCCCGGCAGCTCGCCGACGTGCGCGCCGACGCCCAGTGCGGCCAGCGCCTGCACGAGCAGCGCGGTCGCGCCGGCGAAGCGCTCCTGGATGCCCTCCGCGATCGCCGGCTCGGGCCGGATCAGCTCCACCAGCACGGAGCCCTCGTCGTAGCCCGCGGCGTGGCCGCCCCCGAGGCGCACGATTGGCGCGTACCCGTGCGCGGCCGCGGCGTCCCGCGCGCCGGCGAACCCCGCGGCGAGCGCGTCCAGCCGCCCGAACGCCATCGTCGGCCCGGGCCGGAAGACGCGCGCGACCGGGCCCAGCTCCCCCGCCGCGACGCGCCGCAGCAGCGCGTGCGTGACCGCGGCGTCGAGCACGGGGTCCTGCGGGTGGCGAGCGCGGATGAGCTGCACGGAGGCGGCGGTGCCTCAGACGAAGACCGGCGTCAGCGCGAACGCGTCGACGTCGACCAGTCCCTGGTCGGTGAGCTTCAGCGACGGGATCACCGGCAGCGCGAGGAAGCTCAGCGCCATGAACGGCGCCGTCAGCACACACCCCAGCTCGGCGGCGACGCGCGTCGCGTGCGCCAGCTCGTCGGCGACCTCGCGCGGCGGCCGGTCGGCCAGCAGCCCCGCCAGCGGGAGCGCGACGGCGGCGCGGACCTCGCCGCCCGCGACGACCACCAGGCCTCCGCCCATCTCGGCGACCGCGCGCGCGGCCACCAGCGCATCGCCGTCGTCGGCGGCCGCCACGACGATGTTGTGGGAGTCGTGCGCGACCGACGACGCCAGCGCGCCGCGGCGCAGCCCGAACCCGGAGACGAACCCCTGGCCGACCGCGCCGCTGGCCGTGTGGCGCTCGATGACGCTCAGGCGCAGCAGGTCGCGTGCGGGGTCGGGGCCCGCGACACCGCCGCTGCCCGCCGCGGCCAGCGACTCCACCGACGACGTGGTGATCAGCTGGTCGGCGATCAGCCCGATCGCCCGCACGCGGTCGCTCTCCTGGGCCAGGCGCAGGTGATCGCGCCACGCGACGTTCATGGTCGGCGGCAGGCCCGACGGCGCGAGTGCTCCCCCGCCGACCCGCTCGCCGTCGCGCGCGACCACGCGGCCGCCCGCCAGCACGAGCGACGGCCGGAGCGCGTGCAGGTCCTCCACGACGACGAGGTCGGCGCGGCGGCCGGGCGCGATCGCCCCGCGGTCGCGCAGCCCGTAGTGCTCCGCGGCGTTGAGGCTGGCCATGGTGATGGCGGTCAGCGGGTCGAGCCCCGCGCCGATCGCCATGCGCGCCAGCGCGTCGATCGATCCGTCGTCGAGCAGCTCGCCGGGCACGCGGTCGTCGGTGCAGAACGCGAAGCGCCGCGCGTTGCGGGGCGTGACCGCGGGCAGCACGTCGAGCAGGTTGCGCGCGTTGGTGGCCTCGCGCAGGAAGACGGTCATGCCGAGCGCGACCTTCTCGCGCGCCTCGTCGGCGGTCAGGCACTCGTGGTCGGAGACGACGCCTGCGGCGACATAGGCCTGCAGGTCGGGCCCGCGCACGCCGGGCACGTGCCCGTCGATCGGCAGCCCCGCGAACGCGGCGAGCTTGGCAAGCTCCTCCGGGTCGCCCGCCAGCACGCCCGGGTAGTTCATCATCTCGGCCAGCCCGAGCACGCGGGGATGCTTCGCGAGGGCGACCAGGTCGGCCGCGACCAGCCGGGCGCCCGCGGTCTCCAGCCGCGAGGCGGGCACGCACGCCGGCGCCATCACGAGCACCGACAGGTCGAGCCCCTCGCTCGCGTCGAGCATCCACCGCACGCCGTCGACGCCCAGCACGTTGGCGATCTCGTGCGGGTCGGAGACGATCGTCGTCGTGCCGTGCGGCAGCACCGCGTCGGCGAACCGCCCGGGAGCGACCATCGAGCTCTCGACGTGGACGTGCGCGTCGACGAACCCGGGGCAGACGAACCGCCCGCCCACGTCGATCTCCTCGCGCCCGCCGAGCCCCTCGCCGACCCCGACGATCCACTGGCCCACGATCGCGACGTCCGCCCGCCGGATCTCCTGCGTGAGCACGTCGACGATCCGGCCACCCCGCACCACCACGTCGGCCGGCTCGAGCCCCCGCGCCACCCGGATCCTCCGGGCGAGATCGTTCGTCATGGCGACATTGTGCCGCGGGGCGCGCGGTCTCAGTGCGCGTGCCCGTGGCCGCCGCCCTCGGGCAGCGTGGCCGCGGGGATCCGTGCGACGAGCGTGGCGGCAAGGCCGGTGGTCAGCGGGACCGCCGCGATCAGCGCGATGCAGCCGACGACCGTGGCCGCGATCGGCTCGGCGATCGACTGGGCGTTGAGCGCGTCGCCGGCCGGCAGCCGCGACTGGCGCATGATGAGCAGCAGCGGCAGCGCTGCGCCCGTGTAGGCGAGCACGAGCGTGTGGATCGTGGCCGAGAGGTGGTCGCGGCCGACGACGAAGGCCTCGCGGTACAGCCGCCCGGCGCTCAGCGCGGGGTTGGCCCGGCGCAGCGCCATCACCGCGCTGGCCTGCGTGACGGCGGTGTCGGCCAGCACGCCGAGGGCGCCCACGAGCATCGAGGCGAGCACCACGCCCGTCAGCGACACGCTCGCGTTCTGGTTGCCGAGCGCGAGCGTCACCTCGTCGGTCTTGCCGTCCAGGTGCGCGAGCGAGACCGCGGCCTCGGCCAGCCCGCACGCGAGCACGAGCGTCACCGAGATGCCGAGCGCCGCAGCCAGGGTCTGGGCTCCCAGCCCGTTGGTCAGCACCAAGGTGATGAACATCACCGCGAGCGCCGCGACCAGCGCGACCAGCAGCGCCGGCCGCCCGGAGAGGATCGCCGGGACGAGAAAGGCGAGGACGATGAACAACGACAGCACGACGCCCACGACGGCGAGCAGCCCGCGCCACCGCAGCAGCACGAGCGCGAGCGCCAGCACGGCCAGCGCCATCCACAGCAGCGCGCCGTGGCGGTCGACGTCGACGAAGGCGTAGGGCTCGGCGCCGCGCGGCAGCCGCTCGCCCTTGGGCACCGGCGTGCGCGTCACGCGGACCGCCTCGCCCGCCGCGACCGCCGGCGCCGAGAGCACCGGCCCGAGCGTGAGCCTCGCGCGCCGCCCGTCGGCGCGGATCACGGCGGTGCGGCACTGCTGCACGACCGGACTGGACGGGCATCGCGCGTCGGTGACCGACACGACCTCGGCCGGCACGGTCACGCCCACCGCGGGGCCGTGCGGCTGCCACCCGTGCGGCCACAGCGCGAGCAGCCCGACGACCGTGAGCATCGCGATCGCCGCCACCGACCCGACCAGCCACCGGCCTCCGGGGGCGTCGAGCAGCTGCGCGAGCTCGCGCGGCAGACGCAGTCGCGCCCGCCGCACACGTCCCTCCTCCCGCACCCGCCGGCGTTCGCGCCGCCGGCGCGCCCGCTGCTCCTGCTCGGCGAAGAACTCGTCGTAGGCCTCGTCGTTCGCCACGTCTCGGAGTTCGGGCCGCCACGACGAGCCCCTGCACGGACCGCGGTGCCCTACGCCGCCGCTCCCACCAGCCCGTCGCCCTCCCGCCGCTGCTCGAGCACCCGCATCCCCGGCACCCACAGCGCGGCGAGCGTCACGACGGACCCGAGCACGCCCGCGCCGATCAGCGTCGCCTCAGGGCCGATGGCTGCGCTCACGGGTCCCGTCAACGCGAACGACAGCGGCAGCAGGCCGACGGAGATCAGCCAGTCCAGCGACGACACGCGACCCAGGAGCGCGCCCGGCACGTGCTGCTGCTTGGTGGTCGCCCACACGATCGTGCCCGCCGTCTCCAGGCCGTTGAAGATCGCGCTGGCGATCATCAGCTGCCAGATCGCGTTGGCCGCGCCGTAGCCCGCGACCGCCAGTGTGGCGACGGTCCAGGCGACCAACATGAAGGTGATGCTCCGCCGCGGCAGCCCGTAGCGCCCCAGCAGCACCGCGCACACCATCGACGCCAGGCCCCCGGCGGCGAACACCAGGCCGAGGTCGAACGCCGAGCCGCCCATCCCCTCCTTGACGATCCACGGCAGCAGGACCTCGACCGGCCCCATGAAGAGCAGGTAGGCGATCGCCGCGCTGGCGAACGTCGCCCACAGCCACGCGTGGCCGCGGACGAAGCGCCACCCCGTACGCAGATCCCCGAGCAATGACCCGCCCGCCGCCGCCGCGACGCGCGTGCCGTCGGCCGGGCGCATCAGCAGCACCGTGCCGGCCGCCGCCAGGAAGGACGCCGTGTCGAGCAGGAAGACGGCGCCCGCGCCGCCCACGCCGACGATCACGCCGCCGAGCGCCGGCCCGCCGAGCCGCAGCGCCAGCGGTCGCATCAGCTGGTCCAGCGCGTTGGCCTGCGCCAGCCGCTCGCCCGCGAGGAGCTCCGGGACCAGGGCGTCGAACGCCGGCGCGTGGAACGCCGACCCCGTCCCGTAGAACGCCGACAGCACGACGACGTGCCACAGCTCGACCTGCCCGCCGATCGTCAGGCCCGCCAGCAGCGCCACCGCGCACGCGCGCAGCAGATCGGCCCCGACGAGGATCCAGCGGCGCTCCAGCCGGTCGCTCGCCACGCCGCCGATCAGCAGGAACGTGATCGTCGGCACGGTCATCGCGATGCCGACCAGCGACATCCCGGTCACCGAGCCCGACATGGCGTACACCTGCCAGACCAGGGCCACCAGGAACGCGCCGTCGCCCAGCAGCGACGCGCAGGCGCCCGCCCACAGCAGCCGGAAGTCCCGGTCGGCCAGCGGGGCCAGGAGCCCCGAGCGGCTCACGCCGCCGGTGCGGTCCAGGCTCTCGTGGCTATGCTGCATCTTCGCGCAGCGGCAGCCCGGCGATGTCGCCGGCGATGCCCTCGGCGAGGAACGCGCGAGCCGACTCGGCGTTCATCGGCCGCGCGAAGTAGAAGCCCTGGCCCAGCTCGCAGCCGAGGTCGCGCAGGGTGTGCCACTGCTCCGGCAGCTCGATGCCCTCCGCGACGACCTCGAGGCTGAGCGTGCTGCCGAGCGCGACCACCGCGTTGGCGAGGTCGGTCGTCTGCGGCGAGGCGCTCTCGTGCAGGAACGAGCGGTCCATCTTCAGGACGTCGACGGGGAACTTGCTCAGGTAGCTCAGCGACGAGTAGCCGGTGCCGAAGTCGTCGAGCGCGAGCTTGATGCCCAAGGCCTTCAACTCCGCCAGGCGCTGGACGGCCAGGTCGGTGTCGGCCATCAGGACGCTCTCGGTGATCTCGAGCGTCAGCTGCTCCGGCGGCAGGCCGGACTCCTCCAGCGCGTCGCGCACGTCGGCGACGATGTCGGAGTGCTGCAGCTGCTTGAGCGACAGGTTGATCGCCAGCGACACCGGGCGGTCGGTGGGCAGGCTGGCCATCAGGCGGACACCCTCGCGGCAGCCCTCGCGCAGCACCCAGCGGCCGATCGGCACGATGAGCCCGGTCTCCTCCGCGAGCGGGATGAACTGGTCGGGACCGACCATGCCGCGCTCGGGGTGGTTCCAGCGCAGCAGCGCCTCGACGCCGCTGATCGTGCCGTCCTCCAGCCGGATGACCGGCTGGTAGAAGAGCTCGAGCTGGTCGGTGGCCAGCGCGCGCTGCAGGTCGGTGCGCAGCTCCAGCCGGGCGAGCACGCCCTCGTGCATCTCGGGCTCGAAGAGCCGGTAGCCGCCCTTGCCGTCGCGCTTGGCGATGTACATCGCGGCGTCGGCGTCGCGGATCAGCTCGTCGGCGTCGGCGGTGCCGTCCTCAGGCGCGATCGCGATGCCCAGGCTGCAGCGCAGCACGAGCTCCTTGTGCGCCGCGGTGAGCGGCGCGCCGATGGCCTCGATGATGCGCTCGGCGGCGTCGGCCGCCTCCTGCACGCCCTCGATGTCCTCCAGCAGCACGGCGAACTCGTCGCCGCCGAAGCGCGCCGCGGTGTCGCTGGCGCGGATGCTCAGCGCCAGGCGCTGGGCGACCTGCGTGAGCGCCTCGTCGCCCGCGGCGTGGCCGAGGCTGTCGTTGATGATCTTGAAGTCGTCGAGGTCGATGAACACGACGCCGAGACCGCGCCCCTCGCGCCGGCCGCGGGCGATCGCGTGGCGCACGCGCTCGACGAACAGCGCGCGGTTCGGCAGCCCCGTGACCGGGTCGTGGAACGCCTGGTGGGCGAGCTGGCGCTCGAACGCCTTGCGCTCGCTGACGTCACGGCTGTTGAGCACGATGCCGTTGACGGCCTCGTCCTCGAGCAGGTTGGTGAACAGCACCTCGAACTGGCGCGACGTGCCGTCCTTGTGGGCGAGCGTGCACTCGAGCACCTGCGAGCCCCCGCCGGGCGCATGGACGCCGTCGGCGATCAGGCGCAGCAGGCGCCCGCCCTCGCCGGGCTCCATCAGCTCGTCGATCCGCCGCCCGTGGACCTCGTCGGTGCTCCAACCGAGCACGCGCTCGATCGACGGGCTCTGGTAGGCGATGGTCGCGTCGGGCGCCAGCACGGTGATCAGGTCGGTGGAGTGCTTGACCAGCGACGCGAAGCGCGCCTCGCTCTGGCGGCGCACGAGCTCCTCGGTCAGCGCGGCGCGCTCGTAGGCGAGCACGACCTGCGTCGCCAGCGCGCCCAGCACCTCGCGCACGGCGCGGTCGGCCAGCGCCGGGCCGGTGACGGCCAGGACCGACGAGCGACCCTCGCGGGGCTCGAGGTCGATGACGACGCCGCTGTCGTTGGTGCCCGCGGCGCGGGCAGAGACAGACAGCTCGCCGGCCGCGTACAGGCCGACGTCGGCGTCGGGTCCGGCGAGCTCGCCCGCGGCGCGCACGGCGACGGCGTCGAGCTCCTCGCGGGTGGCGGCGGCGACCAGCTCGGCGCCGGCGCGACCCAGCGCGCGCTCACGCTCCATCGAGCGCTCCTGCGCCCGCATCAGGCCGGCCATGCGCACGACGACCAGGCCGAAGAGCACCAGCGCGGCGCCGGTGACGACGGCCATGTCGGTGTCCGCGCGGCGGATGTCGTGGGCCAGCTCGAACGCCGGGGCGATGACCGACGCGCAGGACAGCAGCGCCAGGCGCGTTCGGGTCAGGACCGAGCGCGACGGCCGGCCGTGGTCCAGCACGCGCATCGACGGATGCAGCGCGGCGGCGCCCCAGAGCACGTAGAAGGCGATCCAGCCGAGGTCGAGCCACAGCTGGTGGTCGTAGGTGCCCTTCAGCGTCATCAACCCGTACACGAAGTCGGTGACCAGCAGGCCGACGATGGCCGAGCTCAGCAGGTGGAACGCGGGGCTGCGCTTGCCGCCGTCCAGCGCGAGGCGGATCGCGGCGGCCAGCAGCAGGACGTCGCCCAGCGGGTAGGCGACTGAGACGGCCTTGGCGACCGGCGACATGGACTGGTCGTGCAGGTAGGGCGCCATCAGCGCGATCCACGACGGGACCGTCAGGCCGATGGTGAGGATGGCGGAGTCGACGGCGCCGCGGTCGGTCGACCGTTTCGCGCGGCGGCGCACGACGAGCAGCAGGCCGACCATGATCACGGGATAGACCGCGACGTAGAAGCCGTCGCCGATCGACGGGAACGGCACCTCGCGCCCCAGCAGCTTCGGGTAGCTGTAGGTGTAGAGGTCGCCCAGCCAGAACAGCAGGAAGCCGGCGGCGAACCAGTACCACGGTGCCTTGGACTCGGGCTGGTGCAGGCGGACGCCCAGCAGGATCGCGATGACGGGCGAGATCCCGAGGACGTTCATGACCGGCCCGCTGCCCTTCAGCGGCGCGACGATCAGGTACAGCGCGGTCAGCACGATGCCGCCGGCCAGGTAGGCCAGCCATGCGTGCTTGGCGACGCGCTCGTTGGTCATGCGGCGGCGCTCCGTGCGGTCGGCAGCTCGCCGGCGGGCCGGAGCACGCCGCGGGCGGCGAGCTCCTCCAGGGCGGCGAGCAGGGTGTCGACCTCCGCGTCGGTGTTCGCGGCGGTCAGCTGGACGCGGAACCCGACCTCGTCCTTGGGGACGAGCGGGTAGGCGGCGAGCGTGACGTAGACGCCACGCTCGAAGAGGAACCGGCCGACCGAGTCGATCTGGCCGTGGTCGCGCAAGGGGATCTCGATGATCGGCAGGCCCGACCGGTTCGGGGTGAAGATGTCGAGCCGCTCGAGACCGTCGAGCGTGCGGCGGGTGAGGCGCTCGAGCTCGTCGCGCAGCGCGTCGCCGCGGCGCTCGTTGACGTCCATCCCCGCGAGGACGGTCGCCAGCGAGGCCACCGGCGACGGGCCGGAGTAGAGGTACGGCGGCGCCGCCACCTTCAGCAGGTCCTTGACCGGCGTCGGGCACGCGATGAAGGCCAGCAGCGAGCTGTAGGACTTGGAGAACCCGCCGACGAGGATGAGGTTGTCGTAGGTCTCGTCGAAGTACCTGACGATGGAGTTGCCGCGCGAGCCGTAGGGATTCGTGATCCCCACCCCGCGCTCGCCGATGACGCCGAAGCCGTGCGCGTCGTCGACGTAGAGCAGCGCGCCGTGCCGGCGGGCGACCGCGGCGAAGGCCGGCAGGTCCGGCGGGTTGCCGGTCATCGAGTTGACGCCGTCCATGCAGACCAGGCGCGTGGGGTCGCGCTCGGCGGTGAGCAGCTCGTCGAGATGCTCGGGATCCTCGAAGCGGAAGCGCCGCACGGCCGCGCCACGGGCGCGCGCCGCCTGGCAGCCGTCGTAGATCGTCTTGTGCGCGCGAGCGTCGAGGAAGATCGTCCCGGAGGCGGCGAGCAGCGGGATCACCGACAGGTGGATGTGGGTGATCGTCGGCAGGACGAGCGTGTCCGGCGCGCCGATGAGCGCGGTGAGGCGCTCCTCGATCTGCTCGTAGAGCACCGGGCTGCCGAGCAGGCGCGACCAGCTCGGGTGGGTGCCCCACGCGTCGAGGTAGGCCGGGACGGCGTCGATGATGTCGCGGTCGAGGTCGAACCCCAGGTAGTTGCACGACGCGAAGTCGGCGAGCCACTGCTCGCCGACCCGGATCATGCGCCCGTCGATCTCGTCGATGACGGCGTCGACCATCGGGTGCGAGGCCTGGAGCTCGGCGAGGTCCTTGACGCTCTCGAGCCAGTGGTCGAGCCACGGGCGCCGAGGGACCGGACCGGGAACCGGCGGGGCGAGGGAAGTCGGCGTAGGACGCATAGTCCCTCGCGTCCATCGGGTGTTTCGCCCCCGAATTTAGGCCGGATGGCCGCATAGCAGGCTTTCTGCAGCTTCCGAGGCGCAATTCGTCCGGTTGAGGACCTCCGACCGGGCGCCACCCATCCCGGACGAGGGTCGCGGCGATCCAAGAGGGCGCGTTGGCGCTCCAGCGCAGGGCCACCGGAGCCGATCACCGGATTGATCGTCCGGTCGCCGACCGGACCGCCCCTACCCCCGTGTCCCGCACCACCTCCCGCCTGCTGCTGCCCTACGCCTCGTGCCTCGTGGTGGTTCTCGCCCTGCTCCCGCTCGAGGGAGAGGTCGACCTCGTCGAGGTCGCGATCGCGCTCGGGCTGCAGGGCGCGGCCGCCGTGCGGCTCGCCGCGGCGCAGCGGCTGGGCTCCCGCGCATGGATGCGGATCCTCTGCCTCGTGGCGTTCCTGGCGTCGATCGCGCTGCTGCGCGACGGCGTCGGCCCCACCGCCGGCTTCGGCCCCCTGGTCTTCCTGCCCGTCATGTGGGCGGCGCTGGAGCGGCGCCGCGGCGAGCTGATCGTCGCACTGGCCGGCATCGCCCTCATCTACGCCGTCCCGATCCTCGTCGCGGGCGCGCCCCAGTACCCCGCGACCGGCTGGCGCGGGGGCGCGCTGCTGCTCGTCGTCGCCACCGCGCTGGGCTTCTCGGTGCTGTCGCTGGTGGAGCGGCTGCGCGTGGAGGTCGACCACTCCACCGCGATCATCGGCGCGATGTCGGAGGGCTTCGCGCTCACGCGCAACGGCGAGATCGTGGCCGTCAACCCGGCGCTCTGCGCGATCACCGGCTTCAGCGAGGCCGAGCTGCTCGGCTGCCGCCCGCCGTTCCCCTTCTGGCCGGCCGACCGCCTCGCGGAGTCCGGCGCGCGCCTGCGCGAGATCGTCGCCGCCGGCGGCGGCGAGTTCGAGCTGCTGCTCGCACGCCGCGACGGCACCCGCTTCCCCGCCGAGATCGCGGCCGTCGCGACCGACCTCGGCGACGGCAGCCGCGGCTTCCTCAACACCGTGCGCGACATCACCGAGCGGCGCGAGCACGAGGACGCGATGCGCCGCCACGCCGAGCAGCTCGCCGCGATCGCCGACGTCGTGCGCGTCGTCGGCCACAGCGACCCGCTCGAGGCGCGGCAGACGATCTGCACCACGGCGCTCGCGCTCTGCGACGGCGCGCACGCGGTCGGCCTCTGGGAGCCCGGGGCCGACGGCGGGCTCGTGACCACCGCGACCCGCCCCGAGTCGGCGAGGTCGTACCGCATCCCCGCCGACCATCGGGAGCACGGGGCGCGGGTCGTGATGGAGACCGGCGAGCCGCTCTTCGTCGCCGACGCGGCCGCGAGCCCCCACTGCGACCGCCGCCTGATGCAGCTCCTGCAGGCGCGCTCGGTCCTGTTCTGTCCGATCGCGGACGCCGGTGGCGTCCGGGGCGCCCTGGCCATCGCATGGCCGGAGCCGCTGGCGGGGCTCAGCGAAGGCGACGACCTGCTCGTCGGCGTGCTCACCGGCGAGGCGGCGCTCGCGATGCAGCGCGCCGACCTCCTCGGCCGCCTGGACGAGCTGACGCGCACCGACGAGCTCACCGGCCTGCCCAACCGCCGCGCGTGGGACGAGCTGCTGACGCACGAGCTGGCCGCCGCGCGCCGGCACGACCAGCCGCTGTCGGTGGCGATGCTCGACCTCGACTTCTTCAAGCACTACAACGACCAGAACGGCCATCTTGCAGGCGATCACCTCCTGCGACACGCCGCGCACGCGTGGCTGCACAACCTCCGCGCGACCGACGTGCTGGCACGCTGGGGCGGCGAGGAGTTCGCGCTGCTGCTGCCGGGCTGCGACGCGACCCACGCGGCGGTGCTCGTGGATCGTCTCCGGGGCACGCTCCCCGACGGCGTGACCTTCTCCGCCGGGGTCAGCTGCACCGACGGGACGGCGGCTCCGCGGACGCTCGTCGACGCCGCCGATCAGGCGCTCTACCTCGCCAAGGCCAACGGCCGGGACCGCGTCGTCGTAGGGTGAGCAGACCATGCGCCGGCGAATTGCCGGTATTCAGACTCAGATCTGTGTAGCGTCTGCTGTACAGTCGCCGCGCACGTCCGGACGGGGTACCCACATGTCACGAAATCCTGATATCGCCGCGGGCATCGATGCAGCGTGTGACGCGGCGATCGAGGCCTTCGCGGAAGCGACCGACGGCGACGACCTGCCGGACGTCCGCCTCATGCTCATCGCGAGCGTCGGCGACCCGGCCAACCTCGGCGAGACCGAGGTCCGCCTGGCCGCCCCGGACGACGTCCGGACGTCGGTGAGCCAGAAGAGCGCGATGCTCGTCGCCTCGCTCAGGGCCATCGCGCCCGAGCTCTACGACTCGATGATGAGCGGGCTGGACCGCCTGCGGTCCAACCAGCCGCGCCGCCGCGGCCACTGAGGCCGCCCGGCGCCCGGAAGCCGGCCGCCGGCGACGCACCGCGCGTCGCCGGTCAGTCGGGGTCGGTGCCGGCGGCGCCGAGGCGGCGGAGTTGGGCGTCGATCGTCGCCCAGCCGTGGGTGGTCGTGCGCAGCCGGCCGGGTCGGCGGCCGTCGGTGACGAGGCCGGCCTCGCGGAGGACCGCGAGCTGGGTCGCGGTCTCGGGCGGTGTCAGGCCGAGGCGCTCGGCGAGCGCCGCGGCGGTCAGCTCGTCGCGCTCGAGCGCGACCAGCAGCGCGAGGCGGACGGGATGCGACAGCGCCCGGAGGACGTTCGCGGAGACTGGCTCAGCCATCGCGGTAGACGATAACTCCACTGTGCAACGTTTGCTGAACAGTC
>NZ_DATHDY010000082.1:0-40359 GCF_035318805.1 Baekduia sp.
CCTCGCCAAAGCGATGGCCGACCACATCCGCTACCGCAACGGACCGCACCGCGACCAACGCCTCATCGCCGCCGAACGCAAACTCCTCATCGCCGCCTGACGGCCATTACCGGTCAAACGTTTCTGGCCGACCCACTAGCCATCTTTCGACGGCCAAGCACCTTCTGCACCGTGGGCTTGAAGACGGTTGGGACAGTTGGGACGGTTGGGACCTGTCCCTTGGGTCAGGCCGTCGGGCCGCACCCGGGAGGACCATTCTCCGAAGCAGTAGGAGTAGTCATTGGTCGGGGCAGAGATTCCCCGCTCAGATCAAACCCTCGGCGGCATCCCCAGTCGCCAGGCGAAAGGAGGTGGACAGCTCGTGTCCACACCCACTCGCGCTGCCGCGATAGCGGCCGTCATGAGCGCGCTGGCGGTCGGTGCCCCGATGGCCGCCGCGAGCGCCCAGACCTCGTCGATCGACCCGGCCTCAACCGGCTCCCGATCCTATGGTCACCCGTCGGACTACGGTGGCGGCAACCCAGGTGGCCACGGCGGCCGCGGCAACTACGGCGCCGACCTCAAGTACGGCGGCGGCGCCAACCCATACGGTGGCGGCTCCCCGCCACACCGCTGAACAACGCCATGTCGGTCGTGGCGTGCACGCAGGAGCCCGTGCCGTTCCGCGCCGCCCTGTGCCCGCCAAGCGGTCGGCGACCGACGTGGCCCGGAAGCTGCCCCGCACCGCGAAGGCGCTGATCGACGCGGAGGCGAGTACATGGTTGGGCGCCACGCGGATACTGACCGTCTCCTCACGTGGCCGCCGAGCCCGGCGACCTGCGGCCCATCCTCGAGCATGCGGGGCCGCAGGCGCCGTGACTCGCTCGCCTACACCTCGATGCGGGACCCCATGATGACCGTGCGCTCGCGTGGGAGCCCGAAGTACTCGGCGGCATCGGCGGTGATGTGCGAGATGGCGATGAAGAGCTGCTTGCGCCAGCGCGTCATGCCGGGGGCGTCCCCGCGCGTCAGATCGATCGTCGAGAGGAAGTAGGAGACCTCGTCGACGTCGAGGGGGAACTCGATGTCGGCCTGCTCGATGAGGCGAAGCAGCCCCGGGACGTCGGGGTTGTCCATGTAGCCGAAGCGTGCGCTGGCGTGGGTGATGCCGTCGTCGGTGTAGCCGAGGTCGTCGATCTCGATCCGGTCGGCCTCCGCCAGATGCGGGGCGGGCAGCGTGTCGATCGAGAGGATCAGGACGTGCTCGGGCAGCGCGTGGAGGCGGTCGACGGTGGCGCGCATCGCCAGCGGGGCGGTCTCCTTGCTGCGGTTGAGGAAGACGGCGGTTCCGGGCACGCGCTGGACTGGATGCTCGCCCTTGTGGAGGTCGTCGACGAACTGGCGCAGCGGTCCTTCCTGGCGCGCGCGGCGGCGGGTGACGAGCTGGCGTCCGCGGTACCAGGTGGTGAGGATGGTGAAGACGGTCACCGCGATCAGGAGCGGTAGCCACGCGCCGTGGACGAGCTTGGTCAGGTTTGCGGCCAGGAAGAGGCCGTCGACGGTGAGCAGCGGGACGGCGCCGAGCGCCACCAGCCACAGCGGCTTGCCCCATTGGTGGCGCACGATGTAGAAGAACAGCAACGTGGTGATGGTGATGGTCCCGGTGACCGCCATGCCGAAGGCGAAGGCCAGCGCGGCCGAGCTCTCGAAGGTGAACACGAGCGTGAGCACCGAGACCATCAACAACCAGTTGATCCACGGCACGTAGACCTGCCCGACCGTCTCCTCGGAGGTGTGGGTGATCCGCAGCCGCGGCAGGTAGCCGAGCTGGACGGCCTGGTGGGCGACGGAGAAGGCGCCGGTGATCACGGCCTGGGAGGCGATGACTGTCGCGCCGGTGGCCAGGAAGACCAGCGGCCAGCGGCCCCAGTCGGGTACCAGGAGGAAGAATGGGCTGCTGATGTTGTGGGGATCCTCGAGGATCAGCGCGCCCTGGCCCAGGTAGCTCAGGATGCAGGCCGGGAAGACCAGCAGCAGCCAGGCGCGGGTGATGGGCGCGCGGCCGAAGTGCCCCATGTCGGCATAGAGCGCCTCGGCCCCGGTGACGGCGAGCACGACGGCGGCCAGGGCGAAGAACGCGATCTTGAAGTGGTTGAAGAAGAAGTCCAGCGCGTAGGTCGGCGAAAGCGCCTTGAGGATCTCGGGGTGGTCGACGATGCCGTTGATGCCGCACGCGGCGATGGTGAGGAACCAGACGATCATCACCGGGCCGAAGAGGCGGCCGACGGCCGCCGTGCCCAGGCGCTGCAGCAGGAACAGCGCGACGATGATCGCCGCGGTGATGGGCACGACCAGGTGCTCCAGCGAGGGTGAAGCGACCTTGAGACCCTCGACCGCCGACAGCACCGAGATGGCCGGCGTGATCATGCTGTCGCCGAGGAACAAGGACGCGCCGAAGAGGCCCAGGCCGGCCAGCGCCAGCTTGGTCCGCCGCGACCCGGGCACCTCCTTGCGCCGGATCAGCGTGATCAACGCCATGATGCCGCCCTCGCCGTCGTTGTCGGTGCGCATGACGAGCAACACGTAGGTGATGGTCACGATCACCATCACCGACCAGAAGATCATCGAGATGATCCCGAACACGGTGTCGGTGCTGACTGCCACCGGGTGCGGGTCGTTCGGGTTGAAGACCGTCTGGACCGTGTAGATCGGGCTCGTGCCGATATCGCCGAAGACGACGCCGAGGGCACCGAGGACCAAGGCCCCCTTGGCGGCATCCGGCGCTGCGCGGGTTGTCGTGGTGGTCTGCTGCAAGGGGTGCGAGTCCGGCGGGGCGACCACCGTAGCCGTCTTGCCACGATCTGCACGCCCGGCGCCGTTTCCTTCACGCGGGGCAGACGGACCCTGTGGCGTGCTCGGTCCGGCCGAGCGCGGCTTCCACCGCTTGGCCCGGGTCGACCCCGACGAGGAGCAGTCGTGGCGCGTACGCCACGAGCCTGGTGGTCTTCAGCGCTCTGCCTGGTGGTTCGGGCGGGTGGCCGGCAACCGCCGCCAGGGCTGGACGCTCTACCTGGGCAAGCTGTGGGACCACACGTTACAGACCATGAACAACGGCTCGGCCTCGCCGGCTACACCGGAGGGCGCACGCTGCGCGATCCATGACGTCGACCCGGAACCGGCGACCGTCGCCGGGCGCGGGGGAGAGGGAGGCCGGGCCGATGGCTCAGGGTTCTGGATGGATGTCGTCGACCCAGTGCACCTGCTCAGGGTTGGCATCGACGTCGGGCAGGTCGAGGTTGACGACGACCGGTTTCTGACCGCTGCGCACGACCACGCAAGAGAGCGGGGCGTCCGGGCTCGCGTTGATCTCCTGGTGTGGCACGAACGGCGGCACGTAGATGAAATCGCCGGGGCCGGCCTCGGCCACGAACTCGAGCCGCTCGCCCCACCGCATCCGCGCCCGGCCGCTGACGACGTAGATGACGCTCTCCAGGGGACCGTGGTGGTGGGCACCGGTCTTCGCATCGGGGTGGATCGTCACGGTGCCGGCCCAGAGCTTCTCGGCACCGGCGCGAGCCGTGGTGATCGCCGCGGCGCGGTCCATGCCCGGTGTCTGCGGCGTGTTGACATCGAGCTCGTCGGCATGCACAACGCGAACGCCGTGCAGCCGCCAGTCAGCGTCCGCGTCGTCCGATCCGGTATCTGACCCGGCGTCCATCTGATGAGTATGCCGCCGTCCGCTTGAACGCACCGGACAAGACTCCGACTCACGCGCCAACCGCAAGGCGACCGGTCATATTGACGGAGGTGACCCGCCGCTACAGCGCCAGCTACGAGATCGACCGGCTCGCCGTCGGCGACGGCCCGCCGCTGCAGCGGCTACGGTCGCACTTCGAGGCGACGATCGAGCGTACGGTGGCCCGCGGCGTCGATCAGGCCTGCCTGCTGGGCAACTTCGCTACGTCCGCATGCGCGTGGAGGCTTGCGGCGTCTGCCACAGCGATGCGGCGACGGTCGAGGGTGTCTTCCCGATCGACTTCCCGCGCGTCCCGGGGCACGAGGTCGTCGGACGCATCGACGCCGTCGGCCAGGGCGTCACGGGCTGGACGGTCGGCCAGCGCGTCGGTGTCGGCTTCCTCGGCGGCCACTGCGGTCACTGCACGCGCTGCCGCCGCGGCGACTTCGTCAACTGCGAGCAGCAGCCCTATACGGGGATCCACACCGACGGCGGCTACGCCGAGGTGCTGATCGCCCGCGAGTCTGGCCTCGTTGCGATCCCCGACGAGCTGGATTCCCTCGAGGCGCCTCCGCTGCTGTGCGCCGGGCTGACGACGTTCAAGGCCCTGCGCGACTCCTCCGCCCGCCCCGGCGACCTCGTCGCGGTCCTGGGCGTCGGCGGCCTGGGGCACCTCGGCGTCCAGTACGCCCGCCGGATGGGCTTCCGCGTCGTGGCGATCGCCCGCGGCCCCGAGAAGGCCGCGCTGGCGCGCGAGCTCGGCGCCCACCTCTACGTCGACAGCGTGGCACAGGATGTGGCCGCAGAGCTCACAAACCTCGGCGGCGCGCGGCTTGTGCTGGCGACGGCCGCCAACTCCGCCGCGACGGCGGCCGTGATCCCGGGGCTGGCGCCGGGAGGCGAGCTCATGGTGCTCGGCATCGGCGATGAGCCCATTTCCGTCTCCAGCTCCGACCTGATCTTCGGCGAGCGCTACATCACGGGAAGCCTCACCGGCTCGACCGCGGACAACGAGGACACGCTGGCCTTCAGCGTCCTGCAGGACATCCGCGCGACCACCGAGGTGGTCGGCCTCGCAGACGCACCGGTCGCCTACGCACGGATGATGAACAACGAGGCGAGGTTCCGCATGGTCCTCGACCTGTCGCGCTGACCGCACGCCATCGCTTATCGATCAGCCGCACCCACCGTACCCTCCGACCCGATCTGTGCGACTTCCGGCTCAGGTGATGCGCGCGGCGGGGCCGCACGAGTCGTGCGTGCCGACGGGGGATGATCGTCATGGCCACAGGGGGTGGACGGGGTGGGCGGGATGGACGGTGGACTCGAGGCTGCCGAGGCGCTCGACCTCGACCCGTACGCGATCGCCCGGGCGCAGCCACGGGAACGACTCGGTCCCGTGGACGCGGGACAGTTCGAGGATGCACCCGGTCCCCACGGTGCCCGAGCCGATGACGTCGCCCGTGCGCAGCTGGGTGCCGCGCGAGGCGAAGCTGATCATCTGCTCGAACGACCAGTGCAGGTCGGCGAGGTTGCCGGTGGTGTACGTGGTGCCGTTGACCGAGGCCGTCATCGTGAGCTCGAAGCCCTTGCCCTTGCGGCGGTCTTCGAGCTCGTCGGGCGTGACGAGCCACGGCCCGAAGGACGTCGCGGTGTCCTTGCCCTTGGCCGGTCCGAGGCCCACGCGCATCTCCAGCTCCTGCAGGTCGCGCGCGCTCCAGTCGCAGAGGATCGTGTAGCCGGCGATGTGCTCCGCGGCCGCGTCGACCGGGATGTCTGCCCCCGGCCGGCCGATCACCGCAGCGACCTCGAGCTCGTAGTCGAAGGCCGCGGAGCCCGGCGCGATCTCCACCGGGTCGCGCGGCCCGCGGACCGACGCCGGATTGGTGAAGTAGAAGACCGGGATCTCGTACCAGACGGGATCCACCTCCCGCCCGATTGCGCGCATGGACGTCGCGACGTGCTCCTCGAAGCCCATGAAGTCGCGGATCGACGGCGGGGACGGCACCGGCGCGCGCAGTCTCGCGTCCGCCTGCGGGACGATCTCGACAGGATCCACGACCGAAGCGAGCCCGTCGTGCGCGAGCACGTCGATCAGCGGTGCGCGCACGCCGTGGATCGCCCCGTCGCGAAGCATCCCCGCGCGCTCGCGGCCGTCGACGGGCGAGACGTAGCTCACCCATCGCATGCGAGCACCCCGCGGCGCCGCAGCGAGTCGATCTCGGCGGCGTCGTAGCCGAGCTCGGCCAGTACCTCCTCGTTGTGCTCGCCCCGGCGCGCCGGCCACCGCTCCGGCTCGCCGTCGTCGTCGTCGCTGAAGTGCCACGGGCGTCCTGGCACCGTGATCTCGCCGCCGTTGCGGTCGGGCACGATGCGGGTCGCGACCCACCGCCGGGCCCATTCGCTTTCGGCCAGCCCGCCGACGCTGCGCATCCGGCCGGTCGCGATCTTCGCCTCGTCGAGCTGGGCGTCGAGCGAGGCCATGTCGTGAAACGTCCAGATCCACTCCTGCACGATCGCGCGCAGCGCGTCCAGGTTCTGCACCCGGGCCTCCGGCGTCGCGAATCGCGGGTCGTCGGCGAGGTCGGGGCGCCGCATCGCGGCGAGGTAGAACCGGAAGGACGTGCTGCCGACGAGGCTCATCGGGCTGACGAACGTCTCGCGGTCCGGGCCGGTGAAGAACTGGGCGTCGGTCGCGCCCAGGATGGGCGGCTCGGCCCCGAGGTCCTCGCCCGCCAGGTCGACGTGCACGCGCTCGTTGACCGAGAGCATCACGGCGGCCATCGCCACCTCGACGTACTGGCCCTCTCCGGTGCGGTCGCGGTGGTGCAGCGCCGCGAGGATCGCGATCGCGGCGTGCAGGCCGGAGTAGACGTCGGCGTGCGAGAGCGAGTCGGTGCGCAGCTGCCCGAACTGCCGCTCGGTGATCGCCGTGATCCCCGCCTCGGCCTGCACCGTCGGCGCGTAGGCCGAGCGGGCGCGCCACGGCCCGTGCTGGCCGTAGCCGGTGATCGATGCGTAGACCACCCGCGGGTTGCGCTCCGCGACGCTGTGGTAGTCGAGCCCGAACGCCGCGAGCGTGCCCGGGCGGAAGCTCTCGAGGATCACGTCCGCCCGGTCGCACAGGCGCAGGGCGACCTCGAGCGCGCCGGGCACGTTGAGGTCGATCGACACGTTGCGCTTCCCGGCGTTCTGTTGCGCGTAGTAGCCCGAGATCTCGCCCCTGCGGGGGAACGCCTGGCGCGAGAGGTCGCCGGTCGGCGGCTCGAGCTTGATCACCTCGGCGCCGAGGTCGAGCAGCGTCTGCCCGCAGTGCGGCCCGGCCAGCACGCGGGAGAAGTCGAGGACGCGCGTGCCGGCGAGCGGGCGGGACATCGTCAGCGTCCCGCGAACCGGGCCATGCCCGGGCCGTTGGTCTGGAACGACTCCACTGCAGAGCGGAAGTCGTCTGAGCGGAAGATCGGCTTCTGCAGCTCGGCCATCGCCTCGTCGGCCGCCTGCACGCCGCGGCTGACCGCGACCGCCACGAGCGCCTTGGTGGCGGCGTGGGCGATCGTCGGGCCGCCCGCGAGCTCGCGCGCGATGGTCATCGCGGCGGGGTCGAGGTGCTCGTCCTCGACGACGCGGTTGATCACGTTCCAGCGCTCCAGCGTGCGCGCGTCGTGACGGCGCGCGAGCATCGCCATCTCCTTGGCGCGCGCCGCGCCGGCGCGCTGCGCGACGCGCTGGATCGCGCCCATGAGCGGATGCAGTCCGACGGTCGCCTCGACCGAGCCGAGCTTCGCCGACTCGGCGGCGACGACCAGGTCGCAGGCGAGCGCGAGCTCGAGGCCGCCGCCGACGCAGACCCCGTGCACGGCGGCGACGATCGGGACCGGCAGCTCCTCGAACGTGCGCAGGACCTCCAGCATGGGCCAGTCGATGACCCCGTCGCCGCGCTCGGCGTCGTCCAGCATGGGGTCGAGGTCGGCGCCGGCGGAGAAGTGGCGCAGCGCGCTTCGGAGCACGATCGCACGGGCGCCCTCGGCGGCAGCCCACCGGAGCCCGTCGATGACGAGCTTCGACAGCTCGGGGTCCAGCAGGTTGTATGGGGGATACCGCATGGTCAGGATCGCGACGGCGCCGTCGAGTCGGCGTTCCACCTTCGCCCCAACCTGGCTTGCAAGTTGCACGTCAGTCATGCGACAAAGGCTTCCCCGTAGACTTGTGAGACCCAAGTCGACTTTGGGATGGAGTGAGGTGTTCGAATGTCCGGTTCGACCGCACCGTCAGACGTGCCATGCCCGATGGGCCGCGCCATCGACGTCCTCGGCGACCGCTGGACGCTGCTGATCCTGCGCAACGCAACCATGGGCGTCACACGCTTCGAAGGCTTCCGCGCCGAGCTGGGGATCGCCGACAACATCCTCTCCAACCGGCTCTCGCGCCTCGTCGACGCCGGCGTGCTCGTCCGCGTTCCGTACCGCGACCGGCGGCGCACACGTCACGAATACCGCCTCACGACCGCCGGCGCCGACGTGCTCGGCGTGCTGCACGCCCTCGCCGACTGGGGCCAGGACCACACCGAGACCAGCCCGCCCGCCGCGCCGATGCGGATCATCCACCACGCGTGCGGCAGCGAGCTCGCTCCCGGCGGCCGCTGCGCCGCCTGCGAACGCGCCGTCGAGCGCGACGAGGTCGCCTGGGTACGCCCCTGGCGCTCCCCCGACCCCATGCCGCTGGCCGAGCCAGCGTGACCACCCCGGTGGTGGGAGGCAGTTTCATCGAGGCGCCTCTACCTGATCGACATCTTCCAGTGCAACGACGCCTGACGGGTCGCCACGACCGATCGGTCCAAAACGCGGCTAGACTGCCTTCCATGGGACGGCCGCGGGAGTTCGACGAGACGCAGGTCTTGCGAGAAGCCCGGTCGCAGTTCAGGCACAAGGGCTATGCCGGGACCTCGGTGGCCGATCTGACCGAAGCGACCAGGCTTGGCAAGGGAAGCCTTTACGGAGCGTTCGGCGACAAGCGCCAGTTGTTCCTCCGCGTGCTCGACGACTACTCCGCCGGCAGCGTCGTGGCCGTCCGGGACGCGCTGAGCGGCGACGGCCCCGCCATCGATCGCCTTCGAAGCTATCTGCTGGCGATCGCCGACGGCTCGGCTCGCGACGGGGACGGCTGCCTGTTGGCCAACAGCACCGCGGAGCTGGCCGGTCAGGACGAGGAGGTCGCCGCTCGGGTCAGCGCGACGTTCCGCGCGCTGGGAGCGCTCATCGAGGCGGCCGTGCGCGAGGCGCAAGCGGAGGGCGACATCGATCCCGACGCCGACGCCCGGGCGGTCGGCGGCATGCTGCTCGCCGTCGCGCGAGGAATGGAAGCGCTGGGCACGGGGGGCGCCAGTCGGCGGTCGCTCCGGCGGACCGCCGAGCAGACATTGGCCGTGCTCGCGTCGCGCGAGCGCTAGGGGTGCCACGGCGATGTCGCGTCGCCGGGGCATGTCCGGCCCTCAGATCTGCGCTTGGCCGCCATCGACGAAGAACTCGCTGCCGTTCACGAAGCTCGATGCGTTCGAGGCGAGGAACGCCGCCGCCCTGGCGATCTCGTCGGGCTCGCCGATCCGGCCGAGGGGGACCGTCCCCGCCAAGCCGTCCAGCAGCGCTTGCTGGTGCTCGGGCGGCGCCATGCCGAGCAGCCCGGGCGTCCTCGTGGGCCCGGGGGTCAGGACGTTGACGCGGATGTCGCGTCCCTGGAGCTCGACGATCCAGCTGCGCGCGAAGTTCCGCACCGCCGCCTTGCTCGCCGCGTAGATGCTCGCGTTCGGCAGACCCTTCGTCGCGGTCGTCGAACCGGTCAGGATGACCGACGCGCCCTTGGCCAGCAGCGGCAGCGCCTTCTGGACGGTGAAGAGCACGCCCTTGACGTTCGTCGCGAACGTCTCCTCGTACTGCTCCTCGGTGATGGCATCGATCGCCGCCCGCCCGGAGCCGCCGCCGGCGTTGGCCACCAGCACGTCGATCTCGCCGCGCTGGGACTGTACGGCCGCGTAGAGCGCGTCGAGATCCGCGAGTCGCGACGAGTCGGCGCGAATGCCGACGACGCCGTCGCCGGCTGACGCGACGGCCGCGTCGAGCTCCGCCTGCCGGCGGCCGGTGATGAAGACGTGGGCGCCCTCGGCGGCGAAGCGCGTGGCGATGGCGTGGCCGATGCCGGTGGAGCCGCCGGTGACGACGGCCACCTTGTCCTTCAGTGCGTTGGTCATGTCGAGTCCAGATCAAGTAGGGCAGCCGTTATTGACCGCTAGGTCCAAATGTAGCTCGTTATGGACGGGGCGGTCAATAAGCGCCGCCGCGGCTGAAGTGGTGCGGCGCGGACGTCGTCGAACCCGGCACCGACGGCGATCGTCAGCCGCTGCACCTCGTGGGGGTGGGTCTCGACGGTCATTGAGGGGGAGTCTCCTTGCATGCGCGTGCGGCGCCCCAGAGCGCGCCGGGGTTGACGCGGTCGGGGTGGAGGGCGAGCATCTGGTCGTAGAGCTCGCGCGCGGTGTCGGTGGTCGCGGCGATGCGGTCGAAGTCGCGGATGTACTGGCGGGTCTCGTCGATGATGCGAGGATCGTCGTCGCGATCGGCGCGCTTGTGCCCGGCGATCACCGCCTGTGGGTGGAGCGATTCGATCGTGTCCAGCGCGGCGATCCACTCCTGCCGGCCGCGGGGGCCGGACTCGGCGAGGTAGAGGTGAACGTCGTTATAGGCGGCGTCTCCGGCGACGACGAGGCCGATCGCCGGTACGTGCAGGCAGGTCGTCTCGTCCGTGTCGGTGTGCCCGAGTCCCACGGCGACGAGGTCGTGGCCCTCGAGCTCGATCGTGTTGTCGGGAAGCGGGTCGGCGAGAGCGAGCTCGTCCGGGATCTGCCCGGGGAAGCGCGACTTCCAGAAGGAGGCGAGGAACGCCGGCGCCGATCCTCGGCGCATCTGCTCGACGACGGCGGGAACGGCGAACGCTCGCGCATCCGCAAAGCGATCGAGAATCGTGCCCAGCCCGAACCAGTGATCGCCGTGGCCGTGCGTGATGTAGATCGCTGTCAGGTGCTTACCATGGGCTGCAACCCAGTCGGCGAGGTCGCGTGCCTGGCCGGCGGTCAGTAGCGCGTCGACGAGGACCGCGTCCTGCTGCCCGGCTATGAGCGTTGCCGATATCGGCGACCACCACCGCTGTTCAGCGCCTGGAGGCAGGTCGTTGCTGACGGTCGGCACCTGTGGCGCGACGTAGACATCGAACGTGAGTGGGGCGGGTTGGTCTGCCATTGAAAGTCCCTTTCAGACGCGCTGCAGCCGCGTGCCGGTGCCGGCACTCGTCACCACCCTGCGAACCGCTCGGGGTGCGCGACGCTCATCGGCCATGGAAGTCGAAGGCGGGTCGCGGCCTGCCGGCCTCGAAGGCCTCGACCGCCTCGGGCAGCGTGGCCTTGACGTCGTCGCTCTCGAACAGCGGCAGCGCGACGTCGAACATCGCCTGGTCCGCCGCCGCGACGCCGCCCACCGCCCAGGCGCGCAAGAGCGCCTTGTGCGCAGCGTAGGCGCGGGTGGGACCCTTCGCGACGCGTCGGGCGAAGGCTGTCGCCTCTTCGAGGAGCGCCTCGCCGGCGACCACGCGGTTGACCACGCCGGCGGCCGCCATCACCGCCGCCGGAACCTGCTCGGAGGTCAGCGCCCACTCGGAGGCGCGTGAGCGCCCGGCGCGCTCGGCGACGCGGTAGATGCCGCCGAGCAGGGTGACGATCCCGAGCGTCTGCTCGGGGTGGCCGAAGCGCGCCGACTCGGCGGCGAAGATGACGTCGGCGCGCAGCACGAGCTCGAACCCGCCGCCGAAGCACAGGCCGTGCACGGCGGCGATCACCGGCAGCGGCAGTCGCTCGAAGCGGTTGAACACGGACATGTGGCGCTCGAACAGCGCGCGCAGCTCGCGCGCGTCCAGGTCCGGCCAGGTCACGATGTCGCCGCCGAGGCTGAAGTCGGGGCCGTCGGCGCCCAGCAGCACGACGCGCGCGTCGCTGCGCCCGACCGCGTCGAGTGCCTCGGCGAGCTCGCCGGTCATCTGCTCGTCGATGCGATTCTGCGGCGGGTGGTTCAGCGTCAGCGTGGCGACGCGATCCTCGATGAGACAGGTGAGATGTGGCATGACGGACCTCTCGGGTGTCAGGGATCTGTGGCGCGGTCAGCAGAGGTGCTCGCGGAACCACGCGAGCGCGGCGCCGCTGGACTTCGGGAAGCCGGAGAGGTAAGGGTCGAAGTGACCGCCCGGAATCAGCGCGAGTCGCTTCGGCTCGAGCGCGCGTTCATACGCGGCGAGTGCCAGACCGGTGACGGTGATCGTGTCGTGCAACGCCACCACCATCAGCAGCGGCGTCGGCGAGACGCGGCCGATCCAGGCGCCGGGCTCGTACATCCGCGCCGCGCGCGTGGAGCGGACCGTGATCGTGTTCTCCCAAACGCCCGCTGGAACCGGCTGGTGATAGAAGGCGATCGCGTCCGGCGCGCGGTAGGCCGCCGCGATGGCCGGGTCCGCACTCACGACGGCCTGGTACTCCGGGGGCTCGCCGCGTGCCTGCGCGCGCTCGTCCTCGGCGAACGTCTCCTCGAGCGCGTCGACGGCGTCGGGCGGGATCCGGCGCAACCCCTGCTCGTAGCCGCTGATCGTCGGGACCTGGGCCACCACGCACCGCAGCCGCCGGTCGGTCGCGCCGAGCACCATCGCGTGCCCGCCGGCGTAGCTGGTGCCCCACACCCCAATCCGCCGACCATCGACCTCCGGTCGGCTCTCCAGAAGCGAGATCGCGCGCCGCCAATCGGCGATCTGCCGCCACGGATCGACATCACGGCCCGGCTCGCCGTCACTGGCCCCGAAGCCGCGGTGATCATGCACCAGCACGACGAAGCCGCCCTCCGCAAACACCCGTGCGAACCGCTCGAGGCCGTGCTCCTTGACCCCGGCGTATCCGTGGGCCATCGTGATCGCCGGATGCGGTCCGGGGCTGTCTGGCGACAGCAGCCACCCGCGCAGCGTCACTTCGCCTTCGGCGTCGAACTCGACATCCTCGCGCTCGGTCATGTCGGGCTCCTCGCGGTCGTGTCGTCGTCGCCGTCGTAGAAGTGGCCGGGATCGACCACGCCGGTCAGACGCTTGCGCAGCTCGGCCGAGAATCGCAGCGCAGCGTCGAGCGGACGATGGTGGATCGCTGCGTTGACGACCTGGCCGCGGTCGTCTTTGGTCAAGATGGTCACGCCTTTGAGGTCAAGTCCTCCACACGCGGTGGCTTCCCATTCCAGGTAGGTCCGCGGGCCGCTGCTCGCCTCGTGAGTGAACTGCAGCGACTCGTAGATCCCGCTGGCCGTTCCCATGACATGCATGACCTGCTCGCGGCCCTCGATCGGGCGCCTGAGGTTGGCCGCCTCCAGGACGACATCGTCTGCGAACGCCGCGCCGAACCGCTCTGCTGACTTGCTCGCGAACGCGTCCGTCCAACCCTGCGCACGAACTCCCGCCGCCGTGATGCCTGCCCCATCGGAGACGTTCTGCGCCAGGCGCCGCAACGCGATATCGGTGCGCGGAGCGTGTTCGGAAGCCGCCATCTCAGGTTGTCCTCGTCTGCGACGTATCGGGGGTCAGCGGTCGTACGGCGGCCGATCCCGACCATGGTTCGTATCGAGGGCCATTGCTTCGCGGACGGAGCAGGACCTTCCCGTTTCTCCCCACCGACTCTGCCTCCACGACGGCGATCCGGATCTCGTCGAGCGAGTATGTGTGCCCGGGAGAGGTCACGAGAACGTCATCGCGCACAAGAGCCTCGATGTCATGGACCAACTGGACGGCGGCCGGCGCGCCCGGTGCGTAGAAGCCACTCTCGTCGAGCCTGGGAAGCCAGTAGCCGAGCCAGAACACCTCGACGGTGCGCCGACCGGACAGAATGTCGCGCGGATCTTCGCCCACGCGAAGCGGCTCACCGGTGAGCGAGCCGTAGACGAGCATTCGGCCCTCCTCGTGCAGCGCCTTGAACATCTCGGTTCCCGTCTGCCCGACGACCGGATCGATCGCGTACTTGACACCCTGTGGACCGACGATCTTGTGGACCTGTTCGTCGATCGGCCCGGCGCTCGAGACGATGACAGCGTCGGCGCCGAGGGCCTTCAGCTCAGCAACCGATTCGTGCCGGCGCACGACATTCAGCGTGCGGATGCCATCGCGCTTCGCCAGCCTGATGATCATGCGCCCCAGCTCGGAGCCGGCCGCCGATTGCAGCAGCCATTCCCCTCGCGGCACGGCCAGAACATGGCGGACCATGAGGATCGCTGAGGCCGGGTTGATCACGAAGCTCGCCACCTGCTCATCCGGGATTCCGTCGGGCGCCGGCAGCGCGGAGCCGGCCGGCAACACCGCGTACTCCGCCCAGTTGCCGCCTTCGCGGTTCACAGCCGCGACGCGCTGTCCCACGACAACGCCATCCGCCTCCGGCCCCAGGGCATCGACGATGCCCACGCCTTCGAATCCGACGGGAGCCGGAAAGCGCGGTTCGACGCCCGAATAGCGTCCCCGCACAAACAGCAGGTCAGACGGATTGACCGGACTGGCCAGGATCCGGACCCGCACCTCCCCCTTGCCCGGCTCCGGGACCGGCCGGTCGGCCACGGCGAGAACCTCGGCGGGCTCACCGTATGCACCCAATTGGATCGCTTTCATCGTGGCGTCTCCGTGCTCCTAGCGCGACAACAATGCGTATCCGGTGCTCGTGTGGGAGCGAGTCGGGCACGACTGACTCGCGCGCTCCACTCCCTGGAGCCGCCCTGCCCTGGAGGGGTTTCGGCGGGACGGACGGTGGACCCTCATGGCCGGCCCAAACTGGCTTGCAGTGTGCATGTCAGTCATGCGAGGAACGTAGTCGTTCGGCCAGAAGGATCGGGTGTCCCGCGGGCGGGTCGCGGCCGTCCCTTCGGCGGGTCTGTGCCGCACTCGGACGGGTACCTCGTCCTGGTCGAACTCGCAGCAGAAGATATTGGTCAAGGTCGCTACCCAACGTCCGGTGGCATGTGAGTCGCGTCGAGCGCCGCCATGTAGCCATGTCCGCACGGGCGCCATCGGGTTGCGCCCGGTTTGAGTTCCACCGGCAGGCCAGCCACGATGGCGTGATGCTCGCCATGCGGCTCGCCGAGCAGCGATCCTGCCGCCGCCACGGTGGCCGACGCGCACTGGCACTGGCCCTGGGTCTGGTCGCCGCGCTCGGCGTCGCGTGCGGCGGTGACAGCATGGCCGCCCGTGAGCAGGGTTCGACGACGCCGATCCTGCGCCCAGGGCACGTGGCCAAGACGTCGCATGTCGTCGTGATCGTCATGGAGAACAAGGAGCAGCAGCAGGTCATCGGCGCGGCGGAGGCCCCATACCTCACGCGCCTGGCACGGCGACAGGGCTTCGCGGCGAACAGCTTCGGCATCGGGCACCCGTCGCTTCCCAACTACATCGCCTTGATCAGCGGGTCGACGCAGGGCATCACCGACGACTGCACCGACTGCGCGGCCAACGCGCCGAACATCGCCGGCCAGCTCCAGCAGGCCGGCCTGACCTGGCGCGCCTATCTGCAGGGGCTCCCGGCACCGTGCGCGCGCCCGGCGTACGCCGGGCGCTACGCCAAGAGGCACGACCCCTTCGCCTATGACGACGGCATCGCCGCCGACCCGAAGCGCTGTGCCAACCGCGTCCCGCTGACCCGGCTGGCCGGCGACGTCCGTCACAACCGTCTTGCCGACTTCGTCTTCATCGCGCCAGACCTGTGCAACGACACGCATGACTGCCCGGTCAGCACCGGCGACGGCTTCCTCCGCCGCATCGTGCCGGGTCTGTTGCCCGCGCTCGGCCCGCACGGCTTCCTCGTCATCACCTACGACGAGGGCAACACGGACGACGGCTGCTGTAGGGGATCGCATGGTGGCCGCATCGCAACCGTCGTCGCTGGGCGCGACGTGCGCCCGGCTGCGCGAATGACCCGCGCGGTCGACCACTACGGCGTGCTGGCGTCGATCGAGACGACCTTCGGGCTCGCGCGCTTGGGCGAGGCGCGGAGTCCCAGCCACGGCAGCCTGGCGCCGCTGTTTCGCAACGGTCTTCCCCGCCTGCGGTCGGGCAGCGCGTCCTCCGCCACAGTGACGCCGGCCCGGAGCGCGCGCGCCCGGGCGACGCCGATCCGCCACCTCTGGGTCGTCATGATGGAGAACACGGACTGGCCGGAGATCAAGGGCTCGTCCTCGGCCCCGTACATCAACGACACGCTGCTGGCGAGGTACGCGCACGCGGAGAACTACCGGGCGCACATGCACAACAGCCTTCCGAACTACTTCCTGCTCGAGGCCGGCGACCCGATGGGTCAGCAGGGCCGGTCGCCGACGCCGAGCGAGTTGCGGCTCAGCACCACCGATCACCTGGCCACCTACCTCACACGCGCGAAGGTGTCGTGGAAGAGCTACCGCGAAGACCTTCCGGGCAACGGGACGATCTGCCCGCTGGCCGACCCGGGCGCGCCGTACTCGGCCGATCACAACGCGCCGGTCTACTTCGATGACTTCACCGGGCCCACCTGCATCGCGCACGAACGACCACTCACGGAGCTCACGACCGATCTCGGGCGCGATCGGGTGCCGCGGTACTCGTTCATCGTCCCCAACGACTACCACCAGGGCGAGAAGCCGATCCCCGGGGGCAGCTCGGACCTGATCGGCAACGCCGACAGCTTCCTGCAGAGCCTCATCCCCAAGATCCAGGCCACCGCGGCGTATCGTCGCGACGGGGCGATCCTGGTGCTCTGGGACGAGGGCGCGGCATGCTGCGACAACCCGAGCGGGCTGATCGCCATCAGCCGGTTCGCCAAGCAGGGGTACGCGGATCAGACGGCCTACTCGCATCCGTCGACCCTGCGGACGATCCAGGACATCTACGGCCTGCGACCGTATCTCCGGCAGGCGGCGCACGCGCCCAACCTGCAAGCGCTCTTCACGGTCTCGGTGAAGCGCCGCCGGCCCTGACGCCGGCGCAGCCGGCGGAGATCGCTACTTCGCCCGCTCGCGGACGATGATCCACAGGCTGCGCGCCAGCGTCAGGAGGCGCGACGCGTGCCCTCGACGAGTACGCCGCCGCGGGCGCCTGGGGGTCACGAACTCGGGCGTGGCGAGTTGGGGATCGGTCGGCGGCTCACGAGGAGACGGCGGAGTCATGACGGCGGGCTCAAGGAAGCGCGTGGGGTCGTCCACGTTGGTGCCCGGCTTCTCGACGGCGGGCGTGGTGTCAGGGTGACGTGGTGTCACGGGACTCGAGCAGTGAGCGGAGGGACAGTTCGTCCTCGGCCAAAGGTCGCACCTCTGACGCTTCCAGGTGTTACCCCGGCGTGATCTTCGGTAGAACGCCCGGCGCCGGCGGGCGGCTCGCTCGCAGACGTGCGAGCGAGCCGGCCAGCACGCCGTATCAGGTGCGCTTCACGCGCTCGCAGTCGGAGGCGACGTGGTCGCCGCGATCGGCGCGAACCGTGTCGCGTCCGCTGCCACATGAGATCCGGTCGACGCTTCCGCCTCGCGCGTCGATGCCGTCGTTGCCCGCCCCACCCACGATCCGGTTGCGCCCGGAGCCGCCCACGAGACGGTCGCCGCCCGCGCGACCGAGCAGCGTGTCGTCGCCCGATCCGCCGTTCATGACGTCGCGTCCGGCACCGCCGTTCAGCCCGTCGGTGCCCGGCCCGCCGTTCATGCGATCGCCGCCCGAGCCGCCGGACATCGTGTCGTTGCCGGCGCTGCCGTTGATGGTGTCCTGGCCGGCATCTCCCGCGAGTCCGTCGTCGCCCTCGTTGCCATCGAGGCGATCGTCGCCCGCCTCGCCCTTGAGGAAGTCATTGCCCGCGCCGCCCCGCACGACGTCGTTGCCACCGCCGCCGTAGAGGCAGTCGTTGCCGCCAGAGCCGGTCATGCGGTCCTTGCCGCCCATGCCCAGCAGCAGGTCGCTGCCCGCGGTCCCGGTCAGCAGATCGGCACCCTTCGTGCCGCGCTTGGGCACCGCGCACGCGCCGGGCTCGAGGATCGGCACGACCGTGTCCGGGGGCGAGGACGGCGACGGAGCCGTCGACGGCGGAGCACCGGGCGCGGGAGTCGTACCGGGTGGGGTGGTCGTGGCGGGCGGCGTGTCGACCATGCCGCTGCCGCGGTCGACGTGCTCACAGTCGGAGGCGATCAGATCGGTGGTGTCGCCGAGGACCGTGTCGTCGCCGCCGCCACAGGTCACGCGGTCGGTGAACATCCCGCGGGTGACGATGCGGTCGTTGCCGCTGCCGCCGGTCAGGGTGTCAACGCCATCACCCCCGTAGATCTCGGAGGGCAGGCTCGTCTGGTTCTCGACGGTGTCGTCCATGTCGTCAGCGCTGAGGAGGAGCGCCGTGGGCGTGCCCTGGCAGCGGATGCCGGTCATCGAGCCTGCCACGCGATTGCACCCGGCGCCGGGTGTCGGGGCCGCACCCCCCGCATCGTTGACCGTCGTGCCGGTGCCGTCGGCCGTCACCGTGACGGCGTTCGCCTCGCCGGGCGCCGCGAAGACCCGCAGGGTCGTCGCCTGCGCGCCCGCGCCGAAGCTGACCGTCGCCGCGTGCGCCGCCGCAACGGACCCCAGGCTCCCGGCCATGGTCGCCGCGAAGGCGATGGCTCGCAGTCGAGAGCCGCTGATCAAACCGCATCCGTGCGCCGACCCTGAGGACACTGTGTCTCCTTTGATGTTGACCGCGCCGAACGACCCGCGCCAGTCTGGACAGTGGAGTCGTTCCCTGGACCGCACCATTAGACCAGCGTCAGGACGCACCGTTGTGCCAGCGCTCGCACACGGACACCAGGCTGACAACGGTTCCCGTCCGGATCCAGGGTCCGGCCAGATGGGTCCCCAGGGCCAGGGGCCCGGGCCGCGACCTTCCCGGAGACGCCGGCAGAACTTTCGGTCGCCCACCGTGAACGCCGGACCCGCCCGCACGTTCTCTGACCATGCAGGTCATGGAGCGACCGACCTCATCGGCCAGGGTCTGATGTCCCCTGAGGTGAGCGTCATCATCCCGACGCTCAACGAGGAGCAGAACATCGCCTGGGTGCTCGATCGACTGCCGCCAGACGTCGATGAGGTCGTCATCGTCGATGGGCGGTCGACGGACAGCACCATCGAGACGGCGCTCGCGGTCCGTCCCGACGCGCGAGTGGTCCTCGAGCCCCGCCCGGGCAAGGGCGCGGCGCTGCGGGCCGGCTTCGACGCCGCGCGCGGGGACTACGTCGTGATGCTCGACGCCGACGGCAGCATGAATCCCGGCGAGATCACCCGGTTCGTGGATGCCCTCCGCGACGGTGGCGAGCTGGCCAAGGGCTCGCGCTTCATGCCCGAAGGCGGCACGAGCGACATGACCCTCGTCCGCAGGGCCGGCAACGCCGCCCTGCGCGGGTTCGTCAACGTCCTGTACCGATGCCGGTTCACCGACCTCTGCTACGGCTTCTGCGGCTTCCGCCGGGCGGCCCTGGCCGAGCTCGAGCTCAGCTCCGACGGTTTTGAGATCGAGACCGAGATCGTCGTTCGAGCGGTCAAGGCGCATCTGCGGATCACCGAGGTGCCGAGCTTCGAATCGCCCCGGCGCCACGGGGACTCGAACCTGAACGCGTGGCGCGACGGCCGCCGGGTCCTGCGCACGCTGCTGCACGAACGCGTCGGCGACGCGGTCGCTGCCGCGCCCCCGGCCGGCATGGAGAACGCCGCGCAGGCGACGTGGTCCGCGGTGCCGAACGACGCGCTGGCCGCGAGAACGGGCGACCAGGCTCGGACCTGAGCCCGGAGCTCCCATGCGACATCGCGAGAGCGTCTCGGTCGTCATCTGCGCCTACACGACGGATCGCTGGGCGGATCTCCTCGGAGCGGTGCGCTCTGTGCAGGAGCAGAGCGCACCGGCGCTCGAGACCATCGTGGTCGTCGATCACGAACCTGACCTGCTCGGCCGGGTGCGACGGGAGCTTCCAGGCGTCGTCGCCATCCCCAACGACCAGCGGCGCGGCCTCTCGGGGGCCCGCAACTGCGCCGTCCGGAGAGCCGGCGGCTCGATCATCGCGTTCCTCGACGACGACGCGCGGGCCGATGCGGACTGGCTGGCGCAGCTCATGCGCGCCTACGCGGACTCCGACGCCCTCGGGGTCGGAGGGACCATCGAGGCCGACTGGCTTCAGGGGCGCCCGGGATGGTTTCCGGCCGAGTTCGACTGGGTCGTCGGCTGCTCGTATCGTGGGCTTCCCGAGACCACGACGAACGTGCGCAACCTCATCGGCGCCAACATGTCGTTGCGGCGGGAGGTCTTCGAGCTCGTCGGCGGGTTCAGCACGGACGTCGGCCGGGTGGGCACCGTGCCGGTCGGCTGCGAGGAGACGGATCTCTGCATTCGCCTGCGTCAGCGGCGGCCCGAGGCCACGACGCTCCTGGAGCAGCGTGCGCGTGTTCGGCACCGCGTGCCGGCTGGGCGCTCGCGGTGGCGCTACTTCCTTCGGCGCTGTTTCGCGGAGGGGCGGTCGAAGGCCATCCTGGCGCAGCAGCTCGGCGCAGATGACGCGCTGTCGGCCGAGCGCTCCTACGTCGCGCGCACCCTTCCGAGAGGCGTCGTGCGGGGCGTGGCCGATGCCGTGCTGCGGCGAGACCCTGCGGGTGCTCAGCGAGCGCTGGCCATCCTCGCCGGGCTCGTCATGACCGCCGCGGGGTACATCACGGGACGCGTCCGGGCGCCGCCCGGCGGTCGGCTCGCTCCCGCGCGTGAACCGGACGGGCGCCCGCGCAGGCGTGCGCGTGTCTCCTAACATGCCCGTCCTGGCATCTGCGGCGCACCGACGGTCCGAAGTCGGCCGTGCTCCCCGGACACGGCAGGATCTTCCGCGCGCCGCTGCTCATCTCCCGCTGCTGTCGGCCGCGCTCGCCTTCGCCGTCGGAGCCCGCATCCTGGTCGGCGCCTTCGGTCCCGACGTCCTGGCCGCCGACCGGCCGCTGCTGTTCTGGTTCGGGCTCGTCTGCTGCGTCGCGGCGGTCGGAACGCACGGGCTGCGACGCGGCACGCGCGCGTGGGAGCGGGTCGGCGGACTCGCGGCGCTCGGGGCGGTCATGTACCTCCCGTACTACCTCCGCAGCCCGGCCAACGCGCTGTTCAGCGACGACCTGTACCACCGTCAGGTCGTGCAGCAGATCGACGAGCTCGGGACGACGAACGTCCACCCGACGCTGTACCCGATCCCGGGGGAGTTTCCGGGACTCGAGCAGGCGACGCTCGCGCTGCACGGCATGACGGGCCTCGGGCTGGGCACGCTCGAACGGCTCGTGCCGCTGGCCGCGCACACCTCGATGCCCGTGGTGGCCTATGTGCTGGCCCGGGGCGTGGGGCTACCGTCGCGGACGGCCTTCCTGGCGGCGCTGATCTTCGTGGGCAACAAGGCCTTCTTCTTCTTTCACTCGGCGTTCGCCTACGAGACGCTCGGGATCCTGCTGGTGATGACGACGCTCGCGCTGATCGCGCACGCCGCACGCGATGGATCTCCGGTGCGGCGCTACGCCGTCCCGGTCCTCGTCGCGCTGTCGGCCACCGTCATCACGCACCACGTCAGCTCGTATCTCCTGATCGCGTTCCTGACCTTGATCGCCGGCTTCGCGGTCGTGACGCGCTCGCAGCATCGCCGGATCGCCGTCGCGCTGCCCGCCATCGCCGTGGGGCTGGCGGCCGCGTGGCTGCTGCTGCGCGCCACGGCGGCGAGCACGTATCTCTCCAACGGGATCCATGCGCGGCTCACCACGATTGTCAACGCCATCACGAACGAGGGCTCGGGCACGCGCAAGCTCTTCGCTCAATCAACCCTCCCGACCTCTGAGCGTCTGCTGGGCTACGTCGCGACCTTGACGGTCCTCGTGCTCTGCGTGCTGGGCGCCTACGCCGTCTTCCGTCTGCGTCGCCGTCGCCCCTTCGGGCCGCTGACCTACGCCTTCCTCGTGTTCGGGCCGCTGCTCTGGATCGTGAGCGCGCCCGCGATCGTGACGCCCGGGGCCGAGCTGGCCTATCGCTCCTGGCCGTTCCTGTTCCTCGGCGTGAGCATGTTCGGCGCGATCGCGCTGCGCCGGGTCGAGCAACGAATGCGGCACGGCGCCCCGGTCCTCGCTCACGGCGTCATGATCGGGGTCGTGACGCTCGTCATCGCCGGCGGTGTCGTCATCGGCGACAACGACGCCGGCCGCTTCCCGCGCCCGGCTCAGACCGCCGCGGGGCCGGAGGACGTCACCGGCGATTCGATCGCCGCCGCGCAGTGGTTCGAACGACGGGCGGGTCGCTACAACCGGTTCGTCGCCGACAACGGCAGCCAGCTGGTCTTTGCGACGTTCGGCTTCCAGGAGGCGCTCGCGTACGGCAACTGGCTGCCCTTCGTCGCGCCCTCGACGCCGAAGATCCCCGGCCGGCTTGACGACCTCGGCGTCAAGTACGTCGTGATCGACCGCCGCGTCACCGTGCTGCCGCCGCGCTATGGGTACTACTTCGGGCAGGAGGAGCTGTACTCCGCCGGCCTCGCGTTCTCCGGCCGTGCCTTCCCCCGCAGGCTGATCGACCGATTCGACGACGTGCCGACGCTCGACCGCATCTATGACAACGGCAACATCGTCATCTACGGCCCGACGAAGGCGGGCATCTGATGGCGCCCGGGGTCTCCGTCGCCGTGCTCGGGCCCGACGGCGCCGGGAAGACCACGCTCGTCTCCGCCCTGCCGGGCGCCCTGGGCGGTGACGCGCTGGTGGTCTACATGGGCGTCAACCGCGACAGCCGGACGCACGCGCTGCCCACGATGCGCTGGGCGCAGCGCTGGGTCACGCCCGCCGCGGCCGTCGCGCCGACCACGCCGGCGCCGGGCGCGCCCGCCGGCGCGCAGCCGCGCCCGCCGGCCCGGCTGCGTCGCATCGTCACGCGGGTCCATCTCCTGCTCGATCAGGCCTATCGCGTGGGCGTCGGCATGCGCGCTCGGCGACGAGGCCGGACCGTCATCTTCGATCGCTATCTCTACGACGCCGAGGTCGACGCGGTCGTCGACGGCCGCGACCGCCGCGAGCAGCAGATCCTGCGCTGGATCCGCCGGCGGTTTCCGGCCCCGGATCTCGTGGTGGTGCTCGACGCTCCCGGCCATGTGCTGCTGGCCCGCAAGGGCGAGCACGACGTCGAGCGGCTCGACCGCCTGCGCCGTGCCTACGCCGACATCGCCGCAGACGTCCCGGCCTTCGCGGTGATCGACGTTCGCCAGGACGCCGCGGCGGTGCTGTCGGACGCCGTCGCCGCGATCGAGGTCCGCCGCGGTGACCATCGCTAGCCCCCCGCAGACCCAGGTCGAGTCCCAGGGCCTCGGTCAGCACTTCCGCGGCTCGAACCTGGTGCTCGCCGCCAGTGCGATCGGCGCCGCCCTCGAGCTCGGCTCGCAGGTCATGGCGGTGCGATACCTAAGCACCTACGCCTTCGGCGCGTTCGCGTTCGCCCTCGCGGTCGCGCTCTTCCTGCAGGGCGTGGCGCAGTTCGGGATGCCGCTGGCGGTATCGCGCTTCGCGCCGATGCTCCGCGAGGCCGACGACGAGGGCGGCGTCGTGGGCGTCGTCGCGATCGCGATCGGCGTGGCGCTCGGCCTGGGCGCGGTCCTCGCCGTCGGGGTGACGGCGTTCGCCCTGCTGGCGCCGGCCAGCCTCCTGAGCCCTGCTTCGGCGGACGCGCTGAGGATCCTGGCGCTGATGGTCCCCCTCGAGGCGGTCATCGCGGTGGCGACCAGCGTCTTCGCCGTGTTCGGCCGCACCCGGGCGATCATCGTCCGCGGCTCGCTGCTCACCCCGGGGCTGAAGTGCGCGGCGACCGCCGCGGTGGTCCTCGCGGGCGGCGGCGTGACCGCGCTGGCCGCCGCCTACGTCGTCTCGTCGGCGATCGGCGCCGTGGTGGCGTGCTGGCTCGTGCTGGGCATCCTCACCGACAGCGGCCTGGTGGCCCGGCTGCGCGGTCCGCGGCAGTGGCCCACCCGCGACGTCGTGCCGTTCGCGGCCGTGGCGCTCAGCACGACGCTCGTGTGGAGCGTCCTGGAGATGTCCGACGCGATCCTCCTGGGCTTCCTGCGGGGGCCCGACGACGTCGCCGAGCTGCGCGCGATCACGCCCCTGATGCGCGGGCACACGCTGATCTCCGCAGCGTTCATCGTGTTCTTCACCCCGCTGGCCGCGACCTACCTCGCCCGGGCGGACGCCCGTGGAATGCAGGAGCTGTACGTCAGGACCTCGGCGTGGCTGGCGACGCTGGCGTTTCCCCTGCTGCTCATGACCTCGGCGTTCGCCGGCGTTCTCGTCGACGCGCTCTACGGGGCACGGTACGCGGGCTCGAGCACCGTCCTGCTGATCCTCTCGATCGGGTACTTCGCGCAGACCGCGAGCGGCTTCAACGGCCAGACGCTCAAGATCCACGGCCTCCTGCGCTTCACCGTGGCCGTGGACGCCTGCGCGATGATCGTCAACCTCGGCGTCAACGTGCTGTTGATCCCGAAGTACGGGGCGCTCGGCGCGGCCATCGGAACGACGTCGACCCTGCTCGCCCACAACACGCTCAAGCAGATCGGGATGCGCCGCTTCACCGGAGTCCACTTGGCCGACCGCGGGTTCCTGCGCCTGCTCGGCGTGGGAGCGGCGCTGCTCGGTGGCGTGATCGTGCTCGGTCAGCTCGCCGCTCCCACGCTGCCCGTCGCGCTCGTGACGACCGCGGTGGCCACGGCGGTGCTCGTCCGGACGGCCGGCGGCATCCTGCAGATCCCGGAGTACTTCCCGGCCAGTCGCCGTGTGCCGGTGCTCCGCTGGCTCGTGGCCGACCGCGGTCGTGGTTCGTGAGCACCACGGTGCGTCACGCCGTCCCGGGAGTGGGGACGGTCGCGCTGGTTGATGCCCCGGATCACCACGTTCGCGCGGTGCGCGCGGCGCTCGGGCCGCCGGCCGCGGCACGCGGCGAGCGCGACGACCTGACGGTCCGGTTCGTCGATCGCCTGCCGGCCGGCCCGGGCCTCACGCGTCTCGGCGAGTCTGCCGCCTACGACGACGAGCGCTTCTACCTGGTGGGCGACGGCGGCGCGCTGGCCGCCGTCGACCTCGCCCGCGCCGGCGAGCCCTTGGAGATCGTGTGCGAGCGGCGGCTGCGGCGCGTCCCGCTGCTGCTGTCGCTGCTCGCCGTGCGCCTCGCCGCCACCGACCGCGTGCTGCTGCACGCCGCCTCCTTCCGGTACCGGGGCCGCGGCGTCCTGGTGGCCGGCTGGCAGGGCGGGGGCAAGAGCGAGACGCTGCTGCCGTTCATGGCGCACGGGGCCGAGCACCTCGCCGACGAATGGACGGCGGTCGAGCCCGACGGCACCATGGTCGGGGTGCGCAGCGACGTCCAGGTCTGGGACTGGCAGCTGCGCCAGCTTCCGGCCCTGCGCGCGCACCTGCCGCTGCGTGCTCGCGCACCGATGCGCATCGCCTCGATGGCGCTGGACGCCGCGGCCGGCCGGCATCCGGGTCGGCTGGGGCGCGTCGTGAGCCTGCTGCGCCCCGGCCTCGAGCACCACGCTCGGCGCAGCGTCGCCCCCGATGTGCTGTTCGGCGACCGGGCGGGCCGGGGCGCGACCGCCATCGACGTCGCCCTGCTGGCGGTCGTCGCCGACCGGCCGCAGACGACGGTCCGTCCGGTCGCCGCAGCGGACATCGCGGCGCGCATGCCGGGCTCACTGGTCCACGAGCGTCGCGAGCTCCTCGATGCCTACGCCATGTACCGCTTCGCCTTCCCGGACCGCAGCAGCGCGATCCTCGAAGCGGGCTTCGAGCCGGAGCGCCGGGTCCTCGCGGCCGCGCTGTCGCACGCCGAGACCTACGCCGTCGAGCATCCGACGCCGTTGGCGCTCGAAGAGCTCTTCACCGCCGCCGCACCGGTCTGCGCGCCTCGGCGCAGCGGCTGACCCGGCGTCAGGTCGCCAGGACGCGAGCGTAGGCCCGCTCGAACCGTGGCACGATCGCCGAAGCGGCGAACGCGGTCGATCGCGCCCGCCCGGCCTCGCCCATCGTCTGGCGCAGGCCCTCGTCGGCGAGGAGGAGGCGCAGGGCGGCGGCCAGCGCGGAGGGATCGCCCGGCGGCGTCAGCAGGCCCGTCTCGCCGTCGACGACGATGTCGGCGAGCCCGCCGGCGGCCGACGCGATCACCGGGCGGCCGGCCTGCATCGCCTCGACGGCCACGAGGCCGAACGGCTCCGCCCAGGCCGACGGCACCAGTCCGATCATGCAGCGCCGCCACGCGCCGGCGATCGCCCCCGACGGCCAGTCGTGCAGCACCGTCACGCCATCGGGCACGGCCGGCGCATCGGGCCACCGTGCGCCGATCAGGACCAGCGGTGGCGGGTCGTCGAGGCGGCCGTAGGCGTCGAGCAGGACATCGACGCCCTTGTGTCGTCCGAGCGCACCGACGAACAGCAGGAAGGGCGCGTCGGGCAGCAGGCCCAGGAGGGTCGCATGGGCGGCATCGTCGGGCGCCGGGACCGCGCAGAAGTTGGGGATCACGTCGTACGGAAGGCCGCGCTCGCCCAGCCGGTTGCCCGTGGCGACCGCCGAGCTGATGGCCAGGTAGCGGTCGACCAGCCCGCTCTCGGCCAGGGCGGACACCCAGTTGGTGCCGGCGACCGTCCAGCCCTTCGCCCGGCCGTAGTGATCGGCGCTGCACGCCGGGCACTTGCGCGGGCCCGGTCCCGAGCAGATCTCCTGTCGCAGGTCGTACAGCGTCCGCTTGGCACACGTCTCGCCGTAGTCGTGCAGGCTGACGACGAGGCGGGGACCGCGCCGGCGCTTGAGCGGCAGATAGGACCGGATCAGCCAGTTGTGGCCGTGCACCACGTCGGGGCGGAAGTCGGCGACGACCTCGCGCAGATGCAGCGTCGCCTCCGGGTCGGGGAACGGCGGCGCGTAGCGGCGGCCGCTCTCGGCGAACAGCCGCGCCCGGCGTTGCAGCGTCCCCCCGATCCTGTGGACGCCCACGCCGGCGTCGTCCTCGTGGTCGGGCATGCCGCCCTGGCGCAGCGTGGCGACCGCCACCTCGTGCCCGCGGTCGGCGAGCTCCCGGCTGAGCTCGCGGACGACGACCTCGAGGCCGCCGATCAGGGGCCAGTAGAGATCGGTGACCATCAGGATCCGCAGGACGAGACCCCCACAACATCGCGATAGATCTGCAGGATGCCGGTCGCGCAATCGTCCCATGTGGGCAGGTGCTGGGTGGTGGCGACCATGGGGCGGCGGAGCTGCTGCTCGAGGGCCGCGGCCACGGCCTCCGGGGTGCTGTTCGCCGGGATGCCCTCGGCGACCCCGCGCTCGACCAGCTCGTGCAGGGCCGTGGCATCCGTGACCACGATCGGTCGCCCGAGCATGGCGGCCTCGACCGCCGAGATCCCCTGCGACTCGTACTCGCTGAGGACCGCGACGACGCTCGCCGAGGCCAGCAACGTGGCCATGCCGACACGGTCGCCCGCGGGGATGCCGGCGATCTGCACGCGGTCGGCGACACCGAGCTCGGCGGCTCGGCGGTGCAGCTCGGGCTCGTACGGGCCGTTGCCGGCGATGCGCACCCGGGCCTCCGGAACGCGGGCCAGCAGATGGGGGAGCGCCTCGATCACGCGATGGTGGCCCTTGTACCGCTCGAGCCGGCCGGGCGACACGATCAGCCCGGCGACCGGCACCGGAAGGACGCTGGGCAGCGTGAGCTCGGCGCCGTTGGGCACGACGTCGATCGCACCGGTCAACCCCGGCACCGATCCGAAGCGCCGCGCCTCGTAGGGCGAGACCGCGATGCGCCGGGCAGCGCCCTCCAGGAGGGGGCGCAGCGTCCGGAGCTGCAGGGCGCGTGCGCGCGTGCGCACGCCGGAGGAGTGTCCGCCGCTGTGAAACGTCACGACGTACGGGATCCTGTTGCGCCGGGCGGCCAGCATGGCCAGCGGTGCGACCATGGAGTGATAGCTCTGGACGTGGATCACGTCGGCGCCGGCGTCGGCGATGACCCGCCCGATCGCCGGGGCGACGTACCAGTCCTTGGACCGCGGGTAGGCGGGGACCCGCACGATCTCGATGCCTTCCAGCTCCTCGCGCGGCGCGAGCGCACGGCTGACGTCCGTGGTCAGCACGGTCATCCGCGCCCCGGCGGCGGCCACGCGCCGGCCGACCTCGAACACGTGCGTCTCGACCCCTCCCGCGTGCGGGTAGAACCGCGGGGTCACCGTGAGCACCTGCGGCGAAGGCGAAGCGCTCACTCCGCGCAGGCGATGCGGAGCGTGCTCGTGCGCCCGGGAACGCCGTCGCCGCTCAGGTTGGCGACGACCTCGTCGCCGCAGCGGGCGACGAGGGCCTCCTGCACCGACGCCCGACCCCCGGAGCCGATCGTCAACGTCCGGCGCAGGGGCGCGACCCCGCCTGGCAGAACGGAGATCTCCAGGCGCGGGCGGATCGCCCGCGGCTGGCTGTTGATGGTGGTGAACGCCACCCGCACGCGAACCCCTCCGGCGATGGGCGTGGCCTGCTGCAGCTCGCCCGTCAGCGCGACGAAGGGGGTGGACGCACGCGCGGCGTCGTCGACGCGGACGACCTGGTGCGCGGTCGACGCGCCCATGGCCAGGATGGCGATCGCCAGCCCGCCGGCCATCGCCGTGCTCGGCGTCAGCCGCAGGCTCTCGGCCGGTGGCCATCGCACCGCGAGCGGCGGCACCACCGTCCGACGGACCGCGGCGACGAGCAGGCACGCGAGCGAGATGGCGCTCACGACGAGCGTCAGCGACAGCGTCGTGAGCTTGATGCTCGCCAGCGTGAGCACGGTGCCGGAGAGCGCGCAGATCGCCAGGCTCAAGGGCACCGTCAGCGCGGCCGCATGGCCGCTGCCGAGCCGCTGCCCCACCGTGGCTCGGAGCAGGAGCCAGCCGGGGCCGACCAGCCCGGCGAGCAGGCCGAAGGGGACCCGCAGCGGCCCGACGTCGAGTCCCGCCGCGCCGGCGACCACGACCGCCATCAGGGCCAGGTAGGCGGCCACCGCCACGAGTGAGGGCGCGAACGTCCGCGCCGTGGGCGAAGCGGCACCGTGGTCCATACGCGCCGCTTCCAGCCCGTCGGTCACCGGCCGAGCGTACGCCGATCGGCACGCGGCCTCAAACCCGACATCTGGGTGGACGCCGGGCCGGCGAGCCTCCGGTCGGAGAGGTCTGCCGGGCCGGCGCGCCGGGCCTCTATGCTGCGCGCGGTGAACGGCGCAGCGGGCGAGCCCGAAAGCGCACCGCAATCCGTCCTGGTCGTGGGCAGGACGCTCCATGAGCCCTTCAACGAGGGCACGCGCGTGATCGGGCGCAACCTCGCGTTGTCGGCCGCGCGCAGCGGCCACCATGCGCAGATCATCTCGTTGTCGGAGCCCGGCTACGCCGACGCCGCCGAGGTCGGCGGCGTGCCGTTGCACCACGTGGTGCGTCGCCCGACGCGCTCCCCGCTGGGGGACTACCGGGCGGTTCCGGCCTTGGCCGCCGCCGTGCGCAGCGCCGCGGCAGCGGGCCCGGTCAACCGCATCCACCTGATCGGTGTCCCGCTGATGCTGGCGGCCGGGGTTCGCCGCCAGGGCAGGACGATCGTCAACCACGTGGTGCTGCACGCCGCCGAGACCGGCCTGCCAGCGACCGACCGCCTGCGCGAGATGCTCGGGTGGCGCGTGGCCGACCGCTGGATCGACGGGCACGCCGCCACCTCGGAGACCGTCCGCGCCGCGCTGGAGAATGATGGGTGGAACCGCGCCAAGCTCTCCGTGCTCGAGCCCGCGATCGACACCGATCGCTTCCTCCGACGCACCGCCGAGGCGCACGCGCCGGGCACGCTGCGGATCCTCTACGTCGGCAACATCGCGCCTGAGCGCTTTCCCGCGGCCGACGTCGTGTTGATGCTCGAAGGGGTGGCCGCGCGCTCGTCGCTGCGCCTGCAGCTCGACGTCTTCGCACCGATCACGTTTCGTCGCGACAACGCGCAGTGGGCGGCACGCTTCCCGCGGTCGGCGACGGTGGAGGTGAGCGTCCACCTCGAGGACCTCACCGAGCAACGCAAGGTCGAGGTCTACTCGGGCGCTGACGTCGCCCTCTACCCGTTCACCAGGCCGGTCGCCGTCGAGCCGCCGCTCACGATCCTGGAGACCATGGCGTGTGAGACGGTGCCCGTGGTCACGGCGCCCGCCAACCGGTCGGCGATCGTCGAGGACGGCCGCACGGGGCTCACGTGCCGCGACCGGGCGGCGCTGGGGACCGCGCTCGAGCGGTTCGCCGGCCTCTCGCCCGCCGAGCGTGCGGCCATGGGCCACGCTGCGCGGGAAGCCGTCGTGCGTCGCTTCGGATTCGGTTCGATCGCGAGCGACACCGAGCTGCTGTGGCGCCGTCTGGATCGGGCGGGTGGCCGGATGCGCGGGCGTCGCTGACCGGCGGCCGACGGGGTGTCAGCGCAGGGCGTTCTCGCGCGCCGCCGGGGCCCGAACGGTCTACGGTCTTCGGCAACGTGTTTGAACGGATTCGATTCGGCGCACGTCCCATGAAGTCTCGGTGGTACCTCCTGCCGCTGGTGCAGATCGTCTTCGTGCTCGGCTTCCTGCTCGCGCCGCACGGTGGCGACGGCGAGCCGGCGGCCAACCAGGTCAAGCTCCCCGACAGGCCGGTGAGCGGCGGTGACTGGTCGCTCGGGGCCGTGCGCGCCCTGCCCGTCCTCCACGGGCCCTCGGCCGCCGACGTGCGCCGGGCCCGGCTCGCGCGAGCACGTGCCGTCCGCGCGCCGGCGCGGCGGGTCAGCGGATCCGCGAGCGCCGCGGCGCCGTCGACGTCGGTGGTGACGGCGCCGGCGGCCACTCGGACGCCTGCGGCGAACGTTCCCCCTGCGCCGTCCTCGACGCCACCGCCCCCCGCTGCGAGTCCGCCGCCGGCGAGGCGCACTCCGGCGCCGGCATCGCAGAACCCCGGGCCGACGTTCGACTCCACGGGCTCGTCGACGTTCGACAGCGTGCGATGAGGCGACTGCGCGCTCTCGGCCCGGCCAGGCTCGGCGCTTCGTGTCTGGCGCTGCTGGGTGCCGCACTCGCCGGCGCCGCGATCGGCGCTCTGCTGCACAAGCCTTCGGCGTCCCGGTCACCGGCGGCGCCCCTGGCCTCCCAGACCGCGTCGGCCGCCCGGCCGAGCAGCCTCCTGCGTGCCCGCCTGCGCACCGCGGTGACCCACCTCGACAGCGTTCGCCGTCCGATGCGCGATCGACTCGCAAGCGCCCGCACCGCCGCCGACCGGGCCGAGGCCGCCGACGCCGTCGCCGTCGCCTACCGGGACGCCGCGCGAATGCTCGCGCCGCTCGAGCCCGACCGGGCGGCGCAGTCCGTGCCGACCGTCCTGCTGATGCGACAGCTGCAGCGGGACTACTCGGCGCTGGCCCGCGCGGCGAGCGCCAACGCCGCCGCGGCGTTCGCCTCCACAGGGGCATCGATCTCGGAGCACGAGCGAGCGCTCGAAGGCGCGCTGGCGCGCTGGCGACCGGCCGCCTGATGTCGGCGCGGCCGATGGCGTCGGCGCGGCGACGCGGGCGGACCATCGTCCTCCTGCCGGCGGCGCTGCTGTGCCTGGGCGCCCTGGCCCGGGGCCGGACGCTGCTCCCGGCGACCTCGACGGCACCCTCGCATGCCGGGCCGCACGCACGGCCGGCCGCCGGCCTTCCGGACGCCACACGACCCTTCCTCGATGACTTCAACGGGGTCCCCGGGGCTCGGCCGGATCCCGCCAAGTGGGTCGACTACGGCCCGAAGTGCGGCGCCTACGCGTCGTGGGGCAAGATCCGCTGCGGGGCGAGCGAGCATCTGGATGGTCGCGGGCATTTGGTGATTCCCGCCACGCCTTCGGCCGGCTCGGCGCTGCAGACCAAAGGCCGGCACGGGTTCACGTACGGCACGATGGCCGCCTGGATCAAGATGCCCACCGAGCCCGGGTATTGGCCGAGCTTCTGGGCGCTCAACGGCGAGCAGACCGGCAGCGAGTCCCTGACCGGTGAGATCGACGCCACCGAGGTCCACACCGCGGGCAGGGGAACGCACACGAACGCGCATGTCTGGGATGGTCCGCGTCGCGTGTGGCGCACGCGCGATCTCACGAGCGCGGCCGGCATCGATCTCACGAAGCGCTTCCACAAGTACAGCGTGCGCATCGAGCCGGGGCGGATGACCTTCTTCTTCGACGATCTCCGGGTTCGGGTCGTGAAGCGGTCCTCCTCGACCCCCTGGGCCTGGGGCCCGAAGATCACCCGGCCCAACTTCCTGATCCTGGACCTGGCGATCCGTCGCGCTCCTGCGCGGGCCCCGTCCAGGTCGGCCGCGATGCTCGTGGACCGGGTCCAGGTCATCCCGTCGGAGTCCGGATGAACGCTCAGGCGCCACGATCGTCCAGGGTCTCTGAGAAGCGTGCTCAAAATCGCCCTCGACGTGTGCGGGATCGTTAGCATCTGGCGCCATGCGGCGCGGACTGTTGATCGTGCTGGCAACGATCCTGCTGGCGGCTGCGAGTCCTGCCGCAGCCGACGCGGTGGCGGGCTTCCGCGACTTCGCGTGGCAGGCCATGAGCGTCAACGGTCCGACGGGGGAGAAGCCGCAGAGCAAGTTGTGGTACAACGACGGCATCTGGTGGGGGGACATGTTCGACGTCGCGTCGAGCAAGTGGATGATCTTCCGGCTCGACCGGGCCACGCAGACGTGGGTCAACACCGGGACGCCGTTGGACGTGCGTCCGGCGTCGTGGGCTGACACGCTGTGGGACGGATCGCACCTGTACGTCGCCAGTGCCGGCGTGAACGCGGCGAGCGCCTCGGACAGCGCCAAGCTGTACCGCTACAGCTACTCGCCCACCACCAAGACGTACGTGGTGGACGCCGGCTTCCCGGTGACGATCGTGTCCGGCGGGATGGAGGCGATCGTGCTGGACCGGGACTCCACCGGTGCCCTGTGGGCGACGTGGACGCGCGGCAACCAGGTCTACGTCAACGCGACCAACGGCACCGACACCGCCTGGGGCACGCCGTTCCTGCTTCCCGTGGCGGGGACGACGGTGACCCCGGACGACATCTCCTCGGTGGTGTCCCTGAAGGGCGGCGTCGGCGTGATGTGGAGCAACCAGGTCGACAACGCGATGTACTTCTCCGAGCATCGCAACGGCGATGCTTCGACGGCCTGGGGAGCGTCGACCAAGGTCGTGCAGGGTGCCAACATGGCCGACGACCACATCAACCTCAAGTCGATGCAGGAGATCGACGGGCAGGTGTTCGCGACGGTCAAGACGTCGTTGAGCGACATCTCGGGCAATGCCGGCGCGCCGCTGCTGCTGCTGCTGAAGCGCGACGCGAGCGCGGGGACCTGGAGCACGACGCCCATCAGCGCGGTGCGCGACGACCAGACGCGGCCGATCGTGATGCTCGACCCGTCCCAGGACAAGTTGTACGTCTTTGCGACCACCCCGGTGGGCGGCGGCACCATCAACGCGGGCACGGCCGACACGGCGATCTTCTACAAGACCACCAGCATGAGCCATCCGAGCTTCGGCTCGGGTCCCGGGACGCCCTTCATCCAGACCGCGGGCGACTTGAAGATCAACAACGCGACGTCGACCAAGCAGACGGTGAGTGCCGGCACGGGCGTCGTGGTGCTCGCGTCCGACAACGTCTCGGGCTTCTACATGCACAACACGATCGCGCCGACGACCGCCCCGCCGGGGCCCACCAACCCCGGTGGGCCCGGAACCACGACCCCGAGCGGGCCCGGGACAGCGACCCCCGGTGGGCCGGCGATCACGACGACGAGCACCTCGGCGAGCGACGGGCCGGCGACCGGGCAGGGGACGGTCGCGCCGAACGTCTGCCCGGTCAGTCGTTCGGCGGTCGTGCGATGGATCCCGCCGAAGGGGCACCGCATGGTCTCCATCGTCGTGAACGTCGCCGGCAAGCGCTACGCCAAGCTGAAGGGCGCGCGGCGCTCGATCACCGTCCATCTCGGCAAGCTGCCCGGTCCGTTCCGGATCGAGATCCGTGGACGTTCCGGCTCGGGCAGGGTCTACGCGGCCGTGAGCACGGTCAGCGGTTGCGGTGTCCCCAGTGCGCGAGCGCACAGGCTGGTCCGGGTGGTTCACCGGCGGTAGTCGTGGCCGGCCCGGCGGGCGCACGTCCGCCGCCACACCCGCGGCCCCACGGGCGGCCGTCGCGGGGACATACTGTCGGCCATGGCCCGCCCGGCTCGCCCGGCACGTCCGCAGCGATCCCGTCACCGCGCCATCATCGCGATGCTCTGGCTGATCCTGCCGGGCGTCGTCGTGGGGGCGACGCCGGCGGCCGCCGCCGATCCCGTGATCATGGCCGCCGGCGACATCGCGTGCCCGAGCGCGGGATCGGCCTCAGCGGGACTCTGCAGCGACCTCTACACGTCGAACCTGGCGCGCGCGCAGAAGAGCTCCGCGAGCGGGCTTGCTGCGCTGCTGGCCGTCGGCGACACCCAGTACGAGAACAGCACCGCCGCCGAGTACGGGCTCGGCTTCAACCTCTCCTGGGGCGCGCCGGACCTGCGCAGCGTGCTGCGGGCGGTCCCGGGCAACCACGAGTACCAGGTCCCGGGCGCGTCGGGGTACTTCCAGTACTTCCCGACCATCGGGGTCAACGTCGGGGCGTCCGGCAAGGGCTGGTACAGCTACAACATCGGCAGCTGGCACATCGTGGCGCTGAACTCGAGCGACGGCTGCCAGGCCGTGAGCTGCGCCGCGGGCTCCGAGCAGGAGACCTGGCTGAAGGCCGATCTCGCCGCGTCGCCCCAGGCGTGCCAGCTGGTGTACTGGCACCATCCCCAGAGCACCGCCCCCGCCGAGGCGCCGATCTGGCAGGACTTCTACGCCGCGGGCGTCGACTTCGTCATCACCGGCCACGTCCACGGGTACACGCCGCCACGCGGCCTGGACCCCAGCGGCCGGCCCAACGCCAACGGGCCGCGTGAGGCGATCGTCGGAACCGGGGGCAAGGACGGCGGCGTGTACGGGCTGCTCAAGATGACGCTGCACGCCAACAGCGCGGACTGGAGCTTCGTCGGCACGACGAGCAACTCCGGCTCGGCGACCTGCAGCGTGTCGGTCGCGCCGCCTCCGCCACCGCCTCCGCCGCCGGCCAAGCCCGAGTCGGGGTTCAACGCGGCGGTCTCCGGGCTGACCGCGACCTTCACCGACGCCTCGACCAACGGCCCGTCGGGCTGGGTCTGGGACTTCGGCGACGGCAGCGGGATCGCCCCCGGCGCCGACCCGTCGCCCAATCCCTCCCATACCTACGCGCGCGCCGGCACCTACACGGTCAAGCTGACCGCGAGCAACGCGGGCGGAGCCGGCACGACGGCCGCCCGCCAGGTCACCGTGGCGCCCATCGCGGTGACGCTCACCCCGGCGCGGGCGCGAGCCGCCTTGCGGCGCGAGGTCCGCAAGCGGCTGCGGCACTGGAAGATCACCCGCCTCACGTGCGCCCGCACGAAGAACAACGCCCGGCAGGCCCGGTGCACGTTCCGGGCACGGCATCGCGGGCGAACCGCGAGGGGATCCGGGACCGTGACCGCGCGGTCGGCGACGAGCGGCTCGTTCCGCGTCAAGGTCCGCATCTCGGGCCACCGTGCCAGGACCTGGAAGGGCCAAATCAAGATGTGACGCGCGACGCAGCGGGCGGCGCGGCGTCCGGCCAAGGGTTGCCCACGCTCACCGATCGGCCTAGCATCGGAGGCCACCGGGTCAACATGCACATCCTCACTCTCCGCAGTCGCGTTCTCACACCGATCGTGCCGCTGGCGACGGTGGTGGTGTTCGCGCTGGTGGCCGCACCGGCGCTCGGCGCCGCGCCGCCGGCGTTCACGGCGGGACCCGTCATCGAGGGTCCGGCGGCCGTCGGGGGCGAGCTGCGGATCACCGCCGCGTGGAGCGGCGTGCCGGCGCCGGCGCAGGTCTACCAGTGGACTCGGTGCGACGCCTCGGGCCAGTTCTGCGCTGTCGTCGGAGACGCGTGCGCGGCGACCTACGCCGTGAGCGACGGTGATGTGGGGCGTCGGGTCCGGGCCCAGGTACGCCTCTTCAACGCCCTGGGCACGATCGCGGCGCTCACGCCGCTGAGCGATCTGGTCGCGGGGCAGGGGCGCGATGACCAGGGCGGAAACCGCGACGGTGGCGACGGTGGCGGCGGCGGCGGTGACGGCGGCGACCGGCACGGCCGAGGCGGATCCGCGACCGGCGGCGAAGGCCGCGGCGGGAGTGGCGGCGACAAGGGTCATCGGTTCCAGCTGCACCACTTCAACGCCGTGAACGCGACCGCGGCGCTCACGCCGCTCAGCGGCCCGCTCGCCGGGGTGTGGCGCGCCGGCAAGAAGAAGGACCCGCCCGGCAAGGGCGGATCCCGGACCGGCTCGTGCCCACCGGTCGTCCCGCCGGCGGCGCCCGTGCCACCCGCCGCGCCGCCAGCGGCCGTGCCGACCGCGGCGAGCCCCAGCCGCCCGTACCTCCAGCCCTTCCCGACCGTGCGCATCGCCGGCTACACCGTCGCCGGCGGCGCACGGATCACGCTGCTGTCGGTGCGCGGGGGGCCGTCCGCGGTCGTTCGGGTCACCTGCGTGGGCGCCGGCTGCCGCCGCCGCGAGCTGCCGTCGGCGCATGCTCCGGCGCGGCTCCGGGCGCTGGAGCGCTTCTTCCGGGCCGGGACGCTGCTGCAGATCCGGGTGACCGCCCGCGGGACGATCGGCAAGTACACGAGCTTCCGGATCCTTGCCAACCGCCAACCACGGCGCGTCGACCGCTGCCTGATGCCCGGCCGCTGGGCGCCGGTGCGCTGCCCCGCGCCTGGGGCGGGCGCCAGCGTCGCCGCCCAGTGAGGGACGTCGCGGTCGGCGACGGGTCGCCGGCCGAGCGGGCGGCCGGCTGAATGATCGCTCTGGTTTGCCGCTTCTACGGACCGGGGTCGCTGAAGTTCTCGGTTCCTCGTATGGATGGCCCGCCGGCGTTGGCCTAGCGTAGGCCGACCTGTCCGATGGGCGGGCGGCCGTGGTCCAAAGGCCAGCGCGGATGGGCATGGCGATCTCCGGCGGAACGGACGACGCAATGCAGGAACGCAACACCGAGCGCACCGAGGCGCTTCGGCCCCTGTGCGGGACGGCACCGCCGGCCCGCATCGTCGTTGGTCTCCGAGCACGGCTCGGGATCGCCGTGGCGCTGCTCGTCGCGGCGGGGGCCGCGCTGCTCCCGGGGGCCGCGACGGCTGCGACCGGGACCCTCACGTCGGGGGACTACGCCGGCCCCGAGGGAACGCAGCACTACCAGTTGTACGTCCCCTCGACGTACCAGGCGGGGACGCCGATGCCGCTGGTCGTCGCCCTGCATGGCTGCACGCAGACCGCCGACCAGTTCCGCCGGCTGACGCGCTGGGACGCGCTGGCGGAGGCCAAGGGCTTCATCGTCGTCTTCCCGGAGCAGGACCCCAGCGCCAACTCCTTCAAGTGCTGGAACTTCTTTCAGGACCGAAGCATGCACCGCTCCGCGGGCGAGCCCGCGCGGGTCGCTGCGGTGACGACCCTGGTGGAGCGCGACTACGCCGTCGATCCCCAACGGGTCTACGCGGCCGGGCTGTCGGCCGGAGGCGCGATGGCCTCGGTCATGGCTGCCACCTACCCCGACCTCTTCGCCGCGATCGGCGTCGGCTCGGGCTGCGAGTACGCGGCCACCGCCACGTGCGCGGGCTACAAGAGCGCCGACCCCGTCCAGGCAGGCCGGCAGGCCCACGCGGAGATGGGCGCCCATGCCCGCCCGATGCCGTTCATCGCGTTCGCGGGCGATGCGGACACCACGGTGCCGCCGATCAACGCCGACCAGCTGGTCCAGCAGTGGCTCGTGACCGGCGACCTGGCCGATGACGCAGCGCTCAACGGCTCGGTGCCACGCGTGCCGGCGAAGACGACCCGGGGCCGGGCCCCAGGGGGGCGGTCCTACACGCTCCGCAGCTACGTCGACAGCCACCGTGTCGAGCTCGCGCAGTACTGGGTCGTGCACGGCATGAGCCACGCCTGGTCCGGCGGCGACCCGTCGCAGCCCTACGCCGACCCGTCGGGGCCCGATGCGACGGCCGCCATGTACACGTTCTTCCTGAGCCACCGCGCTCCGCCGCGTCCGCCGGCAACGACGGCCGCTTCGCCGCCGCCGGGAGCGACGCCCGCTCCGACGCCGACGCCCGGAGCGCACAGGGTGGCGGCACGGAAGCCCCGAGTGCCGACCGTGTCGAAGCCGAAGCTCTCCCGCGGCCGGTTCGTCTTCACGATCTCGGGCCGCGGGTCGGTGACGCTGCTGCTCCAGCGCGGCGTCCCCGGCCACCTGAAGAAGGGGCTCTGCGTCGCCGGCAGGCGCAAGCGCCACGAGTGCACGAAGTACTCGACGACGGCGAAGATCGTGCGTAGGGCGGCGAGGGCCGGTCAGATGGCCATCGCGCAGCCCCGGAAGGTCCACGGGCACCGGCTGCCGCGCGGGCGCTACCGCGTGGTCGTGACGCCCGCCAGCACCGCGGGACGCGCCGGCAAGTCGCAGACCCTGGAGCTCGTCCTGCATGAGGGGCTAGCATCTGCCGATGGCGCGCATCGATGAGCTGCGAGCTGAGTACCGGAAGCTCATCAACTCGATGGAGTTCGCCTACGCCATGGGTCATTCGCGGACGATGGGCGGCCGCGACCCGCGGCTGGAGTGGGTCGTGACGCGCGTGGAGGAGCTGCGCCGCGAGATCGCGGGGCTGAGCGGCGATCAGGACTGACGGCCGAGGCGGCGGCGCCTGGGCGCCGCCGCCTCGCCCCCTCACGCGTTGATCAGCCCGTGCGGGTTGAGCACGTACTTCCGCGCGGCGCCGTGGTCGAAGTTGTCGTATCCCTCCGGCGCATCGTCGAGCGAGATCACCGTGGCGTTGACCGCCTTGGCGATCTGGCAGCGGTCGTTGAGGATGTCCTCCATCAGCCCGCGGTGGTACTTCATCACCGGGCACTGGCCGGTCGCGAAGGTGTGCGACTTGGCCCAGCCGAGGCCGATGCGGATCGACAGCGACCCTTCCTTGGCCGCGTCGGTCTTGGCGCCCGGGTCGCCGGTCACGTAGAGGCCGGGGATGCCGAGCGCGCCGCCGGCGCGGGTGATGTTCATCAGCGAGTTCAGCACGGTCGCCGGCAGCTCCTCGTCGGCGTGCTCACCGTGGCCGCGGGCCTCGAAGCCGACGGCGTCGACGCCGGAGTCGACCTCGGGCGCGCCGAGGAGCTCGGCGATCTGGTCCTGCGGGTCGCCCTTGCTGACGTCGATGGTCTCGCAGCCGAAGCTCCGTGCCTGCTCGAGGCGCTCGGGGATGAGGTCGCCCACGATCACGACCGCCGCTCCGAGCAGCTGCGCCGAGTGCGCGGCGGCGAGGCCGACCGGCCCGGCGCCGGCGACGTAGACGCTGCTGCCGGTCGTGACGCCGGCCGTGACGCATCCGTGGTAGCCGGTCGGGAAGATGTCCGACAGCATCGTCAGGTCGAGGATCTTCTCCATCGCCTGGTCCTTGTCGCGGAACTTCAAGCAGTTGAAGTCCGCGTAGGGCACCATCACGTACTCGGCCTGGCCACCGGGCCAACCGCCCATGTCGACGTAGCCGTACGCCGCCCCCGGGCGCTCGGGGTTGGTGTACAGGCAGATGCCGGTCTTGCGCTCCTTGCAGTTGCGGCAGCGCCCGCAGGCGATGTTGAACGGGACCGAGACGAGGTCGCCTTCCTTGATGAACTCCACGCCGGGACCGGCCTCGATGACCTCACCGGTGATCTCGTGCCCGAGGATCAGCCCGGCGGGCGCGGTCGTGCGGCCGCGGACCATGTGCTGGTCGGAGCCGCAGATGTTGGTCGAGACGATCTTGAGGATCACCCCGTGCTCCGTCTTGCGCCCGACGTTGTCGGGATGCACCCCGGGGCCGTCCTGCAACTCGAGCTTCGGGAAGTCGATGGACTGGACTTCCACCTTATTTTGTCCGAGAAAAACTACTCCAGTGTTTTCAGCCATTTTTTTGAACCTCATTGCCACTGCTGGTTAACGTTCGCTGCTGTTAGAAACCTTTCTGCTGCCTTTGATGCCCTGCAGCGAAAAGGGTAGCGCTTGATGCGCGCTACCCTTTGTTGATTCTTCTTTTTTGGATCTGCCGATTGTTTTGAGAGAGCTTAGAAAGCTGCTGCTCCGGCTTCGGCTACGGCGTGATCCTGTTCGCCGGATCCTCCGCTGACTCCAATGGCGCCGACGACCTTGCCGTCTTTCTTCAAGGGGATGCCGCCGGCGAAGATCATGACCTTGCCGTCGTTGGAGGCGTGGATGCCGAAGAACTGGTTGCCAGGCTGCGAGTTATCGCCGAGGTCTTTGGTGGTGATGTCGAAGGCGCGGGAGGTCCAGGCTTTTTTCTGTGAGATGTCGATGGAGCCGAGCCAGGCGTTGGCCATGCGTTCGAAGGCGATGAGGTTG
>NZ_DATHDY010000083.1:0-27961 GCF_035318805.1 Baekduia sp.
GCAGCGCTACAAGGAGCTGCAGGACATCATCGCGATCCTCGGCATCGACGAGCTCAGCGACGAGGACAAGGTGACCGTGCAGCGCGCCCGCAAGATCGAGCGCTTCCTGTCGCAGCCGTTCAACGTCGCCGAGCAGTTCACCGGCACCCCGGGCGCCTATGTCCCGATCGCCGACACGATCCGCTCGTTCAAGGAGATCCTCGAGGGCCAGCACGACGACCTCCCCGAGTCGGCGTTCCTGCTCAAGGGCACGATCGAGGACGTGGTGGCCGCCGCCAAGGGCGACAACTAGTGGCCCGCACGACCTTCACCGCCGAGGTCCTCACCCCCGAGGGCGAGGTCTTCAACGACGAGGTCGAGATGGTCTCGACCCGCACGACGGTCGGCTCGATCGGCATCCTGGCCCACCACCAGCCGCTGCTGGGGATGCTGGAGCCGACCGAGCTGCGCCTCTACAAGAGCGAGAGCGACGTGGTCGCGCTCGCGCAGGGCGAGGGCTACGTGCAGGTCTCCGAGGGTCGCGTGCTGATCCTGGTCGAGGAGGCGGTCGATCCGACCAGCCTCGACGTCTCCGAGCTGCAGGAGAAGCTCCGGACCGCCGAGCGCGAGCTCGAGCAGGCCGACGAGGGCTCCGAGGCCGCGCGCGTCGCCGGCCGCGAGAAGCGCCGCACCGAGGCCTTCCTGACCCTGGCGCAGGGCGGCGGGTCCGAGCACTAGCAGCACCCAGCAGCACCGAACGTGCACCGAGGGCCGGCAAACGCCGGCCCTCGGTCGTTCCCGCGCCGATGCCCAGGGGACCGATGCCCAGTTTGTTAAGGGGACTGACCCCTTAACAGTTTGTTAATGTTAAGGGGACTGACCCCTTAACAAACGCACCGAGCCAAACCCCGCGTACTTGCAGCCCTCCGCGTATTAAGGGGACTGACCCCTTCATGAAGGGGACTGGCCCCCGAGGGGGTGAGAACGTTCGCGCTGCGGCCTTGATGGGACATGGCCAGGAAACTGCGCGACGAGCTCGAGGGCGGCGTTCATCACGTGTATGCCCGAGGCAACGACGGCTGCGACATCTACGTGGACGACGTCGACCGCGCCCGGTACCTCACCGAGCTGGCGCGGGCCGTGCTGCTCCAGGGCTGGCGGTGCCTGGCGTACTGCCTCATGTCCAACCACGTCCACCTGCTCGTGGAGACGCCCAGCGCAAACCTGGGCGACGGGATGCGCCGGCTGCATGGCGACTACGCCCGCGGGTTCAACCAGCGCCATGATCGACGCGGGCATCTGTTCCAGGGCCGGTTCGGCTCAGTGCTCGTCCGCGATGATGCCCAGCTCTGGGCGGCTGCCGCGTACGTCGCGGTCAATCCCGTCGAGGCAGGCCTCTGCCGACGGCCGGAGCAGTGGCCGTGGAGCAGCCACGCGGCGACGGTTGCGTCGGCGCGCATGGCGCCGCCGCCCTGGCTCGACGTCGCGCGATTGCTGTGGCACTTCGGGGCCGCCGGCGGCGATCCGGTGCAGCGGTATGTGACATACGTCGCCGACCGGCTCGCCCGGCCGCGCGCCTAGAAGTCCTCGGGCAGGACCAGGTCGGCGGCCAGCGCGCGGGTGAAGCCGTCGAGGCCGTCGATGAAGCGGCTGACCTCGATGACCTCGAGCGCGGCTTCGATCTGGGAGATCGCCGCGGCGTCCTCGTGCTCGAGCTGCTCGAGCTCGGCGTCCTCGTGGATCCCGACCGACAGGCGGTCGCAGTTCGTGCAGAGCAACGCGAGCAGGTAGAGGCCCTCGTCGACGAGGTCGAGCATCGCGATCGGGACGACGAACGGCCGGTGGCAGGCCGTGCAGGTCTCGAGCCCCGAGGTCTCCGGCGAACGGTGCCGTTCGACGTCCATGCCCCCTTCAACGGCGCCGCCCACGAGAACTTGTGGCCAACTGGACGGGTGATCGGAAAGTGGCGTTCTAGGTGCCGGTGCATTGGGCGGTCATCAGACGCGCTCGATTCCGGCGGAGCGCGATCCCTCGACCAGGGCGTCCAGTCCGAAGGCCTCGACGGGTCCGAGCGCGCCCACCCCGTGCACGCGGCCGGTCGCCGCGGCATGCGCGCTCCAAGCCAGCATGCCGGCGGTGAAGTCGTAGCCGTTGACGCCCTCGAGGCGCGCAGAGGCGAGCGTGCGGCCGCCGGCGTCCTGCGCCTCGGCGACGACCGTCGCGCCGCTGGCCGCGCGCGCGTCGGCGTCGGGGCCGCCGCTGCTGCCGCGCACCGTGCGCGCCACCAGCTCGTTGAGCGCGGGCCGCACGCCGGGCACCTTGCCCAGCAGCGAGGCGCCGAGCGCGAACGCCCGGACCGCGTCGGTCGCGCCGCCGAACCAGCCGAGGTAGACGTCGACCTCGCGCAGCCCGGGAAACGCCGCCGGAAGCCCGAAGTGCTCCGTCGAGCCGACCGACAGCCCCTTGCGCGCCGAGCCGTCGAGGGCGAAGCTGCGCCCGCGCGCCCCGCCACGCTCGGTGACCAGCCGTCCGCCGCGCCACGCGAAGCTCGGCTCGAGCATCACGCCGGCGGCCGACGCGCGGGTCCCGCCGCTCATCGAGCCGGCGCCCCCGCCGCCGGTCAGGAAGTACCCGATCCGGACGCGCACCGCCTCGGGCCCGGCGTCACGCAGCGCCAGCGCGCCCGCGAGGTTGCCCGGCACCCAGTCGTAGCCCATCGCGGTCAGCAGCGCCGATCCCGCCGCGGCCGCCCGCGGGCCGTAGCGCTCGAACACGTCGCGGATGAACGGCGTCTCGCCCGTGGAGTCGACGTAATGGGCGCCCGCGTCGATCGCCGCCTCCACCGCCGGCGCGCCCCAGCGGGCAAACGGGCCGACGGTCGACAGCAGCACGTCGCCCCGCTCCACGAGCGCGCGCACGGATGCGGTCCCGCCCGCCCCGCCGACATCGGCGAGGGCCCACTCCAGGCCCCCGAGCTCGTCGGCCAGGGCACGCACGCGCGCCTCGTTGCGCGCCGCGAGCACGGGGCGCTCACCGCGCCCCGCCAGCTCGCGGGCCGTGAGCTCGCCGGTGTACCCGGTCGCTCCGAACAGGACGATGCGGCCAGCCATCCGGCGACCCTACCTTCAGGAGCGTTGTCAGGTGACGGGTTGCGCCAGCTTGCGCCGCCCCTGCGGTCAGTACCCTCCATCCGGATGGACGAACGCGTCCTGGCCGAGCGGCTGATCACGTACGACACCTCCTCGCTCGACGGGCTCCGCGCTGCGGCCGGCTTCGTCAAGGGCTGGCTGGAGTCGCGGGAGCTCGAGGTGCGAAGCCTCGATCACGACGGGTTGCCCGTCGTGATGGTCGACGTCGGCCCGCCGGCCGACGCCAAGCCGCCGACCGTGATCCTCCACAGCCACCTCGACGTCGTGCCCGCCTTCCCGGCCCAGTTCGAGCCCCGTGTCGAGGGCGACCGGCTGATCGGCCGCGGCGCCTACGACATGAAGGGCGCGCTGGCCGCCATGATGTGCGCCGTCAAGGACGTTTGCGAGCAGGACAAGGTCCGCGTGCGCTTCATCTGCGTGCCCGACGAGGAGTCCGACGACGTGTCGAGCCGCTCGACCGACGTCATCGTCGCGGGCGGCTATCGCGGCGACTTCGCCCTCACCGGCGAGCCGACCGACCTGCACATCGGCATCCAGGCCAAGGGCGTCCTGGCCGTCCGCGTCGCGATCCGCGGCGTCGCGGCGCACGGCTCGACGCCGTGGCTGGGCGACAACGCGATCCTCAAGGCCCACGACGCGTTCCGGCGCATCGAGACGCTGCCCTTCAGCCGCGAGTCCTCGGACCTCTTCGACCGCCCGTCGATCAACCTCGCCCGCATCGAGGGCGGCGACGCCTTCAACAAGGTGCCCGATCGCTGCACCATGGACGTCGACATCCGCTTCCTGCCGACACAGGACCCGGGGGAGATCCTCGCGCAGATCCGCGCGATCCCCGACCTCGAGGTCCTCAAGTGCTTCACGCGCGCGCCCGCCGTGGTGTCGCGCAGCAACCCGTACGTCCGCGCGCTGCGCGACGGCATCGGCCGCTCGATCGAGGGCGAGGCGCTGAGCATCGGGCGCGACGGCGCGTCCGACGCCATCTCGTTCCTGGAGGCCGGCATCCCGGCCGTCGAGTTCGGCCCCGTCGGCGCCGGCCACCACGGCCCCGAGGAGTGGGTGTCGATCGCGTCGCTGCGCCGCTTCCGCCAGGCGCTCGGCGACTTCGTGACGCTCCTGCCCGCCTGGCTGGAGCGCGAGCGCACCGACGGGCCGGACCTGCACGCGGTCGAGGGCGGGCTGGCATGAGGCTCCCCAAGGAGGACCGGGCCCCGCGCGAGGGGCTGCGCTTCCTGTTGCGTGCCGCCGGCAGCCTGACGCTGATCGTCCTGCTCTCGGCCGCGGCCACCGCCACGGCGGGCCTCCTGCAGATCAAGAAGGAGCTCGAGACGCCCAAGGGCGCGCCGCCGCCGCTGAAGTCCAAGGAGGTCACCGAGGCCCCGCCGGGCCAGCCCCAGACGATCCTCGTCCTCGGCTCGGACCGGCGCTGGAGCGACCTGAAGCGCAACAACCCGAAGCTGAGCAAGAGCGTCGCGGCGCGTTCGGACACGATCCTGCTGATCCGCATGGACCCGCGGCAGGAGGCGACGGCGGTGCTGTCGATCCCGCGCGACCTCAAGGTGCTGATCCCCGGCTACGGGATCAACAAGATCAACGCGGCCTACTCGCTGGGCGGACCGGACCTGACGGCCAAGACCATCAAGTCGCTGTTCGGCACCGACTTCAAGATCAACCACATCGTCAACGTCAACTTCCAGGGCTTCCGCCAGGTGGTGGACGCGCTGGGCTGCGTCTACGCCGACGTCGATCGCCGCTACTACCACTCCAACCTCGGCCTGCCGGTCTCGGCGCACTACGCCGAGATCGACGTGCAGCCCGGCTACCAGGAGCTCTGCGGTCAGCGCGCGCTGGACTACGTGCGCTTCCGCCACGCCGACTCCGACATCGTGCGGGCCGCGCGCCAGCAGGACTTCCTCCGCGCCGCCAAGGACCAGCTGAGCACCTCCTCGCTGATCGACGAGCGCGGCAAGCTCATCCAGATCCTCAAGAAGAACACGCAGACCGACGACAGCCTGCGGTCGGTCAAGGGCGCGCTGAAGCTCGCCAAGCTCGGCATCTTCTCGGCCGGGCACCCGGTCGCGCAGATCAAGTTCCCGCCCGTCTACTCCGGCGACGCCGCGACGGGCGAGTACGTCGAGGCCTCGGCCACGACGCTGCAGAAGCTGCGCGACCAGTTCTTCCACGCCTCGCCCGAGGTCAAGAAGCAGCCCAAGACCACCAAGAAGACGAAGGCCGCCAAGGGCACGTCGGGCACCGCGCGCGCGGCCAAGGCCAAGCTGACCCGCGCGCGCACGCAGGGCGAGAACCTCGTGGCGCGCACGGTCGCCAGCCACCGCCTCGGCTTCCGCATGTACTTCCCGCTGCGCCTCACGCCCAACGGGCGCTACGCGAGCACCGTCAAGGACGGGACGACCACCGACCCGAGCCCGCGCGTCTACACGCTGCGCGACCGGGCCGGCCACCCGCACCGCGCCTACCGCCTCGTCGTCCTGGAGAACCTCCAGGAGGGCAGCTACTACGGCGTGCAGGGCACGGACTGGCTGACGCCGCCGCTGCTGGCCAACCCGACGTCGACGACGACGGTCAACGGTCGCAGGCTGCTGCTCTTCAAGGCGGGCAGCCGGCTGCGGTACGTGGCCTGGAAGCGCAAGGATGCCGTGTACTGGGTGTCCAACAGCCTCACGCTGACGCTGTCCAACGCCCAGATGCTGGGCATCGCAGGGTCCATGACGCACATCGGCTCGTGAGCACGAACCCCACCGACGACCGCCCGCCCCGCCTCGCCTTCGGGATGTACAAGCGCTTCCTGCTGGGCGTGCTGGTCGTCATGCTCTCCAGCGCCGCGACCGTCGCCTCCGCGGTCCTGCTGGAGCTCAAGGACGACACGACGCTCTTCTTCAAGAACTCCCAGAAGCTCGAGGGCGTGCAGGGCGCGCTGGACGGGGTGGACGCCGGCGGCCCGCAGACCATCCTGATCCTCGGCTCCGACCGGCGCTTCGTCGACATCAAGGCCAAGACGCCGGTGCGCTCGGACACGATCATCCTGCTGCGGCTGGACCCGGACAAGGGCGCGACCTCGGTCATGTCCCTGCCGCGCGACCTCAAGGTCCGGATCCCCGGCCACGGCACCGACAAGATCAACGCGGCGTACGCGATCGGCGGTCCGTCGCTGGCGGTCAAGACGATCCGCAACCTCCTGCACATCCCGATCAACCACGTGGTCAACGTGAACTTCGGCGGGTTCCGCCGTGCCGTCGACCGTCTCGGATGCGTCTACAGCGACGTCGATCGGCGCTACTTCAACGACAACAGCCCGCCGTTCGGCGGCGGGCCGAACTACGCCACGATCGACATCAAGGCCGGCTACCAGAAGCTCTGCGGCCAGGATGCCCTGGACTTCGTCCGCTACCGCCACTTCGACACGGACCTCGTGCGCGCCGCGCGCCAGCAGCAGTTCCTCTCCGACGCCAAGGACCAGATCGGCGTCGGCAAGGTCTTCAGCGACCGCAAGGCGCTGCTGAAGATCTTCGGGCGCTACACGCAGACCGACATCAGCTCCGACCAGGCGATCCTGCGGCTGCTGAAGCTCGCCGTGACCTCGGCGCAGAAGCCCGTCCAGGAGGTGCGCTTCCCGGGGGACATCACCGGCGACTTCGTGACGGTCACGCCCGACCACCTGCGCGCGGTCACCACGCGCTTCATGAACGCCACGGCCAGCAGCGGCTCCCGCGGGTCGTCGGGCAAGACGACGACCCAGCCGAAGGCCAAGGGCCGGCGCACGAGCGCGACGCTGCCGCCCGGCCTGCAGCTCGCGCCGCGCCAGGGCGAGGACGAGGCCGTCCAGCTGGCCACCAAGCTGCCGTTCTCGGTCTACTACCCCAAGGCGGTCACGACCGACGGCCAGTACCTGCCCGATCACAGCCGCGCCTACGACCTCTTCGACCGCGGCGGCCACAAGTTCCGGGCCTACCGGATCGTGGTCAAGACCGACGACCTCGGCCAGTACTACGGCGTCCAGGGCACGAACTGGACCGGGCCGCCGATCCTCGACAACCCGACCGAGCGACGCCGCATGGGGGGCCGCAACTACGAGCTGTTCTACGACGGCGACCGCCTGCGGCTCGTCTCCTGGCGCTCGGGCAAGGCCGTGTACTGGGTCTCCAACACGCTGCTGCACACCCTGAGCAACAAGCAGATGCTGGCCCTCGCGCGATCGGTCGGGCGGGTCCGCTAGACGGTGGCCGGCCGCGCGAGCGCGGCCCTCGCACGGTCGGTCGGGCGAGTGCGCTGACCGGCCAGCGCGTCGGCTGACACCTCCGCTAGCCTCTCGCGCTTCATGGCAGCGCGCGAACCCATCGGCGTCATCGGAACCGGCTACGTAGGACTCGTCACCGCGGCGGGTTTCGCAGAGCTCGGCAGCGACGTCTACTGCGTCGACATCGACGCCGACAAGGTCCAGCGGCTCGAGCAGGGCGAGATCCCGATCTACGAGCCCGGGCTCGAGGAGCTGATCGCTCGCAACCGCGAGCGGCTGCACTTCAGCACCGACATCAGCGAGGCGCTGAACCACGCGCGCCTGCTGTTCGTCGCCGTCGGCACGCCGCCCACCTACTCAGGCGACGCCGACCTCAGCGCCGTGCACGCCGTCGTCAACTCGATGCCGGTCTCCGACCATCACGCGCTCGTGATGAAGTCGACCGTCCCGGCCGGCACCGGCCAGTCGATCAAGCGCCTCTTCCAGCAGACGGGCAAGGACCAGTTCCGCTACGTCTCCTGCCCCGAGTTCCTCAAGGAGGGCTCGGCGGTCAAGGACTTCCTGCATCCCGACCGCGTCGTCATCGGCGACGACGGCGACTGGGCCGGCGACGCCGTAGCGGAGCTCTACTCGCCGCTGGACGCGCCGCAGGTGCGCACCGACATCAACAGCGCCGAGATGGTCAAGCTGGCCTCCAACGCCTTCCTGGCCACGAAGATCTCCTTCATCAACGAGATCGCCAACGTGTGCGAGGAGACCGGCGCCGACGTCGTCGAGGTCGCCAAGGGCATGGGCCTGGACGACCGCATCGGCCCGAAGTTCCTGCAGGCCGGCCTCGGCTTCGGCGGCTCGTGCTTCCCCAAGGACGTCACCGCGCTCAAGCAGCTGGCCGGCAACTCGGGCTACCACTTCCAGCTGCTGAACTCGGTCATCGAGGTCAACGAGCTGCAGAAGCGCCGGGTCATGGGCAAGCTGCAGAAGCACCTCGGCTCGCTCGTGGGCAAGCGCGTCGGCCTGCTCGGCCTCGCCTTCAAGCCGAACACCGACGACATGCGCGAGGCGACGTCGCTCGTGCTCAGCGCGCGCCTGCAGGCCGCCGGCGCGACGGTCGTCGCCTACGACCCGATCGCCGAGACCGAGGCGCGCAAGCTCATCACCGGCGTCGAGTTCGCCCCGGGCGCGCTCGAGGTGGTCAAGGACGCCGACGCCGTCGTGCTCGTCACCGAGTGGGACGAGTTCAAGTCCTTGGACTTCACCGCGGTCGCCGCCGCGATGAACGGCGACCTGCTCATCGACGGGCGCAACGCGCTCGACCCCGAAGCGGTCCGCGCCGCCGGGCTCACCTACGAGGGCGTCGGCCGAGGTCACTAGTGGCGCAGGCCGTCATCCTCGTCGGCGGGGAGGGAACGCGCCTGCGGCCGCTGACGTCGCGGCAGCCCAAGCCGGTCATCACGCTCGTCGACCGGCCGTTCATGACCTACATGCTGCAGTGGCTTCGCGGCCACGGCGTCGACGACGTCATCTTCAGCTGCGGCTTCGAGCCGGTCAAGGTCGAGGAGGCGCTCGGCGACGGCTCGTCGATGGGCATGCGCCTGCGCTACGTCCGCGAGCCCACGCCCCGCGGCACCGCCGGCGCGCTCAAGTACGTCGACGAGCAGATCCCCCTCGACGCGCGCTTCCTGATGCTCAACGGCGACGTGCTGACCGACGTCGACGTCGGCGCCCAGATCGCCCAGCACGAGCGCACCGGCGCCGTGGGCACCCTCGGCCTCGTGGCCGTCGAGGACCCGTCGGCCTACGGGCTCGTGCTCTGCGACGCCGACCACGCGGTCACCGGCTTCCTGGAGAAGCCCGCGCCCAACCAGCTGGTCGGCATCGACCGCTACCTGATCTCCGCCGGCATCTACGTGCTGCAGCGCGCGGTGCTGGACCTGATCCCCGCCGGCCAGAACGTCTCGATCGAGCGCGAGGTCTGGCCCCGCCTCGTCGGCCAGGGCCTGGCCGGAGCGGTCGCCGACGGCGCCTACTGGATGGACATCGGGACGCCGGAGCGCTACCTCCAGGGGACGTTCGACATCCTCGAGGGCAACGTGCGCACCGAGGTGCTCGACGCGCTGGGCGCCGGGTTCATGGCCGTCGCCGGCGACGTCCAGGCGCACGGGCGCATCGTGCCGCCGGCCCACGTCGGCGCGGGCTGCACCATCGCCGAGGGCGCCCATGTGGGCAGCCTCGTGGTGCTCGGCGCGGGCGTCACCGTCGGTCCCGGGGCGCGCGTGGAACGCGCCGTGGTGCTCGATGGTGCGACCATCGGTGCCGGATGCGAGGTCACCGACTGCATCGTCGGCCCGCGAACACGCATCGAGAAGGGTGCGATCGTGCGGGGCGGCGCGGTGATCGGCGAGGACGTCCTCGTCGGTGAAGGGAACGTGCTGACGGCAGGGATCAAGGTGTTTCCCGGGACGGAGCTTCCGCCCGGGGCGATCAAGTTCTAAGGAGTCCAGAGATGACGACGACCAACTCGGAGCTCGATCGCGACAGCATCGGTCGCATCGACTCGACCGACCAGCTGACCGACGTGCTCGCGATTCCCGAGCACCTGCGCGACGCGCTGTGGAAGGCCGAGTCGGCGCAGCTGAGCGAGTGGGACAGCCCTGCGGGCCTCGTCGTCGCGGGCATGGGCGGATCGGCGATCGGCGGCGCGCTGGCGCGTGCCGCGCTGGGCGACACGGCCTCGCGGCCGATCCTCGCGGCGCGCGCCTACGGCCTGCCGCCGTGGACGACGCCCGACACGACCGTGCTGTGCTCCAGCTACTCGGGCGACACCGAGGAGACCCTCGCCTGCTACGAGGCCGCGGGGGCGCTCGGCGCCACGCGCGTTGTGGCGACCAGCGGCGGCAAGCTCGCCGAGCTGGCCCGCGCCGACGGCGTGCCGGTCATCCCCGTCGCCGGCGGCCTGCAGCCGCGCGCCGCGGTCGCCTACATGACGGTTGCGGCCCTGGAGGTCGCGTTTCGCTGCGGCGCCGGCCCGCGCTGCGCGTCGGACATCGACGTCGCCGCCGAGCACCTCGAGGAGCTCGTCGTCGAGTGGGGCCCCGAGGCGCCCGACGAGTCCGAGGCCAAGAACCTCGCGCGAGGGATCGTCGGCACCGTCCCGGTCGTCTACGGCGCCGGGCTGACGACCACGATCGGCTACCGCTGGAAGACCCAGCTCAACGAGAACGCGAAGCTCCCGGCGTTCTGGCACGAGCTGCCCGAGGCCGACCACAACGAGCTCGTCGGCTGGACCGGCGCGGCCGAGCTGGCGCGCTTCTCCGCGATCTTCCTCGAGGACAGCGACACGCATCCGCGGATCGCCGACCGCGTGGACCTGACCGAGAACCTGATCCGCTCCGAGGCCAGCGGCGGCACCTTCCGCGTGCAGACGCGCGGCACGACGTCGTTCGAGCGCGTGTTCTCGATGGTGCTGCTCGGCGACCTCGTCTCGGTCTACCTCGCCGCGCTGCGCGGCGTCGATCCCGGGCCGGTCGGCCTGATCGACCAGCTCAAGGAGCGGCTGGCCCAGCGCTAGGGGTGCCGTAGGCGGCCAGCGAGGCCGAGGCCCACGACGGCCAGCCGTCGCCGCCGGAGGTGGGTCCCCCGTCGCGATAGCGACACAGTCTCCTACGGGAACACTGGCCCAGAGGGCCAGGTTCCCTTGCGGGTCTTCGCCCAGGGGGCGAAACCCGCGGCGGGTGAGGGACCCACGCTCCTCGCGGGCAACGCCCGCGGTTGGGCGGGCGACCGGCCGGGAATCGGGAGGAGCATGGTGCTCCTCTTCCGCCTGCCCTTCCTCCTGCTCGAGATGCTGCTGCGCCGCCTGCTGCGCCGCGAGGACGACGACGACGACGCGACCTGGGTCCCCGCGCCGGAGCGCGCCCCGGCCGCGTCGCCGGTCCCCGCCGCGGGCGACGGACCGCCCCCGCCGCCCCCGCCGACCGCCGAGGAGGCGATCGCCCGCCGCGTGGAGCGCGAGGCCGCCCAGGCCCCGCCGCCGCCCGCGCCCCTGTCCGCCCGCCCGCCGCGCACGCCCGTCGCGGGCCGCCCCGACCTCCGCCCGGTCGCCGACAACGGGCACGTGGACACCGAGGCGACCGTCGTGGAGTCCTTCGGCCCGGCCGCCGACGTCGGCAGCGCGATCACCGTCGACGAGCCGTGGGACGGCTACGACGGCATGGCGGCGACCGTCGTCGTCCAGCGCGTGCGCGGCTCCGACGCGGCGACGAAGGCCGTCGTGCGCCTGTACGAGCAGCAGCACAAGGCGCGGGCGACCGTGCTGCGCGCCACCGGCTGACCGCGCCCGTCCAAACCTTGACACGATCGTGGTAAGGTTGGGGACGTTGACGGACGCCCTCACCATCCACGAGGCCGCGGAGACGACGGGGTGGTCACCCCGCATGCTCCGCTACATCGAGCGCAACGGGCTGATCGAGCCCCAGCGTTCGGCGGCCGGCTATCGCCTCTACGGCGCGGCCGAGCTGCAGCGCCTGCGCACGCTCAAGGAGCTGCTCGGCGACTACGACCTCGGTCTGGGCGACATCGGCTTCGCGCTACGACTGCGCCGCGACGCGGGACTCCGCGACGCCGTGGAGTCGTGGTTCGAGGCCAGGCCCGAGCGTCCGGCTGACGTCCCGGCGGACGACTGGCTCAGCTTCGAGCAGCAGAAGCACTCGAAGCTCCTGGAGACCGTCCGCGCCCGACAGCACACCACCACGGAGACCGCATGAGCACAACTGCCCCCACGCACACCGACTTCAAAGTCGCTGATCTGTCCTTGGCCGAGTTCGGCCGCAAGGAGATCCGCCTCGCCGAGCACGAGATGCCCGGCCTGATGAAGACCCGTGAGGAGTTCGCCGCTTCTCAGCCGCTGAAGGGCGCCCGCATCATGGGCTCCCTCCACATGACGATCCAGACCGCCGTCCTGATCGAGACGCTCACCGCGCTCGGCGCCGAGGTCCGCTGGGTGTCCTGCAACATCTTCTCCACGCAGGACCACGCCGCCGCCGCCGTGGCCGTCGGCCCCAACGGCACGCCCGAGGATCCGCAGGGCGTCCCCGTCTTCGCCTGGAAGGGCGAGACGCTGGAGGAGTACTGGTGGTGCACCGAGCAGGCGCTGACGTGGCCGGGCGACGGCCCCAACATGATCCTCGACGACGGCGGCGACGCCACGATGCTCGTGCACAAGGGCACCGAGTTCGAGCAGGCCGGCGCCGTGCCGGATCCGGCCGCCGCGGAGTCCGAGGAGTTCCGGATCTTCCTGACGCTGCTGCAGCGCACGGTCGCCGAGGAGCCCGGCAAGTGGACCGCCATCGGCGAGGGCATCAAGGGCGTCACCGAGGAGACGACCACGGGCGTGCATCGCCTGTACGAGCTGGCCCAGCAGGGCGAGCTGCTCTTCCCGGCGATCAACGTCAACGACTCCGTCACGAAGTCGAAGTTCGACAACCTCTACGGCTGCCGCCACTCGCTGGTCGACGGCATCAACCGCGCGACCGACGTGATGCTCGCCGGCAAGACGGCCGTCGTCTGCGGCTTCGGCGACGTCGGCAAGGGCTCGGCCGAGTCGCTGCGCGCCCAGGGCGCTCGCGTCATCGTCACCGAGATCGACCCGATCTGCGCGCTGCAGGCCTCGATGCAGGGCTATCAGGTCGCCCGCCTGGATGACGTCATCTCGACGGCCGACGTGTTCATCACGACGACCGGCAACAAGGACATCATCCTGGTCGACGACATGGCCAAGATGAAGCACCAGGCCATCGTCGGCAACATCGGCCACTTCGACAACGAGATCGACGTCGCCGGCCTCGAGAAGGCCGCCACGCGGATCAACATCAAGCCGCAGGTCGACGAGTGGAAGTTCCCCGACGGCCACACGATCATCCTGCTCTCGGAGGGTCGCCTGCTGAACCTCGGCAACGCGACGGGCCACCCGTCGTTCGTGATGTCCAACTCGTTCACGAACCAGACGATCGCCCAGATCGAGCTGTTCACCAAGAACGACGACTACGAGAAGCAGGTCTACGTGCTGCCCAAGCACCTGGACGAGAAGGTCGCGCGCCTGCACCTCGACGCGGTCGGCGTCCGGCTCACCGAGCTGCGTCCCGACCAGGCCGCCTACATCGGCGTGCCCGTGGCCGGCCCCTACAAGCCCGACCACTACCGCTACTAGCCAGGCCGACGTCTCGACGCCGCTGGACGCCACGCACCGGGCCGGGGAAGTGCTGTCGCACGTCACCCGGCCGGCGCGCGGCGCCAGCGACGACGATCCGTGGCCCTGGAAGCGTCCATGAGTGACATCGCAGATCCTGCGCTTGCCGAGTCGGGCGGGGCGCGCATCGAATGGGCCGAGGCCCAGATGCCCGTCCTGCGCTCGATCCGCGAGCGCTTCGGCGTCCAGCGTCCGCTGGACGGCCTCGTCGTCGCGGCGTGCCTGCACGTCACCGCGGAGACGGCCGTCCTGACGCGGACGCTGGTGGCCGGCGGCGCGCAGGTCGCCCTGTGCGCCGCCAACCCGCTGGCCACGCAGGACGAGGTGGCCGCCGCGCTCGCGCAGGACGACGGCGTCGAGGTCTTCGCCCGGCACGGGGAGGACCTGGACACGTTCGCCGGCCACGTCGCCGACGTGCTGGACCGCGTGCCGCAGATCACGATCGACGACGGCGCCGACCTGCTCGTCACGCTGCACGCGGCGCGGCCGGACCTGCTCGACGGCCTCCTCGGCGGGACCGAGGAGACGACGAGCGGCCTCGTGCGCCTGCGCGCCATGCAGGCCGACGGGCGCCTGGCCCGGCCCGTGCTGGCGGTCAACGAGGCCCGCGCCGAGCGCGTCTTCAACGACCACTACGGCACCGCGCAGTCGACGCTCGACGGCATCCTGCGCGCCACGAACCTGCTGCTGGCCGGCCGCACCGTCGTTGTCCTCGGCTACGGCCCGACCGGCCGCGGCATCGCACTGCGCGCCCGCGGCGCCGGCGCGCAGGTCGTCGTCTGCGAGGTCGACCCCATCGCGGGCCTCGACGCGCGGATGGAGGGCTTCGAGGTCATGCCGTCGCTGGCCGCCGCCGAGCGGGGCGACGTGTTCATCACGGTCACCGGCGCCCCGGCCGTGCTGGGCCGCGACCACTTCGAGCGCATGAAGGACGGCGCGGTGCTGGCCAACGCGGGCCACTTCGACGTCGAGATCGACCTCGAGGCGCTGCGCGCGATCGGCGGCCCGGGCCGCGCGGTGCGCCCGCTCGTCGAGCAGCACGCGCTGGCCGACGGCCGGCGCCTCAACCTCCTGGCCTCGGGCCGCGTCGTGAACCTGGCGGCCGGCGAGGGCCACCCGGCGTCGGTCATGGACCTCTCGTTCGCGCTGCAGGCGCTGTCGGTCGAGCACCTCGCGGCCGTCGGGGGCGGCCTGGCGCCCGGCGTGCACCCCGTGCCCGACGACATCGACCGCGAGGTCGCGCGCCTCAAGCTGTCCTCGCTGGGCGTCGAGCTCGACGAGCTCACCGCCGAGCAGCGCCGGTACCGCCGCAGCTGGGAGTAGTCGGCGCGTGCTGGTCGGACGGCCAGGACCGGCGCGTCAGGCCGTAGTAGCGTGCCCGGTCCAGCGACCTGGAGAGATCGCCCTGTCCCGTCCGTCCTGCGCGGCACTCCTCGTCGCGCTGAGCATCGTCATCGTGTGTGCCGCCCCGGCGCTCGCCGCCGCGCCCGTGGTCACGGTGGCCGCGCCCGGCACGGCCGTCACCGGCGGGGCCGTGGCCTTCGACGGCTCGGGCACGACCGATCCCGACGGCGACCTCATGGAGTACACGTGGTCGATCGACGGGCAGGTGCTGGACGTCGAGAGCAGCTGGCTCTCGGTGGCCTTCGCGCATCCCGGGCGCCACGTCGTCGCGCTCACCGCGACGGACTCCGGCGGCGCCTCGACGATCCTGGGGCACCCGATCGTCGTGACCGGCATCGATCGCACGGCCTCCTCGCTGAAGCCGCTCGGCACGACGCTGGTGCCGGGCGTGACCGCCGCGCCCGAGGTGGTCGTCCGTGCGGCGGCGGTTCGCCTGCGTCACAGCCGCCTGCGGGTCGAGCTTCGCTGCCGCGGAGCGAAGCGCTGCCGCGGGACGGTGCGGATCGTCGCGCTCAAGGGCAGCCACCGCACGCCGTTCCTGCTGGCCCAGCGGTCGTTCAGCGTCGCCGGCGGCGGCCCGCGCATCGTGCACGTCAAGCTCGGCCCCCGCGCGCGCTCGCGCCTCGGGCGCCGCACGCAGGTCCGCGCCACCGCGTTCCGCGGCCCGGTCCGCGTGGCCTCGATCTGGGGCACTGCCACCTACCGCGTGCCGGTCGCGCGGTAGGTTCCGGCCGTGGACGGCCTGCAGTCAGCGATCGAGAAGATGCGCGCCGAGGGGCTCGGCGACGCGGCGGTGGAGAGCTTCGCGCGCCAGTACGAGCGCCTCCGGGCCGGGGAGACCGGCACGCTCGCCGAGTCCGAGATCGAGCCGGTCGCCGGCCTCCCCGACGCCGAGGACCTGCAGGAGACGGCGAGCCCGGAGCTGCTGGACCAGGCCGTCGTGATCAAGCTCAACGGCGGCCTGGGCACGAGCATGGGCATGACGAAGGCCAAGTCGCTGCTCGAGGTCAAGGGCGGAAGGACGTTTCTCGACCTCATCGCCGAGCAGATCCTCGACCGGCGCCGGCGCAGCGGTGCGCGCCTGCCGCTAATCCTCATGAACTCCTTCGCGACGCGCGACGACTCGCTCGCCGCGCTGGCGCGCTACGACGACCTGTCGGCCGGGCTGCCCGCCGACTTCGTCCAGAACAAGGTGCCGAAGATCCGCGAGGACGACCTCGCGCCCGCCGAGTGGCCCGACGACCCGGCGCTGGAGTGGGCGCCGCCCGGGCACGGCGACCTGTACACCGCGCTCGTGACCTCGGGGATGTTGGAGGCGTTGATCGCGGACGGCTACCGCTACGCGTTCGTGTCCAACTCCGACAACCTCGGCGCCGTGCTCGACCCGCGGATCCTGGCGTGGCTCGCGCAGTCCCGCGCGCCCTTCCTGATGGAGGTCGCCGACCGCACCTCCTCGGACCGCAAGGGCGGGCACCTCGCCCGCCGCCGGTCCGACGGCGGGCTCGTGCTGCGCGAGATCGCCCAGACGCCCGGCGAGGACGTCGAGGCGTTCCAGGACACCGCGCGCCACCGGTACTTCAACACCAACACGCTCTGGGTCGACCTGCACGCGCTGCGCGACGTCCTGTCCGGCGCCGGCGTCATCGACCTGCCGATGATCGTCAACCGCAAGACGGTCGACCCCGGCGACACCTCCTCCACGCCGGTCATCCAGCTGGAGACCGCGATGGGCGCGGCGATCGGCGTCTTCGAGGGCGCGGCCGCGCTGCGCGTCCCGCGCTCGCGCTTCGTGCCGGTCAAGACGACCAACGACCTGCTGTCGCTGCGCTCCGACGCCTACGTGATCGGCGAGGGCCGCGCGGTGCACCTCGCGCCGCAGCGGCAGGGCGTGCCGCCGTTCGTCGACCTCGACAGCCACCACTACAAGCTGGTCGCCGACTTCGACGCGCGCTTCCCGCGGGGCGCGCCGTCGCTGGTCGGCTGCGACGCGCTGCACGTCCACGGCGACGTGACGTTCGGCGCTGGCGTGACCGTCCGCGGCGAGATCACCGTCGAGGGGCCGGCGGAGATCGCGGACGGCACGGTGCTGGAGGGCGAGCGCGGGTAGGGGCGGCGGGCGCCTGGCGTTGTCGGCGCCCAGCGCGGGCGGCGGTCGCCGGGCGGGGCGTGGTTCGGGGGCGATGACGACCGGATGTTCGGGTGTGGTGCGAGCGCCCGGGTCTGCCGACGGCGCGTGGGAGACGAACGGCACCTGGACGTTGCATCTCAACGTCTAAGTGCCGTTCGCCGAGATCGATGGCACTTGGGGGTCGCGAGAAGACCCGAACGCCTCGAGCGGAACGCCAACCCCGCCCGCGCCGCCCCCGCGCCTACGGCGCCGTGCTCGTCGCCGCGTCGTGCGCGTCTTCGAGGCGCTCGGCGCGCTGCTGCTCGCGTTCGGACTCGTCGAGCGCGCGGACGAAGAGGAAGGCGAGCGCGATGCCCATGACGACGGACTGCTCGATGGCCATGATCGCGCCGGCGAGCGCCTGGTCGTCGCCGGGGTTCAGGCCCCAGACGCGCGGCGCGTGCTCGTAGAAGCTGTAGATCGAGTCCGGCGCGAAGGTCAGGAAGATGCCCAGCAGGCCGACGAGCACCTTCGTCGAGGCCATGTAGGCCACCGGCGTCAGGCCGGTCATGCTGCGGCTGCGCACGGGGGAGAGCAGGTGCCACCAATAGAGGAACCCGGCCGTCAGGAAGCACGTGTGCTCCAGGACGTGGACGGCGGAGTGGCTGAGGGCCGCGTCGTACATGGCGGGGACGTGCCAGAGCCACATGAAGCCGACGTACAGCGCGACCGCGAACGCCGGATGCGCGATGGGCCCCAGCGCCCGCTCGACGTCGAGCACCTGCCGGGCGATCGGGCGCAGCAGGACCTTGCTGAGCCCGAGGATCATCAGGATCGGCGCGAAGTCCAGCAGCAGCACGTGCTGGATCATGTGCATCGCGAAGACCTGGTCGGCCAGCGTGTCGAGCGGCGAGATCAGCGCGACGGCGAGGCACAGCACGCCGCCCAGCCACGCCAGCAGCCGGCCCCAGGTCGCGCCGCGCGTGCTGCCCGCCGCGCGGACACGCCGCCAGCGCACGACGTAGCCGACCGTGAGCACGAGGACGATGACGATCGGCCCGGGGGCGAGGGAGAACGAGGTGTCGGCCGCGGCGGCGAGCACGCGTGCGATTGTGTCACCGCGGAGTCGTGGCAGACGGGTGTGGATCCGTCACACGTCGGCCGGCAACGTCCGCGGGATGCTCGGCTCGCTCCTCGGACTCCTCGCGCCACCCGCCTGCCTGGCCTGCCGGCGCGGCGGCGACATCGCGCCGCGCGACGTCCTGTGCCGCGACTGCCGCCTCGCGCTGCCGTGGCTCGGACCGGACCTCTGCCGGCGCTGCGCGCTGCCCGCGCCGTGCGGGACGCGGTGTCCGGCGCGCGACCTCGCCTTCGCCGGCGCGTGGGCGGTGGTGGCCTACGCCGGCCCCGTGCCGGCGCTGGTCGCCGGGCTCAAGGAGCGCGGCGCGCTCGCGGTCGCCCGGCTGATGGCCGCCCAGCTCGCGGCGCTCGCGGCGCCCGGGCAGTGGGCGGGCGAGGGCGCGGCGCTCGTCCCGGTGCCGGCCGATCCGCTGCGCCGCCGGCGCCGCGGTGTCGACCACGCGGCGCGGCTGGCCGGCGAGCTGGCGCCGCGGTGCGGGCTGGCGGTCGCGCCGGTGCTCGGCCGAGCCGTGTCCCGCGCCGGGCGTCAGGCGGGCGCCGGGCGGGCGGCGCGGCTGGCCGACGGACGCCTGCCCGTGGCAGTGCGCAGCGGGGCGGCGGTGCCGCCCGTGGCCATCCTTGTCGACGACGTGCACACCACCGGCGCGACGCTCCACGCCTGCGCGCAGGCGCTGCGCGCGGCCGGCGCGCGCGACGTCCGCACCGTCGCCTATGCACGTACATCGACCTGAAAGCTGTGCGTGGGTTGACAAGGTGTCGAGAGGTATTGCCGGATCGGCCGTGCAGGGCTACCGTGGTGGAGGCCAAGAGATCCCAGCCCCAGGAGGGCCGCATGCAGATCGAGGTCAAGGGCCGCCACATGACCGTCTCGGACGACATCCGGGAACACGTGGAGAAGCGCTTCGCCAAGGTGGGCAAGCAGGTGTCGGAGCTCGCATCCCTGGAGGTGGAGATCTGGGAGCACCAGAACCCCTCCAACCCGGACTCCTACGTGGCCGAGGCGACGTTGCGCGTCAAGGGGACGACCCTGCGCGCCAGCGACTCCTCGCGGGACATGGTCCACTCGATCAACCTCTGCGCCGACGAGCTCGCGGTCCAGGTCAAGCGCCACCGCGACAAGCGGCGGAAGCGAAGGGAGTCGCGTGCCGCGGCCACCCAGCCGCCCGGAATGGCGCCCTCGGAGGGCATCTCCGCCGCGATGTGAGCCTGGTCGCGCACCGCGACCGGACGGCTTCGGCGCGAGGGGCGAACGTCACAGGTTCGCCCCGACCGCTGAGCTTCCGCCGACTACACTGAAGCCATGGGTCTCCTTGACCGTGCGCTGAACATGGGTGAGTCGAAGCAGTTCCGCCAGCACGAGAAGCGTGTGGCGCGAATTGGCGATTTCGAGCCGGAGCTCGAGCTCGAGTCCGAGGACGAGCTCCGAGAGCGGATGGACGCGCTGCGCGAGCAGGTGCGCAGCCAGCCGACCGACGACAAGGTCGATGCCGCGCTCGAGGAGGTGCTGCCGGAGTGCTTCGCCATCGTCCGCGAGGTCGGCAAGCGCACGATGAGCATGCGGCACTTCGACGTGCAGCTCATCGGAGGCATGGTGCTCCACGGCGGCTCGATCGCCGAGATGCGCACCGGCGAGGGCAAGACGCTGACCGGCACGCTCGCCGTGGTCCTGAACTCGCTCGCCGGCAAGGGCGTCCACGTCGTCACCGTCAACGACTACCTGGCCAAGCGCGACGCCGAGTGGATGCTGCCCATCTACGAGGCGTGCGGCGTGACGGTCGGCATCCTCCAGAACAACATGGAGTACGAGGAGAAGGTCGAGGCCTACGCCTGCGACGTCACCTACGGCACCAACTCCGAGTTCGGCTTCGACTACCTGCGCGACAACATGGCGCAGACGATCGAGGAGAAGGTCCAGCACGGCGGGCGCATCGGCGAGGACGGCCGCCCCACGGCGATGCATTTCTTCGGCATCGTCGACGAGGTCGACAACATCCTGATCGACGAGGCGCGCACGCCGCTGATCATTTCCGGCGCCCCCGAGGCCGCCGCCGACTACTACCTCAAGTTCGCCAAGCTGGCCAAGGTCATGACGTCCGGCAAGACGCCGGAGGGCATGGACCCGCGCGCCCGCAAGGACTTCACCGCGGACTTCGACTTCGAGTTCGACGAGAAGCACAAGACCGTCGCGGTCACCGAGCAGGGCGTCGCGAAGGCCGAGAAGTTCCTCGGCATCGGCCACCTGTACCGCGCCGAGAACGGCCCGCTGGTCAACCACCTCATCCAGTCGCTGAAGGCCGAGTCGCTGTACAAGCGCGACGTCGACTACGCGGTCGTGGACGGCGAGGTCAAGATCATCGACGAGTTCACCGGCCGCATCCTCGACGGCCGCCGCTGGTCGGAGGGCCTGCACCAGGCCGTCGAGGCCAAGGAGGGCGTGACCGTCCAGGAGGAGAACCAGACGCTCGCAACCGTCACCCTCCAGAACTACTTCCGCATGTACGGGAAGCTCGCCGGGATGACGGGCACCGCCCTCACCGAGGCGACCGAGTTCATGAAGATCTACAAGCTTCCGGTCATCCAGATCCCGACGAACCGGGCGATGATCCGCAAGGACCGCAACGACCAGGTCTACAAGACGCGCGACGGCAAGTGGTCGGCCCTGCTGCGGGCCATCAAGGAGCGCAACGCGGCGGGCCAGCCGATCCTCGTCGGCACGATCTCGGTCGAGGTCTCCGAGATGCTCTCGTCCAAGCTGGACAAGCTGGGCATCCCGCACGCCGTCCTCAACGCCAAGCCCGAGCACGCCGCCCGCGAGGCCGACGTCGTCGCCGAGGCGGGCCGTCCCGGCGCGGTCACGATCGCCACGAACATGGCTGGTCGCGGCGTCGACATCAAGCTCGGCGGCAACGCCGAGCACCAGACCGAGGTCGAGCTGCGCAACCTCGGCCTCAAGCAGGGCGACCCGGACTACGACGAGCGCTTCGCCGAGGTCCTGCCGAGCATCGAGACCCGCACGGAGGCCGACCGCGAGAGGGTCCTGGAGGCCGGCGGCCTCTTCATCTGCGGCACCGAGCGCCACGAGTCGCGCCGGATCGACAACCAGCTGCGCGGCCGCGCCGGCCGCCAGGGCGACCCGGGCGAGTCGCGCTTCTTCCTGAGCGCCGAGGACGACCTCGTGCGCCTGTTCGCCGGCGACCGGATCTACAAGATCCTCGACAAGCTCGGCACGGTCGACGACGAGGGCAACGAGGAGCCGATCGAGGCCTCGATGCTGTCCAAGCAGATCGAGAAGGCCCAGAAGAAGGTCGAGGAGCAGAACTTCCTCATCCGCAAGCGCGTCCTCGAGTACGACGACGTCATGAACGAGCAGCGCCGCGTGGTCTACCAGTACCGCGACGAGGTGCTGGAGGGCCGCGACATGGGCCCGGTGGCGCGCGAGAACCTCGCCGACGTCATCCGCCGCGTCGTCGACGAGTACACGGCGAGCGAGTTCGTCGAGGACTGGGACGTCGACGGCCTGTTCACCGCCCTGGCCGACATCTTCCCCGTCGGGTTCGGACCCGACCGGCTCGACACGGTCAACGAGCGCGAGGAGCTCGTCGAGCTGCTGCAGACCGACGCGCTGGCGCTCTACGACCGCCGCGAGCAGGAGCTCGGCGACGAGCTGATGCGCGCGCTCGAGCGCTACCTGCTGCTGCAGATCATCGACAACAAGTGGCGCGAGCACCTGTACGACATGGACTACCTGCGCGAGGGCATCCACCTCCGCGGGTTCGCCCAGATCGATCCGCTGGTCGCCTACAAGAACGAGGCGTTCGACCTCTTCACCGACCTGATGAACACCATCTGGGCGGACTTCGCGCGGATGATCTTCCACGTCGAGGTCGAGGTGGAGGCCCAGGGCGCCGCGGCCGTGCCGCAGCTCGGCGCGGCCGGCGGCAGCGCGGGCACGATGACCTACACAGGCGGTGTGGGCACCCAGCAGCCCAGCGCGCTGAACGCAGCGGCCCAGGGCGGTGGCGTCGCCTCCGACGAGGAGTACGTCGAGGACGCCGCGCCCACGGTGCAGCAGCGCCGGGTCGACGAGCACGAGCTCATCGGGCGCAACGACCCCTGCTGGTGCGGGTCGGGGCGCAAGTACAAGAAGTGCCACGGCGCCTAGCGCTGCATGAATCGGCCAGTAGCGCGAACGCTTGTTCGCATTCCGTCCGGAGGCGGCGGTACCTTCTATAGTCAGGGAGGACGGTCGCGGAGATACCCGCCTGCCACCTTCACGGGTGGCACCCGCCTTACGCGGCAGTAGGCGACTCCGGTCCGTCCTCTCTTGATGTCCTGAATGCTGTGGCGTGTCTACATCGACGAGGCTGGCGATCGGGGCATCTCCGAGAAGTCGACCGCCCACTTCGTGGTGTCTGCAACCGTCGTGCGCGACGAGCGACACGCCGCCGTGCGCGCCGAGCTTGGTGCGCTTCGCGCGACGCTCGGTCGGAAGTCCGGGCAGGTACTGCATTTCCAGAAGTTCAGCCACTCGCAGCGCGTGTGAAGGCCGTGCAGGACATCGCAGCCTCATCCGTCGATGTGATCACCAGCGCGATCCTGTGCAAGCGAGGCTTTGATCAGCCCGATCCCGCTGGCGACCTGGCGTACATCACGAACCCAGATCCGATGTACCTCTGGGCGGTTCGCCTCGTGCTCGAGCGTGTCTCGTGGTACATCCGGGAAAACGGCGGAGGTTCCGCGATCGTGACCTTCGCCCACGTCCGTCACTTCCCCGCGCAGAAGCTCCACGATTATCGCCGGGCGTTGGAGCTGTCGGATACCGAGATCTTCCGTGCGGCCTTTGACGGCCACCCGTTCAAGATCGGATCGCCGGATCGGATCGAGCTCCTTCAGATTGCGGACACGGCGGCCTCGTCCCTCTTCCGTGCTGTGGAACCCGACGAGTTCGGCAACGTCGAGCGCCGGTACCTGCAGGAGCTGGTACCGAAGCTGTATCGGCGTGGATCCGGTCCACTCACGTCGTACGGCCTGAAGGTCTTTCCCGCTTCCCACTGCGCGCCTGGCACGACCCTGCACTGGCTGAAGGCGTTGTAGGCCCGGTCGGTCTTGCAGCAGATACCCTCGGGACCTGCATGGCCACCGCTGCCGACACCCCCACGCCCCAGCGCCTCGCCGCGATCCGGTCGAGCTTCGACCTGCTGCGCGGCAGCACCGATCCCGACGCTCTCGCGGCCACCGCCGCGCAGCTGGAGGAGCAGATGCAGGCGCCGGGCTTCTGGGACGACTCCGACGCTGCCGCCAAGGTCTCCGCACAGCACGCGCGGACCTCGCGCAAGCTCAAGGCGTTCCAGGAGCTGGAGTCCGACGTCGACGACCTCGACGGGCTCGCCGAGCTCGCCGAGGAGGACGAGGAGATGGCCACCGAGCTGGTGCAGCAGCTCGGCTCGATCGAGGACCGGCTCGCCGCCCTGGAGGAGGAGCGGCTGTTCTCGGGACCCTACGACGCGGGCGACGCGCTGGTGACGGTCAACGCCGGCGCCGGCGGGACCGACGCCCAGGACTGGGCCGAGATGGTCCTGCGCATGATGATGCGCTGGGCCGAGTCGCGCGGCTTCAAGGTCGAGCTGCTGGAGGCCAGCGCGGGGGAGGAGGCCGGCATCAAGTCGGCCACGTTCCGCGCGCAGGGCGAGAACGCCTACGGCCTGTTCAACGCCGAGCAGGGCGTTCACCGGCTCGTGCGCATCTCGCCGTTCGACGCGCAGTCGCGCCGCCAGACGGCCTTCGCCGGCGTCGAGGTCGCCCCGGTCATCGAGGACACCGGCGACGTCGAGATCGACTCCGACGACCTGCAGATCGACACCTATCGCGCGTCCGGCGCAGGCGGCCAGCACGTCAACAAGACCGACTCGGCAGTGCGCATCACGCACCGTCCGAGCGGGATCGTCGTGCAATGCCAGAACGAGCGCTCGCAGTCCGCCAACAAGGACACGGCGATGAAGATGCTGCGCGCCAAGCTGCTGGAGCGCCAGGAGCGCCAGCGCCAGGAGGAGATCGCCAAGGAGCGCGGCGAGACCCTCGACGTCAACTTCGGATCCCAGATCCGCTCCTACGTCCTGCACCCGTACACGATGGTCAAGGACCACCGCACGGATCGCGAGATGGGCGACGCCCAGCGCGTGCTCGACGGCGACCTCGACGGCTTCGTCCGCGAGTACCTGCTCAAGGCCGCGGGCTAGCGGCGTGAGCGCCGCGGAGACCCCGGCGTCGGGGCGCAGCGAGCAGCCGACCGCGCCGTACCTCGACGCCGTCGTCGGTTACGGCTTCCGCGGCCCGGGGCGCTTCCACGTGCCCGGCCACAAGGGCGGCCCGGGCGCCGATCCCGGCCTGCGCCACGCCCTGGGCGACAGCGCGCTGGCGATCGACATCCCGCAGGACATCCACGGCATCGACATCGGCGTCTCGCCGTCGCCGTTCGAGCGGGCCGAGGCGCTGGCCGCCGAGGCCTACGGCGCCGCGCGCACGTGGTTCTTGACCAATGGGGCCACGCAGGGCAACCACGCGCTGTGCCTCGCGCTGGCGCCGCTGGGCACCCACGTCGTCGCGCAGCGCAACTCCCACGCGTCGGTCGTCGACGGCCTCGTGCTCAGCGGCGGCCTGCCGTCGTTCGTCGCGCCGGCCTACGACGAGGAGCTCGGGATGGCGCACGGCGTCACGCCCGACGCCCTGGACGCGGCGCTGGCGGCCGATCGGGACGCCGGGGTCGCCTTCCTCGTCTCCCCGACCTACTACGGCATGGTGGCCGACGTGGCGGCGCTGGCCGAGGTCGCCCACCGCCGCGGCGTCGCGCTGGTCGTCGACCAGTCGTGGGGCCCGCACTTCGGCTTCCACCCCGACCTGCCCGAGAGCGCGCTGCGCCTCGGCGCCGACGCGGTGCTCACCAGCACCCACAAGATCGTCGGCTCGCTGACGCAGAGCGCGATGCTCCACGTCGCGAAGGGAACCGGCTCCCACCCACCCCGCATCGACCCGGCCGACGTCGGCCGCGCGCTGCGCCTGCTGCGCTCCACGAGCCCGTCGTCGTTGTTGATGGCCTCGCTCGACGCCGCCCGCCGCCAGCTCGCCGTGCACGGCGAGGCGCTGCTGCATGAGACGCTGGCCGCCGCGAAGGCCACGCGCGAGAAGCTGGCGACCACGCCGGGCATCGCCACGATCGCCGACGACTTCGTGGGGCGCCCGGGCGTCGCGGCCTACGACCCGCTGCGGCTCGTGCTCGACACGCGCGGCACCGGCTGCACGGGCTACGAGGTGGCCGACGCACTGCGCACCGCCTACGACGTGCAGCCCGAGCTGGCGACCGTCGCGACGATCGTCTGCGTGCTCGGCATGGGCCAGCCGGCCGACGCGCTCGTGCGCTTTGCCGGCGACGTGGACGAGATCGTCAAGCGCATCAGCCGGCCCGGGACCGTCGAGGCGCTGGTGCGCACGCCGGCGGCGCTCACCAACGCCATGGTCGTCGCGCCGCGCGACGCCTTCCTCGGTCGCTCGGAGATCGTGCCGCTCGAGGAGGCCGTCGGGCGGATCTCGTGCGAGTCGATCGCCGGCTACCCGCCGGGCATCCCGGCGCTGCTGCCCGGCGAGCGCATCACCGCCGACACGGCCGCGTACCTGCGCGAGCTTGTGACGTCGGGCGCCCGCCTCCACGGCGCGGCGGACCCGACGATCGCGACGATCCACGTGCTGGCGGAGTGAGAGAGGCGGCGAGGGTCGCCCCGGCCGCCCGACCGAGCCGCTAGGCGAGTTCGCGCAGCGGAACGAGCCCTCTGGGCGAGCCTCCGCCTAGAAGCGCAGCAGCGCCGCGATCGAGCCCTTCTGCTCCAGCCAGAGGTCGGTGGCCGGCCGGTAGCGCACGCGGGCGTCCTGTGCGAAGGCGCGGGCGACGGCGATCTCGACGACGTCGTCGACGGCCTCGGTCATCGTGCCGTCGGCAGGGCACTGGCCGCCGGCCGACACGCCGAGCCAGCCGCACTGCGGGCAGCGCGTGCCCTTGGCCGTGAAGCCGTCCTGCACGACGAGCGTGTCGACGCGGCGCTCGTGCACGGCGGTCAGCACCTCGTTGAGGCCCGCGGCGGCACGGCCGCCGGTGCCGAGGCCCTCGTCGATGCGCTGCTGCAGCTCGCGGTCGCGGCGGGCCGTCAGCTCGTCGAGCACCGCGCGCGCGGCGTTGAGGACCTCGTCGGTCGAGCTGTTCCACACGTCCACGTCGAAGCGGCCCTTGAGGCACTTGGCGACGTCGGCGTGGAGCATCTGCTCGAGGTGCGCCACCGTCTCCTTGGGGCCGCCGAGCAGGATGCCGGCGACCCGGTTGGCCTTGATGCGGCGCTGCAGCTCGGCGTTGACCGCGCGCAGGTGGTCGTCGACCTCCTTCTCGACGCTGCGCTGGTAGCGCGCCTGCGACAGGCCGCCCTGGTCGTGCTTGCCCGGGACGTCGTCGTCCTGGCGCCAGACCTCCACGAGCCCGTCGATCGTGCCGGCCAGCAGCCGCACCCGGCGCCGGTCGACGAGGACGAGCCACCACAGCTCGCCGGCGCCGATCCGCGCCAGCGGCTCGACGCAGGGATGGTCGGAGATCGCGACCTTGTGCGGGACGGGCCGGGGCAGCTTGAGGATCTCGAACAGGCCCGCGAGCTCGGAGGCGAAGACGGCCAGCCCGCGCGCGCCCTCGGTGTCCAGCCCGTTGCGCAGCTGCGCGCGCACGCGCTCGACGTCATGCTCCAGCGCGGTGCGCTCGGCGTGCGTGAGCGTCCCGTGATCGCGGATGGCGCGTCCGGCCTCGTCCATCACGGAGCTGATCTCGGTCGCCCGGGCGGGCGGCGTCGCGAACTCTCGCGGATCGAGGTTGATGAAGACGCTGAGGACCTTGCCCTGCGCGGTGCGGGTCTCCGCAAGCTCGCGCAGGCGGTCCGTCGTGATGTCTGTCGCCATGCTGACCGCCTACCCATCGTCGTGCCGGGGGAACCCGCACCCGAGAACGACGAAGGGCCGGTGCATCTCGGCGCCGGCCCTTCGCTCTTCGGTTGGGTTCTTGCTGTGGGTGCTACGCCACGAGGGCCAGCGGCCGGGCGGCCTCGGCGACCTCGAGAGTCACCGCTCCGCCCTCGTCCACGGACGCCTTCACGCTCGCGCCGTCGGCCAGCGTGCCGGCCAGGATCGCGCGGGTGAGCTCCCGCTCCAGCGTGCGGCGCACGTGGCGCTGCAGGGGCCGGGCGCCGAACTCCTCGTCGAAGCCGTCGGCGGCCAGGCGGGCGACGAGCGCGTCGTCGACCTCCAGCTCGATCCGGCGCTCCGCGCGCAGCCGGTCGGCCACGCGTCCCACGATCATCCGGCCGATCTCGGCCACCTGCTCCTCGCCCAGCGACGTGAACGTCACCACGTCGTCGATGCGGTTGAGGAACTCGGGCAGGAACGCGGACTTCGCCGCGGCCATCATCCGGTCGTCGTCAGCGGGCGCCGCCGCCGAGGTGAACCCGATCGCGCGCTTGGCGCGGCCGGCCCCCAGGTTGGACGTCATGACGATCACCGCGTTGGTGAAGTCGACCGTGCGGCCCTCGCCGTCGGTCAGGCGACCGTCGTCGAGCAGCTGCAGCAGCACGTTCCACACCTCGGGGTGCGCCTTCTCGATCTCGTCG
>NZ_DATHDY010000084.1:0-11060 GCF_035318805.1 Baekduia sp.
CGGACCGAGATAAGCCCGGGCACTCGCGCGCACCACACCCAACTGCTCCACCCCGGCCACAGCCCACCCGCGACTACGACGCACCTACCCCTACAACTCGATCAGCGCACTTGACGCCCGAACCCGGCACAGATAAGCGGAGGCGGCGGGCGCGCCGATCGCCAAGGGGTATAGGGCCGCCGCCTACAACGAGGGCTTCGCGGTGCTCGACGCGGGCGCGTCGCCCTATGCGTTCCTGGCCGACCGCCTCGCCGCCGCCCGGGCGCGCTGGAAGAAGGCCGGGATCAAGAGCTACACCTACAGGATCCTCGTCTCCTGCGGCGGCTGCGCGCTCCCGGGGGGCACGGTCACCGTCCGCGGCGGCAAGGCCAACACCAAGCCGGCGACCGGCTACGGCGACTACAAGACGGTCAACCGCCTGTTCTCCGTCATCAAGCGCTTCCTGGCCGACAAGCCCTACTCCTTCCAGGCCACCTACGACAGGACGACCGGCGTCCCGATCGACGTCTCCGTCCACCAGGACAAGCTCGGCGTCGACGACTACTACGGCTTCGGGACCAGGGGCTTCAAGAAGCTCGACTGAGGCGGGTCGTACAGCGCCGCGGCCTGCAATTCGTCGCGGCGACCCCACGGCCCCGGTGGGCAGAACACTGGTGCTGTTCAGCAGCGGTCTGGCATCTTGTGCGGCATGACTCAGAAACCCGGTACCGCGCGTGCCTTGGCGGCGGCACGGGCCGTAGCGCTCGCCAATTCGGTGGCCTGCGAGGACGCAGTCGTGGTGGCTGCCGGCAGCAATGTGCTTGTGCATCTCAAGCCCGCTCCGGTTATCGCGCGAGTGATGACCGGCACAGCGATGCTGCACGGTGACGTCGAGCGATGGCTTGCTGGCGAGGTCGCCGTCGGGGCGTACCTCGGAGAACGGGGTCTGGCCGTTTCACTCAGTGATGTGCTTGCACCGGGACCTCACCAGTACGAGGGGCTCTGGATGACGTTCTGGGAGTTTGTCGAGCACGATGCTTCCCGGCCTCTGCCGCGCGCGCACGAGCTCGGCAGCTCGCTACGCGAGCTGCACGCCGCGCTCGCCGACTTTCCGGGCGAGCTCGGGCAGCTCAGCGACGTGCGCGACTGGCTCGACCGGCTTCTCGCCGAGTTGCATCCATCGCCGAGGCTCACCCCGCAGGACAGGGATTTGCTGCGTTCCCGCCTCCACGAGCTGACACCCACCGTCTTTGAGAGCTCGCTCCCCGCGCAGGCAATCCATGGCGACGCGTCGACATCAAACCTTCTCCGTACCGACGACGGGCTCATCTGGAACGACCTTGAGGACACGTGTGTCGGTCCAGTCCATTGGGACGTCGCGGGGCTCGTCGTCGAAGCCCGCGCCCGCGGGGGGAGCGAGGCGTTCGTCGCGGACTTTCTTCGTGCCTACGGCGGACTGGACCTTGAAGAGCTACATGACTTCATCGCAGCCCACCTCCTCTACACGACCGTCTGGCAAGCGTTCGCTGCGCAGCGTCGGCCGCAAACGCGCAGCAGCGCCGATGCGAGCGTCTCCCACTGACGCGAGAGCTCCGGTCGAGGAAGCCGCTGGCGAGGCGGCTTCGCGCGACGCCCTGATCGAAGCGGCGAGTTCGCCATCGCCATCGAGATCATCCACAGCTACGAAGGCACGGAGACGATGCAGGCGCTGATCGTCGGGCGCGACATCGCCGGCATGAATGTCCTTCCTGGCCGAGCAGGCGGGGACGACCCGCGGATCTCACGTACACGCGCGATCTGCTGATGATCGAGATCGCGTTCATCGAGGGCCGGTCCGACGACCTCAAGAAGGCGCTGCTGGCCGACTTGAACCGCCGCCTGGTCGAGACAACCGACGTGCGATCCGCGCGGTTAGCGCGCCGGATCGATCGCCGGCTCGGTGTGCACGACGACGTCGGCGATCCAGTCGCGGTCCTGGCGGATGTCGTCCTCGAGGCGGCTGGCCAGCTCATGGGCGTCGGTCAGCGAGGTGTCGGCCCCGAGGCCGACGCTGAGGAAGACGACGAGGCCAGCGTCGGTGCGCAGCATCTCGACCTCGCAGGCATCGACACCGGCGCGCTGGGCGACGAGCGCCTCGATGTGCGTGCGCTCCTCATCGTCGCGCGCGTCGGCCTGCTCGGGGCTGACCGCGATGGGATGCTCGATCGGCTCGAGATGGGTCTGGACCTCGGCGACCCCGGGCTGCCCGGCCAGCTCGGACTCGACGCGCTCGGCGACGTCGTGGGCGACGGCCAGCGAGGTGTCGGCGGCGAGCTTGAGGTGCAGCGAGATCGAGGCCTGGTCGCCGGAGCGGTAGATGGTGATGTCGTGGGCCTCGCGCACGAGCGGCTCGGCCAGCGCGGCGGCCAGCGCCTGGTCGCGCAGGTCCAGGCCGTCGTGCCGCGGCTCGAGGTGGACGACCACGTCGGTCTCGGGCAGCGCGCTGCGCACCGCCGCCTCGATCGCGTCGGCCTGCGCGTGGCCTTCGACGATCGCCTGGCCGGGCGGCACGCCGACCACGACGTCGGCGAAGTAGCGCCCACCGGACTCGCGCAGGCGCAGGCGGCGCAGGTCGACGCCGTCGTCGGCGACCGCGCGCGCCACGGCCTCGCGCGCCTCGGGCGGCGCGTAGTCCATGAGCGCCCGGACGTTCTCGAACGCGAGCCGGGAGACGGCGGCGAAGATCACGCACGCGACGACCAGCGCGGCGATCGCGTCGCCCGCGGAGACGCCGGCGGCGACCAGGGCGAGCCCGAGCAGGACCGCCACCGATCCGGCCAGGTCGCCGGCGAAGTTGAAGGCGTTGGATCGGAACGCGGCGCTGTTGTAGCGACGCGCGGCGCGCACGGAGATCACGATGCGGCTGACGTCGATCGCCACCGCCAGCGCGATCACCGCGAACACGTACCAGCCGGTGTCGGGCTCGTGGCCGCCCTCGATCAGCAGCTTGACCGCCTCGAAAGCGATGACGCACCCGCCGACGAAGACGATCGCGGCCTCGCCGAGCGCGGCGATGTTCTCCGCGCGACGATGGCCGTAGTTGTGTTCGCGATCGGCGGGCTTGCCGGCGAGCCAGATCGCCCCGAGCGTCAGCAGCGCGGCGATCACGTCGCCGGAGGACTCGATGCCGGCCGAGACCAGCGCGAGGCTCCCGGTCACCAGTCCGGTGCCGAGCTTGAGCACGACCAGCACGCCGGCGGCGACCAGCGACATCGTCGCGGTGCGCCGCTGCGCGGCACCGGTGTCGGGATGCGCGATCGGCTCGCGCGGGCCAACGGATACGGCCATCGGAGGGCCTCCAAAGGACTTCGGGACGTCGGGTGAGATGGGCGCCTGGGGCGCTCTTGCCCAGGGCGGGCTGCAGCAGGCGACCGGCGATGCGGTCGGTCAGGCGGCGACCGGCGGCGGTCCGCGTGGCGCACGCGCCGGCGAGAACGCCTCGGTGACCGCGACCACGACCAGCGACCAGTGCGCCGCCGCCTCCGACGGGAACGCAACGACGACGTCCAGGGCCGGTGAGAGATCGCCGGCCTCCGCCCACGCGGCCAGGCGCAGGCCGAGCGCGATCACCAGGCCGCCGGGGACGGCCAGAGCGAGCGCGACCCAGAGTCCGTCGGTGACGCCCGCGTCCGCGGCGCCGGAGCTCAGCAGCTGCTCAGCGACCTCCTGGACGAGGAAGATCGCGGCGATCGCCAGCGTCGCGGCCACCCACGCCCCGCCGAAGGAGCCCCGTCGTCTCGACGTCGCGGCGGGAGCGGCCAGCGCGCGAAGCACCAGCACGGCGAACGTCACCGACGCGAGGATCGCCAGCACCGTGCCGGCCGCTCCCGCGCCATGATCGAGGCCCGCCAACGACTCCCCGGCGTGGCGGGGCACCAGCAGCCTGAACCGCGCCTCGTGCACGCCCGTCACGGCCAGCAGCAGCAGGGCGGCCAGGCGCGTGACGTTCGGAGGCGTGGCCATCTCCCAGATCACTGTAGAAGGGCGCGGGCCGGCGAGCTGCGGTGACCCCGTGTCGCTGAGGCGAACGTGAGGTTGTAGGCGTTGATCGTCCACTCGAGGACGGCGATCGACGCGCGCAGCTCTGCCAGTGGCCGAGGGAGCTCGTCGAACGCGGACGTCGGGACGACTACGAGATGCGGTGTGCGAGCTGCGTGCGTGACTTCACGTCGAGCTTCCGGTAGGCCTTGCGGAGGTGGTACTCGACGGTGCTCTGGGTGATGAAGAGCTGAGCGGCGATCTCTCGGTTCGTCGTTCCTCTCGCGGCCAGGCGCGCGACCTGCTCCTCCTGCGGAGTGAGTTGGTCGAGCGTCTCCTCGGTCCGTTTGCGGGCGTGCTCGCCGGTCGCCCGCAGCTCGCGTTCGGCGCGGCGCGCGAACGCCTCGGTGCCCATGCTGGTGAACGCCGCGAGCGCAGCGCGCAATGGCCTTCGGGCGTCGAGGCGGCGCCGTTCGCGTCGCAGCCACTCCCCATAGAGCAGCTGCGTCCGGGCCAGCTCGAGCCGAACACGGGTGGCGGCCAGGTGCGCGATCGAGTCGCGGTACAGGCTCTCGGCGACCTCGCCCTCGCTCAGCAACGCGCGGACTCGCGCTTCGATGCCCATCGCCCACTCGGAGCTGATCACGCCGGTGCGCTCCGCGAGCCACTCCAGCGCGGACTCGAGCAGCGCTCGGTCACCGGTCCTGGCTGCCGCCTCGGCCAGCTCGCCCACCAAGAGCGATCCGTACCCGATCGGGTCGGGCCGGAACGCCTCCCAGGCCGCGTCGCGTGCGGCGTCGTAGCGGCCGAGGCCGTTGTAGAGCACGGATCTCGCATAGTTGTTGGACGTCCATCGTCGCGTGGCCGCCTCCTCCGCGGAGGCTTCGATCAGCTCAGACGCTCGCGCCTCGTGGCCGCGCCAAGCGGCGAGGATCATCGGGGCGTTCACGAGCGCCGCATTGCCGGTCGCGTCGGCGATCCAGCGGGCTTCGTCGATCGTCAGAGCGGCCGCCGTCAAGTCGCCGGCCAGCATGTGGCTCCTGGCCAGGAAGCTGAGCGCGAACTGCAGGTGCACGAGTGCGCCCGCGTCCCGCGCGACCTGCACCGGACGAGCGGCGAGGCGATGCAAGGCCTCGTCGTCCCACAGCTCGAGGGCGACGATGTTGCCGTTCCTCGTGTTCGACAGCGAGAGCCGCTGACCGACGTCCTCGTCGCCGACGTCGCTCGCGAGCAGAAGCTCGAGGGCGCGAGCAAGGGTCGGCGCCGCGGCCGCGTATCCCTCGGTCAGGCGGATCGCGAACGCGTCGAGCAGCACGTCGATCGTCCGCAGCGGGGCGGTGCCGGCCGGCGCCGCCCGCGCGGCCCGCGCCACCGCCGGCGCGCCGCCGGCGACGTCGACGTCGCTGGACATGGCGCCCGCCAGCGTCTCGAGGTACGCCTCGCGAGCCAGCTGGGGGTCGACTGACTCGAGGCGTCTCGCCGCGTCCAGGAACAGGCGGCCGGCTTCGCCGCCGCGCCGCTGCTCCAACGCGATCTGACCGCGCAACAGGTCGGCGCGCGCACGCCCGAGCTCGTCGAGCAGCCCCGCCTCGACGCCTGCCGACAGCTCGAGCGCAGCCTCCAGAGCGCCGGCATCGCGCTTCGCGCCGGCGGCGGCCAGCAGGCGCTGCGCACGGTGCGTGGGCTCGGGGGTGAGCGCGGCGGCGCGCTCGAGGAAGGCGGCGACCGCCGCCCGTCCGCCGCGCGCCTGCGCGCGTCCGGCGGAACGCTCGAGCTCCGCGGCGACGTCCTCGTCGGGCATCGATGCCGCCTGTGCCCGGTGCCAGGCGCGGCGATCCGGATCGATCTCCGGATCGGTCGCCTCCGCCAGGGCCCGGTGGACCGCGCGGCGCTCCCGCAGCCCGGCGGAGCGATAGACCGCCGAGCGGATCAGCGGATGACGGAAGACCACCCGGACGCCAAGCTCCAACAGGTCTTCCGCTTCGACGGCGTCCGCGATGGACCCGGGGATCCCGAGGTGCCGGGCTGCCCGCCAGACGACCGCCGGGTCGCCCGTCGGATCGGCGGCCGCGATGAGCAACAGGCGACGCGCATCACCGGGAAGCCTGGCCAGGCGTCGCGTGAAGCTCTCCTCGATGCTCGCGGACAGGGGCACCGCCGGGGGCAGCCCGAACCCCCCGGCGAGCTGGATCGGCGTCATCCCCCGCGGCAGCTCCATCAGCGCGAGCGGGTTGCCGTGCGTCTCGAGGACGATCCGATCCAGCACGTGCTCATCCAGGCGAGCCGGCAGGACCGACTCCAACAGCGCCCGCGCATCACGACGCCCCAGGGGCTCGACGCGAAGCTCCGGCGATCCAGCGAGGGCGCTGCCGATGTCACGAGCCGCGAACACGAACGCGATCCGCTCGGCCTGGAGGCGGCGGGCCACGAACGCGAGCGCGCGCGCTGACGCACGATCGAGCCATTGCGCGTCGTCGACGACACCCAGGAGCGGCCGCTCCTGCGAAGCCTCGGACAGCAGGTCGAGGGCCGCCAGGCCGACCAGGAACGAGCTCGGCGCCTGTCCGGCGCTCAGCCCGAAGGCGACACGAAGCGCATCGCGCCGGGGATCCGGCAGGCGGTCCGATCGGTCGAGGATCGGCGAGCACAGCTGTTGCAGCGCCGCGAACGGGAGCTCCATCTCCGCCTCGACCCCGACGGTCCGTAGGACCCGCAACTGCCGTGCCTCCTGCACCGTCCAATCGAGCAGCGCCGTCTTCCCGACGCCCGGCTCTCCATGCACCACCAGGACCCCGCCGTCGCCGCCGCGTGCAGCGTCGAGCAGGCGGCCGAGCGCCTCGCGCTCGCGCTCGCGGCCGAGCAATCGGCCTCCCGGCGGCCTCGTGAGCATCCGAACGTCTGACGGCGAGCCCATATACAGCGGACAGCATGACTGAGGACGGCGCTCGGGTCGCGGACTGCTCACAGGTCCACCCCTGAGCTCGCAGACCCAGGAATCGGGCCACGAAAGCGCGATGGACGATGAACAAGGAGCTGGGCGTCTGGACGTACGAGGACTGCGCGGTCGTACTGATCGATTACCAAAAGGAGATGTTCGAGGTCATTCGCTCGGAGATCGACGCCGATCTGGTCGAGCTGCAGGTGAAGGCGACCGGGCGCAGGCGCCTGATCATCGGTGGGCTCCACACCGCGGAGGCCGACTGAGCCGGGCTGAGCCCCGCTGGATCCGGGCCGGGCTACGGACGCGAACGGGCCACCGCGACGCGCATGCGGTGGCCCCACGCGGCGACGCGCGCCAGGTGGCCGCAGTACGGCGCGCCCGGGCAGCGGGCGAAGGACATCGCGAGGGTCGCGGCGTCGACGTCCTCCACGTCTCGGCGGCGCCCCGGAAGCAGGACCATGGCCACGACGGCGGCGACGGCGCACAGGATCGCGGACACGGTGAACGCTCCGGTGAAGCCGTGCGTCAACGCCTCGGCCGGCGTCGATCCGCCGTGCAGCGCGCTCGTGCTCCGCGACGTCGAGACGGCCGACAGGACGGCCAGGCCCAGCGACCCGCCGACCTGCTGGGTCGTGTTGAGCAGGCCCGAGGCGAGGCCGGAGTCCTCGCGCGCGACGCCGGTGGTCGCGGCGATCGTGATCGGCACGAAGGCCATGCCGAACCCGACGCCCATGACGACCATCGCGGGCAGCACGCGACCGGCGTAGTCGCCGCGGCCTTGCAGGCGGGTGAACAGCGCGAAGCCCACCGTCGCGACGAGCAGCCCGGCAACGAGCACCGGCTTGGGCGTGAGGCGGTCGACCACCAGCGAGGCGAGCGCGGAGCTGCCGATGAGCGCGAGGCTGAGCGGCAGGTAGGCGACGCCGGTCTTCAGCGCGTTGTAGCCGAGCACCTGCTGCAGGTACAGCGTGCAGAAGAAGAACACGCCGAACAGCGCGGCGGCGACGAGCAGCATCGTCGCGTCGGAGGCCGCGAGGCTGCGGTTGGAGAAGATGCGCAGCGGGACCAGGGGGTTCTCGTGCCGGCGCTCGATCCACACGAAGGCGACGAGCAGCGCGGCGGCCACCGCGAGGCCCGCGAGGGTCCGCGCCGACCCCCAGCCCCAGTCGTTGGCCTTGATCAGCGTGAAGACGAGCGCCATCGTGCCCAGCGTGATGGTCGTCGCGCCTTCGAGGTCGTAGCCGCCGCGGACGCCCTCGCCCCGGCTCTCGGCGAGCATCCGCGGCGCCAGCAGGAGGACCACCGCGCCGATCGGCACGTTGATGAAGAAGACCCAGCGCCAGCTGAGCGCCTGGACGATCGCGCCCCCGAGCAGGAGGCCGACCGCGCCGCCGGCGCCGGCGATCGCGCCCCAGACGGCGAGCGCCCGGTTGCGCTCGCTGCCTTCCGCGAACGTCGTGAGGATGATCGACAGCGCCGCGGGCGAGACCATCGCGCCGCCGAGGCCCTGCGCGCCGCGGGCGATCAGCAGCGTCGCCTCCGACTGCGACAGCCCGCAGGCGAGCGACGCGCCCGCGAACAGCGCGATGCCGGCCATGAACAGGCGACGACGACCGAGTCGGTCGGCCGCGCGCCCGCCGAGCAGCAGGAACCCTCCGAAGAGCAGCGTGTAGGCGTTGAGCACCCACGACAGGTTCTGCTCGGAGAAGCCGACGTCGCGCTGGATGCTTGGCAGCGCGACGTTCACGACGCTCGCGTCGAGCACCACCATGAACTGGGCCACCGCGACGACGGCGAGCACCGCGTTGGCGCTGGCCCGGACCTGCCGGACTACTTCGCCAGGGGTGATGGTGTCGTCGGGCATGGCGGTGACCTTTCTCAGTAGGTCTTGATGGTCTTGGAGAAGGGGAGCCTGCGGATTCGGGTGCCGGTGAGGGCTGCGATCGCGTTCGCCAGGGCTGGCTTCACGCGATGTCGGTTGCGCCCGGATCTGTCGGAGTTCGAGCAACTCGAGGCCGAGCGCCTCGATCTGCGCAACGACGCCGAACACCGCGGACCGGTCCTCGAGCGAACCGGTGAGCACGGTCTCGCTGCCCTTCAGCTCAGACACCATCGACGGAAAGGCCGACAGGGCGGTAGCTCCGAGCCGGCCCTTTATCCGGATCGCGTACAAGCCCGGCGGTGTGGCCACGCGGTCATCCTGCCGCCCGACCTGGTGAGCCGGCGACGCCGGAATCTGGTGATCGTGCGCACGCCGGTGCTCGCGTCGTTTCGGCGATGTTCAGGAGCGCCCGGTTGAGAGGAGCCGCAGCTCCCGTGCGCGTCGAACGGCGGAAGAGCGATCGCGCGCACCGAGCTTGGAATAGATGTTGCGGATGTGTGTGTTGACCGTGTTGATGGAGACGTAGAGCTCTCGCGCGATCTCGGGCCGCGTCAGGTTTGTCGGGAGATATCGCAGTACGCGCAGCTCGCTGGGGCTGAGCTCCTCCGGTTGCGGTAGGCGCTCTCGGTCGGTGCTCGGCGCCGGCGCGCCTCGCAGCAGGTCGACGATGTCGGCGAGAAGGGCGCCGTGAGCCGTTTCGTGACGCGGGAGCGCGTCGAGCAGTTCTGCGGCCTCGGTCATTGCAAACGGGAAGATCAGCCGGTCCGGCTCGGCGGCCGCGAGCGCGGCCTCGGCTGCGGCAGCGGCGGCGTCTCGATCCCCCAGGTGTAGGTGCGCGGTGCCAGCCAGCAGATGCGATTCGACGAGTGTGAACGCGGGCCCGACCGGGGGCGTGATGTCCCGAGCTTCTCGGAGGACATCCAGCGCCGTGGCGGGGTCCCCGTCCGTCATGCAGATCACTGCACGCGCGTTGCAAATGGCACCCATTCGCACCGGTTCGGCTGAGAATCCGGTGAGCGTTGCGCGCGCCTCAGCTGGCATCCCCAGGCGAGCCTGTGTGGTCGCGAGCCAGCCGGTGATCCGGGGCGCGAGAGCGTGCACACCTGTGAGGAGCGACTGTGCCTGCACTGCCGCCGCGAATGCCTCGAGCGCCGATTGATGCTGCCCGCGACCCGCGTGCAACATGCCCGTCGCCACGTGGAGAAGCACTGCGGCGGCCGGGTCAACGTGTGCGGAGGCGACCTCCCAGGCGCGGCGTAGCCAGCGCTCTCCCTCGTCGAACTCGCCCATCCAGATCGCCATGCCGCCAACCGCCCCGAGCGCGGGTGCGAGTATCGGCCGATCGTCCAAGCCATAACGCTCGGCCAGGGCTACCGCCTGACGGCCGCGCTCACGTGCGGTCGCGACCGAGACCAGCTTTGACGGGAAACCTTGATGGGCGCGACAGGCGACTTCTAGGTAGGGCCGGCCGATCGTCTGGGCGAGCGCGGCTCCCTCGGAGAGGTGCCGCTGCGCGTCGGCGAGTCGCCCAGACCACGTCTCGACGATCCCGAGATTGAGCAGCGCGACTCCCCGCAGCTCACTACCCATCGCGATCGGTTCACTCGATTCGTCTGCGATCGAAGCATCGAGCAGATTCACTTGCTCGACTACTTCACTGAACTGCCCGCTACGCCGTGCCAGCGCCAACCGCAGAGACGCGATTGCCACCGCCAGGCGGCGGCGGCGAGCCGGCGGAGCGCTCTGGACGTGGGACTCGGCCAGCGCCAGCTGAGCAGCCGCCTCCTCCAGCCGCCCCTGGTTCAGCTCAGCTGCCGCGTGAGCTAGCGCCAGGTCAGGATGATCGACTGATGCGCCCTCAGGAAACGCCTGCAGCACCGCGCTGATCGTTCCCGCTTGCCCGTCGAGCACCCACCTGAACGAGTGTTCTGCGACGAGCCGAGCGGCATCGGGCCAGTCGCCGGCCGCGAGCGTGTGCCGCACGGCCTCGACGACGTCCCCGTGATCGGCGAACCACAGCGCGGCCCGGCGGTGGAGGTCTCCAAGCTCATCCGCCAACGTCCGGCGCAGCTCCAGGCGCAGGAAATCCGCGAGAAGCTGGTGGTAGCGAAACCAGCTGCGCTGAGCGTCGAGCGACACGACGAACGCGTTCGCTTCCTCCAGCTCGAGTAGCATCTGCTCCGAGCCCGAGCGGCCTGCCAACAGGTCGGCGAGCTCACCGTTCAGCCGGTCGACAAGCGA
>NZ_DATHDY010000085.1:0-37185 GCF_035318805.1 Baekduia sp.
GCCGCGGCGAGCTGGATCATCTCGTCGATCATCGGGACCGTCATGTCGAGGCCCTCGATCGAGAACTGCTTCTGGCCGAGGTAGGCCTTGTGCATGAAGCGCTCGAACGCGTCGACCTCGACGAGGCGCGTCAGCAGCGCCTTCTGCTCCTCGGTGGTGAGCGGCTTGCGGTACTCGCCGCCCTCGATCTTCTCCCGCAGCCAGGTGCGCTGGCGGTGCGAGGCGAGGTGCTCGATCTCGTAGGCGATCGTCCCGCAGTAGGTCTCGCGCAGGTGCGGCAGCGCGTCGGCCAGCGTCGCGCCGGGGACGTGCATCCGCAGGATCTTGGCCGGGATCTGGGCCATGAGCTGCGGCGTGAGCCCGACGGTGTCGGGATCGAGCGCCGGATCGCCCTCGGGCTCGGTGCCCAGCGGGTCGAGGCGCGCGGCGAGGTGGCCGTGCGTGCGGTGGGCCTTGAGCAGCGACGTCGCCGCCTGCACCGCCTGCAGCAGCTCCTCGTCGATGACCGGGGCGCGGCGGTCGCCGGCGCGCGACTCGCGCGCGGCAGCGGCGGCGGCGGCCGGGGCGGGCGGCGCAGGCGCCGGGCCCAGCGTGGCGCCCAGCGAGGCGAAGACGCCGTCGTAGAAGCCGTTCTCGCCCTGGAGGTAGCTCTCGACGACCTGCAGGAACCGGCCCGACTCCGCGCCCTGGATGACGCGGTGGTCGTACGTCGAGGTCATGGTCATGACCTTCTCGGCGCCGATCATGTCGCCGATGTTGCCGAGGCCGACGGGGTAGGCGATCGAGCCGGTGGCGACGATCGTGCCGTTGCCCTTCATCAGGCGCGGGACCGAGGCGATCGTGCCGATGCCGCCCGGGTTGGTCAGCTGGACGTTGGCGCCCGTGAGGTCGTCGGCGGTCAACTTGTTCTCGCGCGCCTTGCCGATCAGCGCGTCGAAGGCGGCCTTGAAGTCCTGGAAGCTCAGGCGCCCGGCGTCGCGGATGACCGGCACCATGAGGGTGCGCGAGCCGTCCTTCTTCTCGACGTCGACGGCGATGCCGAGGTTCACGGCGCCGTCGTCGATGCGGGTCGGCTTGCCGTCGACCGTGTCGAAGTGATGGGACATGACCGGCATGTCCTGCTGGGCGGCCAGCGAGATCGCGTAGGCGATCAGATGGGTGAAGGAGACCTTCTGCCCGGCCTCCTTGAGCTGCTTGCGGCGCGCGTCCATCGCCGTGACGGTGATGGTGCGGAAGGAGGTCGCGGTCGGGAGCTCGCGCGACTCGTCCATGTAGCGCGCGAGCATCGCCGCGCCGCCCTTGAGGACGGTGCGTGTGCCGGTGCCGCGCAGCCCCATCGCTGCGCCGCCGGCCTTGGCAATCACCTTGCCGCCGTTCGCCTTGGCCTCGAGGACGTCGTCCTTGGTGATGCGGCCCTGCGTGCCGGTGCCGGCGACGCCGGCGAGGTCGACGCCCTCGGCGCTCGCGACGCGCGCGGCCACGGGGGAGACCTTGGTGCCGTCGGGGACGGCGGCCGCGCCGTTGCCGGTCGCGGCGACCTGGCCGTCGGCGGGCGCCGGGGCCTTCGCCGCGCCGGCGGGCGCGCCGGCGCCGAGCTGCATGCGCGCGATGACCTGGCCGACGACGACCGTCTCGCCCTCGCCGGCGAGGATCTCGGTGATCGTGCCGGCCGCGGGCGCGGGCAGCTCCATGTCGACCTTGTCGGTGGAGATCTCGACGACCGTGTCGCCGTCCTCGACGGCGTCTCCGACCTTGACCGTCCACTCGAGGACGGTGCCCTCGGTGACCGACTCGCCGCCGGCGGGCGTCGTGATGTCGACGACCTCGCCCGGGGCCTGGCTCGCAGAGGATGCCTCAGTGGTGGGCGGACTGCTCCCGTCGCCGCCGTTGGGCGATCCGCCGTCGCCGGCGCCGACCGCGATGTCGGCGAGCACGGAGCCCACCTCTACGGTGTCGCCCTCGGCGTAGTGGATCTTCACGACGGTCCCGCTCGCTGGCGAGGGCACCTCCGCGTCCACCTTGTCGGTCGAGACCTCGACGAGGATCTCGTCGGCCTCGATGGTGTCACCCTCCTGCTTGTGCCACTCAAGGATGGTGCCTTCCGTCACCGACTCGCCCATAGCGGGGAGGGTGACTTGGATCGCTGCGGCTTCGACGGCCATGTCTCTTTGTTCGACTCTAGCGCTCGTGTGTGTTAGGGGCGGTTAGGGTCCTGCGTCGCTGCTCGCGGACGAACTCGTAGGAGCCGACGAACGGTCCGACCGCGCCGATCACGGCCACCGCGACCGCCAGGGGCAGCGGGATCACGCGCGTGCGCAGCGCCTCGATGCACAGCACGCACATCAGGATCCAGCCCAGGCCGTGGGCCAGGCCGAAGACGAACTCCCACGGGTGGAGCCCCGGCACGAGCCACACGCCGAGCAGCACGGCGTAGATCGTGGAGTGCGTGAAGGACAGGTACTTCAGCGTCGTGAACGACGGCGTGAACGGGGTCGTGCGCGTCACGCGAACATGCGCGCCATCCGGCGCAGCGTGTCGTCGGCCTCGTCGGGCCACGCGTCGACGTCGGCGGGCCACCACGCGTAGCGGTCGTGCTCGTGGTCGGGGACGACCTCCGCGCCGGCCGGCAGCCACGCCTGGCCGATGAACATGACCAGGCGGTGCGGCAGGCGCACGAGCGCCTCGCCCTGGACCCGGTCGGCGGTCACCGACCACTCCTCCTGCAGCTCCCGCGTCAGCGTGGTGAACGGGCTCTCGCCCTCGTCGACCGCGCCGCCGGCGCCCAGCGCCCAGCGGCCCGCCCACGAGGCGAGCCACGGCGCGCGGCGCCCCGCGAGCCACCGTCCCTCGCTGTCGCGCGTGATGCAGAGGGCGGCCATCGACTCCGAGGCGTCGCCCTCCACGAGGCGCAGCGCCCAGCGCATCGGCTGCAACTCCATGTGCAACTGGCCGTCGACCGCCTCGTAGTGCACGAGGCGCGCCGCGGTGCCGTCGTGGCTGGGCGAGTCGCGGTCGCGCAGGGCCTGGATCGCCGCGTCCGCGGCCTCCACCTTCTCGCCCGCGGCGACGAACGGCTCGCCGCGCCAGACCGCGCGAACCTGGTCCGCGCGCCAGGGGCCGCGGGCCAGCAGCGCGGGGGCAGACGCTTGCGTCATCGCCCTAAAGGTACGCTTGCGGCGTCTTGGAGCGCTCTCCCGCGGACGTCTACGCCGAGCACTGCCGCCAGCGGGAGCTCGCCTACCAGGTCGATCCCGCCGGCCGGCCGGTGTTCCGACCGCGCGTCGGCTACGAGACGTGGCGTGTCAGCGCCGGCCGCGGGACCGTCTACTCGGCGACCGTCGTGCGCCCGCGCGACGGCGCGCCGTACGGCGTCGTGCTGGTCGATCTCGACGAGGGCTTCCGGATGATGAGCCGGGTCGTGGGGCTCGCGCCCGAGGACGTGACGATCGGCCTGCGCGTGCGGCTCGCGTGGGAGGACTGCGAGGAGCCGGACGCCCCGCCGCTGCCGGTGTTCACGGAGGACGCATGACCGGCATCGCGATCGTCGGCGCCGCCGAGGCGCAGATGGGCCTGGCGCTGCCGGGCCTCGACGCGGCCGACGTGATGGCCGAGGCCGCGCGGCTCGCGCTGGCCGACGCGGGGCTCGCACCGGCCGACGTCGACGGCGTCTTCGCCGCCTCGACGCAGCTGCGGTGGGCGAGCGTGGACCTCGCCGAGGACCTCGGCATCCGCCCCCGCCACACCGACTCCACCATGATCGGCGGCGCGTCGCCGATGGCCCACGTCAACCATGCGCGCGCCGCGATCGCCGCCGGGCTCTGCGACGTGGCGCTCATCGCCTACGGGTCGACCCAGCGCTCGGTCGGCCGCGCGAAGGCCTCGGCCCAGGAGCTCGACCGGTGGGAGGCGCCGTACCGGCCGCTGCTGCCGGTGGGTGCGTACGCCCTCTCGGCCGCGCGCCACATGCACCAGTACGGGACGACCCGCGAGCAGCTCGCCGAGGTCGCCGTCAGCGCGCGTCGCTGGGCGCAGCGCAATCCCGGCGCCTGGTCGCGCGAGGAGCTGACGGTCGCCGACGTGCTGGCCGCGCCGCGCGTCTGCGATCCGCTGGGCGTGCGCGACTGCTGCCTGGTGACCGACGGCGGCGCGGCGATCGTCGTGACCACCGAGGCCCGGGCGCGCGCGCTGCGCCGGCCGCCGGTGTTCGTCCTCGGCGCCGCCGAGGCCCACGGCCACCGCCACGTCTCCTCGATGCCCGACGTCACCGTGACCGCCGCGGTCGAGTCGGGCGAGCGCGCGTTCGCCGAGGCCGGGCTCAGGCCCGCAGACGTCGACAGCGCGCAGCTCTACGACGCCTTCACCATCACCCCGATCCTGTTCTTGGAGGACTTGGGGTTCTGCGCCAAGGGGGAGGGCGGCGCGTTCGTGCAGGGCGGCCGCATCGCGCCCGGCGGCGACCTGCCGGTCAACACCGCCGGCGGCGGCCTGAGCTACGCGCACCCCGGGATGAACGGCCTGCCATTGCTGGTGGAGGCCGTGCGCCGTGTGCGCCACGCCGACGAGGACGTCGTGCTCGCCCACGGCAACGGCGGCGTGCTCAGCACGCAGGCCACGGTGCTGCTGGGCAGCGAGGCGGCGGCCGAGCAGCGGCCGCGCGCCGCGATGGCGCGGATCCGGCGGGGTGTCGGTGCGGGCGCGAGCGCGAGCGGCGGCCGGCGACGCCGGGCGGTCGGCGCGGGGCGGGCATCGCGATGAGCGGCCGCCGCGCCTGGTGGGGCTGGGGCTTCGAGGACCGCAAGCTCGATCCGGCCGCGCTGGCGCCGACTGTGCGCGACGTCCTCGGCTTCCCGATCGGCGCGGTCGAGCAGCCCGTCGCGCTGGAGTCGATCGCCCTGCCCGAGCCGCGGGTCGACGTGCCCGCCGGCGCGCCGTGGTCGGTCGATCCGCGCGACCGCATCGAGCACGCCTACGGCCGCTCGTTCCCCGATACGGTGCGCGCGTTCCGCGGCCGCATCGACCATCCGCCCGACGCCGTGGCGTTCGCCCGGCACGAGGACGACATCGAGATGGTGCTCGAGTGGGCCGCGCGCGAGGACGTCGCGGTCATCCCGTTCGGCGGCGGCACGAGCGTCGTCGGCGGCGTCGAGCCCCGCGTGCCGGGCGACCGGCTCGGGACGGTCTCGCTGGACCTCTCGGGCCTCGACCGGGTGGTCGAAGTCGATGCCGTCTCGCGCGCGGCCCGGATCCAGGCCGGCGCGACCGGGCCGCAGCTCGAGGCCCAGTTGGCCGAGCACGGGCTGACGATGCGCTTCTTCCCGCAGTCCTTCGAGCTGTCGACGCTCGGCGGCTGGGTCGTCACGCGCGCCGGCGGGCACTTCGCCACCGTCTGGACGCACATCGACGACCTGGTGGAGTCGATCCGCGCGATCACGCCGACCGGCGCGTGGGAGAGCCGCCGGCTGCCCGGCAGCGGCGCCGGACCGTCGCCGGACCGGATGCTGCTGGGCTCCGAGGGCATCCTCGGCGTCGTCACCGAGGCGTGGGTGCGCGTGCAGCCGAAGCCGGCGTTCCGGGCGGCGCGGGCGGTCCGGTTCAAGGACTTCATGAACGGCGCCGAGGCGGTGCGCGCGCTGGCGCAGTCGGGGCTGAACCCGGCCAACTGCCGGCTGGTCGACGCGCTCGAGGCCCGGCAGACGGGCGTGCTCGGGCCCACCGACCGCGAGCGCGCCGTGCTCGTGCTCGGCTTCGAGTCCGTCGACCACGACGTCGACGGCGCGCTGGCCCGCGGGCTGGCGATCTGCCGCGAGCACGGCGGCGAGCCCGACGAGCCGCGCGGAGGCGCCGGCGGGGCGGTCGGCACGTGGCGCGACGCGTTCATCGCGATGCCCTATCTCCGCGACGCCCTGCTGCAGCTCGGCGTGCTGAGCGACACGTTCGAGACGGCGATCACGTGGGAGCGCTTCCCCGCATTCCACGCGGCGGTGACGGGGGCGGTGCGCGAGGCGCTCGGCGAGCCTTGCCGCGTCACCTGCCGGCTGACGCACGTCTACCCCGACGGCCCGGCGCCGTACTTCACTGTCCTCGCGCCCGCCCGTCGCGGCGACGAGGTGGCACAGTGGGAGGCGATGAAGCACGCAGCCTCCGACGCCATCCTCGCCGCGGGCGGGACGATCACCCACCATCACGCCGTCGGGCGTGACCACCGGCCGTGGTACGACGCCCAGCGTCCCGACCTGTTCGCGGCCGCGCTGCGGGCGGCCAAGGCCGCGGTCGATCCGGCGGGCGTCCTGAACCCCGGCGTGCTGGTCGACGCATGAGCGCGCGCGAGGCCCACGCCTTCGACACCGCCGCCGAGCCGGTGTTCGACAAGGTCTGCGTCTACGCCGGATCGGCGCCCGGGGCGAGCGCCGCCTACGCGAATGCGACCCGCTCGCTGGCGGCCGGGATCGTCGCGCGCGGCGCCGGCGTCGTCTACGGCGGCGGCAGCCTGGGCCTGATGGGGGTCCTCGCCGACGCGACGATCGAGGCCGGCGGCGAGGTCACGGGCGTGATCCCGCGGTTCCTCGACGACCGCGAGGTCGGCCACCACGGCGTGACCGACCTCCGCGTGGTCGAGACGATGCACGAGCGCAAGATGCTGATGGCCGACCTGGCCGACGCGTTCGTCGTCCTGCCCGGCGGCATCGGCACGCTCGAGGAGATCGTCGAGATGCTGTCGTGGTCCCAGCTCGGACTGCACCGCAAGCCGATGGGCCTGCTCGACACCGACGGGTTCTGGCGGCCCCTCACCGCGCTGCTGGACCACATGACGGCCGAGAAGTTCGTCGGCCTCGACCACCGCAGGCTGCTGCTCTCGGCCCCCGACGCCGAGGAGCTCCTCGACGCGATGCTGGCCTGGGAGGCCCCGGCCGTGGGCCGTCAGTGGCTGCGGTCCGAGGACGAGACGTAGCCGGCGCGCGATGCCCGACGTCGCGATCCTCGGCTCCGGGGCCGTGGGCGCCCTGGTCGGCGCGGCGCTGACCCGCGCCGGCACCGACACCATCGTCATCACCCGCGAGCCGACCGTGGAGCTACTGCGGCGCACCGGGGTGCTGGTCGAGAGCCCGCTGCTCGGCGATGGCCACGTGCCGCTGCGAGCGGAGGCGCGCCTGGGCGAGCCCGCCGGCGCGCTGCTGGTCGCCGTCAAGGCCCCGCACTTGGTGGCCGCGCTGGAGCGGATCGAGGGCGAGCCCGATGTGGTCGTCCCACTGCTCAACGGCGTCGATCACATGGCAGTGCTGCGCGCGCGCTTCGGCGAGCGGGTCGTGGCGGGCACCGCGCGCGTGCAGGCGCACCGGGAGAGTCCCACGCACGTGATCCACCGCGCGCCGTTCCTGACGATCGCGATCGCGCAGCCGGGCACCCCCGCGCTGACCCGCGCGCTCGCCGCCGCCGGGATCGAGGTCCTCGACGGCGGCGCCGAGCGCGACGTGCTGTGGGCCAAGCTCAGCCGCCTCGCCGGCCTCGCGCTCGCCACCGCGGCGGCCGACGCGCCGCTGGGCGCCGTGCGGCCCGAGGCCGAGGCCGTGGCGCGCGAGGTCGCCGCGGTCGCGGACGCCGAGGGCGCCGCGATCGACGCCGAGCAGATCGTCGAGGAGCTGCGCGGCCTGCCCGACGGCGCGTCGTCCTCGCTGCGGGCCGACCTGGCCGCCGGCCGGCCCGACCACGAGCTCGACGCCATCGGCGGCGCGGTCCTGCACCACGCGGAGCGCCACCGGCTGCCCGCGCCCCGCACCGGGGCGCTCGTCAGCCGGGTCGCCAGGCGCGCCGCGGCCGGGTAGCCTCTGCAGGCGATGTCCGACCCGTCGAAGATCGCCAAGAACCTCCAGGCCTTCCAGATCGCGATCAACTCCCACGATCGTGAGAACCCCTCGCACAACGCGTACGGGATCGGGCTGGCGCACTTCGACCTCGAGCGCCTCGGCTTCGACGAGGGCGAGCAGATCCTGCCGGGCATCACGATCCACGCCGACAGCGGCGTGACCGGCAACTTCCGCGTGCTCTGCGACGGCGATCACGACGAGAACCTCGAGCGCGAGGCCGAGGAGGCCGACGTCGTCGAGGCGGTCGCGGCCGAGCGGGGCATCACGATCGCGCCCGGCGGCGGGCAGCGCGAGGACTTCTAGAAGGCTCGCGCCCGGGCGCAGAACCTCCCGCTCAGGCGGGAGGATGCGCCCAAAACGGCACAGGAACGCTCAAGTTCTTGGTCCTTCGGACCGACCAGCCGGAACATGGGGTCGTCCAAGGGGGACGTCGAGCGCTTCTTCGAGCACTCGCCCGACCTGCTCGCCATCGCGGATCGCCGCGGCTATTTCACCTGTCTGAACCCGGAGTGGGAATCGGTCCTGGGCTGGACCCGCGACGAGCTCATGGCCGAGCCCTTCCTGAACTTCGTCCATCCCGAGGATCTCGAGCGCACCTGCCAGGAGATCGCGCGCGCCATGGGACCGAACCCGTGCACGACGCGCTACGAGAACCGGCTGCGCACCCGTGACGGCGTCTGGCGCTGGCTGCTGTGGAGCGCCCGCTGGGACGGCGAGGAGTGGAGCGCGGTCGCCAAGGACATCACCACGCGCAAGGAGCTCGAGCGCCACAGCCTGCACGACGCGCTGACCGGCGTGGCCAACCGCGCGCTGGCCACCGACCGCCTCGGCGCCGCGGTCGCACGGCTCGGCCGCAGCGCCGGCGCCGCCGTCGCGCTGCTCGTCGACATCGACGACCTCACGACGATCAACGACACGCACGGCCACGCCGGCGGCGACATCGTCCTGCGCGCCATCTCCGACCGTCTCACCGAGCGCCTGCGCGCCGCCGACACCGTCGGGCGCTTCGGCGGCGACCGCTTCCTCGTCGTCGCCGAGGGCCTGGCCGACGGCGGCGCCTCGGGCATCGAGGCCGTCATCGAGCGCGTGCACGGCGCCTTCTCCCGGCCGATCCCGACCCGCAACGGCCCGGTCATGGTGACCGGCAGCGTCGGCGTCGCGGTCGCCCGCGACTCCGGCGTCGACCCCGAGGACCTGATCCGCGACGCCGACGTCGCGCTGCGCCGCGCCAAGGCCCAGGGCCGCGGCCACGCCGAGGTCTTCGACGCGGCGCTGGCCGCCGAGGTCCGCGCCCGCCTGGAGCTCGCCGCCCAGCTGCGCGGCGCCCTGCAGCGCCACGAGCTGCGCGTCGTCTTCCAGCCCCTGGTCTCCATGTCCGACGGCAGCCCCATCGGCTGCGAGGCGCTGCTTCGCTGGGACCACCCGAGCCGTGGGGAGCTGCTGCCCGGCGCGTTCCTGCGGATCGCCGAGGACGACGGCCTGATCGTCCCGATCGGCGCCTGGGTGCTCGAGGAGTCCTGCCGGCAGCTCGCTGCCTGGCGCGCCCAGGGCCGCGAGCTGTGGGTGTCGGTCAACGTCTCCGCCCGCCAGCTCGCGCAGCCCGACTTCGTCGCCGTCGTGGAGCGCGCCCTGCGCGAGACCGGCGTGCCCGCGGGGTCCGTCTGCCTCGAGGTCACCGAGACCGCGGTGCTGCGCCGCCCCGACATGGCGCGCATGGCGCTCGACGCCCTGCGCCGCCTGGGCGTGCGCGTCGCGCTCGACGACTTCGGCCTCGGCTACTCCTCCCTGACCCATCTCAAGACGCTGCCGGTCGACGTCGTCAAGGTCGACCGCTCGTTCGTCGCCGACCTCGTGCGCAGCACGGAGGATCGTGCCGTGGTGGAGGCGGTGCTGACGCTCGCGCATCGGATGGGCCTGACCGTCATCGCCGAGGGCGTCGAGACCGCCGACCAGGACGACCTGCTGCGCAAGATGGGCTGTCCCGTGGTCCAGGGCTTCCTGTACGGCCGGCCGGTGCCGGCCGCCGACGTGCTGCTGCCCGACGCGGTCGCCCCGCCCGCGCCGCGCATCTCGATCGAGACCCCGAACGCCGCGTAGGGGAACACTGGCCCAGAGGGCCAGGTTCCCTTGCGGGTGTTCGCCCAGGGGGCGAAACCCGCGGCGGTGAGCGACCCACGCTCCTAGCTAGCGTTCGCCGAGCCGGACGACGTGCGCGGTCAGCTCGCTGCGCGAGCGCACGCCGAGCTTGCGGTACGCCATCCGCAGGTGGTGCTCCACAGTGCGGGCCGAGAGGAAGAGCGCCGCGGCGGCCTCGGCGTTGGTCGCGCCGCCGGCGACGAGCCGGCACACCTCGCGCTCGCGCGCCGTGAGCGCCGCGTCGGAGGCTCGTCCCGACGCGGCGCCGCGGCGCGCGCCCGTCGCGGCCAGCTCCTGCTCGGCCCGGCGCGCCCAGTGCGGCGCGCCGAGCGCCACGAACGTCTCGTGCGCGGCGGTCAGGTGCTCGCGCGCGTCGGCGCGGCGCCGCGCGCGGCGCAGGCGCTCGCCGAAGCACAGGCGCGTGCGGGCCAGCTCGAAGCGCAGCGGCACGCGGGCGTGCGCGGCCAGCGCGACGGCCAGGTGCGCGTCGAGCGCCTGGTCGGGACCGGTCAGCGCCCGGCAGCGCGCCGCCGCGGCCGCGGCCCAGGCGCTCCCGGTCGCCTCCGCGCCGGCGGCCAGCTCGTCGGCCAGCTCCGCCGCCTCGTCCACGCGCCCCACCCGCGCGTACGCCTCGGCGAGATCGGCGCCGGTGTACAGGAACGACGGGTCGCGGGAGCCGAGGCGCTGCGTGTGTTCTCGCGCGCGCTCCAGGTGGCGCACCGCCGCCGGCGCGTCTCCGGACCCGAGCGCGAGGAACCCCAGGGCCTGCTCGGCGCACGCCAGCGTCGACGTGAGCTCCAGTCGCTGCGCGATCTCGCGCCCCTGCCCGGCGTGCGCGGAGCACGCCTCGGCGTCGCCGCGGTGCGCGGCCGCGAACGCCGCGTTGACGAGCGCGACCGAGTGCAGGAAGCTGCCGACCGCCTCCTCGCCGAGCCCCACGGCCTCGGCGGTGAGCGCGTCGGCCTCGGCGAACGATCCACGGCGCAGGTGCAGGCCGGCGAGGACCGACAGGGGAAAGGGGAGCGCGCCGATCGCGCCGCGGGCGCGGCTGGTGTCGACGAGCCACGTCAGCAGCCGCTCCGCGTCCTCGTAGTCCTCCATCCAGACATGGCACAGCGCAGCGACCGAGAGGATCTCGTGGCCCGGCCCGGTGGGATCGAGCGCCGCGAGCGCGGGCGCCCGCTCGCGCAGCATCGCCCGCGCCCGGGCGTGCTCGCCGAGGCTCGCGAGCGCCGAGGCGTGCAGCACCGCGGGGATCAGCTCCCCGCCCGGCGGCGCCAGCGCCACGGCGCGCTCGGCGAGTGCCGCCAGCCGGCTCACCGTCCCGTGCGCCACGAGCGCGACGCCCGCCTGGGTGAGCAGGCCCGCGGCCCGCGCCGGGTCCCGCGCGACGACGCGGTCGGCCTCCTGCTCCAGCAGCGCGTAGGCCGCCATCGGGCGCCCGATGTGCTGCATCGCCATACCGCGCAGCAGCTGCACGTCGGCCCGCGCCAGGGGATCGTCGATCGACGGCAGCAGGGCGTCGAGCAGCGCCTTGGCGGCCGCCGGCCGGCCGGCGACCGTGGCCATGGCGGCCGCGGCCAGCGTGCGCGCCGTCGCCGCGCCGCGCGCGGGGCTGAGCGCCGCGGCGCGCTCGAAGACGAGCGCCGCCGTGGCCGGGGCGCCGCGCTCGCGGGCGTCGTGGCCGTGCGCCTCGAGCGCGGAGGCCAGCTCCTCGTCGGGTGCGTCGGCCGCGGCGGCCCGGTGCCACGCCCGCTCGTGCTCCGGCACGGTCTCGGCCAGCGCCCGATGGGCCGCGCGCCGGGCCGCCGCGCCCGCGTCCTGCAGAACCGCGGTGCGCACCAGCGGATGGGTGAACCGGACCTGGCGCGGCGCGACGGCGACCAGGCCGGCCTCCTCGGCGGGGCCGAAGGCGACCATCCCGGCGCCCAGGGCCGCCGCCAGCGGACCCGCGGCGCCGTCGCCGCTGGCGGCGAGCAGCACCAAGGCGCGCCGGGCGGGCGCCGGCAGCTCGGCGAGCCGCTCGGCGTAGGCGCGCTGCAGGCGCTCGCCCGCGGGTAGGGGCTCGGGCAGCGCGGCGCGTCCGGCGCGCTGGTCGGCGGTCAGCTGCGCGGGCGCTTCGGTGAGCGCCAGCGGGTTGCCGCCGAGGGCGTCGACGAGCGTCTCGGCGACGGCCGGGGTGACGCCGCGGGCACGGGCGAGCGCCAGCGCGTCGGCGCGCGCCAGGTCGCCGAGCACCAGGCGTGGGACACCCGGCCACGGCTCGACCGGCGCGCCGCGCAGCGACCGCACGACGACGACCGCGACGCCGAGGCGCTCGGCCCGGCGCGCGGCGAAGGCGACCGCCTCCTGCGACGACGGATCCAGCCACTGCACGTCGTCGACGCAGAGCAGGAGCGGCCCGTCCTGCGTCACGGCGCGCAGCAGCGCCACGAAGGCGTGGAGGACGAGCCCGCGGTCCTGGACCGGCGCCGGGGCGTCGAGGGCCAGCGCTCCGCGCAGCGCCGCGCGCTGCACCGGCGCGAGCGCGTCGAGCCGCCCGAGCACCGGATGCAGCAGCTCGGCCAGGCCGGCGAAGGGCAGGTCGATCTCGGTCTCGGCGCCCGTCGCGCTCAGCACCGTGCCGCCGGCCGGGCGGATCGCTGCCAGAAGCGCGCTCTTGCCGACGCCGGGCGGACCCTCGACCACCAGCGCGGCGCCGCGGCCGGCGGGCCGGCCGTCGACGACCGCCGCGAGCCGCTGCAGCTCGACGCGGCGCCCGACGAGTGCCCCTGTCTCCAGGCTGCCCACGACGCGCAGCCTATGGCGCTGCGCGCGGTGTGGCTAGGCGGCGCCGGCCGCCGCGACCATGAGGTCGCGCGCGAAGGCGCGCCGGAACAGCTCGGTCTCGCGGCTCGCCGCCCAGCGGGCGACGCGGACGTCGCCGTCGGCGTGAAGACCCAGCCGGACCTGCGCGTCCTCGAGCTCGACGTGCACTTCGCGCACCAGCTGGTCGCGGCTGCGCTCGAGGTCCTCGGCCAGGCGCAGCAGGAGCGCGCAGCGGTCGAGGATCGCCATGTCGCCGTCGTGCATCAGCTTCTCGAAGGCGCCGAGCGCGGGCATGCCCTTGCGGTGGAAGCGAACGGCCTGACCGATGAGCGCGACCTCGCGCTGGTCCCAGCCGGGCAGGCCCGAGTTCAGCACCAGGTAGCGCGAGTGCTTGTGATGGTCGTCGTAGTCGACGCTCATCCCGATGTCGTGCAGCACGCACGCGGCCCACAGCAGCTCGCGCTCCCGCGCGTCGCCGGCGTGCAGCCCGGCGGCGGCGAGGTCGTCGAAGAGGCCGAGCGCCAGGCGCCCGACGTGCTCGGTGTGCGCGGGATCGACGTGGTACTGCGCGGCGAGGTTCAGCACCGACGAGCGCCGCACGTCGTCGAAGAGCGGCGGATCGCCGGCCAGGTGGCGGGCGAAGAAGACGCCTTCGCGGAGGCCGGCCTCGGTCGCCTCGAGCGCGTCGAAGCCGCCGATGTCCAGCACGGCCTCCACGACGGCGGCGCCGGCGAGGATCAGGTCGGCGCGCGAGTACTTGATGCCGGGGATCTTGGCGCGGCCGGCCGCCGGCAGCGCGGCGAGCCGATCGACGAGCTCGCCGACCGCCTGCCGCTCCACCACGAACCCCTGCACGCCGAACTCCGGAACGCCCTCGGCGCGCTGCACGGCGGCGGCGAGGTTGCGGACCGTGCCGCCGATGCCGACCATCCGCTGGCCGGACTTCGGCAGCCACGGCGCGTCTGCGAGCTGCTGCGCCACGAAGTCGCGCAGGGCCTTCAGCTGCTTCTTGGAGGCCGGGCCGTCGCCGAGGCCGAAGCGCTCGGTCATCCGCACGGCACCGAGCGGCCAGGACTGCAGCTCGACGGCGTGGCGCGAGGCGACGCGGACCAGCTGCATCGAGCCGCCGCCGAGGTCGAGCACGGCGCCGTCGGCCAAGGTGGTGGAGTTGACCGCGGCGAGGTAGCCCATGCGCGCCTCCTCCTCCTTGCTGAGCACGCGGACGGGCAGCGCGCAGCGGTCGAGGAACTCCTCGGCGTTGGACGCGTCGCGGATCGCGCTCGTGGCCACCGCGTCGATCTCGGTGATGCCGGTCGCCGCGCAGAAGTGGGCGAAGACCTCGGCGGTGGCCAGCGCGCGCGCGATGCCCGCCGCGCTCAGCCGGCCGGTCTCGGCGAGGCCGGCGCCGATGCGCACCGCCTCGTGGATCTCGTCGGTGCGGCGCCACCACCCTTCGGCGGCGGTGAAGACGACCAGGCGGAAGGAGTTGGACCCCAGGTCGCAGACGGCGATGCGGCGTTCGTCGGCCATGCGAGGTCTGAGACTAGACCGGGCTGCGGGTACAGGTCGACCCGGCCGCGCGGTCGCGCGGCCGGGCCGGAGCCTGTGGGGAGGAGGGAGGGGTCAGGTACGTCAGGCGCCGAGGTTCTCGACCGCCAGCGCGGGGCGCCGGCGCCAGGCCAGGCCGCTGAGGGCCGTGACCAGTCCGAGAAGGGCGACGCCGGTCACCACTCCCACTGCCGTGTGGGACGCGTCGAGGAACGACTGCGCGTCGGCGCCGCTGGCCGTTCCGTTGCCGACGACCGCGCTGACGACGGCCAGCACGATCGCGCCGCCGACCTGGAACGAGGTGTTGACCAGGCCGGAGGCCAGGCCCTGCTCGTGGTCGGCCACGCCGTTGGTCGCCTGGATGTTCAGCGTCGGGAAGCCGAGCGCGAAGCCGGTCCCGAGGAGGAGCATCGTGGGCAGGATCACCAGCATGTAGTTGGGGTTCTCGCCGGCGCGGAGGAACAGCGCGTAGCCCACCGCGAAGGCGACGAACGCGGCGGTGACGACGGCGGCTGAGCCGAACTTCTCGACCAGTGCGCCGACGCGCGGAGCCCCGAAGGCCACCAGCAGACCCGCCGGCAGGAACGCCAGCGCCGTCTCCAGCGCCGACCAGCCGAGCACGCCCTGGAGGTACAGGGTCGCCACGAACTGGAAGCCGACGTACCCGCCGAAGACGGCCATCCCGCCGAGGTTGGCGCGGACGATGTGCCCGGAGCGGAAGATCCCGAGCCGCACGAGCGGCTGGGCGACGCGCCGCTCGATCGCCACGAAGGCGGCCAGCAGCGCGACGGCGATCGTGAACGAGACGACGGTGCCCGCCGAGGCCCAGCCGATCTCCGGCGCCCGCACGACGGTGCGCACGAGCAGGAGCATGCCGGCCGTGATGGTGACAGCGCCGCCGATGTCGAACGCGCCGCGCGTGCGCTCGGCCGGCTGGTCCTTGACCAGCAGGCGCGGGGCCAGCAGCAGGATCGCCAGGGCGAACGGGGCGGGGAGCAGGAACGTCCAGCGCCAGCCGGCCTCGGTCAACAGTCCGCCGAGGATCAGGCCGGAGGAGAAGCCGGAGGCGCCGGTGGCGGCGTAGACGCTCAGCGCCTTGTTGCGCGCCGGGCCCTCGGCGAACGTCGTCGTGATGTAGGACAGCCCGGCCGGCGCGGTGAACGCGGCGCTTGCGCCCTTGAGGAAGCGGGTCGCGATCAGGAGGTTCGGGTCGCTGACCAGGCCGCCGAAGATCGACGCCGCGGTGAAGACCACGAGGCCGATGAGCAGGACGCGCCGGCGTCCGAGCAGGTCGGCCGCCCGGCCGCCGAGGAGCAGCAGGCCGCCGTAGCCGAGCACGTAGCCACTGACGATCCACTGCAGCTGCGCGGTCGAGAGGCCCAGGTCCTGGCGGATGGAGGGGAGGGCGACGCCGACCATGGAGACGTCGAGCCCGTCGAGGAACACCACGCCGCAGAGGAGGATGAGCGCGCCCCAGAGGCGGGCGTCCCAGCGGCCGTCGGTGACGTGGTGCGAAGGGGAGGAGGGTGAGGCCATGCCGGTACAATACATGCATGCGCAAGCAATGCATGTGCAAGAATTGTGAAGGCAAATATTGTTCGGGTCCGGTATAATGCCTCCGGTGTCCGAGGTCGTCCGTGAGGACTCCGAACTGGTCGCGACGTGGCGGGACGTGTCCCAGTGCCACGCCCGGGTCTGCCACGCCCTCGAGAAGGCGCTGCAGAAGGAGCACGGGATCGGGCTGAGCGAGTTCGAGGTGCTGGAGCACCTCGCGACGACGTCCGACGAGTTCGGCAGCCGCATGCAGGAGCTTGCCGGGGCGGTCTGCCTGAGCCAGAGCGCCCTGTCGCGCCTCATCGGGCGCCTCGAGGCCGACGGGCTCGTGCACCGCGCGATGTGCGCGAACGACCGCCGCGGCATCTTCGCGCACCTCACCCCCGAGGGCCGCGCCCGCTGGGAGGCGGCCCGCCCGACCCACCGCGCGGTGCTCGCCGAGACGATGCCGCCCGCGGGAACCGTGCCCGGCGCCGCGGCCGTGGCCTCCTAGCGCGGCTGCGCCACGGCGCGGCGGTACGGGTCATGAGCGAGCCACTGCAGGCCGTGCTGTTCGACGTGGCGGGCACGCTGACGATGCCGGCCGAGCGCAGCGGATGGCTGTCGCGGGCGGCGGCCGCGGTCGGCCTGACGCTCGGCGCCGACGAGGCGAGCGCGCTGGGCGAGGAGCTCGAGGCCGCGGGACGGCCGGGCGGCCCCTATCCGGCGACCGTGCCGCCGGAGCTGGCCGCCGCCTACGCCGGCCGCGACCTGGACCCCGCTGCGCATCGCGCGGCGTACGTGGGGCTGCTGTCGACGGTCGTGCTCCCGCATCCGCGGCTGGCGGAGGCGCTGTACGAGGACGGGCTCGACCCCGCCGGCTGGACCGCGTACCCCGACGCGGCCCCGGTCCTGGCGAGCCTCCGCGCCCGCGGCATCCGGACGGCCGCGGTCAGCAACGTGGGCTTCGACATCCGGCCCGCGCTCGCCGCTGTCGGCGTCCTTGAGCACCTCGACGCGTGCGTGCTCTCCTACGAGGTCGGCGCCGCCAAGCCGGATCCCGCGATCTTCCGCGCCGCGTGCGCGGCGCTCGACTCCCCGCCCCACGCGACGCTCATGGTCGGCGACCACCCGTCGGCCGACGGCGGCGCGACGGCGCTGGGCATCCGCACGCTCCTGCTGCCGATGAGCCGGGCGGGCGAACCGCACGGGCTGGACGCGGTGCTCGCGCTCGCTACGTCGTGAACCAGGCGGTGATGCGGGCCTTGATGTCGGAGCCCGTGTCGCTCTCGGAGGCCAGCGCCACGCGGCCCGCCTCCGTGACGGCCCACGTGCCGTCGACGAAGACGGCCAGGCCGGTCGCCTCGAGGCGTCGCAGGGCGGGCGGCGGCTCGGCCGGCGCCCGCCCCTGCGCAACCGCCTGCAGCATCAGCTTGTGCGCGGCGTCCAGCATGCGCGGGGTCGCCTAGACCCCGCCGCCGTCGAGTTGTCGGGTGAACGACGGCTGGCGTCGATTCGTAGGTGCGGGGCCGGGACGCATCCGCATGAGTATCCCTCGCGAGGTCTGACGACGCATGCGCGCTGAGGGCCGAGGCTCACACCGACCCCGGCGCACAATGACCCGACTCTGCCCGTGCAACGCCTTCCGGATCGCGCTCGATGCGATCTCCGTTTGGTAGTCGAATGAACGACAGCCGAGGACCGCAGCGCGCTCTCCTCATGCCAGCCGGCTCTGGCGCCGCCACAACCGCTCTGAGATCCTCACAGGGTTCTCAGCCGAGGTGACGGTACGTCTCCATCGAAAGGGGCAGTCATGCCTCGTGGGTTGAAGGTGCTTATGCTTGCCATGCTGCTCGTATCGGCCGGAGTGTCTTCGGCGGAGGCGACAATGGGGTGGAAGAGCACCGGATCGGCGGCGGGAACCGCCTGGTCGGCCAGCGGCGGAGGCGCCTCGATCCTGATCGACCCGACGGTCGGCTCAGGCGGGACGAACGTCACAATCAACTGCGCAAGCACATCGTTCTCGGGCAAGGTCTTCGGCCCCGATGGACCGGCCGCCGGCACGTGGGTGCACCTGGCCGACGAGACGCCGGTCTTCTCCTCGTGCACCGTCGGGAGCAATGGTGCGACGGTGAGCAGTTGTGCCAACGTGACGAACGACGCCAACTCGGCGGACTACCACCCCGTGGTCGTGACCGGTCAGGCGTACGGGTTCAGCTGCTCAGCCGCCAGCGGAGGCTGCGGCTTCAGCATCTACAACAATTGGCTGCCGAGCCACGGATCCTACAAGTTCAAGTACGACAACGACACGGGAAAGCTCTCGATCGTCACCGGATTCTCGCAGACGCTCGGCGCCAGCTGGGACGGTTCGCCGGCCTGCAACGCGCTCTTCGGAACCACGGGTGGCGCATCGGGCGTCGTCACGATTTCGTCAAGCGGTGGCGGCGACCTCGTCTACAACCCGACCGCCTCGCTCGTGTTCATCGAGTACATCGTCTGCTGAGCAGCGATGCTGAGGGTCGCCTGGCCTAGACCCCGCCGCCGCGCTGGATCAGCTCGATGCGATAGCCGTCCGGATCCCGCACGAAGCAGATCAACGGGCCGTTTTGGCCGACGTGGTAGGGCGGCTTCTCCGGGCCGATGTCCTTCTTGGACAGCTCGCCGAGCGTGTCGTCGAGCGAGGGCACGGTCAGCGCGATGTGGTTGTAGCCCGTGCCGAGGTCGTAGGACTCGACGCCGGGGTTCCAGGTCAGCTCGAGGCGGTCGCCGTCGCCGGGAATGCCCATGAAGACGTTGATGGCTCCGTCGGGCAGGTCCATGCGCCGGCGCTCCTCGAAGCCGAGGGCCTCGTAGAACGCGACGGATCGGTCGATGTCGCCGATCCGGTAACAGGTGTGGATGAGCTCGGGCATCAGACTGTCAATCTACCCGCATGATCCTCGAGCGCTCCATGCATCCGACATTCCTCTCGAACACCTACCTCGTGGCCGCCGGGGAAGGCGGCGAGGCGTTCTTCGTGGACGCCGGCGGCCCGATGGAGCCCCTGTTCGAGGCGTTGGAGCGCCACGACCTCACGCCGACGCACGTCCTGCTGACCCACCACCACGGCGACCACGTCTCCGAGGTCGGGCAGATCCTCGAGCGCTGGCCCGACGTGCAGGTGCTGATCCATCCGGCCGAGCGCGCCGACGTCCCGAGCGCCACCGGCACGATGGACGCCGGCGAGACCGTCCACGCCGGTGGCCTGGACGTGCAGACCCTCGCCATTCCCGGGCATACGGCCGGGATGCTCGGGCTCCTGGTCGAGGGCAACGTCTTCACCGGCGACACGCTCTTCAAGAACTCCGTCGGCGGCGTGCGCGCGCCCGGCAGCACGTCGTACGCCGATCTCAAGTCCTCCATCATGGACACGCTCATGGCCCTGCCGCCGGAGACCGTGATCCAGCCCGGGCACACCGATCCGTCGACGGTCGCCGAGGAGTTCGACACCAACTCGTTCATCCGCGTGTGGCGCGGGCTGGACCCCGAGGGCGACGAGCCGTGCACGGCCTTCGGCCAGCCCGCGACGCTCGTCCTGCTCGGCGACGACTACGACGGGGGCCACAAGGCGTGGGTCCGCTGGCCGGACGGGCGCGACGACATCGTGCCCGGCAGCCAGGTGCAGCGCGGCGCCTGATGGCGCGCGACGATCGCATCCCGACCTCGCGATGGGCGCGCGCCGCGAAGGTCGGGCGCCTCGCCGCGACGCAGGGAGCCAAGCAGGCCGCGACGCGCGCGGCCAACCTGACGCGCGACGAGGACGCCGCCCAGGACGCCATGGCGCGCCGTCAGGTCGAGACGGCCAAGCAGATCGTCGCCGCCCTGGGCACGATGAAGGGCGCGGCGATGAAGCTCGGCCAGGTGATGTCGTTCCTGGACGTCGGCCTCGTGCCGGAGGAGTTCCGCGAGGAGTTCCAGGCCGAGCTGGCCAAGCTGCGCGACGCGGCGCCGAAGGTCTCGTTCAAGGACATGAAGAAGGTCCTCGAGGAGGAGTACGGCGAGACGCTCGACGAGGTCTTCGAGTCCTTCGACCCGTCGCCGATCGCGGCGGCGTCGATCGGCCAGGTCTACCGCGCGCGCTACGACGGCAAGGACGTCGCGGTCAAGGTCCAGTACCCCGGCGTCGCGCGCGCGGTGCGCTCGGACCTGCAGAACCTCGGGATCATCCTGCGGCTGATGAAGAGCGTCGCGCCCGGGCTCGATCCGCAGGAGCTGGGCGCCGAGATCCGCGGGCGCATCGAGGAGGAGCTCGACTACGAGCTCGAGGCGCAGAACCAGCGCACGCTCGCGCGCATCTACAAGGGGCACCCGTTCGTGGTCATCCCCGACGTGTACACGTCGCTCAGCCACGAGCGCGTGATCGTCAGCGAGTACGTCACCGGCCGCCGCTTCGAGGAGTTCAAGACCTGCTCCGAGGCGGAGCGCAACCGGATCGGCGAGATCATCTTCCGGTTCTACTTCGGCTCGATGTACCGCCACCACCAGTTCAGCGGTGACCCGCATCCCGGCAACTGCCTGCTGCTCGACGACGGCCGCATGGCGTTCCTGGACTTCGGCCTGTTCAAGCGGATCTCCGACGACGTCGCCGAGTACGAGCTGCAGACGCAGCGCCTGGGGATCGAGGGGCGCGGGCAGGACCTCATCGAGCACCTGCACCGCGGGGGCTGGCTCGGGCAGCCCGAGTACTACGACGCCGACTCGATCCTTGAGCAGTTCACGGATCTCACCGGCTGGTACACCCTGGACGCCGAGATGGCGCTGACGCCCGACATCGCCACCGACGTGATGATCCAGATGAGCGATCCGCGCTCGCGCTGGTGGGGCAAGATGCGCCACGAGACGCTGCCGCCCGAGCACCTCTTCGGGCGCCGCCTGGAGATGCTGACCCTCGCGGTGATCAGCCAGCTGCGGGCGACCGCGAACTGGAACCGCATCGCCCGCGAGTGGGTCTACGGCGACGAGCCCGTGACCGAGCTCGGCCGCGAGGAGGCCGAGTTCTACGCCCGGTGAGCGCCGCCGGGCGCTGCTGCGCCTCGGCTTCCTCGCGGCGCTGATGGTCGGCGCCTTCGTGGCGGTGGCGTCGAGCGGGTCGCTGTCGTCGGAGCGCGTGCGCGGCTGGGTCGACGGCTACGGCGTCGCCGGGCCGATCGTGTTCGTCGTGGTCTCGTCGCTGCTGACCGTCTGCCTGTTCCCGGGCCCGCTGCTGTCGGGCGCCTCGGGCCTGCTCTTCGGCACGGCGCTGGGGACCGCCGTCTCGATCACGTCCGCGACGGTCGGCGCGGTGCTGGCCTTCAGCCTCGCGCGCTGGCTGGCCCACGACGCGGTCGACCACCTGCAGGGCCGGCGGCTGGCGGCGCTGCGCGCGTGGGTCGGCCGCCGCGGCTTCCTCTCGGTGCTCTACGCGCGCCTCGCGCCCGGCATCCCCTACAACCTGGTCAACTACGCCGCCGGCCTGTCACCGGTGACGCTCGGGGCGTTCGCCGGCGCGACCGCGCTCGGGTGCGCGCCGCGCGCCTTCGCCTACACCGCGCTCGGGGGCAGCCTGAACGACCTCGGCTCCCCGGAGGCGATCGCCGCCTTCGTGGTGCTGGTCGCCATGGCGCTCGCCGGGCTCCTGCTCGCCCGCCGCGACCTCCGCACCCCTCGCTGAGGGGTCAGACCCCTTAACAATCGGTCAGTCGCGCCGGCGGCGCACGGTCTGGCCCGGGTCCTGGAGCTCCTGGACCTGGAACAGGCTCGTCGTGCCCGGGCGCCCGCTGGGCAGGCCCGCGGTGACGCCGATGCGCTGGCCGGGGCGCAGCCAGCCGAGCTCGACGACACGCCGGCACGCGTCGGCGATCAGCTCCTCGGTGACCTCGTGGCGCTTCATCGACGCCGCCTTGACGCCCCACATCAGCATGCACCGGCGCACGGTCTCGCGGCCGGGGGAGAGGGCGTAGATCGGCACGTCGGGGCGGTGGGCCGAGATCAGGCGCGCCGAGCGGCCCGACAGCGTCGGGACCACGATCGCGTCGAGCCCCAGCTCGCTGGCGGCCTGACAGGCGGCGTGCGCGACGGTGTAGGACGGATCGCGGTGGTCGCGCTTGACGCGCGTCTCGCGCCAGCGCTGGTAGGGCGCGTGCTTCTCGGTGTGCTTGGCGATCGCGTCCATCATCGCGATGGCGCCGACCGGGTAGAGCCCGACGGCGCTCTCCTGGGACAACATGATGGCGTCGGTCCCGTCGAGGATCGCGTTGGCGACGTCGGCCACCTCGGCGCGCGTCGGGCGCGACGAGCTGACCATCGAGTCGAGCATCTGCGTCGCGGTAATGACCGGCCGCGCATGCGCTCCCGCGAGGTCGATGAGCATCTTCTGCACGATCGGCACCTCCTCGATCGGCAGCTCGATCCCGAGGTCGCCGCGGGCGACCATGATGCAGTCCGAGACGCGGACGATCTCGTCGGCCAGCTCCACGGCCTGCGGCTTCTCGATCTTGGCGATCAGCGGGACGCGCGTGTGCTCGCGCACGGTCAGCACGTCCTCGGGACGGCGGACGAAGCTCAAGGCCACCATGTCGACGCCGATGCGGATGCCGGCCTCGAGGTGGGCGAAGTCCTCCTCGGGCACCGAGGGCAGCTCGTCGGCCGGGCCCGGGATGTTCAGGCCCTGGCGCGACGCGACGGTGCCCCCGACCTCGACCTCGGCCTCGACCTCCAGCTCGGGGACGCGCACCGCGGTCGCGCGCAGCCGCACCGAGCCGTCCGCGAGGTAGAGGACCTCGCCGGGGTCGATCGCGCGCGGCAGGCCCTCCCAGCTGATGCTCATGCGGCGGGCGTCGCCGGGGCCGTCGTCACGGCCGCACTCGAAGACGACCTTGTCGCCGACCTTCAGCTCGACCGTGCCCTCGACCAGCGGCCCGATGCGCAGCTTGGGACCGGGGAGGTCCTGCAGCAGGGCGACCGGACGCCCGGCGCGGTTGGCCGCGTCGCGCACCAGCTGCGCGGTCTCCGCATGCTGCTCGTGGGTGCCGTGGCTGAAGTTGAGGCGGGCGACGTCCATGCCCGCCTCGATCATCCGCACGAGGGTCTCGGGGTTGCCAGATGCGGGACCGATCGTGGCGACGATCTTCGTGCGGCGGCTCATTTCGCCTCACGGTATCGGCCGCGCGCCGGATTCCGGCACGCGGACTCAAAGCTGCCGCCCGATCAGGCGCGCGTGACGTGTCGCGGGCGCCCGACGCACGCTTGCGCAGCCTAGGGTTGCAGGGTGGTTCTGTGGTTGCCCCAGCGGAGGGCGGATCCGTCGAAGCCGAGGTAGCCGAGGGATTCCTCGGCGCCGAGTTGGCGGGTGCCCGCGGCGTCGTGGGCCCAGACCTGTGCAGGGTGCGTGGCGTCTCCCGGAGTGGTCCAGGCGACGGAGCCGTGGGCGTCGATGGCGAGCTCGTCGACGTCGGGAGCGGGGATCCACTCGCCGGCGTCGGGAGCGGGGATCGTCTCGCCGGCGCTGCTGAGGACGTCGGCGGTGAGGATCTGCCCGGTGCCGGTGCCGACGGCCAGCCAGGAGCCGCCGACGGCGACGCGCGTGATCGGGTCGGCGGTCAGGGTGCGGGTGGCGCCGGTGGCGCGCCAGCAGACGGTCGCGGAGGTGGCCGTGTGGGTCACGGCGAGCGCGAGCGCGCCGCTGTCGTGGCCGGTGGCGCAGTGGTCGGGGGCGTTGATGCCCGCGGTCATCGATGTGGTCTTGTGGTGCCAGGTCAGGCGGTCGTCGGCGGCGAAGCGCACGGAGCGCAGCTCGAAGCCTTGGTCGACGAGCAAGACCGCGGCGCCGCGGCGGTCGAGCAGCAGTTGCAGCGACGGGGCGCCGCCGGCGAGGTAGGCCATCGTGCCGGCCGGGCCGACTGCGACCTCCGCGACGGCTCCGGTGAGCCGTAGCTCGCGCCGGTGGGCGTGAGTGGCATCGTCGCGGTAGAGCCATTGCGTGTGGTCCGAGCGTTCGCCGTTGTTGACGACGTAGGCCACCCAGGCGCCGCGAATGCGGATCTGCTCGTAGAAGCGGTCGTGGCGGTCGATGACCCACATGACCCGTCGGCGGCCGGTGGCCAGCGAGCAGCCGATCAGCACATCTGTGCGGCGCACCAGCACGACCGATCCTCAACGGGATCATGCGGAGGGCGTGCCGGATGTACGGGCGGGTTCGGCTACGCATCAGCGTCGTCGAGCGCTTCCACCGCTCCAGATCCGTGTCCAATGCCCACGCGGAATCAGGCGGTGTGGCGGCCAAGCCAGCGCCAGAACGCACGCGCCCCCGCGCTCAAGGCCGGCCGCCGACGGTGAATCGCGCGCAGCTCGCGGTGAAGGTCGACGCCGCGCACGGGTAGGCCGACGAGGACACCGGCGCGCTCTTCGGCCTCGATCGTCAACCGCGAGAGCAGCGTAAAACCGCCGCCGACGAGGGCCCGCTTGAGGCTCTGGATGCTGGCCGCCTCAAGCGCCGGGCTCAGGTCGACGCCCGCTCGCGCCAGTGCGGCGGTCGCAACGGCGCGCGTCCCCGCGGCCTCCTCGCGAGCCAAATACGACTCCCCCACGAGATCACGTGGCGTCACGGCACGCCGACCCGCCCACGGATGCTCGGCCGCCACGACAACGACGATCTCATCACGAGCGACCGTGAGCGCCTGCAAGCCCGCCGGGGAGTCCGGTCCTTCGACGAAACCGATCTCGCTGCGGTTCTCGCGGATCGCCTCAAGTGCATCGTGCGAGTTGACGACCTGAAGCCGCGGGTGGACCTCGGGACGCTCGCGACGAAAGTCGGCCAGCCACCCAGGCAGCAGAAACTCCCCGATCGTCTGGCTGGCGCTCAACCGCAGATCCACGCTCCCCTGAGCGCGCGACAGCTCGACCAGCTCGACGACACTTCCCAGCGCCTCCAGCGCACGCTTCGCTGCCGGATACACCGTGGAGCCCAGCTCGGTCGGGCGCACCCCGAACCGTCCACGCTCAAACAGCCGACCCCCGACGCGCCGCTCAAGCATCTGAATCCGCTTGGTCACCGCCGACTGCGTCAGCTGCAGCGCATCGGCCGCACCGTGCATGGTTCCCGCCTCGAACGCCGCGACGAACGCCGCCAGCTCGCCACCGTCCAGCGGATTGGCGACCGACGCCAAGCTAGGAGCGTTCCACGACGTAGGCTGCGGCCACCGCACCCGCTGCGCCCAGCAGTTCGCGACGACTCAAGTCAAACATCCCTACGAACGTCCCAGACCGACGCACGCCGCGCGTCGGCCGGATGGCCAGGGAAGGTCGTCCCGACGACCGGCGCCGTCACGGCCATGGCCGTATTGCTAAAGCGCCCAGCGTCCGCGGCGCCGGCTCCACCGTCCCGAGCGTTCTGGCGCTGGCTCGGCACCCACGCCGGTTGATTCCACACCGGAATCGATCACTGCTCAGGAGGAGTGGAAACACCCGGTGGTCGGCGGGACCATCGAGACATGCCACAGATCATCTCGAACCGAGGAGCACAGATGTCCACTCGAGACACAGGTCGACGCCCCGCTTGGATCGGAAGACGCGCTGCCGTCGTCGCCGCCGTCGTCACCGCGCTCGCGATCGCCGCGCCGGCCGCCCAAGCCGGCGCCGCCACACCGCCCCCAACGGCCGTCGCCACGGTCACCGGCGCGACGCTCACCGGAGACGTCTTCAACGGCCGCACGGAGATCGTCACCACCAACGCCACCACCGGCCCGACGCTCACCAGAGACGCCTTCAACGGCGCCACGGAGATCGTGGCCTCCCCCTCGTCCGCCGCCGTCTAGGTCGTCGGCCGCCGCCGATCGCAGAGCAAGCGACTCGAGCGATCCTCGCCGGCTCGGTCGCGGATCTCCAAGAGGGCGCTCTGTGACGCTCCGTGATGGCTACGGGGAAGTTGTGAGGCGAATCCGCGCAAAATGTCTGCAGCTGCAGGCGACGGTGACCGGCGAGGGCGAAGATGCTGATGACATCACCGTGTCCTTCGTGAGCGCGGTGCTCGACGAAGAGGTCCGGAGACACTCCCGAAGCGCAAGCGCCATCGGATCGTGCCCCACCCGGACCTCTTCACCGCGATGGACCTCGGCCGCCGGTTCTTCCCACGGCTGGCCGCGGCCATCGTCTTGATCATGATCTTCTGCATCGGCGCCACGTTCCAGCGGCTCCTCCTCGAAGCAGCGCAATGCCGCGGCGCACGGCTCGCCACGCTGATGGAGCGCGCGATCCGGCTGCCCGAGTCTCCCAAGCAGCTTCCAATGCCACCCATGACCGTGCTCGAGGGCCTCGCCCTGGTGGTGATTGTCATGTCGCTGGTCGGAGCAGCGCGAGCGGGCGCGCAAGCTCCCGCGGCACCGGCGGAAGGCTCCTGCCGTCCTGGCGGGCAGAGGCCCTCAGCGTTCGTCGAGCGGCGCTAGTGCCCCGCGCGGGACGCCACGACGCGTGCGCGCTCGGCCTCTTCGTGCTCGAACGCACGCGCCATACGATCAATCTCGCTGGAGCCAAGTCCCGCCTCGGTCGCGGCCCGCCGCCACCCGCGCGTCGCGCCCATGACCTCGGCGAGCACTGCGGCAGCCTCCTGCTCGGTGAGGCGAAAGAACCCGGCGACGTCGAGCGCCAGGTCGATGCGCGCCTCGCGCGCGTCGTAGTCGATGGCGGTATTGAGGAGCTTCGGTCCCGGGCGCGGGTCCGGGTTGAGGTCGAAGGCGGGAGACAGGGTCCAGCCCGCGGTCGTCTCGCGGAGGAAGCCGTGATTGCGCAGGTGGTCGTCGACGTTGCGGATGAGTACCGAGAACACCATCCGTCGCCAGAGCTCGCGGAGGTCGTCGCCGGCACGTGGCGATTCGGTCTCGATCACGTCGGCGATGTCCAGGTAGGAGCCGTGGTCGCCGTCGCTGTGTTCGAGCATCGTCATCGCGCTGGCGTAGCCGACGCGCTGCTCGCCCGCGCGATCGAACCGGTCGACGATCAGCACCGCGGTCCCGCCGACGTCGTGGAGGTGGAAGTCGGGAACGCGGATGCCGGCATCGCGCGCCAGTCGCAGGGCCGCGGACTCCCACCGCATGACGTCCCAGTCGTCGGAGGAGGGGCTCGGGAACTTGGCGATGGCGATCCGCCCGTCGGCGTCGAGGACGTGAACCTTGGGTCGCGCGCCGCCAAGAGAGCTTCCCCCTTGGAGCAAGAGGTGCAACTCGTCTTCGGTCGCCGAGTCCCGCTCGAGCCGATCGGCCGCGCCCAGCAGCGCTCCGAGGTCGAGCAGGTGGGGGATGCCTCGCTGCTCTTCGGCGAGATACGGACCGCCGTCCGGGTCACGGAAGCGCAGCGCCCCCTGCCGGAGGTCGTCCCGGACACCGAGCACGTAGTCGATCTCACCGAAGCTGCGCTCGGCATCGCCGTCGCGCTCCGCGCGATGCTCTTCGTCGCGTTGGATCAGCCGACGGCCCCAGCGGTCGGGTGCGCAGTCAGAGAAGGCCGCGAACGTGGCGCGCTCACCGGGCGTCTGCTGCTGCCCTGCCGCAAGCGGCAACCCCGGCTCCAGGGCGTAAGCGGCGGGGTGGGCGAGATAGGCGTTGTCATAGGTGAACGACGCCGACTCGCTCCCGCGACGACGGCGCGACCATATCCGGCCGGCCAAGAGCTCCTCGGCGCCCACGACCACGTGGACGTCGACCACGGTGTCAGCCATCGCCGCTCAGGCGCTTGGGTCGGACCCGTTGTGGCAGCTGCTCATCAGACCGCAAGCGCCCCACATCGCTCTCATGCGGGTCGAGCGCTCGCGTGACGCTCTCAAGCACGCCGAGCCCGCGCAGCACCCGGAGGAGGTTCTCCAGGCTGATCCCTCCGTCTCCACGCTCGAGTCGGCTGATCGTGTCGCGATGAACACCCGACCGGTCCGCCAGCTGGGCCTGCGTCAACCCGCGCAGCTTGCGCCACGCAGCCAGATCATCGGCGACCTCTCGCAGCGAACGACGAACCTGGGATGGAACCGAATGCCGCATATACCCGTCACAATACCAGATAACGACGGCAATAACCGACACTATCCGGCCCCACGGCGAGCGCTGCGAGGGAGATCGCGCCTACTCGCTCCGCGAAGTGGCGCCTGTCACATCGTTGTTGATCATCTTCGACGAACCGAGTTGTGCAATGCATTACCCAGGGCACCTCCGCAGATGAACGACCATCGGCCGACGCCTGCAGAGCCGCCGAGCCGGTGCCAAGCGCCCGGTTCGACGCCGGCGCGCATCACAGCGTGAAGTGCCCGCTCTCCTGGACGGTCACGCCGTCGACCGTGAGCCGGCCGCCCTGGCGGAGGTCGCAGATCAGGTCCCAGTGCAGCGCCGACCGGTTCTTCCCCCCGGTCTCCGGATAGCTTCTTCCGAGCGCCGTGTGGACCGTCCCGCCGATCTTCTCATCGAAGAGCGGCGGGGGGTGCCGCGCTTGGCGGCGGCCACCAGGACCCCACTACTAGGCGGTGCGTCGCCCGTGGTCGCCCGTACACTTCCCGGATGCTCCGCGCTCCCTTCGCCAGCCTTCGCTGCGCGCTTGCCGCGCTCGTCGTCCTCGTCGCCGCGGCGCCGGCCGCCTCCGCCGGCACGATCGCCGTCGGGTCCGACGGCACCAACCCGCAGGCCTGCGCGGTGCAGGCGGACGGCACCGTCGCCTGCTGGGGTGCCCCCGGCGGCTCGCCCGCGACCGTCCCCGGCGTCACCGACGCGGTCGACGTCGCGGGCAACGGCCCGCAGACGTGCGCGGTCCGCGCGGCCGGCGGCGTCCTGTGCTGGACGCCCGGCACGGCGCCGACCGCCCCGACGGGCGGTCCGAGCGACGCGGTCGCCGTGGGCACGGGCAGCGCCTCGTCCTGCGCGATCCGCGCCGGCGGCACCGTCTCCTGCTGGGGTCAGTCGGGCAACGACCAGCTCGGCGGACCGGAGGGCGACGGGCGCCACGCCGCGAACGCGATCGCGGTCGCCAGCGGCGACGCGAACTCGTGCGTCATCGCGCGCGGCGGCGCGGTGTCGTGCTGGGGCAAGCAGACCGCGTCGGTGGCGTCCGACCTGACCGACGCCGTCTCGATCTCCTCCGGTGACAACGTCATCTGCGCCGTTCGGCGCGACGGGCGGGTCGTGTGCTGGGGCCGCGGCCTGAACGGCGAGCTCGCGATGCCGTTCGACCCGGCCGTGACCCAGGCCACGATCCCCGGGATCACCGACGCGACGCGCGTCGCCGTCGGCGGCCGGCACGTCTGCGCGCTGCGCAGCGGCGGGACCGTGAGCTGCTGGGGCCAGGGCTCCGAGGGGCAGCTCGGCCAGGGCACGCCGCTCGACAGCGCGACGCCGGTCGCCGTGTCGGGCCTCAGCGGCGCGACCGACATCGCGGCCGGCGCGACCGCCACCTGCGCGCGCCTCGGCGACGGCTCGCCGCGGTGCTGGGGCGACAACGCCGCCGGCCTCATGGGCACGGGCAAGGTCAGCTCCTCCGCCACGCCGGTGACGGTGAGCAACCTCACCGACGCGACCGCGGTCGCCGGCAACGGTAGCACCCGCTGCGCCATGCGCAGCACGGGCGCCGTCGTCTGCTGGGGCGACAACAGCCTCGGCCAGCTCGGCGACGGCTCAAGCCTCGACGCCCGTCCCGTCCCCGGCCCGGTCTCCGGGATCTCGACGGCGACCGGGGTCGCCGTCGGCTCGATGCACGCGTGCGCGGTGCTCGCGAACACGACCGTGAGGTGCTGGGGCCTCAACGTCGCCCATCAGCTCGGCGACGACAGCGCCGGCATCATCGGCTCGACGCCCGCGGCGGCGGTGAGCGACGGCGCCAACCCGATCGCGGCGACACAGCTCACCGCGATGGACGCCACCACGTGTGCGGTGCTCGGCGGCAGCGCGTCAGTCGCCTGCTGGGGCGACCGGTTCGGCACCACCGCGACGACGCTGGCGGGCACGACCGGCACGACCAGCCTCGTCGCGGGGTCCTGGCACGCCTGTGCGATCGTGGGCGGCGGCACCGTCAAGTGCTGGGGCGCGAACTGGTGGGGGATGCTCGGCAACGGGACGCAGACCGACTCCCAGACGACGCCCGTCGCGACCGGCATCACCGACGCGACCGAGCTGCGCACGCAGGTCGGCGGCTATCGCACGTGCGCGAAGCGCTCCGGTGGCAACGTCTGGTGCTGGGGCCTGCAGCCGACCGGCATCGCGCACGACGACGCCCCGGTCGACACCGGCTCCGCGAGCTTCCCGACCGACCCCGAGCCGCCGGCCTGCTCCGTCGTCTCCGGCCAGGTCCGATGCGCGGGCCTCGGCGACTTCGGCGAGCTCGGCGACGGCTACCAGCCCGCCGGCCACTACCCCGTCCAGCCACTCCCGGCGGCCGTGCCCGGCCTGACGGGCGTGCCGTCCTGGCCCGGCACGACGCTGATGCCGGACGGGGTGTCCGTGGGTCCGACGAGCCTCGCGTTCCCGACGACGGCGGTCGGCCCGACGAGCCTGCCGCAGACGGTCACCGTCACCAACACGGCGGGCCGCTGGCTCTCGCTCTTCGCCGCCGTGGCCGACCCGTCGCCGGCCAGCGAGTTCGGCGTCGGCACGACGTGCGGCGCGGTGCTCGCGCCGGGCGCCAGCTGCACGGCGTCGTACGTCTTCCACCCGACGACCGCCGGCGACAAGGCCGGCAGCGCGACGATCGAGCTCGCCGGGCGCGCCCACACGATCGCGCTGAGCGGCTCGGTCTCGACCGGTTTCCTGGTGAGCCCGGGCACGCTGACGTTCGCACCGACGATCGTCGGCCGGACAGCCGCGGGCCAGACCGTCGTCGTGACCAACGTCGCCGGCCAGACGCGCACGCTCGGGATCGCGGTCACCGGCCTCGGCCCCGACTTCCGGTCGAGCACGACCTGCGGTGACACGCTGGCCCCGGGCGCCACGTGCACCGTCACGTTCACGTTCGCCCCGACCGCGCCCGGCGCGCGCACGGCCGACGCGGTCGTGACGCTCGGCGGCACGCCGAACCCGGTCGCGCTGTCGGGCACCGGCGTCCCGAGCAACGCGTTCACCGGCGTCCCGAGCAACGCGTTCACGCTGGAGAGCGCGAAGGTGAGCAGGAAGACGCGGATCGCGCTCACGCTCGTCTTCCCGGGCACGGGCAAGGTGAAGATCACCACCACGATCAAGAGCGGCAAGAAGAAGATCGCCTACGCGAGCACGAAGGCGCTCACGGTGAAGAAGGCGGGCACGCTGAAGGTGACGCTGACGCCGGGCAAGAAGGCGAAGGCCGCGCTGAAGAAGGCGAAGAAGGCGAAGGTGTCGGTTTCGGTGTCGTTCACCCCGACCGGCGGCGCGGCGGCGAAGAAGACCAAGTCGGTCACCGTGACCGGCTCCAAGCGGCGCTGACCGACCGCCCTCGCGTTGCGCCTCGCCAACTACGGCAAAGGTCGCTACGACGGGACGCTGGACGTCTGGGACACCTGGCCGAGCAGCTTCATCTGCGAGTTCTCCGCGCTCACGCCCGCCGAACAGAAGGCGTGCCTCGCATCCCTCGTAAGCACGATCGTCCCGAACGGCGACTGGGCCATCTGTGGAGGGGAGGAGCTGCTCGGCGGCTACCTCGATTCGCCTGGGAGCGACCCAACTCGCCACGCGCTTTTTGAAGCCTCGCTCGAGTTCCAGCGCAACCGGGGCGTGTGGTGGAACGCCCTCAACATCCAGGAGCAGATGTTCTGGCGTGAACGGCACCCCGAGGAGGAGTGGTTGCCTGCGCGCGAGCCTCCGTCGCGCGAAGCGGCGTCGATTACTCCCCTTTCCGTCGGGGATGAGCGGAGGATCACGTTGCTCAATCGCGCCGCAGACTCGAAGGCCGGCGCGTCGAGGCCGTCGCCAATCACCCCGCGCGATTAGGGTTCCGGCGTGCCCGATTTCAATGTCACGCTGAACTTCAGCGGCACGGCCGACGAGCTGGAAGGCGCACGACTTGCGTTGCAGGCCCGGCTGCCCGCCCTTCGGATTCCGGGCAACGACCTCCGAAAGGTCTACATCTTGGTGACCGCGGCGGATTCCGCGCATGCGGTGCGACAAGTTGCCGCTCAGGTGAACACGCTGCCTGCGGACGTGGCAGGGCGTTTGCGCCCCGAGTCTGAACCTGCGTCATAGAGCATCTACGACTGATTGGCGCGGCGTGATGCGGTGACGTCGTCCCGTCGGGCGATAGCGGAGGACTGCGCGGGACAAGATCCGCCGCCGCTATCGGCCGGTCGGTTCGAACGGCCAACGGAAGTTTCCGTTCTCCATGATCGTCTCGCCGTCGGCAGACAATCTTCCACCGGGGCGCAGATCGCAGATAAGATCCCAGTGCAAGGCGCTGACGTTCTTCCCCCCGGTCTCCGGATAGCTGCGCCCGAGCGCCGTGTGGACCGTCCCGCCGATCTTCTCGTCGAACAGGATCGCGCCGATAGGCCGGTCGATCCCGTAGTTGGTGCCGATGCCCACCTCGCCCAGGCGCCGGGCGCCGTCGTCGGTGGCCAGCGCGCGGCGCAGGTACTCCTCGCCGGTCTCGGCGCTGGCGGTCATGACCTCGCCGTCGCGGAACTCGAGCTCGACGCCGGAGACGTCGACGCCGGCCGGCGCCGACGGGATCGTGTAGCGGATGCGCCCGGTGGCGGAGGCCTCGTGGGGGCCGGTGAAGACCTCGCCGGAGGGCATGTTGCGCTTGCCGTCGCTGTTGACCCACGTGCGGTGCGAGACGTCGAGGCGCAGGTCGGTGCCGTCGGCCTCGATGCGGAGCTCGCGCGCGTCCTCCAGCCGGTCGATGAGCGCGGCCTGGAACTGGTGCAGCTCGCCCCAGCCGCCCACCGGATCGGGACGGTCGAGCAGCAGCGCGCGCTGGACGAAGCGGGCGAACTCGCCGAGCTCCATGCCCGCCAGCGCCGCGTTGGCGGGCGTCGGCCACAGCGTCGAGCACCAGCGCTTCTTGAGCATCTGCTCGCGCACGTCGCGCCGCCCGCGCGACGAGCGGGCGATCAGCTCGGGGTCGATGTCAGCCAGCGCACGCACGTCGTCGGGCGCCTGGATCCCGACCGTCGCATCGATCTTGCGGGCCTCGTCGTAGGCCAGCGCCGGGTACTCGTCGAGATGGCGGTCGCGCGCGTGGTCGTAGAAGTTGCGGGCCTCGCCGGGCAGCTCGACGCGCAGGAAGGCCCACGCGTCGCGATCGAGGATCGCGCGCTGCAGCTCCACCAGCAGCGGCGCCGCGAGCGTGGTCGAGCGCACCAGCACCTGCTGGCCCGGCTGGACCCCCAGGCAGTAGCCGGCGAGCAGGTCGGCGAACGCGGCGGGGTCGAGAACGTCGGTGACCTCGGTCATGTCATAGGCGTCGGTCATGCGGCGACGGACCAGGCGTCCTCGAGGGCGCGGACGGCGGCGGCCTCGTCGCCGCCCGTGTGGCGGGCGGTGGCCCGCACGAGGCGCTCCTGCGGCTCGGGCCGCGCGCCCTCGCCCATCACGCCGATGCGCCAGGCGGCGCCGGCCAGCGGCCCGAGGCCGCCGCTGACCTCGATGGAGTCCTCGCGCAGCAGCGCGCCGCGGACGGCCGCCTCGTCGATGGTGTCCGGCGTCCGCACGGCCAGCAGGGAGTGCAGCTGCTCGCCGGGCGGCGCGAGGCGCTCGAAGCCGAGGACCGACAAGGCGGAGCGCAGCGCCTCGTGCGCGCGTGCGTGGCGGGCCCAGCGGGATTCGAGCCCCTCCTCGTGGACCATTCGCAGCCCCTCGTGCAGGGCATAGATCATGTTGATGGGCGCTGTGTGGTGGTAGGCGCGCGGGCCGTCGGCGAACCAGTAGTCGACCATGGCCTGGAGGTCGAAGTACCACGAGCGCCGCTGCAGGCGAGACAGCGCACGCTCGTTGACGGTGAAGGGCGCCAGGCCCGGCGGCACGTTGAGGCACTTCTGCGTGCCGGAGAACGCGGCGTCGACGCCCGCCGCGTCGAGGTCCAGCGCGTGCCCGGCCAGCGACGTCACGCAGTCGACGAGGAAGAGGCCGTCGTGGGCGTGGACAGCGTCGGCGAGGCCGTCGAGCGGCTGCGCGACGCCGGTGGACGTCTCGCCGTGCACGACGAACAGCGCGGCGCACGGCTCCTTCGCCGCCTCGACCAGCCGCTCCGTGTCGATCGCCGTGCCCCACTGTGCCTCGACCTTGACGACGTCGGCGCCCGCGCGGCCCAGCGCGTCGGCCATGCGCCCGCCGAACGCGCCGCAGACCCCGACGACGACGCGGTCGCCCGGCGCGATCAGCGTGTCCACCATGGCCTGCATCCCGCCGCTGCCGGTGGCGCTCAGCGGGAACGTGACCTGGTTGGCGGTGCGCATGGTCGCCCGCAGCAGGGCCGCGACGTCGTCCTGCAGGGAACCGAACGCCGGGTCGAGATGCCCGACGGTGCGATGGGCGAGCGCCTCCAGGATCCGCGGTGGCACCGGCGACGGGCCGGAGCCCAGCAGCAGGCGATCAGGGACGTCGGCGACGGTCGGCACGCCGGGGCACGCTACTAGCCCCGGCGAGCGGTCCTACGGCACGCTGACGTCCGGGAACCACTCTGCGCAGTGCTCGCGCAGCACGCCGGTGATCCAGGCGCGCTCGTCGCGGGTCGACACGCGGTAGCGGGCCAGCAGCGCCTTGGCGCCCTCGGTCGGGACGTCGCTGATGGTCCAGCGTGCGACGAGGCGCTCGAAGAGGAACTCGATCGCGCGGGCGCGGACGTCCTCGACGTTGGCGGCCGCGCGGGCCTGCGCCGGGTCCGACGCCTTGGCGTACTCCGCGCGCGACTTCGGCGAGAGCGCGCCGCGCAGCGTCAGCACCTGCCCGTCGGGCGACGCGTAGTCGGTGGTCGGCGCCTCGAGCTTGTCGGTGCGCCCGCGCTGGCGGCTGCGGCGGCCCATCTTGTCAGCCTACGTCGTCGCGGCGGCGTGCTCGAGCTGGCCGCGCACGTCGCCGGTGAGCGGGTCGGCGTGGCCGGCCCACGCGGCGCTCGGCTGCAGCCCGGCGAGCTTGCGCATCGACGCGCGCGCCTGCTCGGTGTTGCGGTTGAACGCGCGGTGCGGGACGCGCGCGTGACCGTGGAGCCCGGTCTGCGGGTCGAGCGTGTAGAAGCAGTCGCTGACGAGCGCCAGGCGATCGCTCGCGCGCCAGAGCCCGATCAGGCCCGGCGCGTGGCCGGGGAGGTGGACGACCTCGAAGCCCGCGACGTCGTCGCCCTCCGCGACGGTCCCGGCGATCGAGGCCGGTCCGCCGTCCCACACCGGCAGCAGCCGGCCGAGCAGGAAGCGGCCGTGCGGGTGCAGCAGCGAGAGGTCGAAGTAGTGGCTTCCGCCGTCGCCTTCGGCGTCGGCCACCTCGTCGGCGTGGCAGAAGACCGGCACGTCGAGGCCCGCCGCCACGCCGCGGTGATCGGCGTGGGCGTGGCCGAGGACCACCCGCGTGATGCCGCCCAGCTGCGCGCCGGCGAGCGCGACCGCGTCGGTCATCGCCTCGATGCCGGCGTCGAAGACCAGCACGCCGTCGCCGTCGCGGACGAAGTACACGTTCATGGCCTTGCTCGGGAACCCGCCGCGCAGGACCCAGACGCCGGCCGCGATCGGCTCCGGCCGGCCCGCGATCAGCCGCGCGAGCCGTGGCCGGACCGCGCGCCTGCGTGCTCCCGATGTCCCTGTGGTGCTGCCCATGGCCCGGCCGCCTCTCTCCTCGGTGCTCGACGCGCGCAGTCTAGGCTGAGAAGCGATGTCCCAAGCACGCCGCAAGCGCGAGGTCGGCCGGGGAGAGCGCGTCCTGCCCGGGGTCTGGCGGCTGCGTCTGCCGCTGCCGTGGCCCGGGGTCCCGCACTGCAACGCGTGGGCGCTGGCCGCCGGCGACGGCATCGTGCTCGTCGACACCGGCATGCACGAGCCCGGGTCGCTCGGCCATCTCGAGCGTGCGCTCGCGCAGGTCAACCTCAAGCTCGACCACGTGCGGCTGCTGGTCTGCACCCACGCGCACTCCGACCACTACGGGCAGGCCGCGACGATCGTGGAGCGCACCGGGTGCGAGCTGTGGATGCACCCCAACCACGACCACATGCTGCGCGCGGCGCGTGACCCGGAGGCGGCGTTCGACCGCCGCATCGAGGTCGCCCGCCAGAGCGGCGTGCCGGAGGAGCCGCTGCGCCGCTACACCGAGGCGCGCCGCGGCCAGGACTACGGGATCGCCGGGATCGTCGAGCCGCACCGCGCGCTCGTCCCGGGCGTGGAGGTGCACACCGACCTCGGCACGTGGAGCGTCTACGAGACGCCGGGCCATGCGCCGTCGCACGTCTGCCTCTACCAGGAGGACCGCCGGATCCTGATCTCCGGCGACCACCTGCTCGGGCGCGTGTCGCTGTACTACGACTACGGCTACTCGCCTGATCCGGCCGGCGAGTTCCTGCACTCGCTCGACCTCGTCCAGGAGCTCGACGCGCGCCTCTGCCTCGCCGGCCACGGCCGCACGTTCACCGACGTGCAGGCGCACGTCGACGGCAACCGGACGCTGGTGCGCCAGCGGCTCGACAAGGTCGAGGAGGTGATCGCGCGCGACGGCGGGCTGACCGCCTACGACGCGATCCCGCTTGTCTATGGCCAGGCGATCACGCCGCTGAACGCCAACTGGTGGCTGACGGAGACGCTGTCCTACCTGCTCCACCTCGAGGCGACCGGGCGCGTGCAGCGCCTCGACGGCACGCCCGAGCGCTGGGCGAGCGCCGCATAGTCCCTGCACACAGGGGCTTTCGTCAAACCTTGACACGGCCGTGTTAGGGTTTGTCGGGCGATGCGCATCGATCAGCTGCTGGCCGGCGACGAGCCGAGCTTCTCCTTCGAGTTCTTCCCGCCCAAGACGCCGCAGGGCGAGGAGAACTTCGAGCGTGCCCTGCGCGAGCTGGCGCCGCTGGCGCCCTCGTTCGTCTCGGTCACCTACGGCGCGGGCGGCACCACGCGCGAGAAGACCGTCGAGACCGTCCGCCACATCAAGGACGAGCACGGCCTCGAGGCGATGGCGCACTTCACCTGCGTCGGCGCGACCACCGACGAGCTGCGCGTCACGCTCGAGGAGATCCGCGAGGCCGGCATCGACAACGTGCTCGCGCTGCGCGGCGACCCGCCCGTCGGCCAGTCCGACTGGGTCGCCTCCGAGGGCGGCCTGGAGTACTCGCACCAGCTCGTCGCGCTGCTGCGCGAGGACTACGACTTCGCGATCGCCGCCGC
>NZ_DATHDY010000086.1:0-3090 GCF_035318805.1 Baekduia sp.
GGGCGGACATGATCGCCAGCGTCAGCGGCAGGCGGATCTCGTTCACGGTGCCCTCGCCGAGGACCGATGTGACCGTGACCTCGCCGCCGAGCTCGCGGATCTTCTCGCGGACCGCGTCCATGCCGACCCCGCGCCCCGACAGGGCGCCGATCTCGGCGGCGGTGGAGAAGCCGGGCGCGAAGAGCAGCTCGATGGCGCCGCGCATGTCGATGAGCTGGGCCTGCTCGCGGGTGATGAGCCCGCGCTCGACGGCGATCGCGGCGACCTTCACGGGGTCGATGCCGCGGCCGTCGTCCTTGACGGTGATGGCGATGCTGCCGCCGGCGTGGCGGGCGGCGATCGTCAGCTTGCCGGTCGGCGGCTTGCCGGCGGCGATCCGGTCCTCGGGCGCCTCCAGGCCGTGGTCGAGCGAGTTGCGGATCAGGTGGACCAGCGGGTCGCCGATCGCGTCGACGACCGTGCGGTCAAGCTCGGTCTCCTTGCCGACGAGGTCCAGCTCGACCTGCTTGTCGAGCTTGCTGGCGACGTCGCGCACCAGGCGCGGAAAGCGCATGAAGACGGCCTCGATCGGGATCATGCGGATCTGCATGACCATCGCCTGCAGGGCGTGCGAGGAGCGGGTGAGCTCCTGCATCGCCTGGCTGAGGCCCGGGACGTCGGCCTCGAGCGACAGCGCCTCGACGTGCGTGCGCTGCACGACGAGCTCGCCCATCAGGTGCATGAGCTGGTCGAGGCGCTCGGCATCGACGCGGACGGTCTGGTGCGCGCCCTTCTTGGCGGCGGCCGCGGCGCCGGCGGGCGCGGCGACGATCGCCGCGGCGGGCGCATCGCCCGCCTCGACGGCCGCCAGCGGCGTGCCGTCCTCGACGGGCTCGACGGCGGCCTCGGCCACGCGGGCGTCGGCGACGTCGGGCACCGAGCGGATCGCGGCGGCGATCGCGTCGACCTCGTGGTCGGTGGCCAGCAGGATCTCGACGATGCGGCCGTCGAAGCCGTCGATCTCGCCCTCGGTCGGGCTCGAGCGCAGGACGTCGCCGTTCTCGGCGGCGGCGGCCAGGACCTGGAACGCGCGGACGGCGGGCATCTGGGCGTCCTCGCCCAGGACGGCGTGGATCTCGAGCACCACGCGGCCGTCGCCGACCGGCGCCAGCCGCGGCGCGGCGATCTCGACCTCCGGCGCGGGCGCGGCGGCCTCGGGGTCGTCCTTCTCGCGGACGAGCGCGCCGAGGCGCTCGACCAGCTCGGCCGGGTCGAGGCTCTCGGCGCCGTCGTCGTCGATCGAGTCGACCGCGCCCGAGAGCGCGTCGAGGCAGGCCAGCAGCACGTCGACGACCTCACCGGTCAGCCCGGTGCCGCGCTGGCGCAGCAGCTCGAAGACGTCCTCCATCTTGTGCGTCAGGGTCGCCATCCCCTCGAAGCCCATGGTCGCGGCCATGCCCTTCAGCGAATGGGCGATCCGGAAGATCGCGTCGACCGTGTCGCGGTCGTCGGGCGCCTCCTCGAGGCGCACGACGGCGAGGTTGAGCTCCTGGAGGTTCTCCCGGCACTCGGCCAGGAACATCGGGAGGTACTCGGAGGTGTCCATCACGACTTCCGGTAGACGAAGGGGGACTCGGGCTCGAGGCCGTGCCGGGCGGGCTCCGAGACGCGCTCGGTGGCGCCGACGACGAGGCGACCGCCGGGCCGCAGGCTGTCCGCCAGGCGGCCGTGCAGGGCGTCGCGCACGTCCTCGTTGAAGTAGATGACGGTGTTGCGGCACAGCACGAGGTCGTAGGACCCCGCGGCCGGCGCGGCGCGCAGCAGGTCGCCGGTCTCGAAGCGCACCATGCGCTTGAGCGCGTCGCCGGCGTGCCAGGCGCCGTCGACCATCTGGAAGTGCGAGGCGAGCGTCGCCGTGGGCGCGTCGCGCGCGTCCTCGGCGGTGAACACGCCGGCCCGGGCGCGCTCGACCATGCGGGCGTCGATGTCGGTGCCCAGGATCGTGACCTGCGCGCGCGGCAGGGCGCGGCGCGCGATCGCCGCCAGGGTGTAGGCCTCGGCGCCGTAGGAGCTGCCGGCGCTCCAGGCGCGGATCCTCGGGGGCTGGGTGGCCGCCGTCCGCGCGAGATCGGGGAGGACCGTCTCCTCCAGGACCTCCCACTGCTCGGGGTTGCGCCACAGCTGCGAGACGTTGATCGTCACGCGGCCCAGGAACCGGTCGAGCTCGGCCCGGTCGGCCTTCAGCCGCGCGGCGTAGGCCAGGAGCCCGTCCACGTCGCGCGTGGCGACGAACGAGCGGATGCGCCGCTCCATCTGGCCGCGCTTGTACTGCAGCAGGTCGATGCCGCACAGCCGGCGGATCGCCAGGCAGAACGGCTCGTAGTCGTCGGCGGTGCCGCGGCCGGTCGCGGCGTCGCGCGTCGTGACGAGGCTCATGATCCGGTCTCGGTCGCGATGGCCTCGGCGAGCTCGCCGAGGGGCAGGACGTCGTCGGCCAGGTGCGCTTCCACGATGGCGCGCGGCATGCCGTAGACGGTGCAGGTCGACTCGGCCTCGGCGAGGATCCGGCCGCCGCGGGCGCGGACCTCGCGTGCGCCCTCCAGGCCGTCCTTGCCCATGCCGGTCATGACGACGAGCAGCAGGCGCTCGCCGTAGATCCGCGCGGCGTCGGCGATCGTCAGGTCCGCGCGCGGGCGCAGGCCGCCGACCGCTGCCTCGTCGGTGAGGCGCGCGACGCCGTCGTCAGCCAGGCGCAGGTGGCTGCCGCCCGGGGCGAGGATGAGCGTGTCGGGCCGCAGGGCCTCGCCGCCGGCGGCCTCGACCACGGTCAGCTTGGCGCTGCGGTCCAGCCGTTGCGCCAGCGAGGCGGTGAAGCCCGCGGGCATGTGCTGGACGATCATGCCGCCCGCGCCCAGGGGCGAGGGCAGCCGCGGGATCAGCTCGGCCAGGGCGCGCGGGCCGCCGGTCGAGGTGGCGATCAGCACGACCTTCTTGCCGGCGGTCGCCCCGACGCGCCGGGCGCGCAGGCGCGTGACGGCGGAGTCGGCCGGTAGCGGCGTCACGCGGGCCGGGCGCGGCGGGCGCGCGGGGCCGGCCACCGCCGGCGCGGCC
>NZ_DATHDY010000087.1:0-15563 GCF_035318805.1 Baekduia sp.
CACGCCCGGCGTCGCTGCCCGCGTCGGTCTGCGACTGCTCGCCCTGTCCGCCGCGCTGTGGCACAACCAGCAGATCGGCCAGCCCGGACGCCACCTCGCCGCCTACGGATACTGACCGCGATACGGAATCAACCATCTAGGCAGCGTACGCTCGGCGGCATGGCCGAGCCCGACATCACGTTCACCACCATGGATCCCGGCAGCGGGGAGCGGTTCCAGCCGCTGAGGCGCGAGCTGGGCGTCACCGGCTTCGGGATGAACCTTGTCACGCTCGCGCCGCGGCAGCGTGGACGCATCCACGCCCACGACCACCAGGAGGAGGTCTACGTGGTGCTGGAGGGCGAGCTGACGCTGATGGTCGAGGGCGTCGCCCACGTGCTGGCGCGGGGTGGGGTGGTCCGGGTGGGGCCGCCGGTGCGGCGCCAGCTGGTCAACGCCGGAGCGGTGCCGCTCGTGCTGCTGGCGCTGGGCGGCTCGGGCGAGCACGTCGGCCGCGACGGGCGCGCGTGGACGGCGTGGGAGGAGACCGGCGAGGGGCGCTCGCCGCAGGAGGTCCCGCTGCCGGAGGACCTGGAGGCGTGAGGGAGCTGGGCGGCTGGATGAGTTGTTCGACGGCCGGGTTGCTGCGGGAGGCATAGGAGCAGGTCGGCGGTGGCCAAGTCATCACCGTCGATCCGGGAGCGCCATGATGCTCGCCGATCTCGACCGGGCCGGCGGGTGCCGCGAGCGCCGCGGGTCTGCCGCCATCGCCGGGGGGGCGCGGGTGGGCCCGAACGCCGCGGCCCGACCGCGCCAAACAGGCCCACCCCCGCTTCCCAGCGCCGGCGGCAGGCCCCGGCGCCTGCGGGAGACCGACCAACGCCCGCGGCACTCCCGCCGTCGTCGCCGACAGACCACGCGTCCCCGCGCGACCCACTACTAGGCGCGGGCGGCCACCGTGTCGCCCACGCCGAGGCGCTCCGGGGCGGTCTCGGGCGGCAGCGCGCGGGGGACGCCGGGGCGGCGTGGTGCACGCGGCCGGCGTGCGGGGAGATGGAGGCGTACGTTGCGCGTCGACGGCGGGCCGGCGGCGTGGTTGGGCCGCCCGCCCTGCGGGTCGAGGAACGACAGGTCGCGGGCGATGCCGGCCAGCGACCCCTCGTCGTTGGGGCGGCCGGTGTGGTCGACCATCCACGTCTCCAGCGCCACGCCGCCGCCGCGGGTCTCGACCAGACGCAGCGACCGCCACTGCTGCGGCCAGTCGACGATCGAGGCGGTGGTGATCAGCCAGTAACCGCCTGCGCGCGAGCGGCGCGCGGCGATCGCGTTGCGATGGGTATGGCCGGCGAGCACGCCGACGATGCGCGGGTCGGCGTCCAGGACGTCGAGGATCGCGTCGCCGCCCGCGGTGGCGTGCAGCGGCTGGTGGACGGCGACCAAGATGTAGCGGTCGCCCGCCGCGGCCAGCTCGCGCTGCAGCGCGGCGAGCGTCCCGGCGGTGACCAGACCGCCCGAGCCCGCGTCGCGGCGGACGAGATCGAGGACGATCACGCGCAGCGCGTCGCCGACGTCGAAGGCGTAGTCCAGCCGGCCCGTGCTGCCGCGGCGCAGGCGGGCGACGACCTCGGCGGCGTCGAGCTGCGTGCGCGCCGGGTCGGGCGCGACGCGGATCGCGTCGCCGTCGAGGCCGGCGGCCAGCAGCTCGTCGACCTGCGCGCGCGTGGGGCGTGCGCCGCGCAGCGCGCGCAGGAGGTCGGGCGACGGGGTGACCAGCAGACGGTCGCCGGTCGCCGCGGCGCGCGTGGCGGTGGTCGGCGCGATCTCGCCGGCGACCAAGATGTCGTGGTTGCCCAGCACGGGGTGAAACGGCGCGTGCAGGCCCGGGCTGCGCACCGGTCCGACGGCGCGGTGCAGCAGCTCGGGATGGCGCGGGGCGTCGACGCCGGGCCGGTAGTAGAGGGGATCGGGGATCGACGCGGCCTGGACGCCCTGGTAGCCGCGGCGGCCGGAGTCGGGGCGGACGGTCCCGCCGCGCAGCAGCGCGAGGGCCCACGCCAGCTCGTTGCGCTGGGCCGAGTCGACGAGGTCGCCGGTGAGGAGCACGGCCTGCGGTCGCGCGCCGTTGACCGCCTCGACGGTCGCGGCCACGACCTGCGCCGTGAGGGTCTCGTGCCACCGGAAGGCCGCGCCGAGGTCCGGGCCGAGCCGGTCGAGGAACGCGACACGCCCGGGCGACTGCGCGTCGCGGACGTGGAGGTCCGACACCTGGGCGACGGCGGCGAGGACGCGTCCGGGCGCGGCGCGCGGCGCGAGGTCGGTGCGATCGGTCAGCGGCAGGCCGGGACCGCCGTGCAGCAGCCCGTCGCCGTCGGGGTCCACGAGCGTGCGCAGGAGCGTCGAGCCGGGCGCCGCGGAGCCCGCCCCGCCGCCGCAGCCGGCCAGAAGCGCCGCCGCTGCGGCGCTGGACGCCGTGGCGAGCAGCTCGCGTCGAGTGGAGTTGCGGCGACCGCTCATGGCTCCTCCCGGAGCCCGGCCACGACCGGCTCGCGGACGAGGCGGCGGCCGGTCAGCCAGGCGGCGAGCCAGGAGAGAATCAGCAGGCCGCCGCCGACGAGAGCGATCTGGCCGGCGCTCGCGCCCAGCGGCAGGTCGGCGTAGCCGGCGGCGAGGTGCGCCACGAGCGGCGCGAGGACCGCCGCCTCGAGGAGCACGGCGACCGCCAGCGCGGGCACCACCACGGCGCCCGCGGCGCCCGCGAGGAGCCGGCGCAGCGCGCGGGCGTCGGCGCCCGCGGCGCGGAGGGTCGCGACCGCGCCGCGGCGCTCGCGGGCCGTCAGCGCCAGCGCGCTGACCAGGGCGTGCAGGCACACGAGCGCGACCGTCAGCGCGACCACGCGCAGCAGGCCGGCCAGGACGTCGAGGAACGCGCCGTCGTCCCCGGTCGCCCCGCGGACGGGCTCGGCCCGGGCGCCGAGGTCGCGGAGGCCGCGGGCGACGCGGGCGCGGTCGGCGCCCCGGTCCAGGCGCAGCACCATCGGACCGGTGAGCGTGGCGCCGGCCGCGTCGAGGCGGTCGGGCCGCACGTAGGCGACGCGACCCTCGTCCTGCAGCGCACGGACGACGCCGACGACCCGGAAGCGCGCCTCCCGGGGCGCGCGGGGCTGGACGACGAGCGTCGATCCCGGCCGCAGCCCGAGCGCGTCGGCGAGCCCGAGGCCGACCTCCGCTTCGCCTGGTCCGCGGACGCGCCGGCCCGCCGCGAGCGGCGGCGCCTCGAAGCGCGTGTGATCGCCGGGGTAGGCGATCACCTTCAGCGGCGAGCCCAGCGACGACGCGCTGACCGCGTCGAGCGAGAACCGCGGCGCGGTGGCCTGCACGCCGGGGATCGCCTGCACCGCGTCGACCGCGTAGTCGGGCAGCTGCGCGGTCAGCTGGTACCGCTTGCCGAGCGTCGCCGGATCGTCGCGCAGCGCCTGCAGCAGCGAGGCGAGCGCGAGCAGCAGCAGCACGACGCTCGCCGCCGTTCCGAGCACGGCGACGACCGCGGCGAACCGCACGCGCCGCGCCGCGACGAGCCGCACGCCGAGCCCGGCGAGGCCGCCCCGCGCGACGCGCCGGTGCCCCGGCGCCCGCGGGGCGGCCACGTCGCCGCCGCGCAGCAGCGACGCGGGGGCGCGCCGCCCGGCGCGCCAGGCGGGCACGGCGGAGGAGCCGGCCACGAGGCCGATCGCGGCGAGCCACACCGCGCCGAGCAGCGCCGCGATCGTCGGGCCGCCCGGGGCCAGCTCGTTCAAGGACGACAACACGCTCTCCGACGGGTTGCGGGCCACCACGGCGCCGACGGCCAGCCCCAGCGCCGCGGCGGGCGCCGCCACCAGCGCGCCGCGTGCCGCGTGGACCGCCACGACCGCGCCGGGCGTCACGCCCAGCGCTCGCTGCAGGCCGATCCGGTCCAGCGCCCGCTGTACCTCGGACTGCGCGCCCGCGCCGAGCAGCACGCCCGCCAGGCCGGTGGCGACGATCCCGAAGGCCACCAACAACGCGACGACGATGCCGGCGGCCTGCCCGACCAGCGCCTCGACGCCGCTGCGGGTCAGGAAGCGCAGCTGACGCAGCCCGAACGACGACTGCCGGGCGGCGGAGACCAGGACGTCGGAACGCGACTCGTCATGCGCCCACAAGGCCACCATGTTGACCGGGAAGCGGTCGCCGCGCCGGGAGCCGAAGCGGCGCAGCAGCGCCTCCTGGGCGACGGTCACGCGCGCGGTCCTGGCCAGCGGGAACGCCACGTTGTCGGGCGCCACGGAGACGCCCACGATCCGCAGGAGCCCGAGGCGGCCGACGCGCAGGCGATCGCCGACGCCGAGGCCCCAGGCCCGCGCCAGGCCGCGCTCGACCACCACCTCGCGGTCGCGCGCGCCCACGTCGCGTCCGGCGACGATCGCGTAGCCGCGCCGCCCCTCCGGGACCACCTGCACCACGCCGTCCTGGAGCGCATGGCCGTGCGCCGCGAGCCGCACCTGCGTCTGCTCGAAGCGGTACGACGCCGCCGCCAGGTTCGGCAGGTCCCGGACGGCACGGCTCACGTCGGGCAGGTCCTCGGAGTCGAAGCGCGCGACGACCGTCGGGAGGTCGGCCCGCTGCGCGGCGCGGTCGAAGCCCGTCGACAGCGCGTAGGCGACGGTCAGCGCGACGCCGAGCACGAGCCCCGCGGCGGCGATCCCGGTCGCGGTCAGCAGCGTGCGCCCCGGGCGGCCGCGCAGCGAGGCCCACGCCGTGCGCAGCGCGAACGTCATCCCGTCGCGCGCACCTGCCCGTCATCGCCGCGGGCCGAGGTCCGGTCGACGACCAGCGCGCCGCCCTCGAGTCGCAGGACCCGATCCGCTCGCGCGGTCGCCTCGGCCTGGTGCGTGACCATCACGACCGCGCGGCCGCCGTCGGCGATCCCCCGCAGCAGGTCGAGCACGACGTCGCCGGCGGCCACGTCGAGGTTGCCGATCGGCTCGTCGGCGAGCACGAGCGACGGGTCGCCGACCAGCGCCCGCGCCAGTGCGAAGCGCTGCTGCTCGCCGCCCGACAGCTGGTGGGGCCGCAGCGCCGCGACGTCGCGCAGCCCGAGCTGGTCGATCAGCGCGCGTCCCCGCGCCGCCGCAGCCCGCCCGTCGGCGCCCGGCAGCGTCGCGGGCAGCAGGACGTTGGCCTCGCCGTCGAGCTCGGGCAGGAGGTGGAAGAACTGGAAGACGAAGCCGATCTCCTCGCGCCGCAGAGCGCTCAGCTCGCGCTCCGACGGCCGGCCGTCGCGCGGTCCCGCGACCCACCGGCCGCCGACCTCCACCGTCCCGGCATCCGCGCGGTCCAGCCCGCCGAGCAGCTGCAACAGCGTGGACTTGCCGCTCCCCGATCGCCCGACGATGGCCAGCAGCTCGCCGGGGCGCACGTCGAGGTCGACGCGGTCGAGGATGCGCCGCTGTCCGCGGCCGGACCCGTGGACCTTCACGAGCCCGCGGGCGCGGAGGACCGCGCCGTCGGGGGTGGGGCGGGGGTGGGGCGTCATGCCGCCCGTCCAGTGTGACCCCTCGTGGCTCAGCGCACGCCGTATTGGGCGCGCAGGAGGCTGACCCGCCGCAGCGCCTCGGCCACGCGCACGGACGGCAGGTCGCCGCTCCGTAGGGCGCGCACGACCGCGCGCCAGGCCGCCTCCTGGGCGGCGGCGTCGCCCGGGATCCACAGCAGGTCGCAGCCGGCCTTCACCGCTGCGACGGCCAGCTCGGCGACCGGCCGGCCCGTCGCCAGCGACGCCGCCGCGAGGTCGCCGCTGACGATCACGCCGCCGAACTTCAAGTCGTCGCGCAGCTGCGCGACGACCTCGGGCAGCAGCGTCGCGGGCGTGACGCCGTCGAACGCGACGTAGGTCGCGCTGCTGAGCTGGATCGCCGGCGCGCTCGCGGCGAGGGAGGCGAACGGCCGCAGGTCGCGCCCCCGCAGCTCGTCCATCGACAGGCCGACGGTCGCCGGCCCCTCGACGGGGTCGCCCGACGCCGCCCCCTCGCCGGGGAAGTGCCCGGGGGCGGGCGCCACGCCGCCCCGCTTCCACCCGGCCACGGCCGCGCTCGCCATGGCGGTCACGTCGTCGGGATCGTCGGAGTACGCCAGGCCCTCCCAGGGACCGCCGGGCGTCGAGGTGTCGGCCACCGGCGCGAGCACCAGGCGGATCCCGAGCGTGTGCAGCACCTTGCCCGCGCCGAGCGCGGCCCGCTGCGCCGCCGCCGCGTCGGCCGCGGCCGACGGCAGCGCCGAGCCGACCGGGACCGCGTCGTAGTCGCCGCCCAGCTGCGAGGCCGCGATCACGGGCACCACGTGGCGGGCGCGCTGCGCGGCGCCGCGCAGCCGGCCGACCAGGCCGGCCACCTGCTGCGGCGAGCTGCCGTTGCCCGGCTCCAGCACCACGCCGCCCCATTCGTGCGCGCCGACCTGGCGCAGCACGGCGGGCCCGGCGGCGGTCCCGCCGAAGCCGATGAGGAAGAGGCGCGCGGCCGAGCGCGAGGCGCCGGCGGGCAGCCCACCGGCGGCCGGCTCGGGCGCGGGCGCGGGCGGCGCTGCGGCGGCGGACGCGGCACCCGCCCCGGCGGCGCGCGGCGCGGTGCCCTCCTCCTGCGCCTGCTCGAGCACCGGCGCCAGCGCATCGAGGAGCCCCGTCTGCCCACCGCCGCCGGTCGTCGTCGCGCCGAAGGACGACCCGCCCTCGGGGACCGCCGAGCTGCCGTCGCCCCCGCCGAGCGCGAGCACCAGGACGACGACGACCGCCGCGACTCCCCCGACCAGGCCGATGGGCAGCCACCGGGTCATGACGCTGCGCCCGCAGCCTCTAGCATTGCGCGTCCATGTCGGGCACCGTCGTCATGAAGTTCGGAGGAACCTCCGTCGCCGATGCGGCGCGCCTCAAGCGCGCCGCCGAACGCATCGTCGCCAAGCGGGAGGCCGGCCAGCACGTGGTCGTCGTCCTCAGCGCGCGCGGCAAGGAGACCGACCGGCTCATCGCCGACGCGTTCGAGATCTCCCCGCAGCCCGATCCGCGGGAGATGGACATGCTCCTCTCCACCGGAGAGCGGGTGTCGTGTGCGCTGTGTGCGATGGCGATCAACGATCTTGGACATCGGGCGATCTCGCTGACCGGATCGCAGGCGGGCATCGTGACGGACACGAGCCACACCAAGGCTCGCATTCTGGAGGTTCGTGCGGACCGTATCCGGGCCGCCCTGGACGAGGATTCCATCGTCCTGGTCGCCGGCTTCCAGGGCGTCAGCACCGCCAAGGACGTCACGACGCTCGGCCGCGGCGGCTCGGACACGACCGCCGTCGCCCTGGCGGCCGCCATCGGCGCCGACGAGTGCGAGATCTACACCGACGTTCCCGGTGTCTTCTCGGCCGACCCGCGCATCGTGCCCGACGCGCGCAAGCTCGGTGTCGTGTCGTTCGACGAGATGCTCGAGATGGCCGCCTCCGGCGCCGGCGTGCTGCAGCTGCGCAGCGTCGAGTACGCGCGCAACCACGGCGTGCGCATCCACTGCCGCTCGAGCTTCGACGACTCCGACGGCACCTTCGTCGTCTCCGAGGACGAGGCCAAGGACAAGGACAACATGGAGCACCCCCTCATCACCGCCGTCACCCACTCGCGTGGCGAGGCGCGCGTGACGCTGATCGGCCTGCCCGACACGCCCGGCGTCGCCGGCCGCGTGACGACGGCGCTGGCCGACGCCGGCGTGAACATCGACATGATCATCCAGAACGAGCCGCGGACCGCGGGCGCGCTGGCCGAGCTGTCGTTCACCGTCCCGCGCGACGACGTCGACGCCGCCCGCCGCGCGCTGCAGCCGATCGCCAGCGAGCTGGGGATCACGGTCGAGACTGATGACGCGATGGGCAAGGTGTCGATCGTCGGCGCCGGCATGAAGTCGCACCCGGGCGTCGCGGCGAAGGTGTTCACCGTCCTGGGCGCGCAGGAGATCAACATCGAGATGATCTCGACCTCGCCGATCCGCATCTCCTGCGTCGTGCCGGTCGACAAGGTCGAGGCGGCCGTCAAGGCGCTCCACACCGCCTTCGACCTGCAGGGCGCGGACACGATCCGCCCGGAGCAGCCGTTCGGGGAGTTCGCCACATGACCCTGTACCGCGTTGCCGTGGTCGGCGCCACGGGCGCCGTCGGGACCGAGATGCGCCGCCTGCTGCGCGATCGCGCGTACCCGGCCGCCGAGATCGTGCCGTTCGCCTCGGAGCGCTCGGCGGGCCGGCAGCTCGACGACGGCCTCGTCGTCCAGGGCCTCGCCGACGACGAGCGCCTGGACGGCTTCGACGTCGCGATCTTCAGCGCCGGCGGCTCCATCTCGAAGGAGTGGGCGCCGCGGTTCGCCGCCCACGGAGCGATCGTGGTGGACAACTCCAGCGCCTTTCGCATGGACCCCGACGTCCCGCTGGTCGTCTCGGAGGTCAACCCGGACGCCCTCGACCACATCAACAAGGGCATCGTCGCCAACCCGAACTGCACGACGATGGCGATCATGCCGCCGCTGCACGCGCTGCACGACGAGTACGGGCTGACCGCGATGGTCGCCACGAGCTTCCAGGCCGCCGGCGGCGCCGGGCAGAAGGGCATGGACGAGCTGATCGAGCAGGTCCCCGGCCTGCTGGCCGACCCCTACGCCCTGCAGACCCGGGGCGCGAGCGCCGCCGCGAAGGTGGCCAACACCGCCGTCTTCGGCAAGCCGCTGGCCTTCAACGTCGTGCCGCTGCTGGGCACCGACACGGGCAACGGCTACACCGACGAGGAGATGAAGCTCCAGAACGAGTCGCGGAAGATCCTCGGGATCCCGGCGCTCGCGGTGTCGCCCACGTGCGTCCGCGTCCCGGTCATGGTGGGCCACGCGATCGAGGTCCGCGCGACGTTCGAACGCGAGCCGTCCGTCGCCCGCGCCCTCGAGGTCATGGGCGCCCACCAGGGCGTCGAGCTCGACGACGTGCCCACCCCCCTGGAGTGGGCCGGGCGCGACGAGGTGGCCGTCGGCCGGGTCCGTGCCGACCTCGGCGACCCGAAGTCGCTGAACCTCTTCGTCGTGGGCGACAACCTGCTCAAGGGCGCCGCGCTGAACACGGTGCAGATCGCCGAGCTGCTGCACGAGCGCGGCCTGCTGAGCGCGCGCGCCGCGGCCTAGGGGAACGCTGGCCCAGAGGGCCAGGTTCCCTTGCGGGTGTTCGCCCAGGGGGCGAAACCCGCGGCCTGTTAGCGACCCGCGCTCCTAGGCCGGCGGCGCCCAGCGCAGCGCGACGACGCAGACGTCGTCGCTCGTGCGCCGCTCGGCGAGCATGGCGCGCGTCAGGTCCGCCGCGAGCGCGGCGGCGGGCCGGTCGCGCCGGGCGTCGATCTCCGCCAGCAGCCCGTCCAGCCCCATCTGCAGCGGCCGGTCGACGCGCTCGATGAGTCCGTCGGTGAAGAGCACCAACATGCTGTCCGGCCTCAGCGTCACGCCTGCCTGGGCGCGCGGCTCCGGGTCCAGCGTCGCGTCCAGCGGGGCGGAGCGCCCGCCCCACAGGAACTCCGGCGCGTCGCCGGGCGCGGCGAGCGCCGGCGGCAGGTGGCCGGCGGAGGCGATCGTCAGCGCGCCGCTGTCGAGGTCCAGGCGCGCGTAGGTCAGCGTGGTCATCTGCCCGATCGCGTGGCGGCGCGCGTAGCGGTCCAGCGCCTCGAGCAGCGCTCCCGGCTCCAGCCCCGTGCCCGCCAGCGCGCGGACGGCGCTGCGCAGCTGGCCCATCGTCGTGGCGGCGACGATGCCGCGGCCCACGACGTCGCCCACGACCAGCGCGATCGCGCGCTCTCCAAGCGCGAACGCGTCGTACCAGTCGCCGCCGACCTCGAGGCCGGTGACGGCGGGCAGGTACTCGACGCCGAGGTCCAGCGCCGGGTCCTGCGGGATCTCGCCGGCCAGCAGCCCGCGCTGCAGCTGCGCGGCGATCTCGTGCTCGCGGTCGCGGGCGCGGATCAGCTCGCGCTCGTAGCTGCGCCGGTCGGTCGCGTCGAAGACGGTGGTGCGGATCGCGCGCGGCGCTCCCTGCGCGTCGTGGCGCAGGACCGAGTTGACGAGCGCCGGGAGCACCGTGCCGTCGGCGCGGACGAGGTCGACCGCGATCTCGCGCACGTGCCCCTGGATCTGCAGCAGCGGCGCGTAGTGCGTCTCGTGGTAGATCCGCCCGCCGACGCTCAGGAGGTCCTGGAAGCGCCGCTGGCCGACCAGCTCGGCGCGGTCGAAGCCCGTCAGCGCCTCCAGCGTCCGGTTGACCTTGACGATCGTGCCGTCCAGCCGCGTGGTCAGATAGCCGCACGGCGCGTTCTCGAAGAGCTCCTCGGGCGAGTCCTCGGGAAGCTCGTCGTCGTCGCCGCTCACGAGTCGAGGAACGCGCGGATCGCCTCTGCGGTCTCCTCCGGCGCGCTGAGGTTCGGGCAGTGGCCCGTGGCGACCAGCTGCACCAGCTCGCTGTCGGGAAGGTGGCGATGGACGTAGGCGCCGACGCCCTCGGGGGCGATGATGTCCGACGAGCACTGCAGGACGAGCGTGCGGACGGGCACGCGGGGCAGGTCGGCGCGGTTGTCGGACAGGAACGTCACGCGCGCGAAGTGCCGGGCGATCTCGGGGTCGGTCGCGCAGAACAGCTCGGTCAGCTCCTCGCCGAGCTCGGGCCGGTCGTCGTTGCCCATGATCGCGGGCGCCATGGCGCTCGACCAGCCGAGGTAGTTGCCCTCCAGCGAGGTAAGCAGCTCGTCGACGTCGGCCCGCGAGAAGCCGCCGACGTAGTCGCCGTCGTCGATGTAGCGCGGCGACGGGCCGACCATCACCAAGCGCGAGAAGCGCTCAGGCTCCCGCGCGACCGCCAGCGCCCCGATCATCGCGCTGACCGAGTGGCCGACGAGCACGGCCTCGCGGAGGTCGAGCTCGTGCACGACCTCCAGGATGTCGGCGGCGTAGCCGTCCAGCGAAGCGTACCGCTCGGGGTCGAAGGCGCGGTGGTCCGAGCGCCCGTGGCCGACGTAGTCCATCAGGATCACGCGGTGGTCGGCGGCGAACGCCGGCCAGACCGATCGCCACATGTTCTGGTCGCAGCCGAAGCCGTGGGCGAAGAGCATCGGGCGCCCCTCGGCCGATCCGCGCACCTGGACGTTGTTGCGCTCCAGCGCCGTCGTCACTGCGGCGATGCTACTGCGCCGCGCTAGTCCGGCCTACGCCTACTGCTCGTCGGGCCTACGCCTACTGCTCGTCGTCGGCGACGGGCGGGATGCTCCGCTTCAGGCGCTCCCGGGCGGCGTCGACGTCCAGCGCGAACGGGGTGTCGCCCGCGACGTCGTCGGCCGGGATGATCGTGCGGGGTCCGTCGGCGCGCGGGGCGCGCCGGCGGCGCCGAGGCGGGGCCTCGGACGCCGTCGGCGCGCCGCGCAGCAGGTTGCGGAGCTTCACCAGCCGCCGTCGCCGGCGCCCACGCCCGCGATGACCGACGTCGACCAGTCGATGACCGACGTGGGCTTGACGACGTGACGCTGGAGGCCGATCTCCTTGGGGCTGAGCCCGAGGGCGAGCCCGACGAGCTGCGGCAGGTGCAGGACCGGCATGTCGAGGTCGCGGCCGACGACGCTCTCGGCCAGCGGCTGCTGCAGGTCCAGGTTGAGGTGGCACAGCGGGCACGGCGTGACGACGCAGTCGGCGTCGGCGTCGGCCGCGTCGCCGAGGTGGCGCCCGGCCTGCTTCAGCGACGCCTCCTTGTTCATGGTGATGATCGGGAAGCCGCAGCACTTGTGCGAGCCGGCGTAGTCGATCACGGTGCCGCCGAGCGCCTCGATGACGAGCCCGAGGTACGTGTCGCGCGGGTTCTCGTCGTCGATGCCGAGGCGATCGGTCGGACGCACGATGTAGCAGCCGTAGAACGGGCCGACCTTCAGCCCGGTCAGCGGGCGCTTGACGCGCTTGCGCAGCTCGTCGAGCCCCAGCTCCTCCACCAGCACCCAGAGGAAGTTCTTGTTGGCCAGGCCCGGCTCGTACTGCAGGCCGCCGTGCTTCTCCAGCGTGCCGTTGATGACGTCGCGGTACTCGGTCGACGCGTCGAGGCGCTCCTGGCACTCGCCCTGCGCGCCCTGGCACGTCGAGCAGATGTTCATCATCAGCTCGGCGCCCTCGACCTGCTGGGCGAGCGCGAACGTGCGGGCGTTCAGGGTGTCGGCCAGCTCCTGGTTGTGCTCGGCGATGACGCCGGCGCCGGTGCAGCATGCGCGGTCGAGCTCGACGAGCTCGATGTCCAGCAGCGGCGCGACCTGCGCCATCGAGCCGTGCAGCTCCGGGGTGAAGCCGCGGCTGACGCAGCCAGGCCAGTACGCAACCTTCATCAGCGATTGTCCTTCCGCGACATGCGCGCTTCGGTTGTGCCCGCGACCTTCATCACGCGTTGTCCTCCGACGTCGTATCCCCGGTGGCTTCGACGCGTTCGCTGACGTTCTCAGCGTTGGCCTCGTCGGTGCCCGAGATGTACAGGTTGAACTCGATCCGCTCGTCGCGGCTCTCGATCTCGTCGTAGATGGCCTGGACCTGCTTGAGGTCCGCCGACGGGATCTTGTGCGGCTTCAGCGCGGCCATCGGCGTCACCTTGCGACGCAGCACCGCCTTGGTGATGGCCGGCAGCGAGGCGGCCAGCTCCAGGCCGGCCGGCGGCGCGAACTTGCCGAACCACGAGTTGCCGCCGTAGGAGCGCGGCAGCAGCTCCGCTTCCCAGAGCAATCCGTAGTTCTTGACGAGCGTGACGAAGGCCGCCTCGTGGCGCTCGCCGTTGTTGCGGTCCTTGATGTGGTGGTCGCTGCCGGCCCGGCGGCGCAGCCGCATGATCTGGTTCATCGGGGCGACGCCCTTGGGGCATGCCTCGATGCACTTGAAGCAGTGCGTGCAGTCGTAGATGCCATGGGGATCCTCGGCCAGGTCCATCAGCCGCTCGCGCTGCTCGGCGTCGCGCGGGTCGCCGACGAAGCGGTAGGCCTTCGCCAGGGCGGCCGGGCCGATGAACAGCGGGTCGACCTCCATCGCGAGGCAGTCCGAGACACAGGCGCCGCACTGGATGCAGGCCATCGTCTGCGTGACGTCGACCATCGACTCGCGGTCGACGATGTACTCGCGCTCGGGGATCGGCTCCTTGTTGATGAGCCACGGCGTGACGCGCTGGACCTTCTTCCAGTGGACGGCGTCCATGTCCACGATGAGGTCCTTGATGACGGGCATGTTGCCCATCGGCTCGATCTCGATGACGCCGTCACGCGAGGTGGCCAGCGCCTTGTCGAGGTGCGTGTGGCACGCCAGGCCGGGCTGGCCGTTGACGCGCACGCCGCACGAGCCGCAGATCGCGGCCTTGCAGGAGCAGCGGATGCCGATCGAGCCGTCGAAGCGGCCCTTGGCCTGCAGGATCCCCTCGAGCACAGAACGGTGGGGCTCCAGCTCGATGGTGTGCTCGGCCCAGTACGGCGCTTCGCCCGACTCGGGATCGAAGCGGCGGATGCGCAGCGTGAAGCTCTCGGACTTGTCGGCGTGCGCCGGGTTGGCGACGGTGTCTTCGGGGGTGAGGGGTTCGGCGGCCATGGCTAGTACTTCCTCTCCTCGGGCTGCCATTGGGTGATGGTGACAGGGGCGTAGCCGATGCTCGGCTCGTCGCTCCCGTTGCGCGAGAGGGTGATGTGCTTCATCCACTCGTCGTCGTTGCGTTCCGGGTAGTCGATGCGGTACTGCGCACCGCGCGACTCCTTGCGCTCGATCGCGCCCACGACCGTGCACTCGGCGCAGTCGAGCATGTACCCCAGCTCGATCGCTCCGAGCACGTCCTGGTTGAAGACGCTGCCCTTGTCGTCGACGTAGGCGGTCTTGGCCTCCTCCTTGAGCCGGCGGACGACCTCGAGCGCGTGCTCCAGGCCGGCCTGCTCGCGGAAGACCGCGACGTTGCGGTTCATCTCGGTGCCGAGCTCGTCCTTGATCTCCGAGAGGCGGCGCCCGGTGCGGGGGCGCTCGATGATCGAGTCGATCCACGCCTGCTCCTGGTCGATGCGCGCCTGGCCGCCGGTCTCGGGCATCGGGATGCCCCTGGCCCGGTTGGCGGCGTGCTCGCCGGCGCGGCGGCCGAAGATCAGCGTGTCCAGCAGCGAGTTGGCGCCGAGGCGGTTGCCGCCGTGGACCGAGACGCAGGCGCACTCGCCCGCGGCGTAGAGGCCCTCGATCTGCGTCGCGCCCCAGATGTCGGTCTTGATGCCGCCCATGATGTAGTGCTGGCCGGGGCGGATCAGGATCGGCTCGCGCGTGATGTCGACGCCGGCGAAGTCCTTGCCGATGTTGACGATCTCACGCAGCGCCTCGAGCGTGCGCTTCTTGGGGACGACGGTGATGTCGAGGTAGATGCCGACGCCGCCGGGCCCGACGCCGCGGCCCTCGTTGATCTCGGTCTGCTCGGCGCGGGAGACGACGTCGCGCGACGCCAGCTCCATCTTGTTGGGCGCGTACTTCTCCATGAAGCGCTCGCCGTCGGCGTTGAGCAGGTGCGCGCCCTCGCCGCGGGCGCCCTCGGTGATGAGGAAGCCGTTCTCGACCAGGCAGGTCGGGTGGTACTGGACCATCTCCATGTCCATGAGCGGCGCGCCGAGGCGGTAGGCCTGGGCAATGCCGTCGCCGGTGCAGATGAGGCCGTTGGTCGTCGGCTTGAAGGCCTGGCCGGCGCCGCCGGTCGCCAGGATGACGTTCTTGGCGGTGAAGGCCTCGAGCTTGCCGGTGCGGATGTCGCGGGCGATGCACCCGGTGACCGCGCCGGTCTCGTCCTGCAGCAGCGAGGTCGTGAACCACTCCTCGTAGCGGTCGACGCGCTCGTGGTACTTCATGAGCTGCTCGTAGAGCACGTGGAGGATCGCCTGGCCGGTGATGTCGGCGACGTAGGCGGTGCGCTTCATCGACGCGCCACCGAAGGCGCGCAGGTCCAGGTTGCCGGTCTCGTTGCGGTGGAAGGTGACGCCGATGTGCTCGAGGTGCATGACCTCGTGCGGGGCTTCCTCGCACATGACCTCGATCGCGTCCTGGTCTCCGATGAAGTCGGAGCCCTTGACGGTGTCGTAGGCGTGCGAGCGCCAGTCGTCGGCGGGGTTGATGGCGGCGTTGATGCCACCGGCGGCGGCGACGGAATGCGAGCGGACCGGGTGGACCTTGCTCATGATCGCGACCGATGCGCCGGCGTCCGCGGCAGCCAGAGCGGCCCGCTGGCCGGCCAGGCCGGCGCCGAGGATGAGGACGTCATGTGCAGGCATGTATGCGGCTCTTCGTCTCGAAGTTCGGGGGCATGGACTGTATACGGCGGCCGGGTTTAGGCACGCCTACGTCCGGGGTCCCGTCGAAGCCCGATCCGTCTCCTCGATCGCCGCGCGCAGGGCGCCGACCGCCGCCGGCGCGGCCGGCTCGGGCAGGTTCGCGTAGCCGGCGACCAGGCCGGCGCGGCCCGGTGCGCCCAGCGCCTCGAGGGCGACGCCGCGGGCCCCGG
>NZ_DATHDY010000088.1:0-7067 GCF_035318805.1 Baekduia sp.
CCAGTGCGGGCGCACCTCGGGGAGGAACGCGATGATGTCGCGCGGGTTGGGACAGCAGGTGACCTGGAAGCCGAAGACGATCGGCAGGTAGTGGTGCGCGGCCCGCTCGGCGATGTGCGCGTTGGGCAGCCACGAGATGACGCGGGCGCCCTCGGGGAACTGGACGATGTCCTCGATCCCCGCCACTGCGGCCAGCAGGTTGCGGTGGGCCAGCTCGACGCCCTTGGGCGGCCCGGTCGTGCCCGACGTGTAGATCAGCGTCAGGACGTCCTCGGGTCCGAGCGCGGCGACCGAGGCGGCGACGTCGAAGTCGGCGGCGGGCAGGTCGTCCAGGCGCGTGACGCCCTCGGGCACGTCATCGCCGTCGACGACGATCACGTGCTCGAGGTCGGGGAGCGTCTTGCGCGCCTCCAGGACGTTGTCGAGGAACTGCGACTCGGTGATGATGATCCGCGCGCCGGCGTCACCGACGACGTACTCGATCTGGTTGGGCGCGTAGGTCATGTAGATGGAGAACGGCGTCGCCCCCACCATCATCGCCGCGAGGTCGGCCTGGTGGAACTCGGGGCGGTTGCCGAGCATCAGGGCGATCGTGTCGCCCTTGCGCAGGCCCAGGGCCGCGAGGCTCCCGGCGAGGCGGTCGACGCGCGTGCGCAGCTCGTCCCAGGTCCAGGACACGGCGCCGCCCTTGGTGCGGACGGCGACCTCGTCGGCGCGCTGCTGAGCGGTGAGCCGGAAGGCCTCCGCGATCGTCGCGGCGTCCACGCCCCGCTTCGGCGTCGTGCTGCTCTCCACTTGCCCCTCCCCAGTCGGTTACTTCATCCCGAAGCCGCCATCTTGGAGCCGGCCGATGTCGTTGGTCAACCCAACGGCGAACAGCAGGACGACCAAGACGAACCCCACGTAGCTGGCCTGCTCCATGACGCGGAACGGGATCGGGCGACGGCGCACCTTCTCCGCCAGCGCCCAGAAGATATGGCCTCCGTCCAGCGGAAGGAAGGGGAACAGGTTGACGATGGCCAGCGAGAGCGAGATCAGCGCGAGGATCGTCAGCCCCCGCTCCACGTTGTCGGCGGCGAAGGACTGGCGGGTCGTCTCGTAGGAGCCGACCACGCCGGAGAGGTTCTTGCGGGCGGAGCTGTCGTAGAACAGGCGCGTGACGGCGTCGACGGTGGCCTTCGTGACCGTCCACATGCCGGTGGCCGAGCGGCTCGCCGACTCGCCGACCGGCAGCGGCTGGTACTTGCCGTCGAAGGAGAAGCCGAGCAGCATCCGCCCCAGCGTCTTGTCGTAGCGCGGGCTGATCTGCAGCGTCTCGGTCCGGCCGGCGCGCTGGATCGTCACCTTGGCCGGCGCCGCGGCGACGCACTTGTCGACCTTGGCCCCGCTCGCGCACGTGTGCTTGCCGATGGCGTCGCGCAGGACCGTCGGGTCGCCGCGGACGCCGTCGACGGCGATCAGCTGGTCGCCCGGCCGCAGCACCCCGGTGGCGGCGGCGTTCTTCTGGACCTCGGCGACCTTGGACGTGCTCACCGGCTCGCCCTTGGCGGCGAACAGCACGAAGAGGATCAGGAACGCCACGAGCACGTTCATGGCGGGCCCGGCGCCGATGACGACCAGGCGCTTCCAGACCGGCTGGCGGTAGTAGGCGCGGTGCGCGTGCTCCGGCGGGATCTCCTCCGCCGGGTTCATGCCCGTGATCTTCACGTAGCCGCCGAGCGGGACGGCGCCGATGCCGTACTCGGTCTCGCCGCGCTTGACCGTGAAGAGCAGCGGCGGGAAGAACAGGGCGAACCGCTCGACGCGCATGCCGACGGCCTTGGCCGCGGCGAAGTGGCCGAACTCGTGGAGGATGATCAGCGCGGCGAAGCCGACGAAGGCGAGGATCCAGGACATCTACGCGCGGGCCCCGATCTGCTCGGTGGCCAGCTCGCGGGCCTCGCGGTCGGCCTCGAACAGCGACTCGAAGGCGCGGACGGGGCCGCCGGGCAGCTCCTGCAGCGTCGCGTCGATCACCTCGGCGATGCCGGTGAACGACAGCCGGCCGTTGAGGAAGGCGTGCACGGCGATCTCGTTGGCGGCGTTGAGCACGCAGGGCGCGGTGCCGCCGGTCAGCGCGGCCTCGCGGCACAGGCGCAGGCACGGGAAGGCCTCCTCGTCGACCGGCTCGAAGGTCAGCGACCCGATCTCGGCGAGGTTCAGGCGCTTCGTCGGCAGCGCGACGATGTCGGGATGGTGCAGCGCGTAGGCGATCGCGATGCGCATGTCGGGCAGGCCGAGGTGCGCGAGCTGCGCGCCGTCGGCGGTCTCGACCAGCGCGTGGACGATCGACTGCGGGTGCACGACGACGTCGATGCGGTCGTAGGGCACGCCGAAGAGGTGATGGGCCTCCATGATCTCGAGGCCCTTGTTCATCAACGTGGCCGAGTCGATGGTGATCTTGCCGCCCATCGACCACGTGGGGTGGTCGAGCGCCTGCTGCACCGTGACGCCCGCCAGCTCGGCGGCGCTGCGGCCGCGGAACGGACCGCCGGAGGCGGTGATCGTCATGCGCTCCAGCGCGCCGGCCGGCACGCCGTGGAGCAGGTGGTGCAGCGCCGCGTGCTCGGAGTCGACGGGCAGCAGCTGGGCGCCCGTGGCCTCGGCGAGCTGCGTGACGAGCTCGCCGCCGACGACCAGCGACTCCTTGTTGGCCAGCGCGAGGTCGATGCCCTCGCCGAGCGCCGCGACCGTCGGGCCGAGTCCGGCGGAGCCGACGAGGGCGTTGAGCACGAGGTCGGCGCCGGACTCGAGGACGAGCTGGACGAGCCCCTCCGCCCCCACCAGCACCTCGCCGTCGGTCCAGGCCTCCGCGGCGCGCGCGGCGGCGTCGCGATCGGCGATCGCGATGCGGCGCACACCGGTGCGGGTGGCCTGCTCGACGAGCGCCTCCCAGGAGCGCGCCGCGCTCAGCCCGACGAGCTCGAGATCGTCGGTGCGGGAGACCACGTCGAGCGCCTGGGTGCCGATCGACCCGGTGGAGCCGAGCACGAGAAGGCGTCGGGACATTCCCGAGAAGGGTAGCCGCGGCGAGCTCAAGGCCTGCTCAAGGCCGGCGGTGCGCCGCCAGGGCGGACACGGCCTGCTCCAGCGTGTCGTCGTCGGGCACCACGGTGCGCCCCAGCCACGGCACGCGCGCGATCGCCGTCGGGCGCCGGCAGCCGAGGATGCCGCCGACCAGCGCGGTCAACGACGCGGCCCCGCCGCCGCCCAGGCGCACGGCCGCCCGCATGCCCTCGCTCGGGTCGTCGTGGCGGTGCAGGACGGCCAGCAGCGCGTCGACCACCGCGCGGTCGTCGGCGGCGACGCCGCGAAACGGCGGGGGCCAGTCGTCGGCGTGGTCGGCGACCAGGTGGTACAGCGGCCGGCCGGCCAGCGCCCAGGCGGCCAGATCGGCCACCAGGACCGGGGCGAAGCCGAAATGCAGCGCGGAGGCACGGCGCGCGAGCGCGTCGGGCTCGCGCCAGCCCAGCGCCAGCGCCGCGGGCAGCCCCGACGGGGACAGTCCCACGGTTGCGGCCGCCTCGAGCACCGCGGCGGTGATCGCGCCGGTCGGGCCGACGTCGTCGGTGAGCCGGTCGCGCTTGATCTCGCGCGGCGGCCGGCCCGCCCACGGCAGGCCCAGCGCCTCGCCCACGGCGACCCCGAGCAGCCCGCCCCGGAGGGCGTCGGTCAGGTCAGGGCGAGCCACACGTAGTAGCCCGTGACGGCGGTGAACAAGATCGCGTCGAGACGGTCCAGCGCGCCGCCGTGTGCGCCGAACAGCGTCCCGGTGTCCTTCGTGCCGGCATCGCGCTTGAGGTAGGACTCGAAGAGGTCGCCCAGCGGGGCCGCCAGGGCGATCGACACGCCGAGGATCGCACCCTTCGTGCCGCCGAACCACTCCTGGCTCAGCCCCGCCCACCACACCGCGGCGGTGCAGACGACGATCCCGATCGCCAGGCCTTCGACGGTCTTGTTCGGCGAGATCGACAGCGCCAGCGGCCGCCGGCCGAAGGCCCGGCCGCCCAGGTAGGCGCCGGTGTCGCCGGCGAAGGTCCCGAGCAGCACCGCGAAGACCAGCGCGCCGCCGTGCGGCAGGTCGCGCAGCAGGACCGCGTGCGCCAGCGCCAGCCCGATCCACGCCAGGCCCATGAGGGTGACCGAGATCGCGGGCGCCCCGCCGCCCCGAGCCTGGTTGACCGTCACCAGGAACACGAACGGGATGCACGCCATGAACACCAGCAGCACCGTCCCCCGGTCGCCCAGCGCGGCGGCGGTCAGCAGCCCGGCCAGGCCGATCGCGCCGGCCAGCCGCGCCGGCCGCGCCCGCTCGAACATCGAGAACAGCTCGTGCAGGCAGACCAGCCCGAGGATGCCGAGGCCGACCTGGAAGACCGCGCCGCCGAGCGCGACCATCGCCAGCGCCACCACGAGCGCCGGAATCGCCACGAGGATGCGCGCGCCGAGGTCCGAGCCGCCGCTGCGGCGGCGCGGACGCGCGCCGCCTCCCCCTCCGGAGGCCGGCCGGCGCTGCCCCGCGGGTCGACGGCGCCGTGGCTGGGGCACGGGTCAGCGCCCTCCGAAGCGCCGGGTGCGCGCCGCGAACGCGTCAAGCGTCGCGCGGAACGCCTCGCGCGAGTAGTCGGGCCACAGCTCGTCGCGGAACACCAGCTCGGAGTAGGCCGACTGCCACAGCAGGAAGTTGCTCATCCGCTGCTCGCCGCTGGTGCGGATCACGAGGTCGGGATCGTGCATGTCCGGCGCGTACAAGAGCCGGCGGAAGTCCTCTTCGGTGCCGCCCTCGAACCGCGCGGCGGCGTCGACGATCTCGGCCCGCCCGCCGTAGTTGAAGGCCACGAAGAGCGTGATGCGATCGTTGTGCGCGGTCTTCGCCTCGGCCCAGTCCATCTGCTCGAGCAGCGCCGGCGCGACCCGGTCGCGCCGGCCGATGAACCGCATGCGCACGCCCTCGGCCTCGAGCTCGGGCGTCTCGGACAGGATCCGCTGGGAGAACATGCGCATGAGCGCCGTGACCTCCTCGGCCGACCGCGACCAGTTCTCGGTGGAGAACGAGTAGACCGTCAGCTCGCGGACGCCCAGCTCGGCGGCGTCGCGCAGCCGCGCCTTCACCACATCGGCGCCGGCCTTGTGGCCCTCGGCGACGGGCAGGTCCCGCGCCTGCGCCCAGCGGCCGTTGCCATCGGTGATGATGGCAACGTATCTGGCGCCGCCGCCCGGGTCGCTCAAACCTCGAGGATCTCTTCTTCTTTGCCCTTGAGGAGGACGTCGAGCTCGCCGATCTTCGCGTCGGTGAGCTTCTGCAGCTCCTGCTCGCCCCGGCGCTCGTCGTCGGCGCCCACGTCGCCCTCGTCCTTGAGGCCCTTGAGGTCGTGCATGATGTCGCGCCGCACGTTGCGGACCGAGATGCGGCCGTCCTCGGCGAGGCCGCGCACGACCTTGACCAGCTCGCGCCGGCGCTCCTCGTTGAGCTCGGGGATCGACAGGCGGATGATCCGGCCGTCGTTGCTGGGCGTGAGCCCGACGTCGGACTCCATGATCGCCTTCTCGATGATCTTGATCGAGGACTGGTCGTAGGGCTGGACGGTGATCAGGCGCGCCTCGGGCACGTTGACCGTCGCCAGCTGCTTGACCGGCGTCAGCGCGCCGTAGTAGTCGACCATGATGCGGTCCAGGACGGCCGGGCTTGCCCGGCCCGTGCGCACGGAGGAGAACGTGTTCTGCGCCGCCTGGACGGCGGCGTTCATCCGCTCGCCCGCCTCGGCCAGCAGCTCGTCGATCAGCTCACTCATGAATCTTCTGCCTCCGCCTTGACGAGGGTGCCTACGCGCTCGCCCGACACTATCCGCTCGATGTTGGTCTCGTCGTCCATGTTGAAGACGTGGATCGGCAGGCGGTTCTCCATGCAGAGCGTGAGCGCCGTGGCGTCCATCACCCGCAGGCCGCGCCGCAGCGCCTCCATGTGCGTGATCTCGGGGATCATCACCGCGTCGCGGTCCTCGCGCGGATCCGCGGTGTAGACGCCCTCCACCCCGTTCTTGGCCATCAGGATAGCCTCGGCGTGGATCTCGACCGCCCGCAGCGCGGCCGCGGTGTCGGTCGTGAAGAACGGGTTGCCGGTGCCCGCCGCGAAGATCACGACGCGCCCCTTCTCGAGGTGGCGCATCGCGCGGCGGCGGATGTAGGGCTCGGCCACCTCGGCGACGGTGATGGCGCTCTGCACGCGCGTGTGGACGCCCTGGGTCTCCAGGGCGTCCTGCAGCGGCAGCGCGTTGAGGACCGTCGCGAGCATCCCCATGTAGTCCGCGGTGGCGCGGTCCATGCCGGCCGCCGCGCCCTTCATCCCGCGGTAGATGTTGCCGGCGCCGACCACGATCGCGATCTCGACCCCGCGGTCGTGGACCGCACGGATCGATGCGGCGACCGCCCGGAGCCGCTCCGGGTCGGTGCCGTAGTCCTGGGAGCCCATGAGGGACTCGCCGGACAGCTTCAGGAGGATGCGCTTGAAAGCAGGATCAGCCAAGACGGGGCGATCCTACGTGCCGCGGGGGCTGGATGCCCGCTACTCCCCGACCGCGAAGCGCGCGAAGCGCTTGACCACGACGTTCTCGCCGGTCTTCGCCGAGAGGTCGCCGCGGAGCTGCTCGATCGTCTTGCCGCCGTGCTTGTCGGGGTTGACGTGCTCCTGGTCGAGCAGGACGACGTCGGCGAACCACTTCTTGAGCTGGCCCTCGACGATGCGCGGCCGGATGTTCTCCGGCTTGTCGGCGGCCATCTCCTCGAAGACGCGGATCTCGCGGTCCTTGTCGGCCTGCGGCACGTCCTCCTCGGACACGTACTTCGTCTGCGGCGACGCGGCGATGTGCAGCGCGAGGTCCTTCGCGAAGGCGATGAAGTCCTCGTTCTTGGCGACGAAGTCCGTGTTGCACTCGACCTGCACGAGCACGCCGACCTTGCCGGTGGCGTGCACGTAGCTCTGGACGGTGCCCTCGGAGGTCTCGCGCCCGGCGAGCTTGCCGAGCTTGTTG
>NZ_DATHDY010000089.1:0-2803 GCF_035318805.1 Baekduia sp.
CGCCTCCGAGCTCCGCGAGGGGTTCCGCTCGCTTCGCTGACCCGACCGCGCGCCGTCGCTCAGCGGCGCGACGAGTGGTGCCACTCGCCGCCGCTGACGACGGTTCGCCCCGGCGCGCTGTGTCGTTCCGATGTTCGCCCCTGCCCGATGCGCGGAATGACAGGCCCCCGCGGTCCGCCCCTCGATAGCCGAGCCGCCGCGCTGCTGCATTGGACCAGAAGCGGCTATGCGGCGCCGACTCTCGCTTTGCGCGAGAAGCGAGAGCGGTCGCGTAGCTCCCGCTTTGCATGGAAAGGGGAAGCGCACCCCGGCGCTTCGCTCGCCGTGGTCGCGCTCTCGCAGGCAGGCGAAAGCAGCAGCGCGTGGTCGGTGCGGCGCCTGCCGACGCGCGGAGTGTCGAGGTCAGAGAGGCGGCGGCAAGCCGCGTCGCTGGCTGCTTGTCGGACTCGGGAGCGGCAGCGCCGGCGGTCGACGGGACGCGCGAGCTAGCCGGGGAGGGGGATGGCGGCCGCGACGAGGGTGCCGCCGTCGGCCGGGCTGTCGACCCGGAGTTCGCCGTCGATGGCGGCGAGCCGGTCGGCCAGCCCGGTGAGGCCGCTGCCGCCGCCGTCGGGCCGGGCGCCTCCGACGCCGTCGTCGCGGATGTGGACGGCGAGCGTGCCGTGCTCGATCCGCGCCGTCACCTCGGCGCGTCCGGCGTGAGCGTGTTTGGCGACGTTAGTCAGCGCCTCGGCGACCACGAAGTAGGCGGTCGCCTCGACCACGGGAGGGAGCCGGCCGACGGTCACGTCGATCTCGATCGGCACCGCCATCCGCGACGCCAGCGCGTCCACGCCGGCGCGCAATCCGCCCTGGGTCAGGACCGGTGGGAGGATGCCGTGCGCGAGCTCTCGCAGTTCAGCCGTCGCCTGCTCGGCGTTGTCGAGCGCCTCGGTCAGCAGCGCGGGGAGATCCGTCTCCTCGTTCTGCAAGGCGCGGTGTGCCAGCTTCAGCGTGACGACCGTGTGGACCAACCGCTGCTGCGCGCCGTCGTGCAAATCGCGGACCACGCGCCGGCGCTCCTCGTCGGTCGCCGCCACCAGCCGCGCCCGCGACGCCGCCACCTCCGTCCGCGCTTCGGCGTTCGCGATCGCCGTCGCCACCAGCTCCGTGAACGAAGCGAGGCGCGCCTCGGTGTCCGGCGGCAGCGGCTGCTCCTCGCTGGAGGCGGCGGCCATCAAGCCCCACAGGCGGCCCTCGACGATGATCGGCGTCCCGACCGCCGCGCGGATGCCGGTCTCGCGGATGACCTCAGGGAGCGGGCCGGTGGCCTCGGCAAGGTTGTCGATCCGCGCCGCACGCCCCGTCTCGAACACGCGCGTGCCGAGGTTCCGACCCCCAAGCGGCCACCGGCTGCCAACGGGAACGTGCTTGCCTCCACCACCCCAGGTGCCGACGATGACAAACGTGCCGTCCTGCTCGTAGCGGTCCATCGTCGCCAGGTCGACGGCAAGCAGCCGCCCGATCTCCTCGGTGACCGCCGCGAACACCTCCTCCGGCCGCGTCCCGCGCGCCACCAGCGTCGCGACTCGCCGCAACGCCGCCTGCTCATCAGCCAGCCGGGCGAGCCCGGCACGGCTCTCGGCATTCGCGATCGCCGTCGCCAACAGCTCCGTGAACGAGACCAGGCGCGCCTCGGTGGCGGCCGGCAGCGGCTCCGTCGAGGCCAGGGTCATCACACCCCAGAGGCGGCCGTCGACGACGACCGGCGTCCCGACCGCTGAACGGACGCCCACCTCGCGGAAGGCGGTCGCGGCGCCCCGGTCGGAGAGATCGGCATAGCTGTCGATCCGAGCCGGGCGGCCGGTCTCGAAGACCACCGCGCTGACGTTCCCGAGCGGCCACCGACTGCCGACGGGGAAGCTGTCAGCCAATCCCTTCGAGATCGCGACGGTCATCGTGGCGCCGGGCTCGTAGCGGCACAGGGTCGCGTGCTCGGCGGGAAACACCCGGCCGACCTCCAGGACGACCGCCGTGAACAGCTCCTCCGGCGACGTCCCGTGCGCCACCAGCGTCGCGACCCGTCGCAGCGCGGCCTGCTCCTCGGCGAGCCGGGCGAGCTCATCGCGGCTCGCCTCGACCATCCGCTGCGCCTCGCGCAACTCGGCGTCGGCGCGCCGCCGGCCGGTCACGTCCCGGCCAACGGCGAAGACGACGCCTCGCTCGGGCATGGTCCGCGTGTTCCACTGAAGCCAGCGCACCGAGCCGTCACGACATATGACGCGGTGCTCGACTCCGATCACGTCATTGCGGCGGCCGTCGACGAGCTCGCCGAACACGTCGCGCAGCAACGAACGGTCTTCCGGGTGGACGAACTCCAAAAACGGCCGGGAAAGCAGCTCCCGGAGCGGATAACCCAGGGTGCGCTCGTACGCTGGGTTCACCCGCTTGACGTAGCCGTCAAACCCGATGATGACCATCAGGTCGAGCGCGAGATCGAAGAACTCCTCCAGCTCGCTCTGAGACTGCGGCACGGAGGGCGGCTCGCTGCCCACGTCGATGCACGCTCCTTGCTCTCGGGCTCGACATCGCCCGGCCGCGGCCCGCCGGCCAGGCTCGCCTCCAGTATGACTCGCGCAACCCCCGTGCGGAACGCGACGGCCAAGCCCAGGGTCTACCGCCAGCGGGTGCTATCTCGGCTGGACAGCGGAGAGTCGACGCGGGCTCGCCGACCCACCCTAAACAGCGGCTGGCCGCCGCTGGTGCGAGCCGATCAGCGCAGCGCGGCGAGCAGCCGGACCAGGGGTAGCCACACTGCTGCTTG
>NZ_DATHDY010000090.1:0-6385 GCF_035318805.1 Baekduia sp.
GCCCGGAGTCCGCGGTCCGTGCGCTGCACAAGGCCGTGTCGCTGGGCGCCGACCGCTCGGTCCACCTGAGCGACCCGGCCCTGGCCGGCTCCGACGTGGCCGCCACCGGCTACGCGCTGGCCCAGGTGCTCAAGCGCGAGAACCCCGACCTCGTCCTGCTCGGTCAGCAGTCAGACGACGGCGAGTGCTACACGATCGGCGCCGTCGTGGCCGAGTACCTCGGCCGGCCGTCGCTGACCCAGGTGATCAAGCTCGACATCGCCGGTGAGGAGCTCACCTGCGAGCGTCAGGCCGAGTACGGCTACGACACCGTCCAGGTGAAGCTGCCGGCCGTCATCTCCGTGGGTGACGCCATCAACGAGCCGCGCTACCCGTCGCTGAAGGCGATCATGGGCGCCAAGAAGAAGCCGCTGGACACCGTCTCGGTCGGCGACGCCGACATCGACGTCGCCAAGGTCGGAGGCGAGGGCTCGAATGTCTCGTGCGGAGACTTCAAGGCTCCGCCGCAGAAGTCCGCGGGCAAGATCATCGAGGACGAGGACACCGACGACACCGTCCAGCAGATCATCGCCTGGCTCGACGAGCGCAAGCTCCTGGCCTAGCCGAAGCTGAGAAGAGGAGAACCACAGCGATGAGCAACATCCTGGTCTACGCGCTCCACTACGAGGGCGCCTTCAACAAGAACTCGCTCGGCGCCGTCGCCGAGGCATCCCGCCTGGCGGGCGAGCTCGGCGGCGAGGCCCACGCGGTCGTCGTCGGCGAGGGCATCGCCGACGACCTGGCGGCGACGCTGGGCAGCTACGGCGCGACGAAGGTCTACAAGGCCGAGGGCCCCGAGGGCCTCGCCGGACCGGTCATCGACACGTTCGGCAAGCTGTTCGACGGCGGCGAGTACCAGTACGCCGTCTTCGGCGGCGGCCTGCTCGGGTTCGAGATCGGCGCCGGCCTCGCCGCGCGGATCGACGCGGGCGTGACCATGGAGGTCACGGGCGTCAACGTCGTCGACGGCAAGCTGGTGGCCGAGCGCCCGATCCTGGGCGACTCGAGCATCTCCACCTCCCGCTACAAGGACAAGGGCATCATCATCGCCCGCCTCAACGCGTTCGAGGTGAAGGAGACCGGCGGCGCGGCGGCCACCGTCGAGAACATCACGGCCGACCTGTCGCCGCAGGCCCAGCAGGCCAACATCGTCACGCGCGGCGAGCAGCGCGGCGCCGACGTCGACATCGAGGGCGCGAGCATCCTCGTCGCCGGCGGCCGCGGCCTGGGCAAGGCGGAGGGCTTCGAGCTCTGCGACGACCTGGCCAAGGCGTTCGGCGGCAACTCCGCCGTCGCCGCCACGCGCGCCGTGGTCGACGCCGGCTGGTACCCCTACGCGGCGCAGATCGGCCAGACGGGCAAGACCGTCGCGCCGAAGCTGTACCTCGCGGCGGGCATCTCCGGCGCCATCCAGCACAAGGTCGGCATGCAGTCCTCGGAGAACATCGTGGCCATCAACAAGGACGCGAACGCTCCGATCTTCGAGTTCTCCGACCTCGGCATCGTCGGCGACCTCAACAAGATCCTGCCGAAGCTCACCGAGGCGGTGAAGGCCCGCAAGGGCTAGCGCCATGAGCGGCTCCAACGGCAACGGCCGGGTCGTGCCGGCGGCGTATCCGCCGCCGGTCGACCCGCAGCAGGAGTTCATCAAGCGCACGCTCGACGACGAGGACGAGCGCATCGAGGTCGGCGTCGCCATCGTGGGCGGCGGCACGGCCGGGCTGGCCACGGCCAACCGGCTGCTGCAGCTCCTGGCTGACGATCCTGAGACGCTGGAGCGGCTGGGCGAGGTCCCCGTCGCGGTCATCGAGAAGGCCAAGGTCTGCGGCGGGCACAACCTGTCCGGCGCGGTCGTCCGGCCGGGGCCGCTGGAGGAGCTGTACCCCGACCTCACGCGCGAGGACTGGCGCAAGGAGGGGTGGGCGTTCGGCGAGGTCACCAAGGAGGCGGTCTACCTGACGCCGACCGCCAAGCGCTCGATCCGCATCCCGACGCCGCCGCCGTTCAAGAACCACGGCAACGAGGTCATCTCGGTCTCGGCGCTGGCCCGCTACCAGCAGCGGCTGGCCGAGGAGGCGGGCGCCTACGTGCTCACCGAGACGGCCGCCACGCAGCTGCTCGTCGAGGACGGCCGCGTCCGCGGCGTGCGCTCCGGCGACAAGGGCCGCGGCAAGGACGGCGAGCCGCTGGGCAACTTCGAGCCCGGCACCGACATCACCGCGCAGTTCACGGTGCTGGCCGAGGGCTGCTGGGGCCACCTGACCGGTCCCGCGATCCGCGAGTTCGACCTGGCCGCGGGCGCCGAGCCCCAGGTCTGGGAGCTCGGGGTCAAGGAGATCTGGAAGGTCCCCAAGCCGCTGGATCGCCTGATCCACACGATGGGCCCGTGGCCGCTGAAGCTGTCGTCCAAGTACGGCCAGGTCGGCGGCAGCTGGATCTACCCGATGAAGGACGAGAAGACCGGCGACGACCTGGTCTCCATCGGCTTCGTCGTGGAGCTCGACTACGCCGACGCCACCACGTCGGTCCACGACCTGCTGCAGCAGTTCAAGACGCACCCGCTCGTGCGCAGGATCCTCGAGGGGGGCGAGCGCGTCGGCTGGGGCGCCAAGGCGCTCCCGGGCGGCGGCTACTGGTCGATGCCCAAGCTGACGATGCCGGGCGCGCTGCTGGTCGGCGACTCGGCCGGCATGGTCGACACGCTGGCGCTCAAGGGCGTCCACCACTGCATCAAGTCCGGCATCCTGGCCGGCGAGACGATCTACCGCGCGCTGAAGAACGGCGAGACGTCGCTGGAGTCCTACGAGGACGCGGTCGAGCGCTCGTCGATCGGCAAGGAGCTCTACGCGGTCCGCAACGGCCGCCAGCCGCTGCAGAAGGGCCTGCTCCTCGGCGGCCCGCTGTCGGGCCTGGCCCAGGTGACCAAGGGCAAGCTGCCGCCGGGCCGGCTGTCGTGGCACCGCAACGACAGCATCCCGATGTTCGTCGGCGACTCCAAGGACGACTACCCCAAGCCGGACGGCAAGTACACGTTCGACAAGCTGTCCTCGGTGTTCATCACGGGCAACGCGACCCGCGACGACGCGCCCAACCACATCCGCGTCCGCAAGAGCGTCCCGCGCGAGGTCGCGGAGACGTGGAAGTGGATGTGCCCGGCCGGGGTCTACGAGATCCCCGAGGACGCGCCGGAGCACGGCAACGTGGACGTGATCGTCAACTACACCAATTGCGTGCAGTGCGGCGCGATCACCGCCAAGGGCGGTCGCCTGACGACCCCCGAGGGCGGCGACGGCCCGCTGTACCAGCAGACCTAGGCACGCGCGGGGGACAGTCCCCGACGTCCGCGGCCAGGGACTGTCCCCTTCCCACGACGCTGGGGGACAGTCCCCCGCGCACCGCGGCCAGGGACTGTCCCCTTCCCCCGCGCGCCGCGGCCAGGGACTGTCCCCTTCCCGCGGCGGTGGGGGACAGTCCCCCGCGCACCGCAGTCAGGGACTGTCCCCTTCCCGCGCCTCACCGCAACCCCGTGCGTCTACGCTTGTTCGAAGGGGACGATGCGCCGCACGCTGCTCACCGGATCGCTGGCCCTCCTCGCACTCGGCGCGGCGGTCGCACCGGCGTTCGCCTCCACGCCGGCGCTCGACAAGCTGACGCTCGCCGCGAAGACCACGGCGTGCACCACCGGCGAGCAGGAGACCTCCCGCGCCGCGACGTTCACCGGCTCGATGCCGGCCGTCGCCGGGACCCGGCGGATGCAGATGCGCTTCGTGCTGGTCCAGCGGCTGGGGGAGACGGGGCCGTTCGCCCGCGTGGAGGTGCCCGGCTGGGGCAGCTGGGAGAAGTCCGATCCGGGGCGCCCGGGCTTCGTGTTCACCAAGCGCGTCGCCGCGCTCGCGGCGCCGGCCTCCTACCGCGCGCAGATCACCTTCCGGTGGGTCGATCGCAAGGGCCACGCGCTGCGCACGACGACCCGCACCACCAGCACGTGCGTCCAGCCCGACCCGCGGCCCGACCTCGTCCTCGGCGGACTCGACATCGCGCCCAAGGGCGCCGACCAGGCGGTCTACACGCTCGCCGTCGACGACGACGGCCGCGCGGCGGCCGGCGCCTTCACCGTCACGATCGCGGTCGACGGCGTGCTGCAGCCGCCGCTGACGCTCGGCCCGCTGGCCGCCGGCGAGCGGGGCCACGGGACGATCGTCGGCGCGCGCTGCAGCGCGGGCTCGACGATCACCGTCACGGTGGACTCCGGCGACGCCGTGGACGAGAGCGCCGAGGACGACGACACCGTCCAGCGCCCGTGCCTGATCGGCTAGGAGCCCGCGTCCCTACCGGACCGCGGGTACGAGCCCCTGGGCGAGTACCCGCAGCGAAACGAGCCCCCTCGGCGAGGCTTCGCCGAGGACGGCGGTCCGCTCGGGTGGCAGGCTGACGCTACACTGGACGACGATCATGAAGACCGGAATCCACCCTGAGTACGTCGTTTCGCACGTCACCTGTACGTGTGGCAACGACTTCTACACGCGCTCCACGCAGTCCGACATCCACGTCGAGGTCTGCGCGCAGTGCCACCCGTTCTACACGGGTCGCCAGAAGCTGGTCGACACCGGCGGTCGCATCGACCGCTTCAAGCGCCGCCAGGCTCGCGCCGGCGCTGCGAAGGACTAGCTCCTCCCAGCATGCCGGACGCTCCGCGGACCTCCGACGGCGCGGATGTCGCCGTCGGGGACGGGGCGTTCGGTGACTCGCTGATCGCTCAGCGTGACGCTCCCGTGGGCGGCCAGGCCGTCCTCGAGGGCGTCATGATGCGCGGCATCTCGACGTGGGCCGTCGCCGTGCGCAAGCCGGCGCCCGCGCAGCTGCGCCCCGGCGGGCTGGACGCCGAGGAGGCGCCGCTCGGCGACATCGAGGTCGTCACCCACCCGCTGACGTCCATGCTCAAGCGGCACCCCGTGCTGCGGCTGCCGGTCATCCGCGGCGTCGTCGCACTGGGCGAGTCGCTCTCGATCGGCTTCAAGGCCCTCGGCATCAGCGCCAACGCGCAGCTGCCCGAGGACGAGAAGGAGATCTCCGGCGGCGTGTGGGCCGGCACGGTCGTCGTCGCGATCCTGCTGGCGGTCGGCCTCTTCTTCGTCATCCCGGTCGGGCTGACGAGCCTCATCAAGGACCAGCTGAACTCGTCGCTGCTCTTCTGGCTCGTCGAGGGCCTGCTCCGCACGGCCATCTTCCTCGGCTACCTCGTGATGCTCTCCAAGCTGCGCGACCTGCGCCGCGTCTTCGAGTACCACGGCGCCGAGCACAAGACGATCTCCTGCTACGAGGCCGGGCTCGAGCTCACGCCCGAGAACGCCCAGCGCTTCAGCCGCCTGCACCCGCGCTGCGGCACGAGCTTCCTGCTCGTCGTGATGATCGTCGCGATCTTCGTGTTCGCCCCCATCGGCCTGCCGGCGTGGTACTGGCTCGTGCTCACGCGCATCGTCGGCGTGCCGCTCATCGCCGGCATCTCGTTCGAGCTGATCAAGTTCGCCGGCAAGAACCGCCGCCGCCGCTGGGTGCGGGCCGTGATGTACCCCGGCCTCATGCTTCAGAAGCTCACCACCCGCGAGCCGGACTTCGCCCAGCTCGCCGTCGCCATCGCCGCCATGGACGCCGTGCTCGCGCTGGAGAACCCGATGGGCGCCTCCGAGGAGGAGCGCGTCGGCATGGAAGTCGTGGCATGACGGCCCAGAGGGCCGCCATGCCATTGCGCGAACTCGCCTAGCGGCTCGTTCGCGCCCCAGGCAGCTAGGCTCGATGGCTGATGATCGAGTCCCTCGTCGAGCAGATCGAGAGCCGCTTCGCCGAGGTCGGGCGCCTCATGACCGATCCCGCCGTCATCGGGGATCGTCAGCGCTACGCCGAGGTCGGGCGCGAGTACCGGCGCCTGGAGGCCCCCGCCAAGCTGGCTGAGGAGTGGCGCCACGCCACCGACGACGCCGCCGGCTCGCGCGAGCTGCTGGCCGAGGGCGAGGACCCCGAGCTGCGCGAGCTGCTGCGCACCTCCGAGGCGCGTATCGACGAGCTCGAGGAGGAGATCCGCCTCGCGATGGTCGAGCCCGATCCCAACGACGACAAGAACGTCATCGTCGAGATCCAGGGCGGCGCCGGCGGGGAGGAGGCCGGGCTGTGGGCCGGCGACCTCTACCGGATGTTCACCCGCTACGCCGAGCGCCGCGGCTTCACCACCGAGCCGCTGGACGTCGGCGACGGCAAGTACACCTTCGCGGTCAAGGGCGACGGCGCCTTCTCGATCTTCAAGTTCGAGGGCGGGACGCACCGCGTTCAGCGCGTGCCCGCCACCGAGTCC
>NZ_DATHDY010000091.1:0-9116 GCF_035318805.1 Baekduia sp.
CGCGGACGGATCGCCCGCCGCTCGGTTCGCCCTACGGGCTCGCCTCGCGACAGGCGATCCGTCCGACAAGCCACCTACCGTGCCCGGCGCTACGACCACTCGACTCTCGCAGTCAGTGGACCGAAGAACGGGGTCCCTCCACTACGTTTTTGTCCGGATGAACCGATCGCTGCCGCGTAACGCGCACGGGATCAAGGCAACGTTCTTGGTTGACGGATCCCGCCCGTTCGGAACGCCGGTGACGGGGTCTCGGCACCCGGCGTGTTACTACACCTCGATTAGTCCCGCCGACAACCCCCGCGCAACGCCGGAGCTCTTGGATCCTCAGGACGGCCAGATCGTGACCGTGACCTTGCGCTTTCCTGGCATGGATGCCGACAAGGTCACCGTCGCCGCCCGAAAGGTCGCGCCGCGCGCGGTCGGCATCGATCAGGCCGATGCCACGTACCTGCGCCGACTGGCGTGCCACGGATCACACGAACGTGCCGCGACCAGGACAAGCGCGACGGTTTCTGGGTCTCCACGGACGTCGTGCCGTTCGACCGCCAGGCTGCGGACCGCGGGCTATCGGCTCGCCTCAGACGACCGCGGGGCGCCGCCGAGCGCCGCCGGGGCGGCGAGGGCGGCGAGCGTGAGGCACAGCGGTGCGTAGTAGCCGCGGTCCAGCGACCGGAAGCGCTCGGACGTCGCGCCGGGGGAGACGAGGTCGGTGCGGCCGGCGAGGCCCATGAGGCCGCGGGCGGCGAAGGTCGCGACTACGCCGGCGCTGCCGAGCGCTGTGAATCCGGCGGCGGCGGTCCGGGGGAGGATCAGCGCATTCTCAGCGCGCTGTGAGGGCGTCGGCGAAGGTGTAGGTCAACACCACGATGCCCGACGTCAGCGGCGTGGCGTCGACGAGCTCGAGCGGCGCCGGCGGACCCTCGCGGAACAGCAGGTCCTGCGGTCCCGCGCGGCCGACGAACAGCGGATGGACCCACAGCCGCAGCTCGTCCAGCAGGCCGTGCGCCAGCAAGGTGTAGGACAGCTGACCGAAGCCGTACTGGACGATGTCCTGCCCCGGCCGCTCCTTGAGCCGTGTGATCGCGCCGACGACGTCACCGTCGATGACGGTGGTGTTGGTCCATTCCGGGTCCCGCAACGTCGACGAGACCACGTGCTTCTCCATGGTGTTGATCCGGTCGCTGTACGGGTCGCCCGAGCGCGTCGGCCACACTGGGGCGAAGCCGTCGTAGGTGCGCCGGCCCATCAGGACCGCGTCGCACGCGAGCAGCAGCTCGGTCTGGATCCGTCCGCCGGTGCCGTCGTCGGGCTCGCCCGCCGGCCACAGATGCGGGTTCTCGATGACCCCGTCGGCCGAGACGTACGTCGAGTTGATGATGCGTCGCATGAGCTCTCCTACCGGGCGCTGGGCCGGATGTTGTGGTTCAGGTGGAAGACGTTGCCGGGGTCGTAGGCGTCCTTGAGGGCCGTCAGCCGTGCCAGCTTGGCGGCCGGGTAGGCTCGGGTGACGCCCGCGTGGCCCTCGTCGTTGAGGGCGTTGACGTAGGCGCCGGCGGCGAACCCGTCGAGCGCCGCGGCGCTGCGTCGGGCGGCGGCGATCCGGCCCTCGTCGTCGGCGTGGTCGGTCCAGCGCGTCGCGGCGACGTACTCGAACCGCGTGTCGCGGTGGCTGAACGCCGTGTCCTCGTCGCCGACGTCGGCGATCGCGCCGCCGTAGGCCTGGAGGCTCGCGTCCACCTCGGTGCGCAGCAGCGCGTCGATCGCCCCGTCGGGCAGCCCAGGCAGGTAGTGGCCCTTCCAGTACCGCCGCAGCGCGTGCCCCTGCCGGCTGTCGTCGCGCCGCTGGAGCTCGAGGTACGACGGGGTGGTCACCCGCTGGGTCGCGGGCCGCCCGAGCGCCCGCAGCGCGGGGACCAGCCGCCGGCCCCGCTCGGGGTCGCCGATCCAGACGAAGCCGACCGTCACCATGCCGCCACCGGCGCCCACCGACGCGGTGAACGTGGCTTCGCGCGGCGCCGCGGTGGCGAGGTCGCGCCAGCGGGCGAGCACCGGCGCGGCCTCGTCGGCCGGGAAGGAGAGCTCGGCGACGACCGTCCGGGTCCCGGTCGGGTGCAGGGCGAACGCGAACTCGGTGACGACGCCGAAGTTCCCGCCACCACCGCGCAGGCCCCAGAACAAATCCGGGTTCTCGTCCGCGCTGGCACCGACGACGTCGCCGTCGGCGGTCACCATCGTCAGGGCGACGACGTTGTCGCATGCGAGGCCGTGCTGCCGGGCGAGCCAGCCCATCCCGCCGCCGAGCGTGAGCCCGCCCACGCCGGTGTGCGAGACGTTGCCGGCGGTCGTCGCCAGGCCGTGTGCCTGCGCGGCGCGGTCCAGGGCGCCGAGCAGCGCGCCACCCTGCACCCATGCGAGGCGGCGCTGGCCGTCGATCCGCACCGCGCCCATCGGCGTGAGATCGATCATCAGGCCGTCGTCGGGGATCGCCAGCCCGAGGATGTTGTGGCCGCCGCAGCGCACGCCGATCTCCAGGTCGAGCTCCCGGGCGGTGCGGACCGCGAGCGTCACGTCGGCCACGCTCGCGCAGCGCACGATCATCCGCGGCCGGCGGTCGACCATCGCGTTCCAGACCGTCCGCGCCTCGTCGTACCCCGCGTCGCCTGGGAGGAGCAGTTGCCCGTCGAGCCGGGCGCGTGCGCGGTGTGCCGTCGCCGTTGTCATGGCGGGGAGGCTGCCACGAAGCGGTACCCGCGGTAAGGTCCGATCGCATGCCGATGGCGAGGACCAATTCGGGTCGGTCCGGGGAGCTGCTCGTTGAGCTCCGGCGCGACGCCGGCGTCCCGCTGCACCGCCAGGTCGAGACGGCGATCCGCGACGGCATCCGCTCGGGACGGCTGCGGATCGGCACCGCGCTGCCGCCCACGCGCACGCTGGCGGCCGACCTCGGGGTCTCGCGCGGCGTCGTCGTCGAGGCCTACGAGCAGCTCGGCGCCGAGGGCTACCTGACCAGCCGGACCGGCGGCTACACGCAAGTGGCCATCGGCCAGGACACCGCACCGCCACGGGCGCGGCCGGCAGTCGCCCCCGCGCCGCGGATCGACTTCGGCTACGGCCGCGCCGACGTGTCGAGCTTCCCGCGCGCCGCGTGGCTGCGGTCCGTGCGCCGGGTGCTCACCGAGACGCCGGACGGGCGGTTCGGCTACCTCGACGGCCGCGGCGTGCCCGAGCTGCACGAGGCGCTGGCCGGCTACCTGAACCGCGTGCGGGGCACGTCGGCCACGCCCCAGGACATCGTCATCACCAACGGGTTCGCGCAGGGCATCGCGCTGCTGATCGGGCTGCTGGCGAAAGCGGGCGCCAAGCGAGTCGCCGTCGAGGATCCGTCGGCGGACGACGACGCCCGGGTCGTCGCCGCGGAGGCGGGCCTCGAGGTCGTGGGCGTGCCGGTCGACGGCGACGGCATCCGGACCGAGGTGCTCGACCGCATCGAGGCCGACGCGCTGATCCTCACCCCGTCGCACCAGTGGCCGACCGGCGGCGTGCTGTCGGCGGAGTCGCGGGCCGACGTGCTCGAGTGGGCGGGGCGTACCGGCGCGCTGATCGTCGAGGACGACTACGACGCGGAGTATCGCTACGACCGCGCGCCGATCGGCTCGATGCAGGGGCTGGCGCCCGATCGCGTCGTCTACGCCGGCACGGCGAGCAAGACGCTCGCCCCCGGCCTGCGGCTCGGCTGGTTCGTGGTGCCGCGTCACCTGGTCGACGATCTCGCCGCCGCCAAGGTGCTCGCCGATCGCGGCTCGCCCGTCATCGACCAGCTCACGTTTGCCGACTTCCTCTCCCGCGGCGAGTTCGACCGGCACCTACGCCGGATGCGGCCGGTCTACCGGCGCCGCCGCGACGCGCTCCTCGCCGCCCTGCGCGAGCGCCTGCCCGACCTGCGCCCGGCGGGGGTCGCCGCCGGCATGCACCTCGTCGCCTGGCTGCCGCCCGAGCTCGACGAGCGCGAGGTCGTGGAGGGCGCGGCGCGGCGCGGCGTGGGCGTCTACGGCGTGGGGCCCTACCGCCTGTCTGCCGACGGGCCCGGCGGTCTGGTCTTCGGCTACGCGACGTTGGACGAGCGCCGGATCGGCGAGGGCATCGAGCTGCTGGCGGCCGCGATCGCCGACGGCTGAGCCAGCAGCGCGCGCGCGGCGCCGGCGTCGACGGCCCAGGCGGTGTCAGGCCGGTCGCTGGTGCGGGCGAAGACGATGCCGACCAGGCGGCCCTCGGCATCGAGAACCGGGGCGCCGGAGTCGCCCGGCGCGACCGCGGCCGCCAGCTCGAGGCCGGGACGGACCTGTGGCGCGTCGCCCGGTGCGTCGCGGACGCGGGCGGTGACGCGGCGGCGGACGGTGGCCGCTAGCGTGCGGGCACGGCCGTCGCGCACGACGCGGATCGCGACCGTCCCGCTGCCGTCGCCAAGGCGTAGGTGTAGGCGTGGCGCGCGGAGCCCGGGCACGCGCAGCAGCGCCAGGTCGGCGCGGCGGTCGAGGCGCAGCACGGCGGCGCGCCGGCCGAGCACGGCGGGCGTACGACCGGCCTGCAGGACGTGCGCCACGGTCAGCACGCGGTCGCCGCCGACCGCGACGCCCGTCGCCACCGAGGGCACCAGGCCGCCGGCGACGCTCACGCGGACGACCTGGACGGCGGGCGCGCCGGGCTCGCCGTCGCCCTCACCGGCGCCGCAGCCACCGACCGCGACGGCCGCGACCGCGACCACGAGCGCCGCCCTCACGGCGGCGGCGCCGTCGTGGAGCGCTCCACGAGCGTCGGCACGTGCAGGCGCGTCGCGCGGCCCGTCCGGCCCTCCGCCCGCTCCAGCAGCAGTTGCAGCGCCTCGCGGCCCATCTCGTGGCGCGGCTGGTTGACCGTGGTCAACCTGATGTGGTTGAGGCCGGCGACGAACGTGTTGTCGTAGCCGACGACCGACACGTCCTGGGGGATCCGCACGCCGTCGCGCTCCAGGCGGTCGATGAGCCCGAGCGCCACGAGGTCGTTGGCGGCGAACACCGCGGTGGGCAGCGCGCCGCCGGCCAGCAGCTTGACGGCCGCCTGCACGCCGGCGTCCTCGGTGAAGTCGCCCAGCAGAACCTTCGCCTGGCGCTTGAGGCCGGCCTCCTCCATGGCCTTCAGGTACCCGGCGCGCCGCGGGGCCGCACCGGCGCCCGCGCCGCCGTCGACGTGGACGATCCGCCGGTGGCCCAGCCCCACGAGGTGCTCGACCGCAAGGTGCGCGCCGATGGCCTCGTCGGTCATCACCCAGTCGGCGCCCACGCGCAGCCGCCGGCCGATGACCACGCACGGCACGGTGCCGATCGCCTCGGCGATCTGCGTCCCGGTCATGCGTGGCGAGACGAGGATCAGGCCGTCGGTGCGGTACTCGAGCAAGGCCTCCAACATCGCCCGCTCGCGCTGCTCGCGCCGTCCGCCGGTGATGATGAGCAGCCGGTACCCGACCTCCGAGGCGAGGTCCTCGATGCCGCTGGCGATCTCGGCGAAGAACGGGTTGTGGAGGTCGTTGAGCAGCACCCCGACCGTGTCGGTGCGCCGGCTCGCCAGGCTACGCGCGTTGGCGTTGGGGCGGTAGCCCAGGCGCTGCGCGGTGTCCAGGACGAGCTCCCGGCGCTGGGCGCTGACCTTGTCGCTGCGGCGCATGACCAGCGACACCAGCGCCCGCGACACGCCGGCCTCCCGTGCCACGTCGTCCATCGTCACGTACGCCGAGCGCGAGGTGCTCGGTGACGGGACGCGGCCGTTCGGAGAGGAACGCGGCATGGAGCGCATCGTTGCATTGGAGCGCTCCAATGAAAAGGCTTGACATCACGAGGGCGTCGGGGTTACCGTCGCGGTTAGAGCGCTCTAACGGGGCGCCGGTCCGGAGGAGACGTACAGCGTGAGTCAGCACGACGCAACGCCGGAGCTGATGGCCCGGCTGGCGGCCGCCCCCATCTCGTGGGGCGTCTGCGAGGTCCCCGGCTGGGGACGGCAGATGGATCCCGAGCGGGTCCTGCGCGAGATGGCCGGCCTCGGCCTGCGCGCCACGGAGCTCGGGCCGCTGGGCTGGCTGCCGCTCGACGGCCCGGCGGTGCGCGCCGAGCTGGACCGCCACGGCCTGCGGCTCGTCGGCGGCTTCGTCCCCCTCGTGCTGCACGAGCCCGACGTCGCGCCGACGCGCGCGCACCTCGAGCAGGTCGCGACCGCCATGGCCGCCGCCGGCGCCGAGGTCCTCAACGCGGCGATCGTCGTCGACGCCGGCTGGGCGCCGCGCATCCCGCTCGACGACGCCGCGTGGGAGCGCCTCGGCGCGCACTACGCCGAGATGGCCGAGGTCGCCGCCGGCCACGGCCTGCAGCTGCTGATCCATCCGCACGTCGGCACGCTGGTCGAGACCGCCGAGGACGTGGAGCGCGCGCTCGCCGTCACCGACGCCGGCTGGGTGCTCGACACGGGCCACCTCCTCATCGGAGGCGTCGATCCCGCAGACTTCGTCCGCCGGCACGCGGACCGCATCGGCCACGTGCACCTCAAGGACGTCAACGCCTCGCTGGCGGCGAAGGTCCGCAGCGGGGAGCTGTCGCTGGTGCAGGCCACGCAGCAAGGGCTGTTCCGGCCGCTGGGAGAAGGGGACGCGAGGATCGACGAGGTCGTCCGCCTCCTGGCCGAGGTCGGGTACGGGCGCTGGCTCGTGCTCGAGCAGGACGTCGCCATCACCGGGTCGGAGCCCCCGGCTGACGGCGGCCCAGTGCTCGATGTCCGCAAGAGCATCGAGTTCCTGTCCACCTGGGCTCCGAGGAGAGAGGTGTCCCACACATGAGGCGCTTGGTAGGCAGCCTGCTGGCTGCGCTGCTGGTCTTCGCCGCGCTGATCGCGGCGGGCTGCGGCGGCAACGACAACAAGTCCACCAACAGCACGGCGAACACGACGGCCGGCGGCGGCAGCGGCACCACCGCGGCGAAGGTCGACCTCACCCAGGGCAGCGGGCTGACGGTGGCGATGGTCACCCACAGCGACGAGGGCTCGTTCTGGTCGGTCGTCAAGAAGGGCGCCGAGCAGGCGGCCAAGGACGAGGGCGTCAAGCTCATCTGGAGCCCGTCCAACAACGACCCGCAGAAGCAGGCCCAGCTCATCGACGCGGCGGTGTCGCAGAAGGTCGACGGCCTCGCGGTCTCGGTCCCGAACGCCGACGCGATCAAGGGCTCGCTGGCGAAGGCCAAGGCGGCCGGCATCCCGATCGTCACGCTGAACTCCGGAGCCGAGGACTTCAAGGCGCTCGGCGCGATCACCCACGTCGGTCAGACCGAGACGATCGCGGGCAAGGCGGCCGGCGAGAAGCTCAAGGCCGAGGGCGCCAAGAAGGTGCTCTGCGTCATCCACGAGCAGAACAACATCGGCCTGCAGCAGCGCTGCCAGGGCGTCAAGGACGGCTTCGGCGCCAACGTGACGACGCAGCAGGTCAAGGGCACGGCCAACATCGCGACGACGCAGACCGAGATCAAGTCCAAGCTCCAGGCCGACAAGTCGTTCGACGCGGTCATCACGTTGAACCCCGACATCGCCGCCGCGGCCGTGACCGCGGTCAAGGGCGCCAGCTCCGACGCGAAGATCGCGACGTTCGACATCAACCCGGACGTCATCAAGAACATCAAGAGCGGGACGATCTCGTTCGCGGTCGACCAGCAGCAGTACCTCCAGGGGTACCTGCCGGTCGTGTTCCTGAAGCTCTACAAGACCAACGCCAACACGGTCGGCGGCGGTCTGCCGGTCCTCACGGGCCCGGGCTTCGTCGACAAGACCAACGCCGACACGGTGGAGAAGCTCGCCGGCGAGGGCACCCGCTAGCAGCGGCCGGGTGGCCGGCTCCGCCCCGGAGCCGGCCGCCCACCGCACGCGCACTCTGAGGAGAGAGACGTGATGAGCAAGCACAGCACGGCGTCGGGCCCCGCCCCCGCGGCCCCTTCACCGGCGGCGGCCGCGCCGCCACCCACGCCGGTCGCCGACGAGCGGCTGGCCAACATCGGCACGATGGCGCGCCTCCTGCGGCGCCCGGAGATCGGCGCGCTGCTGGCGGCCGTCGTCGTGGCGCTGTTCTTCTTCACCCAGAACTCGCTGTTCCTCAAGCTCGACGGCATCTCGAACTGGACCGACGTCGCCTCGACGATCGGGATCCCCGCCGTCGCCGTCGCGCTGCTGATGATCGGCGGCGAGTTCGACCTCTCGGCTGGCGTCATGACCGGCTCGGCGGGACTGATGCTCGGCATCCTGGCGACCGAGGTCGGGATGAACATCTGGCTGGCGATCCTCCTCACGCTGATCGCCGCGACCACCGTGGGGTTCATCAACGGCTACATGGTGATGAAGACCAAGCTGCCGAGCTTCATCGTGACGCTCGCGACGTTCTTCATCCTGCAGGGCGTCAACCTCGGCGTCACCAAGGCGATCACCAACCAGGTGTCGGTCAGCGGGCTCGACACCGCGGCCGGCTACGACAGCGCCAACAAGCTCTTCGGCGGCCACTTCTGGTCGCCGCACGACTTCCAGGTCACCGTGCTGTGGTGGATCGCCATCACGGCGGTGGGGACGTGGATACTCGCGCGAACGCGCGTCGGCAACTGGATCTTCGGCGTCGGCGGCGACGCCAACGCCGCGCGCAACGTCGGCGTCCCGGTGGCGCGCGTGAAGATCGGGCTGTTCATGGCCACGTCGTTCGTGTGCGCGCTGACCGGCATCATGATCGCGCTGCGGCTGGCCTCGACCCAGGCCGGACAGGGCGTCGGCCAGGAGTTCCAGTTCATCATCGCGGCCGTCGTCGGCGGCTGCCTGTTGACCGGCGGCTACGGCTCGGCGGTCGGCGCGTCGCTCGGCGCGACGATCATCGGCATGGCCTTCATCGGCATCCAGTTCTCGGGCTGGAACACCGACTGGCGCTTCCTCTTCCTCGGCGTGATCCTGCTCGCCGCCGTCCTCGTCAACAACTACATCCGCAAGCGCGCGGAGGGGGCTCGGCGATGACCGCCACCACGGCGACGGACACCTCGCTGCTCGAGGTCCGTGACGTCTGCAAGTACTTCGGCAAC
>NZ_DATHDY010000092.1:0-8564 GCF_035318805.1 Baekduia sp.
CGGCATGCGGCCAGACGGCGGTGTCGATCGCCGCGCACAGGTCCAGCGGCAGGTCGCGGCGCAGCCGGCCCAGCGGCGGCAGCCGCTGCCCGATCCGCCGCGCGGTCGCGCCCGCGCCGCGCGCCCGCAGCGGGTTGACGCCCGAGAGGCCCTCGTACACGCACAGGCCGAGCGCGTACAGGTCGGCCTCCGCGCCGACCTCCGCGCCTTCGGCCTGCTCGGGCGCCATGTAGGCCAGCGTCCCGACGACGTCGCCCGTGCGCGTGAGCGCGTCGTCGCCGGCGATCCGCGCGACGCCGAAGTCCGTGAGCTTGGCGGGCGCGCCGGGTGGGTGGGCCTGTTCGACCGCGTCGGGGATCAGGATGTTGAGCGGCTTGACGTCGCGGTGGATGACCCCGCGCTGGTGGGCGTGCGCCAGCGCGTCGCAGAGCGCGACGCCGATCTCGACCACGTCGCGGTCCGACAGCGCACCGTCCTCCAGCAGCCGCGCGAACGTCGCCCCGCGGACGAGCTCGGACACGAGGTAGACGTTCTCGTCGTCGGAGCCGGCCTCGTGCAGCGCCACGATCGCCGGATGCTGCAGGCGCGCCGCGGCGACGGCCTCGCGCTGCGCGCGCCGTGCCGTGTCGGCGTCGGGCGCCGGGATCCGCTTGACCGCGACCGTCCGGTCGAGCTTGAGGTCGTGCGCCAGCCAGACCACGCCGAAGCCGCCGCCGCCCAGGCGGCGGACGAGCCGGTAGCGGTCCAGCACGACCTCCGAGCCGCCGCCCGTGGCCTCCGTCGTCTCGTGCTCGGCGGTCTCCACCGGCTCCCTCTTCCGCGCGGGAAGAAGGGGGCCTGCGCGCGACGGCGAACTTGCACGGGGCGCCTCCTGCCCGACCTGCCGGTCATACTGGCCCATTCGCCCCCGCCAGGAGCGCGGACGTGTCCTTCTTCGACGACGAGCCCGACGAGCCCACTCGAGTCACCCGGCCCGCGCGGCCCCGCCGCTCCGCGGCGCCCGCCGGAGGGCTGCACCGACCGGACCCGGAGATCGCCCGCCGCCGGCAGTTCGTGCTGTTCGGCGGCCTCGCCGTCGTCGCGATCATCCTGATCTTCACGGCGAAGAGCTGCTCGAACACGCGCCACAAGAACGCACTGAAGGACTACAACCGCAACGTGGCGTCGATCGTGGAGGACTCCGACCAGCGGGTCTCCAAGCCGCTGTTCGACGTGCTGGGAGGTGGCCAGCAGAACCAGGACGTCCGCGTGGCCGTCAGCCAGGTCCGCCTGCTTGCCGAGGAGGACGCCAAGCGCGCCAGGTCGCTGAGCGCGCCCGACGACGTCGCGGCGGCCCAGCACGACCTCGAGCTGACGATGAACCTGCGTGCCGCCGGTGTCACCAAGATCGGCGACCTGCTGCCGCGCGCGTTGAGCAACCAGCCCAGCGCGGCCGAGTCGATCCGGCGGATCGCCGGGCAGATGCAGAGCTTCCTCGCCTCCGACGTCGTCTACTCGCAGCGCGTCGCGCCGCTGATCCAGCAGGCGCTGAGCGACAACGACATCGGCGGTCAGACCATCGCGACCTCGAGGTTCCTGCCGAACATCGGCTGGCTCGACCCCGCCCAGGTCGGCGCGCGCATCAACCCCGACGCGGGGGCGGGCACGTCCGCGTCGAGCTCGGGCGACGTCGCGCCGGGCACCCACGGGCACGGGGTCCTCAGCGTCAAGGCGGGCGGCGTGGCGCTGGTGCCCGGCGTCAACCGCGTGCCGGCGACGGCTCCGCTGCCGCTCGAGGTGACCTACGCCAACCAGGGCCAGAACGACGAGTCCAACGTGACGATCACCGCCAAGGTCACGGGCGGCCCCAAGACGATCACGGCGACCAAGCGCCTCAACCAGACGAAGGCCGGCACGACCGCCACGGCGACGCTGAACCTGCAGTCGGTCCCGCCCAAGGGCCAGTCGACGATGCTGACGGTCACGATCAAGCCCGTCCGGGGCGAGAAGAAGACCGACAACAACACGCAGACGTACACCGTCCTGTTCACCCCCTAGGAGACAGTGTCGCTATCGCGACTGGGGACCCACCTCCGGCGGCGACGGCTGGCCGTCGTGGGCCTCGGCCTCGTTGGCCGCCTACGGCACCCCTAGGACCGTTCCGAGCGGCGGGCCTAGTAGCGTCGAGGTCGTGGACAGCTCCACCGCGGGGATCGTCGCGCTCATCGGATGCGCCATCGCGCTCGCGGCGCTGATCGTCGCCACCGTCGCGCTCCTGCGACTGCGGCGTCTGCGCGCCGACCAGCGGGTCCTGCTCGGCACGGGGCCGGCCGACGACCTCGTCGAGCACGCCTCGCGCATCGAGCAGGAGTTCCGCTCCCTGCACGCCTATGTCGGCGAGATCGCGGCCCGGCTGGACGGCCGGCTCGGCACCGCCGAGTCCCGGCTGGACGGTACGATCGCCCACCGCGGCCTGGTCCGCTTCGATGCCTACAACGAGATGTCCGGGCAGCAGTCGGTGTCGATCGCGCTGCTCGACGCCGGCCAGTCGGGGATCGTGCTGACGAGCATCCACCACCGCGACCAGGCCCGGCTGTACGTCAAGCACATGATCGCGGGAGAGCCGGAGTACCCGCTGTCGCCGGAGGAGGTCGAGGCCGTGCGCGTCGCGCTGGCCGGCGAGCCGCCGCCGGAGCCGCCGCGGCTGCCATGAGGCTCGGCTACTTCGGTCCCGCCGGGACGTTCACGCACGCCGCGCTGCTGGCATCGCCGCGCTTCGCCGAGGGCTCCGAGGCCGTGCCGTTCGCGACGGAGCGCGACACCATCCTCGCCGCGCAGTCGGGCGCCGTCGACGCGGCGCTCGTCCCGATCGAGAACTCGCTGGAGGGCGGCGTCAACGCGACGCTCGACACGCTGGCGCTCGACGCGACCGGCGTGCGCATCGTGGGGGAGGAGGTGCTGCCGATCTCCCACGCGCTGATCGCGCGGCCGGGCGTCGCGACGGCCGACGTCACGGCCGTCGTCTCCCACCCGCAGCCGCTCGGGCAGTGCCGGCGCTTCCTCGCCGACGCGCTGCCGGGCGCGCGCCCGGTCGCGGCGACGTCCACCGCCGAGGCGGTCCGCACGGTCGCCGAGTCGTCGGAGCCGTGGGCCGCGATCGGGACGGAGGTCGCCGCAGCACTGCACGGCTGCAGCGTGCTGGCGGAGGGCATCGAGGACGAGCACGGCAACGAGACGCGCTTCGTGTGGGTGAGCGCGGTCGGCGCGCCGTCGCCGTTTGCCGACGCGATCGCCCGGGCCGGGGCCGGCGCCTACAAGACGTCGATCGTCTTCCACGGCGCCGGCGACTCGTCGCCGGGCTGGCTCGTGCGCTGCCTGTCGGAGCTCGCGTTCCGCGGGATCAACCTCACGCGGATCGAGTCGCGGCCGCTCAAGCGGCGCCTCGGGCACTACCTGTTCCTCGCGGATCTCGAGGGTCGCGAGGACGACCCGGAGGTCCGCGACGCGGTCGTGGGCCTGCACGCCCACTGCGAGGTCGTGCGCGTGCTCGGCTCGTATCGGGCCGCGACCTGAGGCGCCACGACCCTCCTGTTCGAGGGCCTTCGGGTGCTACGGTTCCGCGTGGAGTAACGGTCTCATGGCCTCGCTCACGCCACCACACCCGATGGGGTCCGCGCCGCCCGGCGAGCACCGGCGACGCGGACGTGAGGGTGGCCGGGTGCTCGTGCTGAACGCGTCGTACGAGCCGATCAACGTCTGCACCGTGCGCCGCGCCGTCGTGCTGCTGCTGAAGGCGAAGGCCGAGGTCGTCGACCACGCGACGTGGGAGCTGCGCTCCGAGCGCGCCACGATGTCGCGCCCCGTCGTCATCCGCCTGATGACCTACGTGATGGTCCCGCGCGACACGCACCGCCGCAAGATCACGCGCCGCGCGGTCTTCGCGCGTGACAACTGGACCTGCCAGTACTGCGGCTCGCGCTCCAACCTCACGGTCGACCACGTCATCCCGCGCTCCAAGGGCGGCGGCTCCACCTGGGACAACATCGTCGCCTCCTGCGCGCCCTGCAACCGGCGCAAGGCCGACCACCTGCCCGACAAGGCCGGCATGCACCCCAAGCGCACGCCGTCGATGCCCCAGCCGCACGTCTTCATCCACGTCGCAACGCCGACCATCCCGGCGGCGTGGCGACAGTGGCTGCCCGAAGCGGCCTGAGCGCACTCCTCGGGCCCCCTTAAACGCCGAAGGACGCCGCGAGAAGCTCACGGCGCCCTTCGTACACCACTGGACTGGACGGCCCGGTCTGCGATTGTTCTGAGCGGCCGGAGGGACGACGTCCGGCATCGCAGATCGGGGGTGGCCCGGCGTGGATTCGCTGGATCGTTACTCCAGCCCGACCGATCTAGCGGCCGGCCACCTCCAGGGTCCCACAAGTACTATGACTAGATATTCGGACCACCTCCTTTCTCTGGTACTGAGAAATGTAGCACCCCGTCCCGACAACTCAGCGCACGTTCTGGTAACGCCGGTTACCGGTCGGACGGAGGTGGCCCGAACCGCTCACTCCTCGGAGCCGGACTCCTCGGAACCGTCCTCGATCGCGGGCTCGACCGGCTGGTCGTCGACGGGGATCTCAACGACCTCGGTCGCCTCGACGACGACCTCCTCGCCGCTGACGTCGAGCGTCGCCTCGCCGCTCTCGTCCTCGGACTCGACGATCAGCGCGACCGCGCTGACCTTGTCGTCCTCGCGCGGGCTCATGACCCGGACGCCCGTGGCCGACCGGCCCTGCTGCGAGATGCCCTTGACGCCGGTCCGCTGGATCATCCCGTTCTGCGAGATGAACACGAGCTCCTGGTGCGGCCGCACGACCAGCGCGCCGGCGAGGCCGCCCTTGGCCTCGGTCAACTTGATCGTCAGCACGCCCTTGGCGCCGCGCGACGTCTTGCGGTACTCGTCGATCCGGGTCCGCTTGCCGTAGCCGGCCTCGGTCATGACGAGCAGGTCCATGTCGTCGCGCGCGACGTCCATGGCGATGACCTCGCCCTCGCCGATGTCCATCCCGCGCACGCCGCCGGTGTCGCGGCCCATCGGGCGGGCCTGGCCCTCCTCGAAGCGCACGGCCAGGCCGGCCTTCGACACCATCATGATCTCGTCGCCCTCGTCGACCCGCCGGACGGCGATGAGCTCGTCGTCGTCGCGGACCTTGATGGCGATGATGCCGTCGGCCTTGATCGGCGTGTTGTAGGCCTGGAACGCGGTCTTCTTCACGATGCCCTTGCGCGTCGCGAAGATCAGGTACGGCGACTCGCTGAAGTCGCGGGTCGAGAGGACGGACTGCACCCGCTCGTTCTCGCGCAGCGGCAGGATGTTGACCAGCGCGCGGCCCTTCGACGTACGGGCGCCCTCGGGCAGCTCGTACACCTTGGAGCGGTAGACCTTGCCGCGGTTGGAGAAGAACAGCAGGAAGTCGTGCGTCGAGCACACGAAGAGGTGCTCGATGTAGTCGCCCTCCTTCATGTCCATCCCCGTGATGCCGACCCCACCGCGGCGCTGCTGGCGGTAGGTGTCCAGCGGCACGCGCTTGATGTACCCCGACTTGGTGATCGTGATGACCATCTGCTGGTCGGCGATCAGGTCCTCGATGTCGAGCTCGTCCTCGGAGGGGGCGATCTCGGTGCGGCGCGGATCGGCGAAGCGCTCGGAGATCTCCAGGAGCTCCTCCTTGATGAGCGCACGCACGTTGCCCTCGTCGCCCAGCAGCTCGCGCAGCTCGCGGATGCGCTCGGTCACGTCGGCGTGCTCCTGCTTGATGGAGTCGCTCTCCAGCGCCGTCAGCTGCGACAGGCGCAGGTCGAGGATCGCCGACGCCTGGATCTGCGACAGCGTGAACGTCGTGACGAGCTCCTCGCGCGCGGCCTCGCGGTTGGCCGACCGGCGGATGACCTCGATCACTGCGTCGAGGTTGTCGAGCGCGATGAGCAGTCCTTCGAGGACGTGGGCCCGCGCCTCCTTCTGGGCCAGCTCGAACTTCGCGCGGCGCACGATGACCTCGCGCTGGTGCGCGACGTAGGCGTGCAGGACCTCGATGAGCGAGAGCGTGCGCGGCACGCCGTCGACCAGGGCGACCATGTTGACCCCGAACGTCGACTGCATCGGGGTGTGCTTGTAGAGCTTGTTGAGGACGACCTTCGGGTTGACCGCGCGCTTGAGCTCGATCACGAGGCGCATGCCGCGCCGGTCGGTCTCGTCGCGCAGGTCGGAGATCTCGGGGATCTTCTTCTCGCGCACGAGGTCGGCGATCTTGGTGATCAGCCCGTTGTCGCCACCCTTCTTCACGGCGTAGGGCAGCTCGGTGACGATGAGCGCCTCCTTGCCCTGATGGATCTCCTCGATGTGCGCCCTGGCGCGCACCTTGATCTTGCCGCGGCCGGTCTCGTAGGCGTCGCGGATGCCCGCCCGGCCCATGATGATGCCGCCGGTCGGGAAGTCCGGGCCCTGGATGTGCGTGAGCAGCTCATCCGTGGTGATCGTCGGGTCCTCGAGGAACGCGACGGTGGCGCCGATGACCTCCTCGAGGTTGTGCGGCGGGATGTTGGTGGCCATGCCGACGGCGATCCCGGTGCCCCCGTTGACGAGCAGGTTCGGGAAGCGCGACGGGAGCACCGTCGGCTCCTGCTTGGACCCGTCGTAGTTGGGGACGAAGTCCACGGTGTCCATGTCGATGTCACGGACCATCTCCATGGCGATGCGCGTCAGCCGCGCCTCCGTGTACCGCATGGCGGCCGCGTCGTCGTCGTCGATCGAGCCGAAGTTGCCCTGGCCGTCGACGAGCATGTGGCGCATGGAGAAGTCCTGCGCCAGCCGGACGAGCGTGTCGTAGATCGACGCGTCGCCGTGCGGGTGGTAGTTGCCCATCACGTCGCCGACGATGCGCGCCGACTTGACGTAGGGCCGCGTCGGGCCGAGGCCCGCCTCGTTCATGGCGTACAGGACGCGGCGATGGACGGGCTTCAGGCCGTCACGGACGTCGGGCAGTGCGCGCCCGACGATGACGGACATGGCGTAGTCGAGGTACGCGTTGCGCATCTCGTCTTCGAGCGCGCGCGGCTCGATGTTGCCGCCGCTGATGACGTCAGTGGCCAAGCGTCCTCACCTCCTTCGGGGTCGTGCGGGGGATCTGCGCCGCCGGGGTGCGGCGCATCAGACGTCGAGGTTCACGACAGCGCGAGCGTTCTGCTCGATGAACTGCCGCCTGGGCTCGACGATGTCGCCCATGAGCATGGTGAACAGGCGGTCCGCCTCGGCGGCGTCCTCGACGCTCACCTGCTGCAGCGTGCGCGTGGTCGGATCCATCGTGGTCTCGCGGAGCTGATCGGGGTTCATCTCGCCCAGCCCCTTGAACCGCGACACGCTGACGCCGCGGCGCGCGACCTCGAGGACCGAGGTGCGGAGCGTCTCGAACGAGTAGGCCTCGTCGGACCGCTCGCCCAAAGCCACGCTGAACGGCGGGGCGCCGGCCAGCTCCACGAGCTGCGCGTTGACCTTGACGAACTGCTTGTAGTCGTGGGACTCGAACAGCGACCGCGCCAGCCGGTGCGTCTGGGCCAGGCCGGTCTTGCGCTCGATGGCCTTGACGACGATGACGTCGTCGTTCTGCTCGACGACGTGCGTCACGTGCGGGCGCGACTCGTCGTTCTTCTCGATCGACGCCAGCGCCGACGGGACGTCCGCCGCCTGGTCGTCGAGCAGGCCGCCCTCGCCGAGGAACCGGACGGCCTCGTGGCCGTGCTCGGCGCGCAGCGAGCTGCCCCAGCCCTCGAACTGCTTCAGCAGCCGGGTGTAGCGCTGCCAGCGCGCCTCGGTCAGCTTGAACTCCTGGCCGGTGCGATCGTGCACGCGGATCTTCTCGAACTTGTCGGAGAGCAGCAGCTCCTCGAGCTCGGAGTCCTTCTCGAGGTAGCGCTCGCTCTTGCCCTGCTTGACCTTGTAGAGCGGCGGCTTGGCGATGTACACGTAGCCGGCCTCGATGAGCTCCGGCATCTCGCGGAACAGCAGCGTCAGCACGAGCGTCCGGATGTGCGCGCCGTCCACGTCGGCGTCCGTCATGAGGACGACCTTGTGGTACCGCGCCTTCTCGATGTCGAACTCGTCGCGGATGCCGGTGCCCAGGGCCGTGATGAGCGCCTGGACCTCGATGTTCTTCAGCACGCGGTCGATGCGCGCCTTCTCCACGTTGAGGATCTTGCCGCGCAGCGGCAGGACCGCCTGCGTGTGCCGGTCGCGGCCCTGCTTGGCCGAGCCGCCGGCGGAGTTGCCCTCCACGATGAAGATCTCGGCCAGCGACGGGTCCTTGACCGAGCAGTCGGCGAGCTTGCCCGGCAGCGGCGAGTTCTCCAGCGCGCTCTTGCGGCGCGTCAGGTCGCGCGCCTTGCGCGCGGCGGCACGGGCCTGCGAGGCCGAGACGGCCTTGCGGATGATCGCGCGCGCCTCGCCCGGGTTCTCCTCGAGGAACTCGGCGAGCTTCGTGTTGACGATGTTCGCCACGAAGCCCTCCATCCCGGGGTTGCCGAGCTTGGTCTTCGTC
>NZ_DATHDY010000093.1:0-87660 GCF_035318805.1 Baekduia sp.
CGTGCAGGGTGCTCAGATGCTCGGCGACGTCGGTGAACGTGCCGTAATGGGTGATCGCCAAGGCCTCTGGATCCCAGTGCTCCAGCAGATCGATCGAGCCGTGCCAGGCCCCGACGTCGATGTCGGGCGGCGGCGTGGGCGGCAGGATCGGCCCGGTGCCGATCCGCACGCCGGCCACGTCGCCGGCGAACGCGATGCCGCTGGCCTCGTGCAGGTAGGCGACGTGGTGGCTCGCGTGGCCGGGCGTCCAGGCCAGCGCAGGCCGTCGGCGGTGCCGGCGTCGTCGAGGATCCGGACGTTGGCCTCGGGGACCGGGACGATCTCGCCCCACAGGCGCTCCATCGCGTCGCCGTAGATGCGGGTCGCGCTGGCGACCAGGCGGCTGGGATCGATGACGTGCTGGGCGCCGCGCTGGTGGACCCAGACCTCGAGGTCCGGCCAGCGGCGCACGAGCGCGCCCGCGGCGCCCGCGTGGTCGAGGTGGATGTGGGTCAGCAGCACCCCGCGCGGCTGCTCGTCGCCGAGCGCCTCCAGCAGCGTGCGGACCGAGGACTCCGGTCCCGGATCGACGACGAACCCGTCGATCTGGTGGGCGCAGACCGCCTGGGCTTCGCCCTGGAAGTGGACGTCGATCTCGCGGTGCTCGCTCATGTCCCTGCCTTGGTCGCCACGACGATGTCCTGGAAGCTCGTGCCGCCCTCGTCCCCGCGCCACGTGCCCTCGTGGACGGCGGTCAGCGCGAGCCCGTGGCGCTGCAGCGCCTCCTGCAGCCACGTGCGGTCGAACGCGATCGCCTCCTCGGGCACCTCGTCGCTGACGACCGCCACGGCCTGGTCGGCGTCGAGGAACGGCAGCCCGGCCCGGCCGGCGGCGATGGCGGCGCGCGAGCCGTCGTCGAGCAGGAACCAGGTGGCGAACAGGCGCCCGCCGGGCGCGAGCGTGCGCGCGGCCTCGGCGACGTAGCGCTCCGCCTCCCCCTCCAGGAGGTGGGTGAAGACCGAGGTCGCCAGCGCGAAGTCGAAGGCCGCGTCGGCGTAGGGGAACGTGAACGCGTCGGCCGACTGCGTGCCGCCCGGGTTGTAGCGGCGGTTGAAGAGGTCGGCGACGACGAACGTGAAGCTCGGGTGCGAGCGGTACCTGGACCGGCACCAGGCGATGCCCTCGGGGTTGATGTCGAAGCCGTCGTAGGTCCCGGGCGCGGTCAGGTAGCCGGTCAGCGGGCGGGCCATGCGGCCGATGCCGCAGCCGATGTCGAGCACGCGCTCGGTCGGCGCCAGGCCGCCGAGGGCGGTGAAGTGCCCCAGGAACTCGTCGCCGGTGCCGGCGAAGTCGGAATGGCCGACGAAGTCCATCCGGCGCGGCGGCACGAGACGGTCGGTGCGGCCGCCGACGCGATCGCGGAGGTCGAGGGCCCGGAGTCGCAGCGACGTCCGGGCGCGTTCCAGAAGGGGCTCGGGCACTCGCGCGGAGCCTACTTACGACCGGCGCAAGTACGATTCGTGGCATGGAGCATCGCCTGCCCGAGCGCGACCGTCCGTGGATGATGCGGACCTACGCGGGACACTCGACCGCGAAGAAGTCCAATGAGCTGTACCGGGCCAACCTGGCCAAGGGACAGACGGGTCTCTCGATCGCGTTCGACCTGCCGACGCAGACCGGCTACGACGCCGACCACGAGCTCGCCCGCGGCGAGGTCGGCAAGGTCGGCGTGCCCGTGGCGCACAAGGGCGACATGCACCAGCTGCTGGACGGCATCCCGCTGGGCGAGATGAACACGTCGATGACGATCAACGCGACGGCGGCCTGGCTGCTGGCGCTGTACATCGGCACCGCCGAGGAGAACGGCGTCGAGGCCTCGGCGCTCCAGGGCACCACGCAGAACGACATCATCAAGGAGTTCCTGGCGCGCGGGACCTACGCGTTCCCGCCCGGGCCGTCGATGCGGCTCATCGCCGACATGGTGGCCTACACGGTGACCGAGGTCCCCAAGTGGAACCCCATCAACATCTGCTCCTACCACCTGCAGGAGGCCGGCGCGACGCCGGTGCAGGAGATCGCCTACTCGATGGCCAACGCCATCGCCGTGCTCGACGCAGTGCGCGAGCGGGTGGGCGGGCGGGACCCCAATCTCATGGGCAGGGTCTTCGGCCGCATCTCGTTCTTCGTCAACGCGGGCGTGCGCTTCATCGAGGAGCACGCCAAGCTGCGCGCGATGTCGGTGCTGTGGGAGCAGCTCGGCCGCGAGCGCTACGGCGTGACCGACGAGAAGCAGCTGCTCTTCCGCTACGGCGTCCAGGTCAACTCCCTGGGGCTGACCGAGGCGCAGCCCGAGAACAATGTCCAGCGCATCGTGCTCGAGGCGCTGGCCGTCACGATGGGCCGCAACGCGCGCGCCCGCGCCGTGCAGCTGCCGGCGTGGAACGAGGCGCTGGGCCTGCCCCGGCCGTGGGACCAGCAGTGGTCCCTGCGCATCCAGCAGGTGATGGCCTTCGAGACCGACATGTTGGAGTACCCCGACATCTTCGAGGGCTCGGTCGTCATGGACGGGCTGGTCGGCGAGCTGCTCGAGGGCGCGCGCGCCGAGATGGCCGTCGTGGACGAGCACGGCGGCGCCGTGAAGGCCGTCGACTACATGAAGGGGTCGCTCGTCGACAGCCATCGCGAGCGCATCCGCCGCATCGAGCACGGCGAGCAGATCGTCGTCGGCGTCAACAAGTACACCGAGTCGAACCCCTCGCCGCTGGTCGACGAGGACGGCGGGATCATGACCGTCGACCCCGAGACCGAGATGCAGCAGCGCGAGGCCGTCGTGGCCTGGCGCGCGGCGCGCGACGCGCAGGCCGCGGAGGCCGCGCTAGCGGAGCTGCGCCGCGTCGCGCAGTCCGACGAGAACATCATGCCCGCGACGATCGCCGCCGCGAAGGCCGGCGTCACCACCGGCGAGTGGACCGCCGCGCTGCGCGAGTCCTTCGGCGAGTTCCGCGCGCCGACCGGCGTCGGCGAGGCCGCCGCGGGCGACCGCGACGAGTCCGACCTGGCCGAGCTGCGCGAGGAGGTCGAGCGCGTCGGCGAGGCGATCGGCCGGCGGCCGAAGATCCTGGTCGGCAAGCCGGGCCTCGACGGCCACTCCAACGGCGCCGAGCAGATCGCCGTGCGGGCCCGCGACATCGGGTTCGACGTGGTCTACGAGGGCATCCGCCTGACGCCGTCGCAGATCGCGGCGTCGGCCGAGCAGGAGGGCGTGCACGTCATCGGGCTGTCGATCCTGTCGGGCTCGCACCTGGAGCTGATCCCCAGCGTCGTGGCGGCGCTGCGCGAGCGCGGCGTCGACGCCCCGGTCGTGGTCGGCGGGATCATCCCGACGGCCGACGTGCAGCGGCTGAAGGACGCGGGCGTCGCGGCCGTCTACACGCCCAAGGACTTCGACCTCGGCGCGATCATGCGCGACATCGTGGCGCTCGTGGCCGACAAGCACGCGGCCACCGCTGCGGAGGCCTAGCCCTGCCTGCGGGCGAGGACCTCGGCGCGCGGCTGCGTGACGGGGACCTGGGCGCGGCGCCGGCGGTCCTCAACCTCGTCGAGAGCCGGGCGCCGCGGGATCGCGAGGACGTCGCCGCGCTGCTGCGCGCCGTCTCCCCCGCCGCGCTGGGGGGCGAGGCCCGCGGGCACGTCGTAGGCGTGACCGGGCCGCCGGGCGCGGGCAAGTCATCGCTGTTGAGCGAGCTGTGCCGCGCGTGGCGCGGCGACGGACGCTCCGTGGCCGTCCTGGCGGTTGATCCGTCGTCGAAGCGCTCCGGCGGCGCGCTGCTCGGCGACCGGGCGCGGATCGCGTTCGACCCCGAGGATCGCGGGCTGTTCATCAGGTCGACGGCGGCCGGCGACCGGCTGGGTGGGCTGGCGCCGGCGACACGCGCGGCGGCCCAGGCGCTGGCGGCGGCGTTCGACGTCGTGGTGATCGAGACGGTCGGCGTGGGCCAGTCGGAGACCGAGGTCGGGGAGGTGGCCGATACGGTGGCGGTCATCGTGCAGCCCGGCTCCGGCGACGTCCTGCAGTTCCTCAAGTCGGGGATCATGGAGATCCCCGACGTCCTCGTGATCACGAAGGCGGACCTCGGCGACCTCGCGCGGCGGGCGCGGCGCGACCTCTCTGCGGCCCTGCGCTCTGCGGGCTCGCGCGACACGAAGGTGGTGGCGGTGTCCTCGGTATCACCGGTGAGCGGGATCGACGAGCTGGTCGAGGCGCTGGACGCGCACCGCGCGACGCTCGATGTCGGCGCGCGCCGCGTGGCGGCCCGCCGTGCGGGCGCGCTGGCGGACTTCCTGGTCGAGCACGGCGAGAAGGGACTGCGCGCGATCGGCGGCCGCCGGACCGCGGTCGCCGCGCTGTCCGAGCAGGACCCGGGCGCCGACGCACCGACCCTCCTCGCGTCCCTGGAGGACCGCCTGTGAAGCGCGACCTGCTCCTGCTGATCGCGGTCTTCACGATCGCGACCGCGATCGCCGAGCTCTTCGGGGCGAAGAACTTCGGCACCGCGCTGACCTTCGGCCAGATCGCCTTCGCCGGCGTGCTGGTCTGGGTCCTGCTGAAGCGTCCCTGACGTGCCGTCGCGTTAGGCTCGGACGGTGTCCGCGCGTGCCGTCCGCCCACCGACCGGGGCGATCCGCGCCGTCGTCCGCGGCGAGGTCCAGGGCCTCGGGCTGCTCGACGCGACGGTCCGCCGGGCCCTCGATCTCGACCTGACGGGCTGGGTGCGCGATCGCGACGACGGCACCGTGCAGGTGCATGCCGAAGGGGAGCGCTCCTCGCTGGACGCGCTCCAGGCGTTCCTGCAGGACGGTCCGGCGCAGGCACGGGTCGCCGGCATCGACGTCGAGCCCGTCGCCGCCGAGGGCCACGAGCAGTTCGCGATCCGCGGGGTCAGCGCGGGCGCCTTCGTCGTCCAGGAGCACCGGGCGACCGCGCACCACTTCGACCTGCGCCTGGAGGTCGACGGGGTCATGCGCTCGTGGGCGGTGCCCAAGGGCCCGTCGCTCGACCCGGGGGTCAAGCGCCTGGCCGTGCAGGTCGAGGACCACGACCTGGCGCACAACGCCTACGAGGGCGCCGACGGGCGGCACGGCGTGATCGTCTGGGATCGCGGCACCTACGAGCAGGGCGGCCGCGTGCCCTGGCCGGAGGCGCTGGCGCGCGGCCACGCGGTCTTCGTGCTGCACGGCGAGAAGCTGCGCGGCGGCTTCGCCCTCCAGCGCACGAGACCCGGCGCCAAGCCGCAGTGGCTGCTGATCAAGCGCCGCGACGAGGACGCGCGGCCGGGCTCCGACATCGTCGCCGAGCGCCCGGAGTCGGTCGCGAGCGGGCGCACGCTGGACGACCTGCTCGGGTGACACGGTCGTACGCTCGCCGGACGCCGCGGCGGGCGTACGCTCGGGCGGTGCGGTTCGGGCTCGCGTGCACGGCGTTCGTGGTCGGTGGCGGCCTCGCGGCCGGCTGCGGCAGTGCGAGCCCGCCGGGCCCGACCGCGAGGACGACGACGGAGGCCGCCGCGCACCCGGCGCAGCCCGCCTCGCCCGGACGGCTGCGGACGGCGACGTGCACCGACCTGCCGGGCTTCCGGTGCTCGACCCTGCGCGTGCCGCTGCATCGGCGGGGCCCCGCGATCGGCGACGGGCGCCGGCTGACGCTCGCGGTCGCCGTCCAGCGCGTCGCCCGCGCGCCGAAGGGCGATCTGGTGTTCCTCAGCGGCGGCCCCGGGCAGCCGGGACGGCCGTTCGGGCCCCGGATGGTCGCGCGGCTCGGCGACGCGCTGCGCGGCTACCGGCTGGTCGTCCTCGACCAGCGCGGCACGGGCGCGCAGGCGCTGCGGTGCCCGCCGCTGCAGCGCGAGGTCGGCACGTCGGACCTCGCGGTGCCCTCGCGCGCCGCGACCGTCGACTGCGCGCGACGCCTCGGCAGCGCGCGCGACGCGTACGCCACCGCCGACACCGTCGCGGATCTCGACGCCCTGCGCGGCGCGCTGGGCGACCACCGCTGGACGCTGGCCGGCGTCTCCTACGGCGTCCTGGTCGCGGAGCGCTACGCGCTCGCCCACCCGGACCGCACGCGCGGGCTGGTGCTCGACTCGGTGGTGCCGCAGGAGGGCGTCGAGCTGCTGGAGCGCGTGCCGCTGCGCGCGACCGCCCGCGTCCTGCGGACGGTCTGCGCGGACGAGCGCGACCGCTGCCCGGGCGACCCGGCCCGCGACCTCCAGGCGGTCCTGCACCGCCACCCCGACCTCGGCCCGCCGCTCTTCGACGCGCTGACCGCGTTGAGCATCGGCGTCCCGCGGCTGGATCCGGTGCCGGCGCTGCTGCACCGCGCGCGGGCCGGCGACCTCGCGCCGCTGCGCACGCTGATCCGCACGGTGCGCGGGCAGGAGTCCGCGCCGGCCGAGCTGTTCAGCGCCGGCCTGCACGCGGCGACGCTCTGCGCCGACGGTCCCGCCCCATGGCCGGGCGGACCGGCCGCGCCCGCCGCCGCGCGCACGGCCGCCCTGACGCGCAGCCGTGCGGCCCTGCGCCGGCGCGACACCGCGCCGTTCCCGCCCTCCACCGCCCTGGACCAGGGCCTGCTGCAGACCTGCCGCTGGTGGCCGCCCACCGCGGCGCCACCGCCGCCGCCGCGCGGACCGATCCGCGCGCCGGCCCTGCTCCTCGCCGGCGATCACGACCTCTCGACCCCGCTGGAGTGGCCCCGCGCCCAGGCCGCGCGGATGGCGAACGCCCGCCTGGTGATCGTCCCCGGCGCCGGCCACTCCGTCCTCTTGCGCGCCCGCGACCCGCGCGGCCGCAGCGCCCTGCGCACGTTCCTGCGCGATCTGCGCTGAGATGGCGCCACCGGCTAAGTTCCGCCGATGCCCGCCATTGCCCGCCGTGCGATCTTCGTCGCCCCGTTCGACGAGCTGGCCGATCCGCGCCTGCTCGCCGAGCTGGCGGCCGACAGCGAGGCCGCCGGGTTCGACGGGTTCTTCCTCTGGGACCACATCGTCTACTCGGCGCCGACGCGCGCCGTGCTCGATCCGTGGGTCGCGATGGCCGCCATCGCCATGACCACCGAGCGGATCCTCACCGGCCCGATGGTCACGCCGCTGTCGCGCCGGCGCCCGCACAAGCTCGCGCGCGAGGCCGTCACGCTCGACCTGCTCAGCCGCGGCCGGCTCGTCCTCGGCGTCGGCCTCGGCAGCGACCGCCACGGCGAGCTGGAGCCGTTCGGCGAGGTCCACGAGCCGCGGGCGCAGGCGCAGCTCCTCGACGACGGCCTCGAGCAGCTGCAGCGCTACTGGGACGGCGCGTTCGAGCCCCGCCCGGTCCAGCGTCCGCGGATCCCGATCTGGGCGGCCGCGACGTGGCCCAACCGCCGGCCGGTCCGGCGCGCCGCGGGCCTCGACGGCCTGTTCCCCGTGGAGCTGCCCGCGCCCGCGGCGCTGGCCGAGCTGGCGGGGGAGATCGCCGAGCTGCGGGGCGCCGGCGCCGGTCCCTACGAGCTCGTCGTCACCAACGGCGCCGGGACCGATCCGCAGCCCTGGATCGACGCCGGCGCCACGTGGGCGCTGACGGGCTTCGGGCCCCAGCCGAAGCTGGCCGACGTCCGGAGCGCGATCGCGGCCGGGCCGACCGGGTAGCGCCTGCGGTGCACGTGATGTTCGACAACAACCGGGAAGACGACGCGCCGGACGCCGCCCCGCGCCTGCGCCGTCTGCTGGGCGCGCTGTCGTGAGCGACCCGGAGCGGCGGCTTGCCGCGCTCGCCGACGAGATCCGCGCCCACAAGGGCGCGCACTGCGGGTTCGAGGTCTGCGAGACCTGCACGCAGCTCGTCCCCGGCGAGGGCCCGGCCGGCGCCAAGATCGTCGTCGTCGGCGAGGCCCCCGGCGCCAAGGAGGATGCCGCGGGCGTGCCGTTCGTCGGCGCCGCCGGGAAGTTCCTCGACACGCTGCTGGCCGAGGCCGGCGTCGCGCGTGACGCCGTCTTCATCACCAACGTGGTCAAGGCGCGTCCACCGAAGAACCGCGACCCGAAGGCCCCCGAGGTCGCCCACCACTGGCCGTGGCTGGAGGAGCAGCTGGCGATCATCGAGCCCGAGCTGCTCGTGCCGCTGGGCCGCCACGCGCTGGCCCGCTTCGCGCCGGACGCGAAGATCGCCGAGGCGCACGGCCAGGTCCTGGAGGCCGGCGGGCGCCGCCTGTTCCCGCTCTACCACCCGGCCGCCGCGCTCTACAACGGCGGCCTGCGCGCGACGTTGATCGAGGACGCGCGGGCACTCGGGCGCGCCCTCGCATAGAACTCCGTCGTCATCGACATCGCCACGCCGGCGCAGGGCTACTGCTTCTTGGCCTTCGACGTGGTGGTGTTCGCCGGCGCGCTCGACGACGCGCCGCCCGCCGGCTGGGCCAGCGACGCGATCCGCCACTCGCCGTGCTGCTTGACGAGCTGCACGGCGTCGTCGGAGGGCGGCTGACCGGCGGCGGTGGAGTGCACGCTGACCAGCGCGCGCCCACCGCTGAGCGACACCTCGCGGATCTCCAGCCGCGGATCGCGCACGTCGGCCAGGCCCTTCTGCAGCGCCGACTCGCACGGCAGCCCGATCGACTCGACGGACTGGACCAGCTCGTCGGCCAGCAGCCGATCGCAGATCGTCTGGTAGTCCTTGGCCTGGGTCGCCACGCCGAAGCGCGCCACGACCGCGCGCACCTGCTGGTCGTCGGGCAGGCCGCTGCCGCCGCCCTCCTCGTCGGCGCCGCAGCCGGCCAGGGCGACGACGGCGGTGAGCACAGCGGCGGCGAGGCGGGCGCGGGGCGCGAAGGTCCGTCGGGCGGGCACCGCGGCAGGGTATCTTCAGGACGATGGTGCGCGACCCGCTCCACGACGGCCACGGCCGCCGCATCTCCGACCTCCGGGTGTCGGTCACGGATCGCTGCAACTTCCGGTGCCAGTACTGCATGCCCGCCGAGGGCCTGCCGTGGCTGGAGCGGGCCGAGGTGCTGAGCTTCGAGGAGATCGAGCGCCTCGTCACGCTGCTGGCCCAGATGGGCGTCGAGGAGCTGCGCCTGACCGGCGGCGAGCCGCTCGTGCGCCGCGACTTCCCGGCCCTGGCGGCGCGCCTGAAGCGCGTTCCGGGCCTGCGCGAGGTCAGCGTCACGACCAACGGCTTCCTGCTGGAGCGCGACGCCGAGGCGCTCGTCGCCGCCGGGGTCGACCGCTTCAACGTCTCGGTCGACTCGCTGCAGCGCGACCGCTTCTACGAGCAGACGCGCCGCGACGCGCTGGAGCGCGTGCTGGCCGGCCTGGAGCACCTCGCGACCTTCCCCGAGGCGCACCCGATCAAGATCAACGCCGTCGCGATCCGCGGCTTCACCGAGGACGAGGTCCTCCCCTTCGCCCGGTTCGCGCGCGAACACCCCTACGAGGTGCGCTTCATCGAGTACATGCCGCTCGACGGCGACCGCTCGTGGAAGGCCGACCAGGTCCTGACCGGCGCCGAGATCCGCGCGGCGATCCACGCCGTCTACCCGCTGGAGCCGGCCGCGCGCGACCCGCACGCCACGGCCCGCGTGCACCGCTTCGCCGACGGGCAGGGCCGGATCGGGTTCATCAACCCGGTCTCCGAGCCGTTCTGCGGCGACTGCAACCGCATCCGCCTGACCGCCGACGGCCGGCTGCGCACCTGCCTCTTCAGCCTCCACGAGACCGATCTGCGCGCCGTGATGCGCGCGGGCGCCACCGACGACGAGCTCGAGCGGACGATCCGCAGCGCGGTGTGGGCCAAGGAGCTCAAGCACCACGTCAACGATCCCGGCTTCGTGCAGCCCAAGCGGACGATGTCCGCCATCGGCGGGTAGGGGAACACTGGCTCAGAGGGCCAGGTTCCCTTGCGGGTCTTCGCCGAGGGGGCGAAACCCGCGGCGGGTTAGGGACCCACGCAGCGCCGGCGCGAGCTCAATGCGAGCTCGCGCCTTTGACGAGGACCGACGCCTGCAGCACGTCCTCGGGCCGGTTGACGTTGAAGAACGCCATCGGGTCCGGCGGCTCGAGCTCGCGGATCCCGAGCGCCTCGACGACGTCGGTCGCGCGCGCCGACGGATCGAACGCGGCCAGCCCACCGGCCGCCGCCGGCGTGTAGAGCGCGCACAGCGGCTCCAGCCGCCCGTGAACGCGCGGCACGACGGCCGCGGCAGCGCCCGGATCGGCGAGCGCGATCGCGCGCAGCGTGGCGGCGTCCATCAACGGCAGGTCGACCGCGACCACGAGGATCGGCCGCCCCGCGGCCAGCTCCAGGGCGTACGCGACGCCGGTCAGCGGGTGGCGCGGCTCGTCGGGCTCGATCCACAGCTCGGCCAGGCCCGACAGCGGCGGCAGGAGCGTGTCGCGCTTGGCGACGACGACCACCTCGTCGCAGATCTCGTGCAGCACCTCGAGCGGATAGAGCACCAGCGGGCGCCCCTCGAGCTCGACGATCGCCTTGTCGCCGCCCAGGCGCCGGCCGAGTCCGCCGGCCAGCACGACGCCGACGGGAGGCGCGGGGATCGCGGCGTCCGCCATGGGCCCGGAGCCTAGTGGGCCACGCGGACCTTTTATCCTCCAGCGCATGGAGGAACCGATCGGCGCCCACCCATGGCTGCGCTGCTACCGCTGCTGGTCCCAGGATCTCGAGGTGCAGGTCCATTACGAAGGCATCCATCGCATCGATCCGGCGACGGGCGAGCGCGCCGAGGTCGTCGACGAGATCCAGGAGGCCGTCGTGCAATGCCTGGAGTGCATGCACGACCAGCCGCACCTGACGTTCGCCAACGGCCGCGTCGAAGCCGTCGAGGATCGCTGGGAGCGGATGATCGCCGGCACGCCCTGGGTGGCCTCGTGCACCGTGACGGTCGACGGCGACGACGTCGAGACGTGCTCGGGCCCCGAGGCCGGCGACGCGCTGTCCTACGCCGCCTTCGGCGACCACGGCACGCGCGAGTTCTTCACGCACGTCCGCTTCCACAAGCACGAGGACGGCAATCGCATCGTCGTGCACCTGCTCGTCGAGCTCTACGCCCGCAACATCGAGGAGGCCACCGACGTGCTCGAGACGGCCGCGCGCGGCCACCTCACGATCACCTCGCTCGCCGAGGAGTCCCGGCCGCCCGCCGCGGCCGAGGACCGCCACTGAGCAGCCCGGGCTGGACCCTCCCCCGATCAGGGGAGTGCAAACCTCTAGAACCAGGCGCTTCGTGCCGAAGATCTGGGTCGATGGGGCGATCGGACCGCATCCTCGTGGCCGAGAACTCCGCCTTGCTGCGGAGGATGCTGGGCGACGTGCTCGCCAAGCAGGGCTGGACGGTGCTGGAGGCCGGAGACGGAATGGCCGCCCTCCAGGCCGCGCGCGACGAATCGCCGAGCGTGCTGCTGATGGCCCGCGAGATGGCCGGCCTGGGCGGCATGGCCGTCCTGGACGAGCTGCGCAAGGACCCACGCACGGCCGACATGCCCGTCGTCTTCGTCACCGGGCACACCGACGCACGGGAGCTGGCCGAGGGCCTGGAGCGCGGCGCGCACGACTACGTCCGCAAGCCCGTCGATCCGGTCGAGCTGGTCGCCCGCATCCGCACCGCCCTGCGCCTGCGGGCGCTGCACGACGAGCTCGCGCGGCGCAACGCCGAGCTCGAGCAGCTCGCGCGCACCGACGTCCTCACCGGGCTGGCGAACCGCCGCCACGCCGACGACGTCCTGCGCTCCACGATCGCCAGCGCCCGCCGCCACGCGCGCACGCTGTGCGCCGTGCTGATCGACGTCGACCGCTTCAAGTCGGTCAACGACCTCCACGGCCACGCCGCCGGCGACGCCGTCCTGCGCGAGGTCGCCGCGCGGCTGCAGGACGGCCTGCGCGACGAGGACGTCGCCGCGCGCTGGGGCGGCGAGGAGTTCCTGCTGCTGCTGCCCGACTCCCCCGACGCGACCGTGGTGTGCGAGCGGCTGCGCTCCGCCATCGCCGCGCGGCCGATCAACGTGCACGGCTGCCTGGAGATCCCGGTGACCGCGAGCTTCGGCTGGGCGCCGTGGTCGGGCGAGGAGACGGGCGAGATGCTCGTGGCCCGCGCCGACCTGGCGCTCTACGCGGCCAAGGACGGCGGGCGCGACCGCGTCATGGCCGCTCGCCCGGCCCCCGTGCGCGACGAGCAGCGCGGCGCGGCCTAGGGGCCTGTTGAACGATTGGTCGGGCCCAGAGGGCCAGGTTCCCTTGCGGGTCTTGGCCCAGGGGGCGAAACCCGCGGCGGGTTACGGACTCACGCTTCTAGAGGTCGCCGCCCGCGCGCAGCCGCATCAGCCCGAGCGCCGCCACGCTCGCGGCGTCGCGTATGCGCCCGGCGAGCACCATCGCGTCGACCTCGGCGAGCGTGAAGCGCCCCATCTGCAGGCCCTGCTCGGTGTGCTCGAGCTGCTGCTCGCCCGCGGTGAGGTCGGTCGCCAGCCACACCTCGAAGGGCTGGTCGGAGAAGCCGTAGGCGTAGAACAGGCGACCCAGGCGCTCCATGGTGCCGGCCCGCAGCCCGGTCTCCTCGGCCAGCTCGCCGCGCGCCACGTCGGCCCCCGGCGCGTCCGGGCGGTCCTCCCAGGCGCCCTGGGGCAGCTCCCAGAAGCGCCCGCGCACCGTGTGGCGGTACTGGTTGACCAGCCACAGGTGCTCGCCGTCGCGCGGCACGATCACCGCGGCCGGCGGCTTCTCCACCACCGCGTAGAGCCCCGGCGACCCGTCGGGCAGCACGGTCTCGTCCTCGCGGACCCGCAGCCAGCGGTTCTCATAGACCGTGCGCGTCGCCGTGACGCGCAGCGCACCCGGCGGCCGGCGCTCGGGCTCGGGGGCGCTCACCCGGCCAGGCCCCGCAGATGGCGCACCGCGAGCGTCAGGCCGGCCAGCCCGCCGTCGCCCTCCAGGCGCAGCGCCCGGGCGACGGTCGTCAGCCGGCGGCGCTCCGCCTCGCGCTGGTCGAGGAACGCGTCCACCGCCGCGCTGGGATCGGCGCCGGTGCCCGCCTCCTCCAGCGCCCGCTGCGACAGCACCCGGCGCGCGTCCAGCACGTCGTCGAGCAGCGCCTGCTGCGCCCAGCGCTGCACGCGCGTGCCGGCCGGCAGCGCGAGGACCTCCTGCTCCAGCCACTCCAGGCCGAGCCGTTCGCCGAGCTCGAAGAACGTGCGGGCGACCGCGACGACGTCGCCGCCGGTGGCGTGCGCCACCGCGATGATGTCCGGCGCGTGCAGCAGCGCGCGCTGGTAGGCGTGGGTGCGCGCGAGCGCCTCGGGCACGCCCGCCCGGGTCAGCTCGGCGGCGACCGCCTCGTGCTCCTCGCGCCACTCGTCGGAGCGCAGGTCGGGCATCGCGTCGGCGAGCGTCACGAACGCGGCGCCGCCGACGTCGATCATCTCGTCGAGGTCGGCGTTGGGCGCGTGCAGCAGGTACCACCGCGCGACGCCGGACACGAGCTCGTCGACGCCGTCCAGCAGCCGCCACGCGGCCTCGTGGTGCAGCGTCGCCATGTGGCCCTCGATCTCCAGCCACCGCGCGGTCGCGCCGGTCACCTCGCGGGCGATCCGGAACGCGCGCACGACCTCGGCCGGCGCGGCGCCCAGCTCGCCCTGCAGGCCGCTGACGAACGTCGGGCCGAGCGCGTCGACCACGTCGTTGGCGGCGAGCGTCGCGACCAGCTCGCGCCGCAGCGGGTGCTCGGCGATCAGGTCGCCGAACCGCTGGACGACGGCCCGCGGGAAGTATGTCCGCAGGTCGCGCTCGAAGGCGGGGTCGTCCGGGAGGCCGGACTCCAGCAGCTCGTCGGTCAGCATGCGCTTGGCGTAGGCGACGAGCACCGCCAGCTCCGGGCGCACGAGCCCCTCGCCGGTGCGGCGGCGCTCGGCCATCTCGTCGCTCGGCGGCAGCGCCTCGTCGGAGCGGTGCAGGATCGCGGCGCCCTCCAGCGCGGCCATGAGGTCCTCGTAGGCGAAGACGCGAGCCGCCGAGGAGCGCACCTCCTGGGCGAGGATCTGGGCCTGCAGGAACGAGTCGTAGAGGACGTGGCCGACGACGTCCTCGGTGACCTCGGCCAGCAGTGCGTCGCGCCCCTCGCGGTCCAGCCCGCCGCGGCGCACCCCGAGGTCGAGCAGGATCTTCAGGTTGACCTCGTGGTCGGAGATGTCGACGCCGGCCGAGTTGTCGATGAAGTCCGCGTTGATCAGCCCGCCGGCGCGGGAGTACTCGATGCGCGCGCGCTGCGTGAAGCCGAGGTTGCCGCCCTCCCCCACCACGCGCGCGCGCAGCTCGTCGCCGTTGACGCGGATCGCGTCGCTGGAGCGGTCGAGGGCGTCGGCGTCGGTCTCGGTCGAGGCCTTGACGATCGTCCCGATCCCGCCGTTCCACACGAGGTCCACGGGCGCGCGCAGGATCGCGCGGATGAGGTCGGTCGGCGCGAGCGCCTCGTCCTCGATCCCGAGCGCCTCGCGCACCTGCGGCGTGATCGGGATCTGCTTGGCGGTGCGGCTGAACACGCCGCCGCCCTCCGAGATCGCCGCACGGTCGTAGTCGTCCCACGACGAGCCGCCGAGCCCGAAGAGGCGCTCGCGCTCGGCGAACGACCGCTCCGGGTCCGGATCGGGATCGAGGAACACGTGGCGGTGGTCGTAGGAGGCCACGAGCTTCAGCGTGCGGCTCAGCAGCATGCCGTTGCCGAACACGTCGCCCGACATGTCGCCGATGCCGACGGCGCGCACGACGTCGACCTCGGGGTGCATCCCCAGCTCGCGGAAGTGGCGCTTGACCGACTCCCAGGCGCCCTTGGCGGTAATGCCCAGGCCCTTGTGGTCATAGCCCGCCGAGCCGCCGGAGGCGAACGCGTCGCCGAGCCAGAAGCCGCGACGGACCGCGATCGCGTTGGCCGTGTCGGAGAACGCGGCGGTGCCCTTGTCGGCGGCGACCACGAGGTAGGAGTCCTGCTCGTCGTGGACGCGCACCGCGGTCGGCGGGACGACCGTCCCCTCGTCGGTGAGGTCGTCGGTGACGTCCAGCAGCGCCTCGATGTAGCGCACGTACTGGCGCTTGACCTCGTCGCGCAATTGGGCCGGATCGCCCGGGCGCTCCTTGAGGAAGAACCCGCCCTTGGCGCCGGCGGGGACGATGACCGCGTTCTTGGTCATCTGCGCGCGCATGAGCCCGAAGACCTCGGTGCGGTAGTCCATCCGGTCCGACCAGCGGATGCCGCCGCGGGCGATCCGGCCGCCGCGCAGGTGGATCCCCTCCATGTCGGGCGCGTAGACGTAGATCTCGAACAGCGGCGCGGGCTGCGGGATCGCGGGGACGTCGGCGGAGCGCAGCTTGAAGGACATCGCGTCGCGGTCGGGCCGGAAGACGTTGGTCCGCACCGTGGCCTCGATGACCCCGAGCTGGTTGCGCAGGATGCGGTCGTGGTCGAGCAGCTCCACCGCGTCCATGTCGCTGCGGATCTCGTCGCGCAGCGCCGCGTAGGCGGCGTCGTCGCCGGCGCGCTCGTCGGTCGCGAAGCGCAGTTCGAAGAGCCGGATCTGCTTGGCCGTGATGGCGGCGTTGGCGGCGATCACGTCGTTCTGGAAGGACTCCGTGTAGCGCGAGCCGATGCGCTGGCGGTAGCGGCGGTAGGCGCGGAGCACCTGGACCTGCGGCCACCGCAGGCCGCCGGAGACGACCAGCCGGTTCAGCGAGTCGGACTCCGCCTCGCCGTGCCACACCGCCTGCAGCGAGTCGGCGACGCGGTCGCCGACGTCGTGCAGGTGCAGCGGCTCGTCGCCCTCGCCGAGCACGCCGAAGGCCTGGACCCAGAGCTCGTCGTCGCTGTGCTGCAGCCGGGCGGCGACCTCCTCGATCACGCGCAGCCCGAGGTGCTCGAGCATCGGCGTGGCCTGCGACAGCTCGACCTTCGGCCCACGGCGGTAGAACGCCACGCGGGTGCGGCGCCCGCCGCCCGGCCCGCGCTCCTCCTGCAACCCCACCAGGAAGTCCGCGCGGCCGGTGGTGAGCGTCTCGAAGCGCTCGATGTCGGCCGCGGCGATCTGCGGCGCCGCGGCGGCGCGGTAGGACTCGGGCAGGCGCTTGACCCAGCGCGCCGCGAGCATGCGCCCGCGCTCGGGTCCGTGGTGGCCGACGAGGATCGCGGCCACGCGATCGCTCCAGGTCCGCGCCTCCAGGACGAGGCGGCGCTCGAGCTCGGCGACGTCGACCTCCGGCAGCCCGCCGCTGCTGCGGACGGTCAGATGCAGCGCGACGCGGTCGTCCTCGCCGAAGACCTCGTGGGTCTCGACGTGGTCGACGCCGTACGCGCCGGCCACCATCGAGCGCAGCCGCTCGCGCAGCGTCGCGCCGTAGCGCTCCCGTGGCAGCGACGCCACGAGCGACGCGCCGCGACCGTCGTGCGCCCGGCGCCCGAGCAGGCGCACCTCGTCGGGATGCAGCGCCAGCAGCACGGCGACCTGCTCGCGGAGATCCTCGACGGGCGCGGCGAACAGCTCGCCCTTGGGGTAGCCGTCGAAGAGGGCGACCGCCGCCTTCGAGTCGTGCGAGCCGTCGATGAGGTCCTCGGCGTCGAGGATCTGGCGCAGCTTGCGCCGCAGCAGCGGCGTGGTCGACGCCGGCTCGGCGTACGCGCGCGAGGTGAACAGCCCGAGCAGCCGGGCCTCGCCGGCGACGCGACCGTCCGCGCCGAAGCGTCGCGCGATCAGCGCGTTCATCGGCTCGCGCCGGTGCACCGGCGACAGCGCGTGCGTCTTGGTGATCGTCAGGACCTCGTCCTCGGCCAGGTCGGTGGCCGCGGGCGGATCGTGCGCGGGAACGCGCAGCTCGCCGCCGTCGCGATGGTCGCGCAGCAGTCCCAGGCCGGTGCCGGGCACCGCCTGCATGCGGTCGCCGGCGCCCTCGCCGCGCCGAGCGCCGGGCTCGCCGCTTTGCTGTGGTCGGCGAGGGCCAAGCTCGTCCTCGCGGTAGCCGAGGAAGACGAAGTGGTCGTTGGCCGCCCAGCGCAGGAACGCGACGGCCTCCTCGGCGTCCTCGGCGTCCCCGAGCCGCGGCGCACCCTCCCGGACGATCTCGGCGATGCGGTCCAGGCCGGCGTGCAGCCCGGGGAAGTCGCCGACGACCGCGCGGACGGTGGCCAGCACGTGGCGCGCGGCGTCCTCCAGGTCGGCGAGCTCCTCGGGGCTCAGGCGCCGGTCCAGCTCGAAGTGCATGACCGACTCGCGCTGGGCGTCGCGCGGGTGCTCGATCGCGACGATGGTGCTGGCGGGGCCGGGTCCCCGGCGGACGCCGACGATCGGGTGGATCGCGCGGGTCACGGCCAGTCCGCGGGCGTGCAGCTCGGCGGTGACCGAGTCGACGAGGAACGGCAGGTCGTCGGTCGCGGTCTCCAGCACCGAGCCCGCCGTGTCGTAGCCGTGCTCGGCGATGCTGGGCGTGAAGGCGCGCACGGCGGCGCTGGCGCCGCCCCGCGCGTCGGCCAGCCCGAACGCGCCGCGGGCCTCGGCCAGCAGCGCCTCGGGGCGGTCCGTGCGGCCGTCGACGCCGGCGGCGCGGCGCAGGTACGCGCCCACGAACCGCGCGAGGGTCTCGTCGCCCTGGTCACGGGCGAGCCGGCAGACCACGTCGGCGATGTCGTCGGTCGACCCGGCCGACTCCTCCTGAAGGCTCACGGGACAAACCTACCCCTCCGGCGACCGGGGGACTGTCCCCCACATCGACGACGACGGACAGTCCCCGAGCGCCTCGCGACCGGGGACCGGGGGACTGTCCCCCACGTCGACGACGGCGGACGGCCCCGAGCGCCCGCGCTCAGGGCCTGTCCCCCACCCGTCCCGCCCACACGTCGTCCCGCCCACACGTCGTCCCGGCCACACGTCGTCCCGCCCACACGACGCGCCGCCCACACGCCCCGCCCCACCCGTCCCGCCCCACACGTCGTCCCGCCTACGCCCCCAGCCGCTGCTCCAGCGCCTCGAACTGCGCGCGCACCGGGGCCGGCAGGCGGTCGCCGAACCGCGCGAGGTGCTCCTTGACCTGCGGGAGCTCGTCGCGCAGGGCGTCGACGTCGACCGATACGACCTCGGCCAGCGCCTCGTCGGTGATGTCCAGGCCGTTGGTGTCGAGGTCGCCCGCCTTCGGCACGAGGCCGATCGGCGTCTCGTCGGCGTCGACCTTGCCCTCGACGCGGCGGAAGACCCACTCCAGCACGCGCGAGTTCTCCCCGAAGCCCGGCCACAGGAACCTGCCGTCGGCGTCCTTGCGGAACCAGTTGACGTAGAAGATGCGCGGCAGCTGCGCGCCCTCCCGGCGACCGATGTCGAGCCAGTGCTCGAAGTAGGCGGCCATGTCGTACCCGCAGAACGGCAGCATCGCGAACGGGTCGAAGCGCAGCTGGCCGACCGTGCCGAACGCGGCGGCGGTCTGCTCGGAGCTCATCGTCGCGCCGAGGAACACGCCGTGCTCCCAGTCGAACGACTCGCGGACCAGCGGGACGACCGAGGCGCGGCGCCCGCCGAACAGGAACGCGTCGATCGGGACGCCCGCCGGGTCCTCCCACTCGGCGGCCATCGACGGCACCTGCGTCGCCGAGACCGTGAAGCGCGAGTTGGGGTGCGCGGCCGGGTGGTCGGCCGCGGGCGTCCAGTCCTCGCCGTGCCAGTCGATGGCGTGCGCCGGCGGCTCCTTGGTCTGGCCCTCCCACCACGTGTCGCCGTCGTCGGTGAGCGCGGTGTTGGTGTAGATGGCGTTCTTCTCGAGCGCCTTCATGGCGTTGGGCGTGTTGCCGTAGCCGGTGCCCGGGGCGACGCCGAAGAACCCGGCCTCGGGGTTGATCGCGTACAGCCGGCCGTCTTCGCCGAACTTCATCCAGGCGATGTCGTCGCCGATCGTCTCGACCTTCCAGCCGTCGACGGTCGGGACCATCAGCGCCAGGTTGGTCTTGCCGCACGCGCTCGGGAACGCGCCGGTCACGAACTTGACGGTGCCCTCCGGCGAGGTGAGCTTGAGGATCAGCATGTGCTCGGCCATCCAGCCCTCGTCACGAGCCATGACGGAGGCGATGCGCAGGGCGAAGCACTTCTTGCCGAGCAGGGCGTTGCCGCCGTAGCCCGAGCCGTAGGACCAGATCTCGCGCGACTCCGGGTAGTGCACGATGTACTTGACCTCGGCGTTGGTCGGCCACGGCACGTCCGTGTCGCCCTCGGCCAGGGGCGCGCCGATCGAGTGCACGCAGGGGACGAAGTCGCCGTCCTCGCCGAGCACGTCGAGGGCCTTGGCGCCCATGCGGGTCATGATCCGCATCGAGACCGCGACGTACGGCGAATCGGTGAGCTGCACGCCGACGTGGGACTTGTCCGAGCCGAGCGGTCCCATCGAGAAGGGGATGACGTACATCGTCCGGCCGTGCATCGCGCCCGTGAAGAGCTCGTTCATCGTGCCGCGCATCTCCGCCGGCGCCCGCCAGTTGTTGGTCGGGCCCGCGTCCTCCTCCCTGGCGGAGCAGATGAACGTCCGGTCCTCGACGCGCGCTACGTCGGAGGGATCCGACCAGGCGAGATACGAGTTGGGGCGCTTGGCGTCGGAGAGCCGCTTGAACGTGCCAGCGTCGACCAGCTGCTGGGCGAGGCGGTCGTACTCCTCCGCCGATCCGTCACACCAGTGGATCTCGTCAGGCTGCGTGAGGGCGGCGATCTCCTCCACCCATGCCGTCAACTTGGCGTTCTTCGTGGAAACGGTGATGCTCACGTCACTTCCTCGGGCTCGAATTCAAGGAGGTGGGCGAAAAGGGGACAGCGGCCCACCTCGGTGCGCATTCGAGAAAGCTACCCGTTCAGGCTACGCGCGGACGTCCCGGTGTGCTGAACCTTCGAGCAGGAGTGCAGGGGTTTGTCCATCGCGCCGGTGCCGCGGCGGAAGCCTCCGCCGCAGCCCGACGCGAGCCCCTTCGGATCAGTCGCCGGAGGCGGTGGCGCCGGCGTCGCCGTTGCCGCCGACGGCGGCGCCCGGCGTCTTGCGCGGGACCAGCACGAGGCGCTTGAACTCGGCGACGAGCGTGCCCTCCTGGTTGAACACGCGCGTGTGGACCTTCACGGTGCCGCGGTCGGGCTTGGAGCGCGACTCCCGCTTCTCCAGCACCTCGGACTCCACGAACAGCGTGTCGCCGTGGAAGACCGGGGCGGGATGGCTGAGCTCCTCGGTGGCGAGGTTCGCGATGGCCTTGCCGCTGACGTCGCTGACGCTCATGCCGAGGGCGAGGCTGTAGACCAGCGGGCCGACGACGACGTTGCGGCCCTGCTGGCTCTGGCCCGCGTACACGTCGTTGATGTGCAGCGGGTGGTGGTTCATCGTGATGAGGCAGAAGAGGTGGTCATCGGCCTCCGTCACGGTCTTGGCCGGCCAGTGCTTGTAGACCGCGCCCTCCTCGAACTCCTCGAGGTACCGGCCGTAGGCATGCCCGCCGCTTGCCTCACGCTCGCGCTGGTCGGTGGTGAACCCGTTGTCTGCCATCTCAATGTCTCCTTGGAAGGTCCGACGTCGGCGCCGAAGGATGCCAGCACACGCGTTTCGTTGACTCGCGAGTCAACGGGGGCGGGTTCGGGGCGGCGCAGGCCTTGTGGTGGCATGCCCTCTCGCCGAGCCCGGCCCGCCCTTCCACCGCCCCCGTCGCCCCCGTCGCCCCCAACCGGCGTCGAGGGACGAATGAATCTCGCTGTACGAGATTCATTCGTCCCTCGACGCGTGGCGGAGTTGGCGACGCGCCAGCGCGGAACGATCTCGCACGAGCAACTGATCGAGCTGGGGTGCACCCGGCAGCAGATCGATTGGTGGGCGCTCACGGGATGGCTGCACCGCCTGCACGAGGGCGTGTACGCCGTGGGGCACCGCGACCTTCCGCGGGGTGGACATTTCATGGCCGCGGTGCTCGCCGGGGGTTCCGGCGCGGCGCTGTCCCACGCGTCCGCCGCCGCTCATCTCGGGCTTCGATCGTCGAGCGCCGCCACGGTCGACGTGATGGTGCCTCGCAGCGGCGAGCGGGATCGCGAGGGCATCCGGTTCCATCGTCCCAAGGTCTATTGGCCCGAGGATCGGTGGACGTTCGACGGCATTCCGTGCACGACTGTGGCCCGGACGATCGTCGATCTCGGATCGGTGCTGAAGCTGCACCAGCTCGAGCGCGCGGTCGAGCAGGCGGAGCTTCTTGACGTGCTCGACGTCAAGGCGATCACCGACGTCCTCGCGCGGATCAGCCGGCCGCGGGGAGTGCGCAACCTGCGGCGCTGCCTCGGTTCCGAGCGGCTCGACGCCTCGCTGACGCAGAGCCGGGCCGAGAGGGACTTCCTGGAGCTCTGCCGCACGGCGGGCCTCCCTCGCCCCGAGTTGCAGCACGCCATCGAACACGCGACGGGCCGATGGCACAGGGTCGACTTCGCCTGGCCGGAGCACGCCCTCGCGATCGAGATCGATGGCTGGGCGTATCACGGGACGCGCACCGCTGCGCGGCGCGATCGCCGGCTCGACCGCGAGATCCGCGACGCCGGCTGGCGCGTCGAGCGCTTCATGCGCGATGACCTGGTTGACACGCCGGACGCCGTCGTCACCGCTGTCCGCCACCTCCTCACGGCGTCGAGGGACGATTGAATCTCGCTGTACGAGATTGATTCGTCCCTCGACGCTCCCCCGGGCGCCGGCGTGCTCCCCCGCCCGCGCTGCTCCCCGGCGCCCGGCGCCCCCTCGGTTGACTCGCGAGTCAACGGGGGCGCGTCTCCAATACCGTTCCGGGGATGCGCAGCCCTCGAGACTTCTTCAAGCCGCTGGCCGTCGGCGCCCCGGAGCCCGTCCGGGAGATCCCGTTCCCGCCGTCGCGGATGATCCACTTCTTCGACGCCTCGAACGAGAAGATGGTGTCCAAGCTGCCCGACACGATCGCCAAGGCGGACATCGTCCTCGGCAACCTCGAGGACGCCGTGCCCGTCGACCGCAAGGAGGCGGCGCGCGAGGGCCTGGTCAAGGTCGGCAAGACCGTCGACCTCGGCGACACGCAGCTGTGGACGCGGGTGAACTCGCTGGAGAGCCCGTGGGTCCTCGACGACCTCACGACGCTCGTCACGGAGATCGGCGACCAGCTCGACGTGATCATGGTCCCCAAGGTCGAGGGCCCTTGGGACATCCACTACGTCGACCGCCTCCTGGCCCAGCTCGAGGCGCGCGCCGGCATCCGGCGCCCGATCCTCATCCACGCGCTGCTGGAGACCGCCCAGGGCGTCGCCCACCTCGAGGAGATCGCGGCCGCCAGCCCGCGCATGCAGGGCATGAGCTTCGGGCCCGCCGACCTCGCCGCCAGCCGCCGCATGAAGACCACCCGCGTCGGCGGCGGCCACCCCGGCTACGTCTCGATGAGCGATCCGGACCCCGACCACCCGGACGCCCCGCGCATCACCGCGCAGCAGGACCCGTGGCACTACTCGATCGCCCGCATGGTCGACGCCTGCACGATGAACGGCCTGCTGCCGTTCTACGGCCCGTTCGGCGACATCAAGGACACCGTCGCCTGCGAGGCGCAGTTCCGCGCCGCCTTCCTGCTCGGCTGCGTCGGCGCCTGGTCGCTGCACCCCGTGCAGATCGACATCGCCAAGAAGGTGTTCTCGCCGGACCCCGGGGAGGTCGCGTTCGCCAAGAAGGTCATCGAGGCGATCCCCGACGGCCGCGGCGTCCACATGATCGACGGCAAGATGCAGGACGACGCGACCTGGAAGCAGTGCAAGGTCATGGTCGACCTCGCCGAGCAGCTCGCGCAGAAGGACCCGGAGCTGGCCGAGGCCTACGGCTTCGCGCCGTCTGCGGCGTAGCCGGACCGTCCTACCCCTGGGTCCCGCAGCGCGCCGCGCCGTATAGGCTCCGGCGCCGCTGCAACCCTCCCACTGACCGGAGGCGTCACGCCTTGAGATTCTTCGAGTACGAGGCCCGCGAGATCGTCAAGCGGGCCGGAATTCCCGTCACCGACTACGGCTTCACCACCGACGCGCAGGAGGCGAAGGAGATCGCCGCCCGCATCGGTGGCTCCACCGTCATCAAGTCCCAGGTCCTCTCCGGAGGCCGGATGAAGGCCGGCGGCGTCAAGTTCGCCGACACGCCGGAGGAGGCCGAGGCCCACGCCAAGGACATCCTCGCCCTCGAGATCAACGGGCACATGCCGCGTGGCGTGCTCGTCGACCCGAAGGCCGAGTTCGAGCAGGAGTACTACGCCGGCGTCGTCTGGGACGGCACCCGCAAGCAGCCGGTGATGATCTTCTCGCCGGTCGGCGGCATCGACATCGAGCAGGTCGCCGAGGAGCAGCCCGAGAAGGTCGGCCGCCGGCACTTCTCGAACATCCTCCCGTTCGGCGACTTCGAGGCCAAGGAGGTCATCGCCTCCACGGGCGTGACCGGCTCGGCGCTGAACAAGCTCACGCCGATCCTCACGAAGCTGGCCAGGCTCTTCGTCGACAACGACATGACGCTGGCCGAGATCAACCCGCTGGCGCGCATGGCCGACGGCTCGTTCATCGCGCTCGACGCGCACATGGACATGGAGAACGAGGCCCGCGGCCGGCACAAGCGGCTGCTCGAAGACCTCGGCGTCGGCGACGACGAGACCCGCGAGGCCCGCGAGCCCACGGCGTTCGAGCTCGCCGGCGAGGCCGTCGACAGCCAGGACCACCGCGGCGTGGCCGGCAACGTCACGGAGTTCGACGGCAACCTCGGCCTGGTCATCGGCGCCGGCGGCGGCTCGCTGACGCTGTTCGACGCGGTCCGCAAGTACGGCGGCGAGCCGGCCAACTACTGCGAGATCGGCGGCAACCCGTCGGTCTCGAAGGCCAAGGGCCTGGCCAAGCTCGTGCTGACCAAGCCGGGCGTGGACAAGATCGCCGTGATGATGTCCATCGTCAGCAACACGCGCGTGGACATCGTCGCGCGCGGCGTGATCCTCGCGTGCCTGGAGCTGGGCATGGACCCGGCCGAGAAGATCGCGATCTTCCGCATCCCGGGCGCCTGGGAGGAAGAAGGCTTCAAGATCCTCGAGAAGTACGGCGTCGAGTACGCCGACCGCTCGGTGTCCATGCACGAGGCGGCGCGCCGCGCCGTCGAGAAGATCGGCAAGAAGGCGGCATGAGCATCCTCGTCGACGCAGACACCACGTTCATCGTCCAGGGCATCACGGGGCGCGAGGCCGTCAACCTCACGCGCGAGTGCCTGGACTACGGCAGCGGCGCCAAGATCGTCGGCGGCGTGACGCCGGGCCGGCTGGGCCGTGAGGTCCACGGCGTGCCGGTGTTCGACACCGTCCGGCAGGCCGTCGAGCACCACGGCCGGCCGATCGATGGCTCGGTCGTCACCGTGCCGCCCGCGTTCACCAAGGACGCCGTGTTCGAGGCCATCGAGAACGGCATCAAGATCATCGTGATCGTCACCGAGCGCATCCCGCGGCGCGACGTCGCGCAGATGGTCGAGCTCGCCACGCTCCGCGGCGCACGCATCATCGGCCCCAACTGCCTGGGGATCATCGTCCCCGACGTCATCAAGATGGGCGGCATCGGCGGCCCGGCCAAGGACGCCGCGAAGTCCTACAAGCGCGGATCGATCGGCGTCATCTCCCGCTCGGGCGGCATGACGACCGAGATGTCGTCGACGCTCAGCGCCGCCGGCCTGGGCATCTCGACCGCGGTGTCGATCGGCGGCGACGCGATCATCGGCCAGAGCTATGCCGAGCTGATGCCGCTGTTCGAGGCCGACGAGAAGACCAAGGGCATCGTGATCTACACGGAGCCCGGTGGTCGCATGGAGGCCGAGCTGGCGCGCTGGGTCACCGAGAACGACTCGCGCCTGCCGATCGTGGCGTTCATGGCCGGCCGCTTCATGGACGAGATGCCGGGCATGAGCTTCGGCCACGCCGGCACGATCGTGGAGGGCAAGGAGGACACCGCGACCGAGAAGATCGCCCGCCTCGCCGAGGCCGGCATCACGGTCGCCGAGGAGATCTCCGAGATCCCGGAGATCATGAAGGCCAAGCTCGCCGAGAGGAGCGTCAGCGCATGAGGGTCGACGGCACGTTCATCGGGGTCGAGGTCGACGACGCGGTCGTCGGCGACAGCGCCGTCGCGGCCAAGCTCCGCGAGGTCTGCCCGGTCGACATCTACGGCGACGACGGGGGCCGGGTGCAGATCGTCGAGGGCAACGTGGACGAGTGTGTCCTCTGCCGCCTCTGCATCGACGCGACGCCGCCCGGCACGGTCAAGATCCTGAAGTTGTACGACAACGAGGCGTCGCTGGCCTAGGCCACCGGAGCGGGCGCGGCCGGCCGCGTCCGCTCCGTCGCGAACATCGCGAGCGCGTGCCGCCCCGCGCGCGTCTCGCGATGCTCGCGGACGACGTCGACCATGCCGGGCGGCAGCTCGTCGACGGTCGGCAGGCGCACGCCGTACTCCGGCGGGGCGATGAGCGGCGCCGCGAGCGCCGCGAAGGTGAGGTCGGCGATCGAGAACGCGTCGCCCACCAGGTACTCGCGCCCGTCGGCCAGCCGCTGGTCGACGGCGGCGAAGATCGCCCGGAACGTCTGCTGCGCTGCGACCGCGTTCTCGTCGTTGACCGTCAGGACCTTGGCGACCGCGAACGCGATCGCCTTGTTCCCGACGCGGAACGCATGCCGCTGCCACGCCGGCACGCCCGCGGTCATGCTCCCGTGGACCAGCTCCGGGTAGTCGAACATCTCGTGGTAGACCCACAGCCGCGTGGCCGGGCCCAGGCGCTCGTCGTAGTCGTCGGCCAGCGCGCGCGCCTCGCGCGCCACCTCCGGATCGGCCGGGATCATCCGCGCGCCCGCGGCGGCGCGCGCGTCGGCCCACACGACGATGTCGGCGGACTCGCGCACCACCACGCCCTCGGGGCACACGAGCACCGGGGCGGTCAGCTTCCCACCGGCGCGGCGCACGGCCACGCGGTGGAGCGCGGGCAGGTGCCGCCGCTCCTCGTACGCCACTCCCGCACGATCAAGCGCCCAGCGCGCCTTCTCGCAGTAGTGGCTGATCGGGATCGTCACGAGGATCGGCAGCGGCGCTCTGGCAGACATGGTCGCCGCCGATCATCTCCTACTCTGAGGCCCGATGCCCGAGCTTCCCGAGGCGGAGAGCGCCCGCGCCCTGATCGAGGCGCGTGGCCTCGGCCGCGAGATCGTCGACGTCGACGACTCCGACACCTACGTCTGCCGGCCGCACGCGCCCGGGGAGCTGGCCGACGCGCTGATCGGCCGCCGCCTCGTCTCCGCGCACCGCCAGGGCAAGGCGCTGTGGGCCGCGACCGACGACGGGCCCGTGCTCGGCCTGCACCTCGGCATGGCGGGCCGGATCGTGATCGACGACCAGGCCGCCGGCGACTACGTCTCCGACGGCGGCAGGAAGCACCTGCCCGTGTGGGACCGGTTCACGCTGCACTTCGCCGACGGCGGCTGGATGGCGCTGCGCGACAAGCGCCGCCTCGGCCGCGCGGTCCTCGACCCCGACCTCAGCCGCCTCGGTCCCGACGCCGCGCTGGTGGACCGCGAGGCGTTTCGCCGGCGGGTGGGACGTGGCGACGGCCCGCTCAAGGCGCGCATCATGGACCAGTCCGTGATCTCCGGCGTCGGCAACCTCCTGGCCGACGAGGCGCTGTGGCGCGCGCGGCTGGATCCGCGCCGGCCCGCCCGCGGACTCGACGACGGCGAGCTCGACCGGCTGCGCCGCGAGATCCGCGCGGCGACGCGCCGGGCGATCGAGCGCGGCGGCGTGCACACCGGCGACATCATCGACCACCGGCGCCGCGACGGCGTCTGCCCGCGGTGCGGCGCGGACATGGCGCGCGCCACCGTCGGCGGCCGCACGACGTACTGGTGCTCGGCCGAACAGCGCTGAGCGCGTCCGTCGACACCGTCGGTCAGGCTGCCCGAAGAACGTTCTCGCGAGCGTGTCGATCTCGCCGATCCCCGTTCGTCGTGTGAGCAGAGGCCGGGTCCACCGGCGAGCACAACCACCAGGAGCCATCACATGCGTTACATGCTGTTCATCTACCCCGGCGAGTCGTACGAGGGCCAGACCGAGCCGAGCGTCGAGGACGTCGGGGCCATGTCCAGGTTCAACGAGGAGCTGACCAAGGCCGGCGTCCTGCTGTCGCTGGACGGGCTGCACCCCGCCTCCGAGGGCGCGCGCGTGACGTTCTCCGGCGGCGGCTCGTCGACCGTGACCGACGGCCCGTTCACCGAGGCCAAGGAGCTCGTCGGCGGCTACTGGATCATCCAGGCCAAGTCCAAGGAGGAGGCCGTGGAGTGGGCCACTCGCGTCCCCGCCGGCGCGGGCGACATGGTCGAGGTGCGCCGCGTCTACGAGATGTCGGACTTCTCCCCCGAGGTCCAGGCCGCCGGCGAGCTCTCCGAGGTCCCCCCGGGCCAGACGTTCGCCGAGTAGGACGAGCGCCCCGCGTGAGCCTCCCCGCGACGCAGCGCGCGATCGACGCGGTCTGGCGGATCGAGTCCCCGCGGCTCATCGCCGGGTTGGCGCGGATGGTGCGCGACGTCGGGTTCGCCGAGGACCTCGCGCAGGACGCGCTCGTCGCGGCGCTCGAGAAGTGGCCCGAGTCAGGCGTCCCGGACAACCCGGGCGCCTGGCTCATGGCCACCGCCAAGCACCGCGCCATCGACGTGATGCGGCGCAGCAAGGTGCTCGAGGGCAAGCAGGAGCAGCTCGTGCGCGACATGGGCTTCCGGCTGGCGATGGACGGGGCCGACGTCGAGGCGGCGCTCGACGACGAGATCGGCGACGACCTCCTCAGCCTCATGTTCACCTGCTGCCATCCGGTGCTGTCGACGCAGGCGCGGATCGCGCTGACGCTGCGGATGCTCGGCGGCCTGACGACGCCGGAGATCGCGCGCGCGTTCCTCGTGCCCGAGGCGACGGTCGCCCAGCGCATCGTGCGCGCCAAGAAGACGCTCGGCGCGGCGCACGTGCCGTTCGAGGTGCCCGCCGCAGACGAGCTCGCCGAGCGGCTGGCGTCGGTGCTGGAGGTCGTCTACCTCGTGTTCAACGAGGGCTACTCGGCGACCGCCGGCGAGGACTGGATGCGCCCGGCGCTGTGCGAGGACGCGCTGCGCCTCGGCCGCGTGCTCGCGGGCCTGCTGCCGCGCGAGCCCGAGGTCCACGGGCTCGTCGCGCTCATGGAGATCCAGGCGTCGCGCGCCGGCGCCCGGACGGGGCCGGCGGGCGAGCCCGTGCTGCTGGCGCACCAGGACCGTGCCCGCTGGAACCGCCTGCTCGTCCAGCGCGGCCTCGCGGCCCTGCAGCGCGCCGAGGAGCTCGGCGGCGCCCAGGGCCCGTACGCGCTGCAGGCCGCGATCGCCGCGTGCCACGCCCGCGCGCCGACGGCGCAGGAGACCGACTGGGCCGGGATCGCCGCGCTCTACCACCAACTCGGCCAGGTGACGCCGTCGGCGGTGGTCCAGCTCAACCGCGCAGTGGCGCTGACCATGGCGTTCGGCCCCGCGGTCGGCCTGTCGCTCGTCGACGCGCTGGTGGCCGACGGAGCGCTGGACCGCTACCACCTGCTGCCCAGCGTCCGCGGCGACATCCTCGCCAAGCTGGGGCGCTTCGAGGAGGCGGCCGACGACTTCCGGCGTGCGGCGGCGCTCACCGGCAACGCGCGCGAGCGGGAGCTGCTGCTCCAGCGCGCGGCGGGCTGCGCGTGGGGCACGGCGCCCGACGACCGCTAGCCTCGACGCCACGATGAGCAGCGACGGCGCCGAGATCCCCACCATCTACGACTGGGCCGGAGGCCGCGAGGCCTTCGAGCGGTGGCTGAACGCCTTCTACGACCTCGTCGAGGAGGACGAGCTGCTCGCCCCGGTCTTCGGCGGGACGGTCAGCGCCGCGCATCGCGAGCACGTCGTGACGTGGTGGTGCGAGGTCATGGGCGGGCCCGCGCGCTACACCGAGCGGCAGGGCGGCTACGAGCACATGCTCGCCCGGCATCGCGACCTGGCGATCGACGGCGAGCAGCGGCTGCGGTTCGTGACGCTGCTCAGCCGCGCCGCCGACGCCGCCCGGCTGCCCGACGACCCCGAGTTCCGGGCGGCGATCATGGGCTATGCCGAGTGGGGCACGCGCCTGGCGGTCGGCAACTCGCAGCCGGGCGCCGCGCCCGCGCCGCACGCGCCGGTCCCGCGCTGGGGCTGGGGCGTCGCGCCGCCCTACACGCCGTAGCGACCCACGCGCCTCACTCCTCCAGCCGGAACCCGACCTTCATCGTCACCTGGAAGTGCGCGATCACGCCGTCGGCGACCTGGCCGCGGACGTTGACGACCTCGACCCAATCGACGTTGCGCAGGGTCTTCGACGCACGGGCGATGCCCGACTGCATGGCCTCGGTGACGCCATCGGGCGACGTCCCCGTCAGCTCGACGATCTTGTAGGTCGATGTCTCGCTCATGGGGCGGTCGTGCCCGCACCGCCGGGTGCCTACACCGGATAGAAGCGCCGCATCAGCGGCAGGAGCACCGAGCGCGGCGTGTGGCGCCCGGCGACGCCGACCGCCCGGATCGGCAGGCCCGGGATCACCACGCGCTTGTTGCGCGCGAGCCCGTCGACGGCCGCCTTGGCGCACGCCGCCGACGAGACGCGCGCGAAGCCCGGCACGGTGGCGAACGCGTCCTCCATGCCCGCGCGCTGCGCGAACTCGGTGTCGATCGGACCCGGGCAGAGCGCGGTCACCGCGACGCCGCGGTGGCCCAGCTCCTCGTGCAGCGCCTCGGCGAAGCTCAAGGCGAAGGCCTTGCTCGCCGCGTAGGTCGCCTGGCCGGGGATCGGCTGCATCGCGGCCGACGAGGCGACCACCAGGATCGCGCCCCGGCCGCGGTCGACCATCGCCGGCGCGTAGGCGCCGCTGAGCGCCACGACGGCCTCGCAGTTCAACCGCACCATGTCGAGCTCGGCGGCCAGGTCGAGGTCGACGAACTGCCCGCCGCTGCCGTACCCGGCGTTGTTGAGGAGGATCTCGACCGTGAGGCCGAGCTCGGCGATCCGGCCGGGAAGCGCGTCGCGCGCGGCCGGGTCGGTGAGGCGTCGCGCAGCTCCGCCGCGAGCGCCTCGAGGCGGTCGGCGCGCCGGGCCACCAGGACCACCCCGTGACCGCGGCCGGCGAGCTCACGGGCGAGGTCGGCGCCGATGCCCGACGAGGCGCCCGTGACGAGCGCGGTGGTGGTCGGCGACGGTGCGGGCAGGCCCATGCCCGCGAGCCTATCCGGCGATCAGGTCCTTGCGGTAGCGCACCATCCAGCGCCGCGGGAAGTCGGCGTGCGTCTGCGTCTTCAGACGCGCGACGCGCTCCTGGTGGTACGGGCTCGACAGCGACTCGTTGTGCCCGATGACGTCCTTGGTGGCGATCCCGTACCGGGCCTGCAGCCAGCGCGTGAGCCGCAGCGACGCGCGCAGCATGCGCGCGTTGCCGAAGACGCCCGTCTCGGCCGTCCCGACGTGCTCGATGCCGATCGCCGTCCAGTTCAGCCCGACGGTGTGGCGGCACATCCACTTCAGCGAGACGAGCTGGTGGATCGCGCCCTGCTGGTCGACCACGAAGTGCGCGCACGTTCCGGGCGGCTCGTGCAGCTCGGGGTCCGGCGCGTCGGACGCGAACGTGTTCAACGTGGCGCTGAACGACGTGTTGGCGGTCAGGTGCTCGACGATGACCTTCGGCGCGATCAGCCGCGCCCGGTGCAGCCCGTAGTGCCGCACGGCGTAGGCGCGCATCTCCCCCACCCGCGACGACGGGTACGGGATCGGGTCCTGCACGATGGCGGGGCGCGGCGGGACCGGTGCGTCGGCGACGGGCACTCAGCCGAGAAGGTAGCGCCACGACAGCGCGACCTCGCCGACGGGGTCGATCCCGATGCGCTCGCCGTCGACGCGGACCTCACGGCCGTCGGGCGTCACGTCGACCTCGGCCCGCACGTCGTTGCGCACCATGTCGGCGGCGCCGACGTCGCGGCAGCCGCGCACGGTCGAGCGGACGCGCGTGGTCGGCAGGTCGGCGTCGCCGGCGGCCGCGGCGACGAACGCCAGTGCGAGCCCCGCCGGCGCCGCGCCGAGGGCGCCGATCTGGCGCCGGACGACCACGGGCTCGCAGAGCATGGTGGTGGCGTCGGGGTCGCCGCTGGCGCCCCAGACCGACATCCCCATCTTGACCACCAGCTCGGGCCGCACCCCGAAGTTGTGCGGCAGCCAGAAGACGCAGTCCGCGACGCGCCCGGGCGTCAGCGCTCCGACGTCGTGCGACAGGCCGTGGGTGATCGCCGGGTTGATCGTGACCTTGGCCAGGTGGCGCAGCACGCGCTCGTTGTCGGCGGGCCCGGCGTATCCCGCGCTCCCGCGGGCGCGCTTCATCACGTCGGCGTTCTGGAACGCGCGCCGCACGACCTCGCCCGCGCGGCCCATGCCCTGGCTGTCGGAGGACAGCATGTGGACGATCCCGAGGTCGTGCAGCACGCCTTCGGCGGCCATCGTCGCGGGACGCACCCGCGCCTCGGCGGCCTGGCGGTCCCCCGGCACCACGCCGGGCGCCAGCACGTGGACCGCGGCGACCATCGGCGCGTGCTCGGCCGCGGTGTCGACGCCGAACGGCACGGTCGGAGCGGTCGACGAGGTGAGGATCCGCTCGCGGCCGGCGAGGCGCAGCAGGTCAGGCGCGTGGCCGCCGCCGGCGCCCTCGATGTGGAACGCGTGGACGCTGCGGCCGGCGAACGCCTCGAGCGTGCCGTCGACCGAGAGCACCTCGTTGAGGCCGTCGGTGTGGATCGCCAGCTGGACGTCGTGGCGATCGCAGACGTCGAGCGCCGTCCGGATCTGCATCGGCCCGGCGCCGACGTCCTCGTGGATCTTCAGCCCGGCGCCGCCGGCCCGCAGGCCGTCCTCGACCGGGCCCGGCCGCGACGACGAGCCGCGGACCAGCAGCGCGGCGTTGAGCGGCACCTCCTCCAGCGCGGCCCAGGCGGTTCGCAGCCCGGCCTCGGGGTTCGTGCCGAGGTTCCAGACCGGGCCATAGTCCTGGCTGACCATCGTCGTCACGCCGCCGGCCAGCAGCGCGTCGGCGACCTGCGGCGACAACCAGTGCACGTGCGTGTCGATCCCGCCGGGCGTGACGATCATCCCGGTGGCGTCGAGCACGGCCGTGCTGACGTCGACCACCACGTCGATGCCGTCCATCGTGTCCGGGTTGCCGGCGCGCCCGACGCTGACCACCCGCCCGTCGCGCACCCCGATGGACGCGTAGCGCACGCCGAGGATCGGGTCGAGGATCAGGCCGCCGACGATCGCGACGTCCACCCCGCCGCGCTCGGCGCGCACGCCGAGCCCGTCGCGCATCGTGTTGCCGACGCCGGGGACGAGCTGATCGGGGCCGTGGACGTCGTCGCGCTCGGCGAGGACCTCCAGCGAGGTGTCGCCGAGGCGCACGGGCGTGGTCGCGCGGGGGTCAGGCACCGCGGTAGCCCTTCTCCCGCGCGGCGGCCAGCGCCGCCTCGCGAGCGCCCGGATCGTCGAGCGGCCCGTCGACCAGCTCGCCGTGGCCGCGCACGACCCGCGCGCCGCCGATCGGGAGCAGCGCCACCTCGCGCGGCGTGCCGGGCGCGAAGAAGACCTTGGTGCGCGCCGGCACGGCCAGCCGCAGGCCCCACGCCGCGGCGCGCTCGAAGCGCAGCGCGCGGTTGGTCTCGAAGAAGTGCAGGTGGCTGGTCACGCCGACGGGGACCGCGCCCTCGTTGACGACCTCGACCCGCACCACGCCCGGGCCCTCCAGCCAGGCCACGTCGGGCTCGCCGTCGGGCGCCGCGGTGGCCGGGCCGAGCGGATCGTCGAGCACCACGAGGTGGCGGCCGTCGCGGAACACCGCCTCGACCTCGATGCGCGGCACGAGCGCGCGCACGCCCTCGAGCACGTCGGCCTCGCCGAGCACCTCGCGCGCGTGCGTCACCACCTCGGCGTAGCGCAGCCCGTCGCGCGCCAGCTCGCACACGGCGTCGGCGACGACCGCCGTCGCCTCGGCCTGGTTGAGCTTCAGCCCGCGGGCGCGGCGGGCGCGCGCCAGCTCGGCGGCGAGGAAGAGCAGCAGGCGGTCCTGCTCCTGGGGCAGCAGCCTCATCGTCACGCATCCTGACGGACGGGCCGCCGCCGCGCCGGAGCACGGCCGGCGACCGCCCGCGCCGTTGCGGTGCCGCTCGGCGGGTCAGGCCACGGGGAAGCGCTGCCGGAGCTCGCTCAGCAGCTCGCGCAGGTCCGAGGTGACGATGTCGGCGCCCCACCCGCGCGCCAGGTCGACGACCGGCCCGCGGTAGAGCGCGCCGCCCAGCGCGATGGTGGCCGCGCCGTCCTGCGCGCGCAGCTCGCCGAGCGTCTCCTCGACGCCGGGCAGCCGGCCCACCGTCGAGGTCGACAGCGCCACCAGGTCCGGGCAGTCGGCGGCCACGAGCTCGGCCAGTGCGTGGGCCGGCGTCGCGGCGCCGAGCCCGATGACCTCCCAGCCCTCGCGCTCCAGCACGTCGGCGACCATCCGCGCGCCGAGCTGGTGCAGCTCGTCGGGCGTGCCGCCGACGAACGCCAGCCGGCCCCCTGTGGGCGCGCGCCGACGGTCCGCCGCCAGCGTCGCCATCACCTGCGTCGTGACCTCGGTGGCGAAGTGCTCCTGCGCGACGCTGATCTCGTCCAGCGCCCACAGGTCGCCTATCTCCTCGAGGGCCGGCCGCAGGATGTGCTGGTAGACGTCGATGACGTCCGCGCCTGCATCGTCGGCCCGCTCCACGACCGACCGCGCCCGGCGGGCGTCGCGGGCCAGCAGCGCGCGACGGTACTCCTCGGCGCACTGCGCGAGATCCGGCACGGTGCGCGGACCCGCGCGACGCGACGGCGGTGAGCCACCCTCACCGTGCAGGCGCCGTTCCACGGCGTCGTTGACGAACGCCGAGAGCTCCTGGCCGCTGTCGTGCAGGAAGCACTCGATCTCCTCCAGGAGACTCGAGCGGAACCGCACGGCACGCACCCTGGTCGCCATGGATGGATGCTACGGCGCGAGCCGTGACGGAGCACGCCCGGTCGCCGTCCGCGCCTGCGCGGCGCACGACCGGCTGGCATCCTGCGCGGCAGATGACGACCCCCGCCGCCGCCGGCCTGTCGATGCCGCCCGAATGGGCGCCCCACGAGCGCACGCTGATGGCGTGGCCCTGCCGTCGCGAGCTCTGGGAGGGCCAGCTGGCCGCGGCGAAGGGCGAGAGCGCCGGCGTCGCCAACGCGGTGGCTGCGTTCGAGCCGGTGACGATGGTGGCGGGCACGCCGGCCGACGCCGCCGAGGCGCGCGCGGCGTGCAGCGCCGCCGTCGAGATCCTCGAGCTGCCGATCGACGACTCGTGGCTGCGCGACTGCGGCCCCATCTTCGTCGTCGACGACCACGACGCGCCGACCACGCGCACCGGCGTCCACTTCGGCTTCAACGCCTGGGGCGACAAGTTCGAGGGCTACGCCGCCGACCAGGCGATCGGCGGCCTGCTCGCGCGGCACGTCGGCGCCGACGTCGTCGAGGCGCCGCTGATCCTGGAGGGCGGCTCGATCGCCGTCGACGGCGCGGGCGTGCTGCTGACGACCGAGCAGTGCCTGCTGAACCCCAACCGCAACCCGCAGCTCGGGCGCGAGCAGATCGAGCAGCACCTGCAGGACCACCTCGGCGTCACGCGGGTCGTGTGGCTCGGCCAGGGCCTGCTGGAAGACAAGGACACCGACGGCCACGTCGACCTCATCGCCGCCTTCACGGGACCCGGGACCGTCCTGCTGCAGCGCGCAGCGCCCGACAACCCCAACCACGACAACATGGCCGCCAACCGCGAGATCGCGGTCGCCGCGGGGCTCGAGGTGATCGACTTCGACCCCCTGGCCTACGCCGTGGTCGCCGGCGAGACGGTCGTCGCGTCCTACATGAACTTCTACGTCGGCGACCGGTTCGTGGTCGTCCCGATCGCGGGTCGGCCGGAGCTCGACGCGGAGGCGCTGGCGCAGATCGCCGCGGCGTTCCCGGGCAAGGAGGTCGTCGGCGTGCCGGGCACGGTCCACGCCTTCGGCGGCGGCGGGCCCCACTGCATCACGCAGCAGGTGCCCGCGCTGCGCGCGTAGGCGCTACTTGTGGGCGCGCCGCAGCCGCGCGCGCTCCTGGTGCTTCTCGACCACCCGGGCGATCAGCTGCAGGTACTGCTGGACGCCGGTGGCCTTGGCGCGGCCCTCGCGGAACGCCTGCTCCCAGTCGGCGACCTTCGCCCCGTGCTCGACCATCAGGTTGAAGAAGTCGCGGCGGATCTCGATGCGCACCCGGGCGTCGGTCCCGAGATCCTTGGTGATCTTCATCTCCGGCAGCTGCACCCGGTACTGCTGGATGTCGCCGCGCCCATGGAGGTCGATCCCGACGACGAGCTTCAGCGGCTGGAGCGCCGGAACCTCCTCGAGGACCCCGCGGACGGCCTGCTCGATCAACTGCGGTGCGTCGCTGCTCACGGCGCGCACGTTATCGACATGGCGCAAGCGGGCCGCCGATGGTGCGCCCCACCCCGGCCTGCGGGTTTCGCCCCCCGGGCGAACACCCGCGACCGAAGGCGAGCGCACTGCGCGAGTCCTTCGGCTAGATCTTGTGCCGCTGCAGCAGCTTCTTGCCGATGACCATCCGCTGGATCTCCGACGTGCCCTCGCCGATCAGCAGCAGCGGCGCGTCGCGGTAGATCCGCTCGATCTCGTACTCCTTGGAGTAGCCGTAGCCGCCGTGGATCCGCAGGCACTGCTCGGCGCAGAAGTGCGCGGCCTCCGACGCGAACAGCTTGGCCATGCCGGCCTCCATGTCTGACCGCAGTCCGGCGTCCTTCATCATCGCCGCGCGGCGCGTCAGCAGGCGGGCGGCGTCGAGCTGCGTGGCCATGTCGGCGAGCTTGAACTGGATCGCCTGGTGCTGGGCGATCGGCTTGCCGAACGTCTTGCGCTCCTGGGAGTACTTCAGCGCGAGCTCCAGCGCGCGCTGCCCCAGGCCCACTCCGCGGGCGGCGACGTTGGCGCGGCCGACCTCGAGCGCGTCCATCATCTGCGCGAACCCGGCGTTGAGGCCCTCGTCCTCGCCGCCCAGGATGTTCTGCGCCGGGCACTTGTAGCCGTCGTAGACCAGCTCGGTCGACTCGACGCCCTTGTAGCCCATCTTCTTGATCTTGGGCGGCACCGTGAGGCCGGCGTACTCGCCCGTGTTCTCGCTGACGCCCGCCTCCTTCTCGGTGATGAAGCAGGTGAAGCCCTTGTGGGTGGGGTGCGCGTCGGGATCGGTCTTGACCAGCAGGAAGACCAGCGACGACATGAGCCCGTTGGTGACCCACATCTTCTGGCCGTTGATCTCGTAGGAGCCGTCGGCGACCTTCTTGGCGTTGGTCTTGATTGCCTGCACGTCGGACCCCAGCTCGGGCTCCGACAGCGAGAACGCGGCCCGGATCTCACCGGTCGCCATGCGCGGCAGGTACTTCTGCTTCTGCTCGTCGCTGCCGTACTTGAGCAGCAGGTAGGACCCGATGAAGTGCGTGTTGATCACGCCGCTGATCGAGATCCAGCCGCGCGAGAGCTCCTCGACGACCATCACGTAGGTCGTGAGGTCGAGGCCCAGGCCGCCGTACTCCTCCGGGATCGTGATCCCGAACAGCCCCAGCTCCTTGAGTTGATCGACGATCGGCGCGGGGTATTCGTCCGCGCCGTCGTAGTGCTCGGCGTTGGGGATGATCTGCTCGTCGACGAACTGCCGGACCATCTCGATGATGGCCTTCTGCTCGTCGGTGGAATCGTTGTACACGCTGGTCTCGACGGCCATCTGCGCTCCAGGTTTCCGCGGTAAGAGGGTCCCAGAGGATACCGGTGGCCGCCCGAACGTTCGTCCGTGGTTGCGGGGGTGGAGCGCGATGAACCGGCTTTCGGGGCCGATGGGGATCGGGAGTCACGGATGACCGACGGATTCAGCACCAACCCCCACTCGGGAGCGGCACAGCGCCTCGGGGCACTCGCCGATGCCCTGCAGGACGCCACGCTCCCCGCCTGCGTCCGTGACGCGGGCGGTCGCTACGTGGCCGTCAACCCGTCGTTCGCCGACCTCGTCGGGCTCGAGGGCGCGCGCCTGGTCGGCAAGACCGACAACGCGCTGCAGCCCGCCGACGTGGCCCACCGCGTCGCCGAGCTCGACGCGCTGGTCCTCGACGCGCACGGCCACCTCGACGCGCGGGAGACCGTGCTGGCTCGCGACGGCCGGCGCACGATGCGCGCCTGCCGCTTCCCCGTCTACCACGAGGGCGAGCCGTGGGCCGTGTGCGTCGTCATGGCGCCGGGCGACGATCTCCGGGTCGGCCGCGAGCAGCGCGAGCGCCTGCAGGCCGCCGTCGGCCAGGTCGCCACGAGCGGCATCAGCGCCCCGGCCGAGGAGGTCGTCGCCGAGCGCGAGGCCCGCGCCGTGGCCGATGCCGAGGCCTTCGCCGCCCGCGAGGCGCTGGCCGTCGAGCGCGAGGCGCGCCTGGAGGCCGAGATCCAGTCGCGGACCGCGGCGGAGCAGCTCGAGCGCCAGGCCGGCGAGCTGGAGCGCCTGCGCGACGAGGCCGACCTGGCGGCCGGCGAGCGCGACCGCGTCGCCGCGCGGGTGGACGAGCTCGCCGCGCAGCTCGAATCCGTCCACGACCACACGTCCTCGCTCGACGACGAGCTGGCCACCGCGCGCGACCGCGCCGCCGAGGCCGAGGCGCGCCTGGCCGAGGCGACCGCGCGGCACGACGACGTGGCGCGGGAGCTGACCGCGGCCGCCGAGCGCGCCGAGCTGCTCGACGGCGAGCTGGCGGCTGCGCGAACCGGCGACGCCGACCTCCAGCGCCAGGTCGCCGAGCTGGGCGGCCGCTGCGAGGCGCTGCAGGGCGAGCTGGCCTCCGCTGCGCAGCGCCGCGACGAGCTGGACGCCGAGCTGGTCGCCCTGCGCGAGGGCCGCGACGGCGTCGAGCAGCAGATCGCCGAGGTCGCCGCGCGGCGCGACGAGCTGGAGGCCGACCTCGCCGAGGTACGCGCCGGCCGCAAGGAGCTGAAGGCGCGCGCCAGGGAGGCCGAGGCGGAGGTCGAGCGCCTGCGCGCCGAGCTGGACGCCGCGGTGGCCGCGGCCGCCGAGCGCGCCGAGCCCGCCCTGCCGGGGCCGGAGGCCGCCGAGGAGCTCGAGGCGCTGCGCGCCGCCCACGGCGACGCCGTGGCTCAGAAGGAGGGCTTCGCCGCCGAGCTGGCCGGGCTGCACGCCGCCCACGACGACCTCAAGCGCCTGCTGGACGAGACGATCGGCTCCCGCGAGGAGCTGGTCGGCGAGCTCGACGGGCTGCGCGAGCGCCACGACATGGCGGCGCGCGAGCTCGAGCAGGAGCGCGCCCGCGGCGAGTGGCTCGGTGGCGAGCTGGCCGCCGCGCAGGAGGCCGCCCGCAGCGCCGAGGCCGCCACGGCCGCCGCCGACGCCCGCCGCGAGGACCTGGAGCGCGCGCTGCACGGCGCGCACGAGCGCACCGAGGCGCTGCTGCGCGAGCTGGAGGAGGCGCGCGGCGCGGTCGGCGACGGCGAGCGGCTCGCCCACGCGCTGGAGGCCGAGCGCGAGAAGTCCGCTGCCGCCGAGAACGCCGTCGCCGACGCGCGGGAGCGCGCCGACGCACTCGGCCGCGAGCTGACCGGCGCGCAGGAGGCGCTGGCCGCCGCCGACGCGCGGCTGGCCGCCGAGCACGAGCGCGTCGCCGCGCTGGCCGCCGAGGCCGACGCCCGCGTCGCGGCCGAGCGCGAGCGCGCCGCGGCCCTGGAGCACGAGGCGCTCGAGCACGCGGCCGGCGGCGAGGCCGCGACGCAGGAGCTCGCCCGCGAGCGCGAGGCGCGCCGCACCGCCGAGCTGGAGCGCGACCGCACCCGGGACGCCCACGCCCGAACCCGCGAGGCGCTCGACCACCACCGCACGGTCGCCGATGAGGCGCAGGCCCGGCTCATCGAGCTGGAGTCCGTACGCGCCGACGCCGACGAGCGCCTGGTCGCCGCCGAGGCCGCCCGCGACGAGCTGCTGGCCCGCGCCCATGCGGCCGAGGCCGATCGCGGCGAGGCCGGCGATGCGGTCCGCTCCGCCGAGGCCGCCCGCGACGAGGCGCTCGCGCGCGCCGATGCCGCTCGGGCCGACGCCGACGCCGCGCTGCACGCAGTCGCCGCGGCCGAGGCGGCGCGCGACGACGCCTCCGCCCGCCGCGAGGCCGCCGAGCACACGCGCACCCAGGCCATCGAGGCGCTGCGGGCCGCCGAGATCGAGCGCGACGAGGCGCGGTCCGCCGTGGCCGGGATCGGCGAGGGCGCCGCCGACCAGGTCCGGGCCGCCGAGGCCGCGCGCGACGAGGCGCTGCAGCGCGCCGAGGCGCTCGACGTCCAGGTCGCCGAGCTGCAGGCCGTCGCCGCGCAGCTGGAGGCGCGCGTCGCCGCCGCCGACGGCGACGCCGAGGCGCTGGCCGCCGTGACCGCCGCACGCGAGCAGGCCGAGACCGCGCTGTGGGAGCTGCACGGCGAGCGCGACGCGCTGGCCGACCGGCTCGCGAACGCCGAGGGGCAACTGGCCGAGGCGATGGCCGGCGCCGACGCGGCGGTCCTCCGCGCACAGGAGGCCGACGCCGAGCGTGCCCGAGCCGTCGAGGCGCTCGGCAGCTCGGACGCCGAGGTCGCCCGCGCCGTCGCCCAGGCGCACGCCGCCGAGTCCGCCCGGGTCCACGCCGTCGAGGAGCTCGGCGCCGCCCACGCCGTCGCCGCGCACGCCACGGAGGCGCTGGCCGCCGCGGAGGCGTCGCGCGACGAGGCGCTCGCGCGCGCCGCCGACGCCGAGCGGGAGCGCGACGAGGCGCTGGCTCGCGCGGTCACCGCCGAGGCCGCCCGCGACGAGGCGCTCGCCGCCGCCGACGCGGCGCACACCGACGCCGAGCTCGAAGCCGTGGCCGAAGCCGAGCGCCGGGCGCAGATCGCCGACCTGCGCGCCGACGACGCCGAGCGCCGGCTGATCGACGCCGAGAGCGCCCGCGACGACGCCCGGGCCGCGCTCGTGCGCGCCGCGGCCCTCGTCGAGGACGAGGTCACCACGCTGCGCGCCGACCTCGACCTGGCGCTCGCCGCACGCGACGAGCTGCAGGCCGCCGTGGCCGTCGAGCGCGAGGCCCGCGAGCTGGCCGAGCGCCGCCTGGCCGACGCCGCCGCGCCGACGACGACGGCGATCGCCCAGATCGCGCCGGTGATGACCTCGCCCTACGCCAACGGCCGGCCGTCGCTGCCGCCGCTGGAGGTCGCCGCCGCGCAGGCCAAGGCCTTCGCCTACTCCGCGCCGCTGGAGCCGGAGGGCCCGCCGCCGGGCTTCACGCCCGACGCGCTGGACGACCTCGACCGCGCGCTGACCAAGGCGTCGAGCCCGCGCGCCGCGGGCGGTGCCGCGCTGCAGGCGCTGGCGACCGCGACCGGCTGGACCGGCGGGGCGCTGTGGCAGCCACGCGACGAGGGCGAGTTCGGCTGCGCCGAGACGTGGAGCGCCTACATGTCAGGCCTGGAGGCCTGGGAGACGATGGCGTGGCGGGCCCACCTCGAGGACGGACTCGTGCCCGCGGCGGCCGGCTCCGGCGAGGCCCACTGGGCCGACACCGAGGAGATGCTCGCCTGCCCGCGGTCGCGCTCGGCCGCGTGGGCGGAGCTCGGAACGCTGGCGACCGTGCCGGTCGTCCACCCCGACGGGCGCGTGATCGCCGTGCTCGAGCTCGTCCGCAAGCAGCGTGAGAGCGCCGACTCCGAGCTGCTCGCCACCCTCTGCGGCGTCGCGGTCCGCCTCGCCGAGCGCCTCGCGGCCATCGAGGGCGAGCTGGCCGCCCCCACGAGCGGCCGGTTCTAGCCCGCCGCGCCGGGGCCGGCGCAACTGTCCAGCGTTCGCTTGACAGTGAGCAACGATGCAACGCCCGACGGCGATTTCGCCGCCGAGGTTGAACACAGCGCTGAGTCTTGTTAGCGTCCCGCCGCGCAACGACGCTTCTCCATCGCGTCGGTGCCCGTATCAGGTGCGACGGCCCCGTCTGCCAACGGGGGCGTCGCACCAGAGAGCTCAGCCCATGCCCGCCCACATCGCCCAGCCGCCCGCCTCCCCATCGACACGAGGGTCTGCGCCTCGGCTCGGCCCCGCGTGACCGACGACCTGCTGGCGGACGCCGTCGCGGCGGCCCGCAACGCCGCGATCCTCGCGCTGGCCGAGGTGCTCGACGCGGAGCCCGGGCCCCCGCGCGAAGTGCGCCTCATGCTCTGCGCCACCACCGGCGATCCGTCGGCCGGCGTGTCACAGACCGAGGTGCGGTTCGCCGGCCCTTCCGACGTGGCGATCAGCCACCACGACAAGGTCGCGATGGCCTTGGCCAGCATGAAGGCGATCGCGCCGGACCTCTACGACACCATGATGGCCGGGATCGAGCGCGGCCGCGGCCTGACGCTCGCCGGCGTGTGGGCGCGGCTGCGACCCTCGTCGCGCTAGGTCTCGTCGCCGCTGGACGCGATGTCCTCCAACGCCGCAACGAGGGTGTTCCACCCGCGATACCGCGAGGCGTACACGCGCCGCACCAGGTTCGTCCGGTCCGCGACCGGCTCGTGACGGATCAGCTCGACCACGCCCGCCGCGGCAAGCGCCCGCAGCGCGTGGTTGACGCGGTCGAAGGGTTGGTCGAGATCACGGGCCAGCTCCGTCGCGCTGCGCGGCCGCTCCTCGAGCGCGAGCAGGATCGGCAGCCGAACTGGATGCCCCAGCTCGGCCAGCAGGTGTCCAGCAAGGTCGGAGAGCGGCTCCACGAGGCCGCTCAGCTGGCCCCGCGGACGGTCATTCGCCGGCGGGCGCCGTCGCCGGGGCGGCCGACGGGCGCAGCGGATAGCTCGTGGTCGACCCGTCGGCGAAGGTCGCGTCGAGCGATGCGCCCTGCAGCTGGTCCTCGTCGGTGACCGCCAGGAAGGCACCGCGGTTGACGGCCAGCGGTCGCCGGCCTCCCGCCAGGCTCAGGGTGAGCCCGGTGATCCTGGGCGACACGACGCCGAAGATCACGGCCCGGCCGCTGCCGGCGGGGTCGCGCGCCGGGAAGTGGTTGACGGCCAGCGAGAGCGGGGCCTCGGACAGATCGGCGCAGCTGCCCGCGGCCTGGATGTCGAGCGGCTGGAACCGGCCGTCGGCGTCCACGCGGCCGAAGTCTCCACCTTGGGTGCGGCCGGCTTCGGGGCAGGTGAGCCCGGCCTGGGAGCGATAGACCCGCACGGCCCAGGGCTGCCGCCCGCCCGGGTCGGCGGCGGACGTGGCCAGGCTCGCGCCCTGGCCGTCGGGCTGGACGGCCTGCGGCCCGTCGAGCGTCTCGCGGCCGGTGTTGCCGACGAGCGCCGACGCGCTGCCCACGCCGGCGACGACGGCGACCAAGACGGCGGCGGCGAGTCCCAGGCGACGACGCATGATCAGCCGCACCAGCCGGGAGCGTTGTGGTAATGCGTCGAGAAGGCGGCGGGGTCGTAGACGCGCGCGCTGGACGCGCATTCGGTGAAGTTGCCGAAGTCGCGTGACCAGGAGTTGCAGCTCGTCCCGGTGTCGCCGACCGACTGCGAACCGACGTAGGAGCCGTACACGTAGATGGAGCACTCTCGGTACGTCGACCCGCAGCCGGGCTCGATCCGCGAGAAGAAGCTGCCGTCGGATTGGCTGGCCCCCGAGACGAAGCCGTGGCCGACGCAGGCCGTGTGGTAGTTGTCGGCCAGCGCCACCCGCACGATCGCTCCGAACGAGAACGCACACACCAGCGCCAGGAGCACCAGGCCCCGAGGCACACCCTCTCCTGTCTTCGTCACGCGGCCCTCCAGTCGGTTGACATCGGAGCACTAGGGCGGCGACGCACGATCTTGTGACCGATGCCTCCGCAACGTTCGTCACGACGGTCTGAACTGTTTCATGGCCCCTCAACATTGTGAGAGGATGCGCCCGAATGCGTGGAGGGTTCCTGAGGCTCGGGAAAGGACGATCGAGATCGCGATTCGTCCGCGCCCGCGAGGACCCCGCGACGTTCGCCGACGTCTACGTCGAGTACCACCAGCAGGTCCTGCGGTTCTTCGCGCGGCGGACGCTCGATCCGGAGACCGCGTTCGACCTCATGGCCGAGACGTTCGCCGAGCTGTTCGCGGGGATCGACGCGTTCCGCGGCGAGACCGAGGAGCAGGGGCTGGCGTGGATGTGGACCATCGCGCGCCATCAGCTGTACCGGTGGCGGGAGCGTGGGCAGGTCGAACGCCGCAGCCTCGAGCGGCTCGGCGTGCCGGTGCCGTCGCTGGGCCCGATCGAGTACGACCGCATCGAGGATCTCGCCGATCTTCAACGCCTGCGTCCCCAGTTGGAGCAGGCCCTCGCGCAGCTCGGCGAGGACCAGCGGCGCGTGCTGTGCCTGCGCGTCGTCGAGCATCGCGAGTACGACGACATCGCCCGCGAATGCGGCGTCAGCGCGCAGGTCATCCGCGCACGGGTCTCCCGAGCGCTGCGGCAGCTGGCCAAGTCGTTGGACGACCCGCGGGAAGCCCCGTCCGAGGAACTGCTGACATGAGCAAGATCCCACCCGAGCACGACGCGGCACGGAGCCTCGAAGAATCGTTCCGGCGACTCGGTGCGCAGCGCGCCGCGCAACAGTGGCGGCCCAGGCGGTCGCTCCCCTTCGGGCGAGTGCTCGCGGCGGCGCTCGGCGTTCTCCTGGCGGTCTCGGCCGCGGCGGCCGGGACCAAGGTCCTGCTGCGCGACGGCGGCACCGTGGGTCCGGAGTCACTCCCTCCCGGCACGTTGAAGCCCTCCCCCGCCGATCGTCGAGTCGCCCAGGCCACATCTGCCGACCCGGTGGAACGCGCTCCATGGGGCCTTCGCCTCTACTCGAGCACGGGCGGAAGGACGTGCGTTCTGGCCGGCCGGCTTGTCGGAGGGCGAATCGGACTGCTCCAAGGGACGCGGTTCACCGAGCTGCCGTCGAGCGCTCCGGGCATGTGCAGCGACCTGGCTCGCGACCATGTCCTCGCGACCGTTCGCGGGTACGGGTTGGTGGGCGGCGGACGCACCGTGCTCTACGGCGTTGCCGACCGCACGGTGTCCAGTCTCGCGTTCAGGATGCGACCGGCGGTGCGACGGCCGATCCCCATCGCGGCCGACGGCACGTTCATCGTCGTGTTGGAGGGCCACAACAGCATGCGACACGCGCGACTCGTCGTCCACAGCACGCGGGGCACCAGCGAGCAGCCGCTCGGCGGCTGAGCCGTTCGCGTCAGCGTCCACCTAGACTCCCCGGCCGATGAACTTCGCCGGTGATGTGGTCGAGGTCGCCCCCGCTGACGCGCTCGCGATGGTCGAGCTCGCGCGCGACGGCGCTCGCCGCGAGCACACGTTCGGCGCGGTCGCGTGCGCTTCTCGCGCGATGGCCGCGCGGCTGCACGCGCTCGGGGTGCGCCGCGGCGACACCGTCCTCACGCTGGCGGGCAACCGGCCCGACTGGGTCGTGGCGATGGTCACCTGCTTCCGCCAGGGCTACGTCGTGCTGCCGTGCACCGAGCAGCTGCGCGCCAAGGACCTGCGGCTGCGGCTCGACGTCACGCGCCCGGTCGCGGTCGTGGCCGACGAGCGCAACGCGGCCGTGCTCGCCGAGGCGGGCTGGGACGGGCCCACGGTGTGGGCGCCGGGCGTCATGGACTGGCCGGTCGGCGCCGAGGGATCCGTCCCGGCGCCCGCCGACCTGGACCCCCTGGACCCCTGCCTGATCACGTTCACCAGCGGGACGGCCGGCGCGCCCAAGGCCGTGCTGCACGGCCAGCGCTACCTCGACGGCCAGCGCACCCAGGCCGAGCACTGGCTCGGCGCGCGCCCCGGCGACCTCGTGTGGTGCACCGCGGCCAGCGGCTGGAGCAAGTCGGCGCGCAACGTCTTCATCGCACCGTGGCTGCAGTGCGCCGCCGCGCTGCTGCACGACGCGCGCTTCGACCCCGCCGAGCGGCTCGACCTCCTCGAGCGCGAAGGCGTCGACGTGCTGTGCATGGCGCCGACCGAGTACCGCGTGATCGCCAAGCACGTCGAGCTTCGGCGGTTCCCGAAGCTTCGCGCGCTGGTCGCCGCCGGCGAGGCGCTGAACCCCGAGGTGCTGCGCGCCTGGGAGGAGGCGACCGGCGTGCAGATCCGCGACGGCTACGGCCAGACCGAGACCGGCCAGCTCACCGGCAACCTCGACGGCGAGCCGGCGCACCCCGGCTCGATGGGCCGCGCCCTGCCCGGCGTGAGCCTGCGGGTCGAGGACGGCGAGCTGGTCGCCGATCCCGCCACCGTCCCGACGTTCTTCCTCGGCTACCTCGGCGACGAGCCGGTGGATCCGTCGCAGCCGTGGCGCACGGGCGACCGCGTGCACCAGGACGCCGACGGCTACCTCTTCTTCGAGGGCCGCACCGACGACGTCATCATCTCCGCGGGCTACCGCATCGGCCCGTTCGAGGTGGAGTCCGCGCTGGTGTCCCATCCCGCGGTCGCGGAGGCCGCCGTGGTCGCCGCGCCCGACGACGAACGCGGCTCGGTCGTCCGCGCGCTCGTCGTCCTGCGCGACCAGCACGCACCGTCCGACGCCCTCGCCCGCGAGCTGCAGGACCACGTCAAGTCCCAGACTGCGCCCTACAAGTACCCGCGGATCGTCGAGTTCCTCGCCGAGCTCCCCAAGACGACCTCCGGCAAGGTCCGCCGCGCGCTCCTGCGCGGCGAGTAGGTCCCGCTCGTCGACCGGTACGGTCCCGCCATGCTCATCACCGAACGCCCGCCGGCCACCAACGACTTCTCGTTCCTCGCCGGTGAGTGGGACATCGTCAACCGCCGCCGCAACGCCGACGGCGTCTGGGAGGAGTTCGCCTCCACCGACCGCGTCGCGATGCACGTCGACGGGCTCGTCCAGACCGGCGACTACGACGCGCCCGACTTCCCCGGCCGCGGCCACGTGCGGGCGATGACGATGCGCGCCTACGACGCGGCCACCGGCCAGTGGTCGATCCTCTGGCTCTCGAACTACTCCTCGCCCGACCTGCGCCCGATGGTCGGCGCGTGGGACGGCGACGAGGGCGACTTCCGCCAGACCGTCGAGGACGAGCACGGCGAGCCGCTGGACGTGCGGTTCCGCTGGACGCGCTTCAGCCCCGACCACGCCCGCTGGGAGCAGGCGGTCTCCGACGACGGCGGCGCGACGTGGGACTGGGAGTGGACGATGGAGATGCACCGCCGCGCGTGAGGCACACGCAACGCGGATCCAGGACGGGCGATCTGGCGGCCGTCTAGGCGCGTGGGTCCCTGACCCGCCGCGGGTTTCGCCCTCTGGGCGAAACCCGCAAGGGAACCTGGCCCTCTGGGCCAGTGTTCCCCTAGGCCGTCAGATCGCCCGCCATCTCGTCGAACACCGAGATGTAGGCGTCGACCGACTCGTCGGTGTGGGTCACCGAGAGCGTCCACTCCTCCTCGCGGCCCGGCGTCATGAAGATGCCGCGGTTCATGTTGTACAACCACGCCAGCTCGGCGATCTCGGCGTCCTGCTGGGACTTGAACGTCTCGTAGTCGACGACCTTCTCGGTCGCGAACGTCACGCAGCCCTTGGAGCCGATGCCGACCGCGTAGCCGGGCAGGTTGTACTTGTCGATGACGCCCTCGCAGCCCGACAGCAGCCGGTCGTTGAGGTGATCGAGGTGCGCGTAGGCCCCGGGCGTGAGGACCTCGAGCAGGTTGGCGCGCGTGGCGGCCATGCCGAGCGGGTTGCCGTTGTAGGTGCCCACCTGGTAGACGGTGCCGTCCTCGACGACCGCGGCCAGCTCCGCGTTCATGCCGATCGCGCCCGACGGCAGGCCGCCGCCCAGCGCCTTGGCCAGCGTGACCATGTCGGGCGTGACGCCGTACTTGTCGGTCGCGCCGCCCGGCGCGACGGTCAGGCCGGTCTTGACCTCGTCGAAGATCAGGACGATGCCGTGGCGTGCGGTGATGGCGCGGACGGCCTCGAGGTAGCCGGGCTCGGGGAGCACGACGCCGAGGTTCATCATCGCCGGCTCCATGATCACGCAGGCCGGCTTGCGGCCCTCGTTCTCGAGCTCGACGATCCGGCGCTCCATCGACTCCGCGTCGTTGAAGTGCACGGCGAACACGTGGTCGACCGTCGACTGCGGGATGCCGCCGCCGTAGGGCAGCGAGACCGGGTGGTCGTGGTCGCCGATCTTGTCGTACTCGACGCCGATGGACACCATCACCGTGTCGTGGTGGCCGTGGTAGGACCCGAAGATCTTCAGGACGTCGTCGCGGCCGGTGAAGGCGCGAGCGATGCGGATGGCGTCCATCGTCGACTCCGAGCCGGAGTTCGTGTAGCGCCACTTCGCCAGGCCCCAGCGGCGGGCCAGCTCGTCGCCGACGACGATCGCGTCCTCGGTCGGCGCGGCGAAGTGCGTGCCGAGCTCGTAGCGCTCGCGGATCGCGTGGCCGATGGCCGGGTGCGCATGGCCCTGGACCATCGAGCCGAAGCCGTTGTGGAAGTCCCACATCTCGTTGCCGTCGACGTCCCAGACCTTCGGGCCGGCGCCGCGGTGGAGGTAGATCGGCCACGGCTCGCGCACCTGGTAGGAGGAGGCGACGCCGGAGGCGAGGTGCTGGTTGGCGCGGCGGTACATCTGGCCGCTGCCCTTCGTGGCCTCGTTGAGGCGCTCGGTCTCACGCTCGGTGAGCTCGGCGATCCGGGCGCGGTCGATCGTGATGGTGTCAGCGTTGGCAGCCATGATCAGCCCAGGGTAGAGGCGGAGGCTGCTCCCGTCTGTACGCCCTTGACGCGCTCACCCGCCGGGTCGTACAACGGCTCGGCGCTCACGCGACCCCCGATCCACTGCCCGAAGACGTCGATGGCGACCTCCGTGCCCGGTTCGGCGTGCTGCGGCGGCAGATAGGCGTAGGCGATCGACGCCTGCACCGTGTAGCCGTAGCCGCCGGAGGTCACGCGGCCCACGACGTCGCCGCCCACCGCGACCGGCTCGTTGCCCAGCGCGACCGAGCGCGGATCGTCGAGCACGATGCACGCCAGGCGCCGGGCGACCGGGCGCTCGCGCAGCGCGGCGGCGCCGAGGAAGTCCTTGTCGTCGCGCACGCAGAACGACAGGCCGGCCTCGTGCGGAGAGTCGTCCGGCGTGATGTCGGCGCCCCAGACGCGGTAGCCCTTCTCCAGCCGCAGCGAGTCGATCGCGCGATACCCCGCGGCGGCCAGACCGTGCGGTCGCCCCGCCTCCCAGAGCGCGCGCCAGAGCCCGGCGCCGTACTCCGTCGGGCAGTACATCTCCCAGCCGAGCTCGCCGGCGAACGTCACCCGCAGCGCCCGCACCGGCACGTCGCCCACGGTGATCTCGCGCATCGACATGTAGGGGAAGTCGAGCGCGTCGGGGGTCAGCGGGCCGAGCACGTCCGGCGCCCGCGGGCCCCACAGCGCGAAGCACGCCCACCGCGACGTGGTGTCGATCACGCGCACCGCCCCGTCGCTCGGGGCGTGGCGCTTGATCCACGTCAGGTCGTGCTGGCCGAACGCGGTCCCGGTGACGATCTGGAAGGCGTCCTGGGTCAGCCGCGTGACCGTGAAGTCGCACTCGATCCCGCCGCGCGAGTTGAGCATCTGCGTGTAGGTGATGCGCCCGACGTCGCGGGCGACGCGGTTGTCGCACAGCGACTCCAGGAACTCCGCCGCCCCCGGCCCGACGACCTCCAGCTTGGCGAACGAGGACTCGTCGAAGAGCGCGGCGCGCTCGCGGGCGGCGCGATGCTCGGCGCCGATGGCCGGCGACCAGTGCTTGCCGGCCCAGCCCCGCGGACGCAGCGCGGCGTCGCCGCCGGCCGCGTTGACGTCATACCAGTTGACCCGCTCCCAGCCGGACTTCTCGCCGAACGCCGCGCCGTGGTCCCGATGCCACTCGTAGTTCGACGACACCTTCAGCGGCCGGCCGGCCTGGCGCTCCTCGCCCGGGTAGTGCAGGTCGTAGTAGGTCTCGTAGACCTCCTTGGTGCGCTTCAGCGTGTAGGCGGGCGAGCGGTACTGCGGCCCGAAGCGCCGGATGTCCATCTGCCACAGGTCCATCTGCGGCTCGCCGGCGACGATCCACTCCGCCATGACCTTGCCGATGCCGCCCGCGCCGGCGAGGCCGTGCGCGCAGAACCCGGCGGCGACGAAGAGGCCGTCGACCTCCGTCTCCCCCAGGCAGAACTCGTTGTCGGGGGTGAACGCCTCCGGGCCGTTGATCAGCTTGGTGACCTTGACGTCCTCCATGGCCGGCACGCGCGCCTTCGAGGCCTCGGCGATCTCCTCGAAGCGCGGCCAGTCCTCCTCCAGCAGCTGGCCGTTGAAGTCGTAGGGGATGCGATCGACCAGGTGCTCGTCCAGCGACCACGGCGCGCTGTTGCGCTCGTAGCCGCCCATGACCAGCCCCCCGCCCTCCTCGCGGAAGTAGATGAGGTGGTCGGGGTCGCGCAGCGTCGGGAGGTGATCGTCGGGGTCGGGGCGGTCCCGGAACGGCTGGGTGACGAGGTACTCGTGGGCCATCGGGACGACCGGCACGCGAACGCCGGCCAGGCGGCCCAGCTCCGCGGCGTACATCCCGCCGGCGATGACGCAGACCTCGCAGTCGACGCGGCCCCACTCCGTGTCGACCGCGCGTACCCGGCCGTCGACCACGTCGATCCCGGTCACGCGCGTGTGCGTGGCGATGTTCACGCCGCCCTCGCGTGCGCCCGCGGCCAACGCGTAGGTCAGCTGCGACGGGTCGAGGTAGCCGTCGGTCGGCAGGTAGGACGCGACGCGGACGCCGTCGGTGACCATGAGCGGGAAGCGCTCCTGCGCCTCCTGCGCGCTGAGCAGCTCCAGCGGCAGCCCGAACGTGCGGGCCCAGGCGACCTGGCGGTGGACCTCCTCCTGGCGCTCGGGCGTGCAGGCCAGCCGGATCCCACCGCACTCGACCCAGCCGCAGTCCAGCGACCGGTAGAGCTCGACCGAGTACATCATCATGGTCGTCAGCGACACCGACGAGCGCAGCTGGCCGACGAGCCCAGCGGAGTGGAACGTCGAGCCGCTGGTCAGCTCGTCGCGGTCCACGAGCAGGACGTCGGACTCGCCCAGGCCGGCGAGGTGGTGGGCGATCGACGTGCCGCCGACCCCGCCGCCGATGATGACGACGCGGGCACGGTCGGGGAGCTCACGGGGACGCGGCATCGAGCAGCCACCTCTCGAATCGAGGGTCGGCGACCGTCGCCCGCAGCCGGCGCAAGTGCCGGTCGGCGTAGGCGGCGAAGTCGAAGTCCAGGTCGCTGATCGTCTGCTGCACGACGCCCCAGAGCGCCTCGCGCACGTCGGACATCGAGCGCATCAGCCGCAGCGCCGCGAAGCGCCGCTCGGTGCACGGCTCGTCCCAGTAGGCCGCCAGCAGCCGCTCGTCGTCGGCGTCGACGAAGCCGTTGTTGATGGACAGGTTGCCCAGGTCGAAGTAGCGGTCGCCCATCCCCGCGTACTCCCAGTCCACGATCCAGATGTCGGCCTCGTGGCAGAGGATGTTGGCGCCGAGCAGGTCGTCGTGGCACGGGACCGGCACGTGCTCGGGACCGGTCAGCGCCGCCGCGATGCGCTCGGCGAGCTGCGCGGCGTCCCAGGCGGCGGCGGGCACCGCCCCGCCGCGGTCGCGCGCCAGCGTCAGATAGCCGCGCGCGATGCGCGGGACGTCGAACGTCGTCGGCAGCGCCGGAGCGTGCTCGTGGAACGCCCGCAGCGCACGGGCGACCGCCTCCAGCGCCGGCGGCTCGCGCAGCTGGGGGTCGGGGATCGGCGTGCCCGGCACGAACGTCGTGACGAGGCAGCCGTGCTCGGGCAGGAACAGCAGCACCGGCGGCGCGATGCCGAGATCGGAGGCCGCGGCCGTCGCCAGGCGCTCGGCGTCGCGGTCGATCCCCAGCAGGTCGGTCTGCCGGCCGGCGATCCGCAGCACGACGTCGTGGTCGGCGAAGCGGGCGCGGAAGTTGTGGTTGGTGATCCCGCCGTCCAACGGCACAGGCCCGTCGCGCAGCGGCCCCAGCTGCGCTTGCACTGCCTCGATGACGGCGGGCGACGGCACCATGGATCCCCTGGGCGGCGACCCTAGAGCCGATCGGGGTTTGCGGTCAATGGTGCAGTGCATATACCTTCGCCCGATGACGCTCGAAGAGCTGCGCTCTCAGGTGGACGACGGATCCATCGACACGGTCCTGCTGTGCCTGACCGACATGCAGGGGAGGCTCCAGGGCAAGCGGATGCACGCCGGCTTCTTCGTGGACGAGGTCGTCGCCCACGGCGCGGAGGCCTGCAACTACCTGCTGGCCGTGGACGTGGAGATGAACACGGTCGACGGCTACGCCATGTCGTCGTGGGAGCGCGGCTACGGCGACTTCGTCATGGAGCCCGACCTCCACACGCTGCAGCGGATCCCATGGCTGGAGGGCACCGCGCTGTGCCTGGTGGACCTCAAGTGGCAGGACGGCAGCGACGTCGTCGCCTCGCCCCGCCAGGTCCTCCGTGGGCAGCTCGCCCGACTGGCCGAGCGCGGCTGGATCGCCAACGCCGGCTCCGAGCTGGAGTTCATCGTGTTCGAAGACACCTACGAGCAGGCGTGGGACAAGGGCTACGTCGGGCTGACGCCGGCCAACCGGTACAACGTCGACTACTCGATCCTGGGCACGACGCGGGTCGAGCCGCTGATCCGCCGGATCCGCAACGCGATGACCGGGGCCGGCATGCGCGTCGAGGACTCCAAGGGCGAGTGCAACGACGGCCAGCACGAGATCAACTTCCACTACGCCGACGCGCTGACGACCGCCGACCGGCACGTCGTCTTCAAGAACGGCGCCAAGGAGATCGCCGCCCAGGAGGGCCGATCGATCACGTTCATGGCCAAGTACGACGCCCGCGAGGGCAACTCGTGCCACCTGCACCTCTCGCTGGCCGACGCCATCTCCGGGGCCAACGTCTTCGTCGACGACGACGCGCTCTTCCGCTCGTTCATCGCCGGCGGCCTCGCCGGCCTGCGCGAGCTGACGCTGCTGCTGGCGCCGAACGTCAACTCCTACAAGCGCTTCGCCGCCGGCTCGTTCGCGCCGACGGCCGTCGCGTGGGGCAACGACAACCGCACCTGCGCCTTCCGCGTGGTCGGCCACGGGCCGGGCAAGCGCTTCGAGTGCCGGTTGCCGGGCGGCGACGTCAACCCGTATCTGGCGCTGTCGGCGCTCATCACCGCCGGCCTGCACGGCGTCGACCAGGGGCTGGAGCTCGGGCCCGCCTGCGAGGGCAACGCCTACGCCGCGCAGGACGTCGAGCACGTCCCCACGACGCTGCGCGAGGCCCGCGACCTGTTCGCCGGGAGCGAGATCGCCCGCGCCGCGCTGGGCGAGGACGTCGTCGCGCACTACGTGAACATGGCTGACGTCGAGCTGGCCGCATACGATTCATCCGTCACCGATTGGGAGCGCGTGCGCGGATTCGAGCGCCTGTAGATGAGCACCTCCACCGACCTGCCGTCCTTCGAGACGGTCTTCGCGCCCGTGCGCTCCCAGACGGCGTTCGAGGAGACGCTGGAGCGGCTCGGGACCGCGATCAAGCTCGGGCTGCTGGAGCCGGGCGCCCGCCTGCCGGCCGAGCGGGAGCTGTGCACGCGGCTGGCGATCTCGCGCTCGACGCTGCGCCAGGCGCTGACCGCGCTCGCCCAGAGCGGTCACCTGCATGCGGTGCGCGGACGCGGCGGCGGGACGTTCGTCGCCCAGCGGCCGCCGCCCGCCGACCCGCCGACGCGCGAGCTGCTGGCGAGCTGGCGCGACGCGTGCGACGTGCGCCTGGGCGTGGAGCTCGGCATCGCGGCGCTGGCCGCCGACCGGGCGCTGTCCGACGAGATCGCGGCGCTGGACGACCTCGTGGTCGCGATGGAGGACCTGTCGGAGGACTTCGCGGGCTACCGCCAGGCCGACGTCCGCTTCCACATCGGCCTCGCCGAGGCGACGCACAGCCCGCGCCTGGTGGCGCTGGCGACCGAGGCGCAGGGCGCGATGACCGACCTCATCTCCTACATCGCGCACCCGCCCGAGATCCTCGGGCACGCCAACGCGCAGCACGCGCAGCTGCTCTCGCGCATCCGCGCCCGCGACGCCGACGCGGCCGTCCGCGTCATGGCCGAGCACCTGCGCGGGACCGAGCACGTCCTCGCCGGGCTGCTGCCCGGCGCCGGCAAGTAGCCCTTCGGCGGCGCGGGCGTTCAGGTCGCGGCGCGCTCCTGCTCGCGGAACGCGTCCAGCCCGGCCCGTGCCTGGCCGCGGACCTTGCCCTGCAGCATCGGCGTCCAGCCCAGCAGTAGCCCGGCCGGTCCGAGTGCCTGGCGCGCCCAGCCGTGGAACGCGAAGCGGTCGCGGTGCTCGGCGATCAGGCCGTCGCGGAAGGTCAACGCGGCGTGGACGTCGTTGTGCACCCGGCGGCCGGTGGCCGCGAACGTGTAGTCGGCCAGCCAGTGGGCGGTGCCCCGCTCGTCGCCGGCCTCGTGCTCGACGAGCTGCACCTGCAGGTCCTGCGCGCGTCCGGTGAGCATCCGCCACATGGCGCCCGGCTCGTCGTCGCGCAGGTCGGTGAAGACCGGGTCCGAGAACCGCGCGTCCGGCGCGTAGGCGGCCGCCATCGTCGCCCCGTCGCCCGCGTCGAACGCGGCGTAGAAGCGCTGGATGAGCTCGGCGTTCGGGTGGGCCATGGTGGCGCGACGCTACCTGAGCCCTTGACTTCAACCCCACTTGAAGGTGTTGCATGGCGCGCCATGCACGCCATCCGCCTTCACGAGTTCGGTCCCGCCGAGAACCTGCGCTACGAGGAGATCGCCGCGCCGGAGCCCGGCGCCGGCCAGGTCCGGATCGCCGTCGCGGCCTCCGGCGTCCACCTGATCGACACCGCCATCCGCAGCGGACGCTCCGGCGGGCCCTTCCCGCTGCCCGAGCTGCCGACGATCCCGGGCCGCGAGGTCGCCGGCACCGTCGAGGCCGTGGGCGACGGCATCGACGCCGGCTGGATCGGCCGGCGCGCCGTCGCCCACCTCGGCATGGCCGGCGGCGGCTACGCCGAGCGCGCGGTCGTGGGCGCCGCCTCGCTGCACGAGGTGGCAGACCACGTCGGCGCCGAGGCCGCGGTCGCCATGATCGGCACCGGCCGCACGGCCATGGGCATCCTCGAGCTGGCGGAGCTGACCGCCGAGGACACGGTCGTCGTGACCGCCGCCGCCGGCGGGATCGGGACGCTGCTGGTCCAGGCGGCGCTGCGCGCGGGCGCCGAGGTGGTCGCGCTGGCCGGCGGCCCCGAGAAGGTCGCGCGGGCGCGCGAGCTCGGCGCGACCGTCGCCGTCGACTACACCGACCCGGCGTGGCCCGAGCAGGTGCGCGACGCGCTGGACGGCAACCCGGCGTCGGTGGCCTTCGACAGCGTCGGCGGCACGGTGGGCCGCGGTGCGATGGAGCTCCTCGGCGCCGGCGGCCGGCTGCTGCTCTTCGGCTGGTCGTCGGGCGAGCCGACGCCGATGAGCTCGATGGACATCGCCGGGCGCGGCATCACCGCGATCGGCTCGCTGGGCGCGCGGATCCTCCAGCGGCCGGGCGGCATCCGCGGTCTGGAGGACGCCGCGCTGGCGGCGGTCACGTCCGGCGAGCTGGTGCCCGTGGTGGACCAGACGTTCGCGCTGGCCGAGGCGGCCGGCGCCCACCGAGCGCTCGAGACCCGCGCCACCGTCGGGAAGGTGGTCCTGGCGCCGTAGGGGAACACTGGCCCAGAGGGCCAGGTTCCCTTGCGGGTGTTCGCCCAGGGGGCGAAACCCGCGGCGGATTAGGGACCCACGCTCCTAGCGGGCCGGCGGGGTCGCCAGCAGCGCGAAGTGCAGCGTCACGAGCCGCTCGCCCACGGCCGGCACGCCCGCGGCGGCCGCGCGCAGCGCCCACTTCGCGTAACCCTTGGCGCGCGCGGCGCCCGCGGCGGCGTCGAAGAGATGGACCTCGCGCGGCAGCGGGTCGACGAGCTCGGCGGCGACCGTCCACCCCGCGCCGGTCACCAGCCGGCGGATCGCGGCACGGTCGAAGCGGTGCAGGTGCCCGACGCCCTCGGAGGCCGCCCGCGCGGCGGGACGCCGGGCGCTCAGGTTGGCCTCCAGCGGGACCTCGACGATCACCGCGCGCCCGACGCGCAGCAGCTCGCGCGTCAGCGGCACGGGATCCGGCACGTGCTCGAGCACGTGCGTGGCGAAGACCACGTCGTAGGCGTCGTCGGCGACCGGCAGGTGCTCGCCGTCGAAGACGTGCGCCTCGTCGACCTCCTCGCGCTCGGCCGTCAGCTTCACGCCCGCGGCGGAGATCTCGAACCCCGTGCGGTGGCCGCCGAAGCCGCGGCGGCCCAGCTCGCCGAGCACCGCCCCGTCGCCACAGCCGACCTCGGCGACCGTCCGCGGCGCGGGCAGCCCCGCCCGAGCGACGAGGTCGACCACGTGGTCGGCCTTGCCCACCGCGCCCAGATGGCGCCACGCGCGGTACTTGTCGCCGTCGACGCCCGGCGTGTAGCACTGCTCGTAGAACTCCCGCAGCTGGTCGGCTTCGAGTTTCGCCATGCGCGCCGGAGTGTGTCAGGCAGACGCCGCGCCAGGCGCCCCGCCGGGCTCCGACGGAACCCCGCCCCGCGAGCCCGGTCGCGACGGCTGCGCGATCTCCACCATGTCGGTCGCCACCGCGCCCAGCACGGTCCGCAGCCATGCTCGCTCGGCCTCGCCGGCCTGGTGCATCCGCCGCTCCACCCACTCGGTCACCTGGCGCCGCGCGCCCACCACGAGCACCGCGCCGCAGACCGCGTAACGGCCGTCGGCCAGGACGACGAGGCTGCCCGGCGCGTCGCGGCGCAGCCGCAGGAGGTCGATCACCGCCTGGCCGGAGACGGCCGCCGGACGGGTGGCGTCGCCGTCGCCGTCGGTCCACGGGCGCGCGGTGAAGACCGACGAGCGGCTGCGCATCTCACGCGGCGGCCGCGCGCGGGGTCCGATGGGGCCCGAGCGCCACGAGCTCGTCAGCGACACGAGCTGGCGCGAGGCCTCCTCGCGGTAGAGCACGTGCAGCCGGTCGCCGGCGACGACGCGCGTGGAGCCGCGCGGCGGGATCGCCTGCCCGGCGCGCACGATGACGTTGACGACCGCCTCGCGCGGGAGGCCGAGGTCGCGGACGGCGAGCCCGACGATGGCGTCGTCCTCGACCACGGGGAACTCCAGCACCTCGGCGCCGAGGCGGCGGATCGTGCCCGACTCGGCCAGGGGCCGCGGCAGCGCCGGGTCCTCGGTCGTGACGCCGAGCCGGCGGGCCAGCGGTTCGAACGTCGTGCCCTGCACGATGGTGGACAGCAGAACCACGAAGAACACGATGTTGAAGAACTCGTGGCTGCGCGGGATGCCGTCGATCACCGGGAACGTCGCCAGCACGACCGGGACCGCCCCGCGCAGGCCGGCCCAGCCGAGCACGACCTGCTCGGCGGCCGAGAACCGGAACGGCGCGGTGCAGAGCACCGTCGCGAGCGGCCGGGCGACGAGCACGAGCACCAGCGCGAGCACCGTGCCCTCGAACGCGACGCCCAGCAGGTCGCCCGGGAACACCAGCAGCCCGAGCACCAGGAACATCGACAGCTGCGCGACCCACGCCATGCCCTCGTGGAAGGTCGCGATGGTCTGCTTCGCGGGGATGGCGGCCGATCCCAGCATGAGCCCGGCGAGGTACACGGCGAGGAAGCCGGAGCCGTGGATCGTGTCGGCGGCGCCGTAGGCGAGGGCCACGGACGCCAGCGTCGCGACCGGGTACAGGCCCGCGGTGGCCAGGCGCGCCTCGCGCAGCGCGAACGTGAACAGGTAGCCGACGCCGATGCCGACGGCCGCGCCGATCGAGATCTGGCGCACGAACAGCCAGACGAAGTCGGCCAGGCCGTAGTCGGGGTGCATGAGCTTCTCGATGAAGCCCAGGACGAGCAGCACGGCGATGGGGTCGTTCATGCCCGACTCGCCCTCGAGCGTGCGCGCCAGCCGCCGGCGCAGGGTCGATCCGCGCAGCAGCGCGAAGATCGCGGCGCCGTCGGTGCCGGCCACGATCGCGCCGACGAGCAGGCCCTCCGTGGTGCTGAAGTCGAACAGCCACGCCGCAGCCAGCCCGGTGATCGCGGCGGTCGCCAGCGTGCCGAGCACCGCGAGCGTCAGCGACGGGCCGAGCACCGGGCGGATCTCCGGGAAGCCGGCCGCCAGGCCGCCCTCGAAGAGGATGAGCGCCAGCGCGACGATGCCGACGGTGCGCGCGAGGTTGTAGTCGTTGAAGTCGATCCACCCCGCGCCGTCGCTGCCGACGGCCATGCCGACGCCGAGGAACAGGACCAGCCCAGGGACGCGCACCCGCGAGGCCAGCAGCGATGCGAGCAGGCCGGCCGACAGGAGCGCACCCACGATGAGGATCCGCTCGCCGTCGTGCACCTGGACACCATGGCACATACCTTTTGACCAAGGTCGTGGCGATCGGCACTTGACTTCCGTCCGAGACCGGGCGTAGATTCGCGCCGCCGGCCCTAAGGACGGTTCACCACACCTTTCCTGGAGGAAGCGCGAGCATGGCTAACGTGGATGCCGCAGTCGTCGCCCCGAGCGACGAGCAGCGACTGGCTGAGCTGGGCTACAAGCAGGAGCTGAGTCGCACCTGGAGCGGGTTCCAGAACTTCGCGATCTCGTTCACCATCATCTCGATCCTGGCCGGCTGCTTCACGACCTACGGCCAGGCGTGGAACAACGGCGGCCCGATCGCGATCTCGTGGGGCTGGCCGCTGATCTCGATCCCGATCCTGATCATCGGCTTCTGCATGTCGGAGCTGGTGTCGGCCTACCCGACCGCCGGCGGCATCTACTGGTGGGCCTCCAAGCTCGGGGGCGCCGGCTGGGGCTGGTTCACCGGGTGGTTCAACCTCATCGGCCTGGTCGCCGTCACCGCCTCGGTGGACTACGGCGCCGCGACGTTCCTGAACCTCACGCTCGGCGCGTTCGACTTCAACCTGTTCAACGGCGTCTCGGGCGACTTCCTCTCCGGGACGTTCTGGCTGTTCCTCATCGTGCTCGGGTTCCACGCGCTCGTGAACATCGCGGGCAGCCACCTCGTAGCGCGGATCAACGGCATCTCGGTCTGGTGGCACGTCGCCGGCGTGGCCGTGATCCTGCTCGTGCTGATCTTCGTGCCCGACCACCACGCGAGCGCGAACTTCGTCTTCACCGAGCGCTTCAACAACTCGGGCTTCTCCGCCGGTGGCACCGGCACCGCGATGTTCTGGTTCTACGTCCTGCCGCTCGGGTTCCTGCTTACCCAGTACACGATCACCGGCTTCGACTCCTGCGCGCACATCTCCGAGGAGACGCACGGGGCGTCCGACGCGGCGGCCAAGGGCGTGTGGCGCTCGATCTTCTACTCGGCGATCTTCGGCTGGCTGGTGCTGCTGGCGATCACGTTCGCCGCGACGAACGTCGACGCGATCAACAAGGCGGCGGCGGGTGGCGAGTTCGTCTCGGTGGCCATCCTCGACCAGGCGCTGAGCACCGGTTGGCTGAAGGTCATCCTGGTGATCTCCACCGTCGGCCAGCTGTTCTGCGGCGCGGCGTGCCTCACCAGCGCCTCGCGTATGTGCTACGCCTTCAGCCGCGACGGCGCAGTGCCCGGATGGCGGATCTGGAGCAAGGTCAACACCAAGCGGGTGCCGCAGAACGCCGTGCTGTTCATGGCGTTCTGGGCCGCGATCATCACGGTGCCGGCCTACTTCCCCAACGCGAGCGGCGTGCCCGTCGCGTTCTACGCCGTCGTCTCGATCGCCGTGATCGGGCTCTACATCGCCTACGTGATCCCGATCTTCCTGCGCTGGAGGATGGGCGACGCGTTCGAGCCGGGCCCGTGGAACCTCGGCAACAAGTACAAGTGGATGTGCCTGTTCTCGACCGTCTGGGTGGCGATCATCACGGTGATCTTCATCCTGCCGACGACGCCCGCCGGCGTGCCGTGGAACGACGAGTTCGACTGGAACGCCGTGAACTACGCTCCGCTCGTGACGGGCGGCGTGATCGCCGCGGTCGGCATCTGGTGGCTCGTGAGCGCGAAGCACACGTTCACCGGTCCGCGGCACACGATCGCCGAGCTGGACGCCGAGCTCGGCGAGCGGGACTTCCCGGCCGACGGGCCGCCGCCCACGACGGCGCCCGCCGGGGCGTAGCGGGTGGCGGGAACGCTCGAGGTCCTGGAGCCGGCCACCGAGCAGGTCCTGGCGACCATCGCGCGGGGCGGCGTCGACGAGGTCGACGCCGCCGTCGCGAAGGCCAAGGCGGCGTTCCCGGCCTGGCGCGCGGTCGCTCCCGGCGACCGCGCCCGGCTGCTGCGCCGGCTGGTGTCGGTCATGGAGGAGGCCCACGAGGAGCTGTCGGTCCTCGAGGCCCGCAACGCGGGCAAGCCGATCGCGTCCGCGCGGGGCGAGATCGGCATGGCGATCGAGACGGTCCGCTACTACGCGGCCGCGCCCGAGCGCCTGCTCGGCGACACGATCCCCGTCGCCGGCGGCCTGGCCTTCACGGTGCGCGAGCCGCTCGGCGTCGTCGGGCTCATCACACCGTGGAACTTCCCGCTGGCGATCGCCTGCTGGAAGATGGCGCCGGCGCTGGCCGCCGGCAACTGCGTGGTGCTCAAGCCGGCCGAGCTGACGCCGCTCACGGCTCTGCGCTTCGCCGCGCTGGCGCTGGAGGCCGGGTTGCCCGAGGGCGTGGTCAACGTCGTCGCCGGCCCGGGCCGCGAGTGCGGCGAGCGGCTCGTCGCGCACCCCGACGTCGCCAAGATCGCGTTCACCGGCTCCACCGAGGTCGGCAAGTCGATCGCCGCCGGCGCTGCGCAGACGATCAAGCGCGTGACGCTGGAGCTCGGCGGCAAGTCGGCCAACATCGTCTTCGCCGACGCCGACGTCGAGGCGGCCGCGCGCGCGGCGCCCGGCGCGGTGTTCGACAACGCCGGCCAGGACTGCTGCGCGCGCTCGCGCATCCTCGTGCAGCGCGGCGTGGTCGACGAGTTCCTCGGGCACCTGGAGGGCGCGGTCAAGGCCATCAAGGTCGGCGATCCGCTGGACGAGTCGACCGCGATGGGCCCGCTGATCTCCGCGGGCCAGCGCGCGACCGTCGCGTCGTTCGTCGACGGCGACGCCGAGGTCGCGATCCGCGGCGAGGTGCCGGACGGCCCGGGCTTCTGGTTCCCGCCGACGGTCCTCTGCCCCGTGCCCGGCGACCACCGGGCCGTGCGCGAGGAGATCTTCGGCCCGGTCGCGGTCGTCGTGCCCTTCGACGACGAGGCCCACGCCGTTGAACTGGCCAACGACACCATCTACGGGCTCTCCGGCTCCGTGTGGACCCGGGACGGCGCGAAGGGGCTGCGCGTCGCCCGGGCGCTGGAGAGCGGCAACCTGTCCATCAACTCCAACAGCTCGGTGCGCGTCACGACGCCGTTCGGGGGCTTCAAGCAGTCCGGCTACGGCCGCGAGCTGGGCCCGCACGCCACCGACGCCTACACCGAGGTCAAGACCATCTACTACGCAACGGAAGGGAACTGAGTGCCGGGTCGTCTCGAGGGCAAGGTGGCGGTCGTCACCGGAGCCGCCGGGGGCATCGGCGCCGCGACCGTCGAGGCCTTCCAGCGCGAGGGCGCGAAGGTGGTCGGGGTCGACCTCCTGGACGGCGCGCCCGGCGACCTCGCCCTGTCGGTCGACGTGACCGAGGAGCTCGCGGTCCAGCAGATGTACACGCAGGTGTCGGAGCGCTTCGGGCGCATCGACATCCTGTTCAACAACGCCGGCATCTCGCCCGACGACGACACCTCCGTGCTGGAGACGACGTTCGAGGCCTGGCAGCGCGTGCAGGACGTCAACCTCAAGTCGGTCTTCCTGTGCTGCAAGCACGGCATCCCCCACCTTCTCGACAACGACCCGCCCAGCCGCGGCTCGGTCATCAACACCGCGTCGTTCGTCGCGGTCATGGGCGCCGCGACGTCGCAGATCTCCTACACCGCGTCCAAGGGCGGCGTGCTGTCGATGTCGCGCGAGCTCGGCGTCGAGTTCGCCCGCCGCGGCGTGCGGGTCAACGCGCTCTGCCCCGGCCCGGTCGACACGCCGCTGCTGCGCGAGCTCTTCGCCAAGGATCCCGACCGCGCCGCGCGCCGCCTCGTCCACGTCCCGATGGGCCGCTTCGGCACGGCGGAGGAGATCGCCAACGGGGTCCTCTTCCTGGCCTCCGACGAGTCGTCGTTCATGACGGCCTCGACGTTCCTCATCGACGGCGGCCTCTCCGGCGCGTACGTCACGCCGGAGTAGCGCCCGCAGGTCCCCTAGGCGGCCAGCACCGACCGCAGCGCCTTGGGCGGCACCGGGTCGGCCGAGAGCATCTCGGCCGACAGCGCCCGCAGGACCTCGAGGCGCCGGTCGGGGTGCAGCGAGAAGGCGTAGTCCTGCGCCGCTTCGTGGCCGCCCTCGACGCCGAGGTGGGAGCGGTGCTCGGCGGTCGCCACGCGCGACAGCACGAGGCCGAGCACGTAGGCGTCGAGGTCGGCGACGTCGAGCTCGATCGGCTCGGCCCCGGGCCCGCCGACCGACGCGACGATGCGCGGTGCCGGCGTGATGTCGCCCCCGGAGCGGATCGGTCCGCCCTGCGAGCCGTTGTCGCCGCCGGCGCGCGAGTCCCAGTCGCGCTGGGCGGCGTCGCCGCCGTCCTTGCCCGCCCGCTCGGCGGCCCAGCGGGCCTCGTCGAGCTTGCGCGCCTGCTCCTCGTAGTCCTTGGGCTTGGGCGGCACGTAGCCGACGCCCAGCTTCAGCGCCCCGCCGGTGATCTCACCCGACGCGTGCTGCTCGACGAGCGCCTCCGCCTGCTCGGCTGACACGTCGCCACGGGCGATCCCGCGGCGCACCACGTCGGCGACCGTGAACGACAGGTCGCCCTGCTCGACGCGCTCGACGACCGACTCGGGCAGGTCGAGCAGGCGCAGCGCCTTGCGCGTCCACGCCATCGGGGCACCGACCAGGCGCGAGACGTCGGCGGCGGTCAGCTCGGGATCCTCGCTCATGATCGCCCGGGCGGCGCGCGCGAACTGCACCGGCTCGGGCTTGTTCTGGTGGAAGTTCTCGGCGAACTGCATCGTCAGCGCCTCGCGCTTGGAGATGCCGTCCACGAGCGTGAAGCGCCAGTCCTCGCGGGCGCCCTCGGCCTCGTCGAGGAGCGTCATCGCGCTGAAGCGCCGCCGCCCGGCGAGCAGCTCGTACGGCACGCCGTCCTCGCCGGTCGCGCGCACGAGCGGCGGGTGCAGCAGCCCGGTCTCCTTGATCGAGACGGCCAGCTCGTGCAGATCGGGCAGCGCGCCGGTGCGCATGTTGACCATCGTGCGCACGTGCGCGAGCGGTGCGCTGACCAGCGTGTGCGTCTTGGAGGCCGTGTCGGAGAGGGGCGCCTTGCGCAGATCGGCCTCGCGCTCCTCCCGGGCGGCGCGGGCCGCCTCCTCGCGCATCTGCCCGACGTGTTCTTCGGCGTCCTGGAGCTTGTCGACCTGTGACATGAGCCGCAGGATGCAAGCACATCGCGCGGCGGATGGTGGGTACCCCGTCCAACATGCCCGCAACGTCCACGAAGTACCTCGCGATCTACCTCAACGACCACCTCGCCGGGTCCACCGGCGGACTGGAGCTGGTCAAGCGCGCCGCCGGTGAGCACGAGGGCACCGCGCTCGGCTCGTTCCTGACCGAGCTGCGCGACGACATCGCCGAGGACCGGCAGGTCCTCGACGACCTCATGGACCAGCTCGGCGTCGGCCACGACAAGGCCAAGGTCGCCGTCGCCTGGGCGGCCGAGAAGGCGGGCCGCCTCAAGCTCAACGGCGAGATCCGCGGCCGGTCGCCGCTGACGCCCCTCATCGAGCTGGAGACGCTGTCGATGGGGATCGAGGGCAAGCGCCTTCTGTGGCTGGCGCTGGGAGAGGTCGAGGACCTCCCGCTGCCCAAGGAGCGGCTCGCCGAGCTCGTCGTCCGCGCCGAGCACCAGCGCGAGGGCGTCGAGTACCACCGTCGCGCGGCGGCGCGTCAGGCGCTGAACTGAGCTGATCGCCCTGGCGCCGCGGGCTAGGGGTGCCGTAGGCGGCCAGCGAGGCCGAGGCCCACGACGGCCAGCCGTCGCCGCCGGAGGTGGGTCCCCAGTCGCGACAGCGACACAGTCTCCTACCCGAGGCTGGGGTAGCGCGAGACGCCGTATCCGGCGGCCGCGACCGCGGCGACGACGGCGTCGGCGTGCTCGCGCGAGCGCGTCTCGATCGTCAGTTGCACGCCCGTCTCGCGGACGTGCAGGTCGATGCCCTCGCGCAGATGCGACACCTCGACGATGTTGGCGCCCGCGCCGGCGACGCAGTCCAGCAGCCTGGCCAGCGCGCCGGGCCGGTCCGGCACGCGCGTCAGCAGCACCATGCGCCGGCCGCTCTCGGTCTCGTGGCGGCGGGCGATCGTCGCCAGCAGCCCCGCGTCGACGTTGCCGCCGCTGAGCACGACGCAGGTCGTCCCGTGCTCGGCGGCCCGGGCGTGGCCGCCCAGCAGCGCCGCGACGCCGACCGCGCCGGCGCCCTCGACCACGAGCTTGGCCTTCTCCATCAAGAGCACCATGGCGGCGGCGACCTCGTCCTCGGAGACGACGACGATCTCGTCCAGCCACTGGCCGACGAGCGGCAGCGTCAGCTCGCCCGGCCGCTTGACGGCGATGCCGTCGGCGATCGTCAGCGACGCCTCCACCTCGATCGGCCGTCCGGCCTTCAGCGACGCCGGGTAGGCCGCGACCGTCTCGACCTGCACGCCGACGACGCGCACGTCGGGCCGTGCGGACTTCACCGCGATCGCGATGCCGCTGGCCAGCCCGCCGCCGCCCACGGGCACGATCACGGTCGCCAGGTCGGGCAGGTCGTCCAGCAGCTCGAGGCCGAGCGTCCCCTGGCCGGCGACGATGTCGGGGTCGTCGAAGGGATGGACGAACGCCAGGCCGGCCTCGGCGGCACGGGCGCGGGCGGCAACGATGCAGTCGTCGACCGTCGCGCCGACGATCACGACCTGCGCGCCCAGCGCTGCGGTCGCCTCGACCTTGGCGATCGGCGCGCCCTCCGGCATGAACACCTCGCACGGCACGCCACGCTCCCGCGCCGCCAGGGCGAGCGCCTGAGCGTGGTTGCCGGCGCTGCCGCACACGACGCCCGCCGTGCAGCCGTCACCGAGCGCCGCGAGCTTGTTCAGCGCGCCGCGGATCTTGAACGCGCCGGTGCGCTGCAGCGACTCGGCCTTCAGGACCACGTCGCTGCCGCAGTGCTCGCTGAGCGTCGCTGACGTCAGCACCGGCGTGTGGCGGGCGACGTCGCCGATCGCGTCCCGAGCGCGGGCGACGTCCTGCGCGGTGACCGCGGACCCCGTGCCCACCTGCCCGGCCATGACCGCCTCAGTCCGCCAGCGCGACGATGGCGTCGATCTCGACCTGCGCGCCGAGCGGCAGGGAGGCGACGCCGATCGTCGACCGCGCCGGCTGGGGATCGCTGAAGAACGTCGCGTAGACCTCGTTGACCTCGGCGAAGGTGGCCATGTCGGTGACGTAGATCCCGCATCGGACCGCGCTGTCCAGCGACGCGCCGGCGGCCGCGCAGACCGCCTGGAGGTTCTTCAGGCACTGGCGCGTCTGGTCTCCCACGCTGCCTTCGACCAGCTTGCCGGCGGCCGGATCCAGCGGCGTCTGCCCCGAGAGGAACAACAGGTTGCCGGAGCGGACGGCGTGGCTGTAGGGACCGACGGCCGCGGGGGCGGCGTCAGCGGTGATGGCCTGGCGATCGGATGACATCGTGAGCGGTTCTCCTTCGACTTGTCTTGCGTACGGACGCTACCGTCCGCGCCCACATGCTCGCCCGCCGCCTCTCGTCCCCGGTCCGGCTCATCCTTCCGGTCGCACTCCTGCTGATCGCCTCAGGCGTCTGCACCGGATCCGCTGTGGCGGCGATCCCGTGGGCCCCGTGCCCCACGGCGGGCTTCGAATGCTCCACGGTCGACGTCCCCCTGGACCGCACCGGGGCGACGCCGGGCACCGTCTCGCTGGCGGTCTCGCGCGTCCCCGCGGCGTCGAACCCGAGCGCCACGGCGGTCGTCCCGCTCGCCGGGGGACCGGGCCAGGCGGCGCTGCCGCTGTCGAAGTCCTTCGCCGAGATCCTCGCGCCGGCCATCGCCAACCGCGACCTCCTGATCTACGACCAGCGCGGCACGGGCTCCTCCGGGGCGCTGGACTGCGCCGCGCTGAGCAAGAACACGACGGTCTTCAAAGCGGCGTCTGACTGCGCGAGCGAGCTCGGCGCCCGCCGCGGCTTCTACCGCACGGCCGACAGCGTCCAGGACGTCGAGGCGCTGCGCATCGCCGGCGGCTACAGCAAGCTCGTGCTCTTCGGCGTCAGCTACGGGACGAAGGTCGCCGAGGACTACGCGGCGGCCTACCCGGGCAACGTCGAGGCGCTCGTGCTCGACAGCGTCGTGCTGCCCGAGGGGCCGGATCCGTTCCAGCGCTCGTCGCTCTCCAACGCCCCCCGCGTGCTGAGCAACCTGTGCGCCAAGAGCGCCTGCAAGGACGCGACCGGCGACGTCAAGGGCGATCTCGCCAAGCTCGCCGCGAAGCTGCGCCAGCACTCGCTGAACGGCAAGGTGACGCTGAGCTCCGGGGAGCGCGTCCGCTTCCGCATGGACCAGACCGGCCTCGTCGACATCCTGCTCGCCGGCGACCTCAACCCGACGCTGCGCGCCGAGCTGCCCGGCTCGATGCGCGCCGCGCTGCGCGGCGACCTGTCGCCGATCCTGCGCCTCAGCGTCCGCTCCGAGGGCCTGACCACCGGCCTGCAGTCCTCGGGCTCCGACAACAGCGACGCGCTGTTCCTGGCGACCACGTGCGAGGAGGCGCCGTTCGCCTGGACGCGCACGGCCGGCGCCGACCAGCGCGCGCAGGAGATCACGACCGCCGCCCAGGCGATCCCGCGCGACCAGCTCGGCCCGTTCTCCCCCGCCGCCGCGGTCCAGGGCGGCCCGATCCCGTTCTGCCTCGGGTGGCCCGACGCGTCCCCCGCGCCCGCCGCGTCGACACCGCTGCCCCCGGTCCGCACGCTCGTGCTCGACGGTCAGATGGACCTGCGCACCCCGTACGAGGACGCCGCGCAGATCGGCACGCGCATTCCCGGCGCCACCATCGTGCAGGTGCCGTTCACCGGCCACTCGACCGTGAGCTCCGACGCCACGACCGACAGCGCCTGCACCAAGGGCGCGCTCGCGACCTTCTTCGCCGGCGGAACGCCCACCGCATGCGCGCAGGGCACCAACCCGTTCGCGCCGACGCCGCGCCCGCCCACGTCGCTGGGCACGATCGGCATCAAGGACAAGACCAAGCGCACGATCGTCGCGGCGCAGGGCACGGTGGCCGACGCGACGCGCCAGATCATCGGCGACGCCATCGCGCTCGACACGCTGCCCAACCACGTCGCCGGCCTGCGCGGCGGCAACGCCACGGTCAACACGAGCGGCAGCTTCCGCCTCACCCGCTACCAGTACGTCAAGGACGTCCTGGTCAGCGGCACGGTGTCCACGAGCCGCACCGCCAGGGTCACCATCCGCGGCGGCGGCGCGGCCAGCGGGACGCTGACGCTGTCGGCCAGCGGCGCGGTGAGCGGTCGCCTCGGCGGGCACAAGGTGAGCGTCGCCGCTCCGAGCGCGCGCCGCTCCACGCTGCCGACGGTCGCCGAGGTGCTGGCGCGCCCGAACCTCGGTCGCTGAGCCCGGGATGGGTAGCCTCGTGCGCGATGGCCAACGCCCTCGCGCACGAGACCTCCCCGTACCTCCTCCAGCACCGCGAGAACCCCGTCGACTGGCTCCCCTGGGGGCCGGCGGCGCTCGCGCGGGCCCGGGAGCTGGACCGCCCGCTGCTGGTGTCGATCGGCTACTCGGCGTGCCACTGGTGCCACGTCATGGAGCGCGAGTCCTTCGAGGACCCGGCGGTCGCCGCGCTGATGAACGAAGCGTTCGTCTGCGTGAAGGTCGACCGCGAGGAGCGGCCCGACATCGACGCGATCGCCATGGAGGCGGTGCAGCTGATGACCGGCCACGGCGGCTGGCCGCTGAACGTGTTCCTCACGCCCGATCAGGTGCCGTTCTACGGCGGGACGTACTTCCCGCCGGCGCCGCGACACGGGATGCCCGCGTGGCCGGCGGTGCTCGAGGCGGTCGCCGAGGCGTGGCGCGACAAGCGCGGCGAGATCCTCGACCAGGGCGCGCGCATGGCCGCCCGCCTGGGCCAGACCAGCGCACTGCGCCCGGCCGAGGACGTCACGCTGAGCGCCGAGGCGCTCGACGATGCGGTGCGCAACCTGCGCGCCGCGTTCGATCCCGAGAACGCCGGGTTCGGCGGGGCGCCGAAGTTCCCGCCGTCGCCGGCGCTGCTGCTGCTGTGGGCGCGCGCGGCGCGTGGAGGACCGTGGGCGACGAAGGCCGGCGACATGGCGGGCGCGACGCTGCGGGCGATGGCCGCCGGCGGGATGGTCGACCAGATCGGCGGTGGCTTCGCCCGCTACGCGGTCGACGCCACGTGGACGGTCCCCCACTTCGAGAAGATGTTGTACGACAACGCGCTGCTGGCCCGCGCCTACCTGCACGGCTGGCTGATGACCGGCGACCCGGCGCTGCGGCGCGTGACCGAGGAGACGCTGGACTTCGTCGCCCGTGAGCTGCGCGGTCCCGAGGGCGGCTTCCTGAGCGCGCTGGACGCCGACAGCGAGGGCGTCGAGGGCAAGTTCTACGTGTGGACGGTCGCGGAGCTGCGCGACGCGCTGGACCCCGGCGACGTCGAGGCCGCGCTCGCGTGGCTCGGTGCGACCGAGGAGGGCAACTTCGTCGAGGGCGACCGGGATCCGGCCGGCTGGAACGTCCTGACCGGGCGCGGGCCCGAGCCGCCGGCACAGCAGCGGGAGCGCATCCGCGCCGCGCTGATGGCGTTGCGCGCGGGCCGCGTGCGGCCGGGGCTGGACGACAAGCGGCTGACCGCCTGGAACGGGCTGGCGATCCACGCCTTCGCCGAGGCCGGCGCCGCGCTCGGGCGCGCCGACTTCGTGGAGATCGCGGTGGCGGGCGCGGAGTTCGTCGTGTCGTCGCTGCGCGACGGCGACGGCCGCCTGCTGCGCACGTGGAAGGACGGCGAGGGCAAGCTGAACGCCTACCTGGAGGACCACGCGTTCCTGCTGGAGGCGATGATCGCGCTCTACGAGGCGACGTTCGACCCGCGGTGGTTCGCCGAGGCGCAGACGCTGGCCGACGCGATCCTCTCGCGGTTCGCAGACTCCGATCCGGCCGCCGGCGGGTTCTTCGCGACGTCGTCGGACCACGAGCGGCTCGTCGTGCGCCGCAAGGACCTCGAGGACGCGCCGATCCCGTCGGGCTCCTCGTCGGCGGCCGTCGGCCTGCTGCGCCTCGCCGCGCTCACCGGTGACGCCCGCTACGAGGAGGCCGCGGCCGCGCACCTGCGGCTGGTGGCCCCGCTGCTCGGGCCCCATCCGCAGGCTTTCGCGTACGCGCTGATCGCGCTGGACCTGCTGGTCTCCCCCCGCCTGGAGGTCGCGCTGACCGGCGACGACCCGGACGCCGTAGACACCCTGGCCGGTGTGGTGCGCGAGCGGCTGCGCCCGGGCGTGGTGCTCGCCGGACCGCCCGGCGACGGCGTGCCGCTGATGGACTCCCGCACCGCGGTGGCCGGCGCCGCCGCCGCCTACGTCTGCGAGCGGTTCGCGTGTCGCATGCCGGTCACGGCCCCGGGCGAGCTGCGAGAGCTGCTCGAATCGTCGTGAGCGCTCGTGGGCCGGCCCGTCAGAGCACCGGCAGGTAGCGGTCCAGCTCCCACTGCGTGACCTGCACGCGGTAGTCCTCCCACTCCTGGCGCTTGATCTCGATGAAGCGGTTGAACATGTGCTCGCCGAGCGTGCGGAGGACGAGCTCGGACTCGGCCGTCAGCTCGACGGCCTCGCCGAGCGTCTCGGGCAGCTGCTCGATGCCGAGCCGCTTGCGCTCGTCGGGCGACAGGTGGTACAGGTTCTTCTCCATCGGCTCGGGCAGCTCGTAGCCCTTCTCGATGCCCTCCAGGCCCGCCTGCAGCAGCGCGGCGAAGGTCAGGTAGGGGTTGCACGCGGGGTCGGGGCAGCGCAGCTCCATCCGCGTGCCGCGCTCCTTTCCGGGGTGGTAGAGCGGGACGCGGACCAGGGCGCTGCGGTTGCGGCGGCTCCAGGCGACGTAGACGGGCGCCTCGAAGCCCGGCACCAGGCGCTTGTAGGAGTTGACCCACTGGGCGAAGATCGAGCTGAGCTCGCGCGCGTGCTTGAGCTGGCCGGCGATGAACGCCTTGCCGATGTCGCTGAGGAAGTACGGGTCGTCGGCGTCGAACATCGCGTTGGCGCCGTCCTTGAACAGGCTCATGTGCGTGTGCATGCCCGAGCCGTTCTCGCCGAAGAGCGGCTTGGGCATGAACGTGGCATGCCAGCCGTACTTCATGGCGTACTCCTTCACCGTGATGCGGTAGGTCATGCAGTCGTCGGCCATCTTCAGCGCGTCGGCGAAGCGCATGTCGATCTCGTGCTGGCTTGGCCCGACCTCGTGATGGGTGTACTCGACGTGGATGCCGAGCTGCTCGAGCGCGAGGACGGTCTCGCGGCGGACGTCGGAGCCGGCGTCGAGGGTCGTGAGGTCGAAGTAGCCGCCCTCGTCGAGGACCTCGGTGCCGTTCTTGTCCTTGAAGAGGAAGTACTCGAGCTCGGGACCGACGTTGAACGTGTCGAAGCCCATCCCGCGCATGCGCTCCAGCGCGCGGCGCAGCACGTGGCGCGGGTCGCCCTCGTAGGGCGTGCGCTCGGGCGTCAGGACGTCGCAGAAGACGCGGCCGACGCCCTGCTCCTCCGGGCGCCACGGGAGGATCGCGAACGTCGACGGATCCGGCATGGCGACCATGTCGGACTCCTCGATGGCGTTGAAGCCCGTGATCGAGGAGCCGTCGAAGCCCATGCCGTTCTCGAACGCGTCGTCGAGCTCCGCGGAGTTGATGCTGAACGACTTGAGCTGCCCGAGGATGTCGGTGAACCAGAAGCGGATGAAGCGCAGCTGGTGCTCCTCGACGATCGCCCTGACGTCCTCGACGGTGCGCGGCTGGTCGGTCATAGGGCGTTGACCCTAGAGGATCGCGGTTGTCACATTCGTCGAAAGCTGGCCGCCGATGTGTCGAGCCAGCGCCGCCCCCAGGCCTTCAGCGCGGCGACCGCGGGCTCGAGCTCCCGGCCCATCGGGGTCAGCGCGTAACGAGTGTGCCGCGGCGGTCCGCGGTGGTCGTCGCGCGTGACGACGCCGCGGTCCTCGAGGTCCTTGAGCCGCTGCGAGAGCAGCCGGTCGGAGAGGTCGGGGATCGCGTTCGCGATCGCGGTGAAGCGCAGCGGTCCCGACGAGAGCAGGACGTCGACGATCGCGCCGGTCCAGCGGGCGCCGAGGAGCTCGACGGCCTCGTGGTAGTGCGGGCAGGGAGCCGGCGGCGCGGGGTCGAGGGTCGCTGGGACGGTGGGGGTGGCGGACGGGGCGGCCGGGACAGAGGCGGCGGGCGTCGCGGCCGGGCCGCGCGTGCCGGGGTCCGGGGTCGATCGGGCGTCGCCGGATGCGGGCCCCGGATCCACGGCGCGGGCCCCTAGGGGTGCCGTAGGCGGCCAGCGAGGCCGAGGCCCACGATGGCCAGCCGTCGCCGCCGGAGGTGGGTCCCCAGTCGCGATAGCGACACAGTCTCCTAGGCGGCCTTGAGCCGGCGGTCGTGCTCGATCGAGCCGTCGAGCGGCACGTCCCCGGCGACGTTGACCATCGCGGTGAAGCACTCCAAGGACGCGTAGGCGATCGCCTCGAGCAGCTGCTCCTCGGTCCAGCCGGACTCGCGCGCCTCCTCGTGCAGGTGCTCGGGCGGCGTGGCGTGGTCCACGACGAGGTCCTTGACGTAGCGCAGCAGGACGGCGTCGGCCTGGTCGTGGGCGTCCCACTCGCGGGCGAGCGCGATGTCGTCCAGCGGCAGGCCCGCCTGCCGCGCGACCCGGCGGTGCAGGTCCAGGCCCGGCTCGGAGCCGAAGTGCTCGGCGACGGCGAGCGAGATCCGCTCGAGCGTGATCGCCGGCAGCCGGCCGTGGCGCAGCTCGGCGCGGAAGCGGGTGTAGCCGCGCAGTGCCGCGGGCGAGCCGGCGAGGACGCCGAGGAAGTTGGGCAGCTGGCCGGCGCCGGCCAGCGCGCCCTTGAGGATCGGCTGCGACGCCTCGGGCGCCGAGAGATCGTCGTGGACGGTGAAGCGGCTGATTCGGGTCTTCATGGCAGCGTCCTGAAGCGAGGGGAATGGGGTCTGCCGGCCGTCCATGCCGGCGATGCGCCGGGTTCCTTACCCGAGGTAAGTGTAGGAGGGTCGTCAACGCGTCTTGCCCGGATTACGCGCGAAACGTGCGCGAGGATCGCCGACCGCGTACGCCGGCGTGGGTCCGCTGGCGTGCGTCGGGCCGCCACACCCTGCGGGAGTGCGGCGGCCGGTGGTCAAGCAGGGATGCGGTCAGCGGTGCGCGATGACCAGGCCGGCGGGCGCGTGGTGCGCGGTGTGGCTGATCTTCGCGGTCACGGCGGGGGCCGTCGCCGCGCGGTGCGCCACGGCGGCCTGCGACGAGGACGTCATGGCGGCCAGCAGGATCAGCACGGCGCCCAGGGCCACGGCCCAGAGGGCGATGCGATCCGGGCGCGGTCCGACGCGGTCCGAGGCGGTCCGCGGACGGTGGCGACGGGCCGCCGAGGCCATGCGGACCTCGTCGGGACGGCCCTTGATCTGCACCGTGCGGCGGGTGCCGGCGGGCGGTGGAGGGCTCGCGAACGGGTCGTCGGCTGCGCTCAGGTGCGCCAGCTCGTGGGCGACGTCGGCGGGCGACGCCGGCATGATCGGCTCGAGCACGTCGCCGCCGAGCTCGATGGTCATCGACGTGGGGGTGTCGCGCACCGGCGCGTGCGGAGCAGCGGGCACGAAGACGCCGTGCAGCGGATGGCCGGCGCCCTCGGTGCGGGCCGACTCGTCGGGCGTGCGCGTGATGCGGCGCCGCGGGACGAAGTCGATCTCCTCCCCGAGCCAGTCCTCGGCAGGGCGGCGACCGGGACCCGCGAGGTCGTCACGCTCCTGCTGCACGTCGGCCCACCAATTGGGCGCTTCCGTCGATGACATGGGTGTTCTCGGTCCTCTTCCGTGGGCTTACGGGGTTAGCTGACGGGCTCGCGCCGAAAGAGCGGCGCTACGCAAGGCGATTCGCCCCGATGCAACGTGGGTCCCCCGCTCCCCGCCCGGGGTCTCCGGGCGCGGATTCAGCGGTTGTGAACGGCGGCATCGTAGCAACGTCGGATTTCCCTGCTGGATCACAGAGTTATGGCAAGCGCCAACTGACCGAATAGTCAGGCATGCGTCGGACGGAACATCCCGCAAGCAGCGGGAAACGCCGGCTTGACTTCGCCGGATCGACCTGCCGACGAGCTCACGACCTGGTGCATATTCGCTCTTGACAGGTCCGCGCGAGAACCCGGCGCGGGGTCCCTAAGCCGCCGCGGGTTTCGCCCGCTGGGCGAACACCCGCAAGGGAACCTGGCCCTCTGGGCCAGTGTTCCCCTAGGGGTGCCGTAGGCGGCCTGCGAGGCCGAGGCCCACGACGGCCAGCCGTCGCCGCCGGAGGTGGGTCCCCAGTCGCGATAGCGACACAGTCTCCTAGCGCCCGGCGACCGCCGCGATGTAGGAGGCGACGTCCTTGGCCTCTTGGCCGTACAAGAGGCCGGCGGGCATCTGCCCGTTGCCCTTGGCACGGCCGTTCTTGATGGCGTCGAGGACGAAGGCCTGCTTGTTCTGCACGCCGACGACGAGGTTGTCGAGGTTCGGCCCCACGCGGCCGACGGCGTTGGACGCCGCCAGCGTGTGGCAGGTCGAGCAGTTCTTGGCGAACAACGAGCGGCCGTTGACCTGCGCGGCGTTGAGGTCGACGCCGCCCGGACCGCGCTTGGCGTGATCGTCGTGGTTGAAGGCCAGCACGAGCGCGGGCAGACCGAGGCCGACGACCAGGATCACGAGCCCGATGCCCAGACCCCAGGCGCGACTCGCCGCGCGGGACTCGCGCTGCGATCCCCTGGGCGCCCGGCCGCTGCGCATCGCGACCATCACGACCGAGAGGCCGATGGCGAGGAAGACGAGGATGAAGACGACGGTCCCGATCACGAGCGGGACCCTATCCGGTGGACCGGCCCCCTGCGCAAGTCTGGCTCGCGAGCCCGGACCGCAAAGGCCCTGCGGACGAGCCTCATCGGCGCCGCCCCGCCGCGAAGCTCTGGACCGCCGGCGCGACCGCGCGGAAGTCACCGGTGCCCGTCGCCGCGAGCCCCTCCCCTTCGGCCTCCGCCTCGCGCGCGGCCTGCTGGCGGGCGAGCTCGATCGCGTCGAGCATCGAGAAGTCCTTGACCTCGATGACGTCTCCGCCCACCTGCTGCGCGCCGCCGGTGATCGCGGTGAGATGAGGCGTCGCGACGTCCGCCGCGGGCCGGGCCTGCAGGTGCCCGCTGGCGTCGAGCCGCAGGAGCCGCCGGCACACGACGTTGATCGCCCCACCCGCCGAGGCGTGGCGCTCCAGCACGCCCTCGGCGACCACCAGCGGCTCGGCGCGGACGATCGTTCGATCGCGCTCGTAGACCTTCGGCGGCACGACGAGGTTCACGGTCCCGGTCTCGTCCTCCATCAGCAGGAAGCACACGCCCTTCGCGGTCCCCGGCCGCTGCCGTGCGACCACCAGCCCTCCGAGCCGGACCGTCGACCCGTGCCGCATCCGGCTCAGGTCGTCGTTGGTGACCATTCCCTGCGCGCGCAGCTCCTCGCGCAGCAGGCCGAGCGGATGCGCGGCCGTCGTCAGCCCGGTCGTGGAGTAGTCGGCGATCATCGCGTCCCACCCGCTGAGGCCCGGCAGCGGTGGACCCTCGCCCACGCCCAGCGGCAGCGCCAGCTGCGTGCCGAGCTCCACGCGCACGCGCTGGGTGGGTGGGCCCGATTTCCCGACGACCGAGGTCAGCAGCCGCTTGCCCGGCGCCGCGACGCCGAGGTCCCACAGCGCACGCCGGCGGCTGCCGCCGGCCAGCGCGTCGCACGCCCCCGACCAGGCCAGCTGCTCCAGCGCGCCCCGCCCCGCGCCCGCGCGCGAGGCGAGGTCCTCGACCGTGCGGAACGGCCCTGCGGCCTCGCGCGCGGCGACCAGCGCCTCCACGTCGTCGGCGCGCACGCCGAGCACGTAGCCCAGCCCGATGCGCACCGCCGGCGCGCCGTCGACGTCCACCACCGTGCAGCCCGCGGAGCTGGCGTTGACGTCGGGCGGCATGACCGTGATCCCGCGCCGCTGGGCCTCGTGGACCAGCGAGTCCGGTGGGTAGAAGCCCATCGGCTGCTCGTCGAGCAGCGCGGCGAGGAACTCCGTGCCGTAGTGCACGCGCAGCCACGTCGACTGGTAGGCCAGCAGCCCGAACGCCGCGCCGTGGGCCTTGGGGAACCCGAAGCCCGAGAAGCCCTTGACCATCGTCCACACGCGCTCGGCGAGCTCCTCGTCGACGTCGTCCCACCGCGCCATCGCTCGCGTCACGAACCGCTCGTGGTAGGCCTCGATCGCGGCCGCCGACCGCTTCCGGCTCATCGCGCGCCGCAGGCCCTCGGCCTCGCCTGGCGACAGCCCCGCGAACGCCATGGCGACCTCGATGACCTGGTCCTGGAAGATGATCGTCCCGAGCGTCTCGCGCAGCACGGGCTCCAGCGACGGATGGTCGTAGGGCACGACGAACGACGGATCGGCCCGCAGCTTCTGGAGCCGGTCGATGTAGGGGTTGACCGCGCCGCCGACGATCGGCCCCGGGCGCACGATCGCCACCTGGATGGTGAGGTCCTGCAACGTCGCCGGACGCGTGCGCCGCAGCGAGCCCATCTGCGCCCGGCTCTCGATCTGGAAGACGCCCGTCGTCTCGGCGTTCTGGATGCACTCGAAGGTCGCCCGATCGTCCATGGGGATCCGCGACAGGTCGATCCGCTCGTTGCGCCGCGCCGCGATCATCTCCACGCAGCGCTCGACCGCCGACAGCATCCCGAGGCCGAGCAGGTCGATCTTCAGGAAGCCCGCGTCCGAGCAGGAGTCCTTGTCCCACATGACCATCTGCCGGCCCTCCATCGCGGCGGGCACGACGGGGCAGCAGTCGATGAGCGGGCGGGTCGCGACGATCATTCCGCCGGAGTGCTGGCTGAGATGGCGCGGCAGGCCGTGGGCCTCGCTCGCGAGCAGGTGCAGCCAGCGCCAGCGGGTGGGCGGGTCCCCGATCATCCGTCCCTCCCCCAGCGCGGTGACGATGTCGCGGTCCACCGTCTGCGCCGAGAACGCCTCCGACGAGCGGGCCACCCGCTCGATCTCCCCGGGCGGCAACCCCAAGGCCTTGCCCAGCTCGCGGATCGCGCCACGCGCCCGGTAGGTCGGGAACGCCGCGACCAGCGCCGACTTCTCCTGGCCGAACTTCTCGTGGACCCGTGGGATGAGCACCGCGCGCACGTCGCGCGGGAAGTCCAGGTCGATGTCGGGCAGCGACGTGATCTCGGCGTTGAGGAAGCGCCCGAGGAGGAGGTCGTTGGCGATCGGGTCGACGTGCGAGAGCCCCGTGAGGTAGCAGACGATCGAGGACACCGAGGAGCCGCGACCGCGGCCGGGCGGCAGCAGCGACCGTGCCGCGGCGCCGTCGCGCACCTCGGCCGCGACCTCGCGCGCGAGCTCGAGCATCTCGTGGTGCAGCAGGAAGAACCCCGACAGCCCCAGGCCGTGGATGAGCTGGAGCTCCTCCTCCAGGCGCACCGTCGCCCGCGCGCGCAGCCCGTTGCCGGCGGGATACCGCTCGTCGAACCGCGCGGCGCACACCTCGGCCAGCTTGCGATCGGCCCCGTCGTCCTCCGCTCCCGGGTAGCGGTAGCCGAGATCGGCGGTGAGGTCGAAGGTCAACGTCGCCGCCAGGCGCTCGGTCTCCGCAACCGCCTCGGGATGGTCCTCGAAGCGCGCGGCCATCGCCGCGGGCGTGGTCAGGACGTGGGTGTGGTTTCCGCGCCGCTGCGGCTCGGACGCGTCGAGCGTCGTGTGCTCGCGGATCGCGACGAACGCATCCTGCAGCCGCGCACGCTCCAGCGAGTGCGCGTGGACGTCGCCCGTCGCCACGCACGCGATCCCGAGCCGCTGGGCCAGCGCTGCCAGCGAGCGGTTCAGCGCGCGGTCGTGGCGCGCGAACGGCCGCTGGAGCTCGATCCGGAAGCGATCGCGCCCGAAGGCGCCCAGCAGCGCCCGCGCGGTCGCCTCGTCGTGCACGCCGCGGCTCGCGCAGCCCGACAGGCAGACCAGGCCCTCGGCGTGCTCGGCGAGGTCGGCGATCGTCAGCACCGGCTCGAGCATCCGGCGCCGCCCGGGCGTGTCACGCGTCTTCGCGTGCGCGCGCGTGAGCAGGCGGCAGAGGTTGCGCCACCCGGCCGCGTCGCGCACCAGCAGCGTGACGTGACGCGTCGGGGAAGGCGGCACGGTGGCGCCCGGAGCGGATCCCGGGCGAGTGCCGGCGGCCAGCGCCGCGGGATCCACGACGTCGACCTCCGCCCCGTGGATGGCCCGCAGCCCCAGCGACCCGGCCGCCTGCGCGAACTCCATCGAGCCCGACACGGTGTTGTGGTCGGTCAGCGCGAGCGTCCGATGGCCATGCTCCAGCGCCGTCGCGACGAGCTCCTCGGGCAGCGACGCGCCATCGAGGAACGAGAAGGCCGAATGGCAGTGGAGCTCGACGTATGACACGAACACATGTTCGCATTCGACGCGAGTGGATACAAGCGCCGGTGCGGTTAGCTCACGACATCATCCCCACAACGAACCGGTGGGCAGCAGCGAGGGCTGGGGGGCCGGGGCCGGGCAGCTGACCGAGGCACCCGCGTTCGCGAGGACGTTCCCGAGCGAGGCGCCTCCAATGAACTGCGTGGGTCCGAACGGTCCCATCGTGGTGTTCAAGAGCTGGCAGACCTGCGGGTCCACGGTGGGGGACGCGGTCGTCGCCGCGCTCGCGCTCGCCGCCGGGACGGAAACCGCAAGCGCGGCGGTGACGGCCGCTAGAACAGCCAGGGGCTTTCGATGAGACAACATTCAGCAGACGCTCCTTCGTACCGGGCGGCCGGGGGCGCCCGGCGATGTTTGACAGGAGCTGTCGATGTTCCCGCCGCGCGTGCACCTCGCCTGCTGTCCCGCGGGACCATTGATGCTGGCACGAGGGACTTGCGAACCACGACACGACGCGGCCGACGGGATCGGCGCCCGCACGTAGGCGGCTCGTACGCCCCGCGGCGCGTCGCGCGGCAGACCGGCCGCGTCGCGGCCACACAGGCCGGCGTCACGCTCAGGTCGTCGCCCCCCGGACGCAGTCGGTCCGCGGCAGCCACCGTCCGTCGAGCCCGCGCGAGGTGGCGGCGACGAGTCGCTGCGTGCGCCGCTCGACGTGCGCCGTGCCGCCGACGCGGAGCATCTCCAGCGTGAACGTGACGCCCTGGTCGTCGGCCGACGCATGCTGCTCGAGCACCCGCGCCTCCACGGTTCCCTGCTCGTCGATGCGCCGCCGCAGCGCCTGTGACGGCTGCGCGCTCGCGCGGTGCCGCGCCACCGCGTCCAGGAGCTCCCGCGCCGCGGCGAGGTTGCGGGCGTCGGTGAGATCCAGGTGGGCGGTCACCTCGTAGACGCGATCGGCGTCCGGTCCCTCCGCCAGCAGGCCCGCCACCGGCTGCGCGACCTCGGGGAGATCGCGAGAGCCCGCGAAGCGGCCAGAGGCGACCACGCGGAGGTCCACGGGGCGGCCCGTCGCGTCGAGCTCGACCGCGTACGTCTCCCCCGCGCGACCGCCCGCGACCCCGAGCACGCCGTCGACCGCGCCCGCGCCCGCCCACGACGCCTGCACGTAGATCGTGTCGTGCCCGGTGCGCCGGTCGGTCCGCGTGCCGGCGCGCCGGTCGAACGTCAGCGAGCCGTGCGCGGCGTCGAGCTGCACCAGCCCGTCGGCGCCGACGCTCCCGCGCAGCGCCGACAGCCACGCGCCTTCGCCGGAGACGACGTCGGGCTCCGGCGCGTCCCCGAGATGGTCGAGCAGGTGGGTGGCCTCGGCCTCCGAGCCAACGATCCACGTCCGACCGTGCCCGAGCCGCGCGAGCAACGACGCCTCGACCTCTCCGCCGATCGCGACGTCCAGCGCGCCCGCGTGCACCTCTCCGCCGAGCCCGGCCGCCGCCTGGAGGCCGAGGGTCTGCCCCTTCTGGACGGTCACCGCGACCGTGCCGTCGGACCGCCGCTCGACGAGCGCCAGCCCATCCTCTCCGAGGTGCACGATCCCGAGGTCGACCGACACCGCCTGACCCCCGGCCCGTGACCCCACCACGCACGGCTCGCGATCGCGCGCGCAGTCCCCTGCCCCGACGATGCAGATCGCCCGCGCCATCTCGCGCGTCACCCGCCGCCCGACGTAGTCGGCCTGCGCGAGCGCGGCGCCGAACCCGAGCACCGTCGCGACCAGCGCGACGATCGCCATCCACTCCAGCGACGCCTGGCCTCCCTCCTGCCGGATCGCGCGCGGGTGAGACGAGGACGGCATGGCTCCACCCTGCTGGGGAACGTGTGACCAAACCACGCCCAAGCGTCACGAACCTGCGACGCGGTGGGCACAGCTCAGCGCTGCCGGTACCAGCCCCCCACCCGATCGAGCTCCCGGAACAGCACGACGAGGTCGCCCCGCGTCGTGACGACCTCCCAGTAGCGGCGGCGCAACGGCGCGTCGGTCCACCAGCGGTCCTCGACGACCCACGACTCGCGCACCGCGTCCACCGCCCGGCCGTCGATCGCCAGCGGGCGCCCGCGCGGGTCCGCCCGAACCGTCGCGGGCAGCGGGACGTTCAGCCGCCGTGGCCCGGTCACAGCTCGAACGGCGCCAGGACCGCCTGGCGCTCCGGCACGCGCGAGTCCGGGTCGACCTCCAGCACGCGCAGCGCCGCCTCGGGCCCCGCGGCGGCGCGCGCCTGGCCGATCGCCTCGCGCAGGCGGGCGGTGCGCTGCGCGGTGCCGTCGTCGAACAGCGCGGTGGCCCCGGCGTGCGGCGGGCCGAAGCGCTCCACGGCCAGCCGCAGCGACTCCGCGGGCGCGGGCAGCAGGAGCAGCCGCTGGCCGAGCGCGAGGCGCATACGCCCGGCGTCGGCCAGCGCCTCGCGGAACACGACGCGCTCGCGCCACGTCCCGCCCTCGACCAGCTTCGCGCCGAGGACCACCGCTCGCAGCGTGCGACCGCGGCGCTCGCGCCGGGCCAGGAGCTGATCGACGAGCAGCACGAGCGCGCGCTCCAGCTGCACGCCCGAGGCCGACTCCGCCAGCTCCAGGACCTCTTCCAGCACCTCGCCGGGCACGCGCGGGCGCAGATCGTCGTCGTGCCCGCGCGCGAGGTCGTGGGCCAGCTCGCCGGACCGCCCGAAGCGATCGGCGACCACCGGCCGATCGAGCTCTCCCAGCTGGCCGAGGGTCGTGATCCCCAGGCGCTCCAGCGGCTCGACGAGCGCCGAGACCTCCGGCCGGCGGCGCAGCAGCGAGACCGGCTCGGAGGCCAGCCCCGGGGCCCCGTCGACCAGCTCGGCACGCCGCGAACGCGCCCGCACCGCGCCCGCCAGCGCACAGAACCGCGACGGTCCCGCGCCGATCCGCGCCGGTAGCCGCAGCGCCGCACGCACCGCCGCGACCACGCCTTCCAGCCACGGCGGCGGACCGGGTGGGTGGGCCGACATCCGCGCCCGCAGCGCCGCCGCGGGGTCGGACGTGCCGCGACCGCCGTGCAGCCGCGCGAGGCCGCCGGCCTCGAAGAAGGCCAGCCCTGGCGTCGCGCTCTCCACCTCCGCGCCGCTGGACTCCAGCCGGGCGAGCACCTTCTCCCACGCGTCGGCCACGCCCATCGGATCGGGCGGGATCAGCGCGAGCGACGGACAGCGCGCCAGCGCCTCGCCGAGCCGCATCCCGGCGTGCACGCCGAACGTCTCCGCCGACGCCGAGACCTCCCCCACGCGCTGCTCGCGCCCGGCCTCGGGCGCCAGCGCAGCGGGTCCCCGCGCGAGGGCCTCACGGCCTCCGGCGGCGATGACGAGCTCGAAACGGGAGAGGAGAACGGCGACGACCATTGATCGAACACATGTTCGCATCCTCGGAGGCGGCGAGCAAGGCCGCGGGCGCGTCAGGTTCGGCAGCGAACGGCTGCGGCGGGAAAACCCCTGCTCAGGGTATATCGGGATCGTCGACGAGCGTCATGTCGGAGACCCACGCCAGCCCTGGGCCGTCCTTCTTCTTCGCGTCGGCGGCCAGGAGAATCCGGTTGATCCCCGCCTTCAGCACCATGGGGAGGTCCAACCGCCCGGCACGGTCGAGCGTGACGACGTTCTGACCTTCCGACGTCGCGACCAGCACCGCGGTCCCGCCGCCGACGACCGCGTGCGGCCCGGGGGCCATCGAGGCTCGCAGCCGGTACCGGCCCGCCCGTGGGGCGACGACGTTGACGGTCGTTGCCACCGGCGCCAGGACGAAGGTCGGCCGCCCCGCTCCGAAGGACGACCAGTTCCCGCCTCCCTGCAAGCTCAGCGGTCCGCCCGCGGGGACCGCCGAGTCGATCCGGCCGATGACCGGCTTGCCGGCGACCTTCGCCTCGACCTCGGACACCGGCGAGAAGAAGCTCTCGAGCCGGTGGTACAGCCCCGGATGGTTGCTGCGCAGCGCGTCGTAGTAGCCGGTGAAGCTGGTCGCCAGACCGGCAAAGCACCCTGTCGCCAGCGCCGCGACGCCGCCGACGACGGCCAGACGCCGCGCCCAGCCACCTCGGTCCAGGTGCACCAACGCGGTGAACCAGACCAGCAGCGCAGAGACGAGGAAGAGCGCTGCGAAGTCGACCTCGTAGCGCTGGGTCGTGCCCCACAGGATCAGCGACAGGCCCACCAGGATGGTGCTCCCCGCCGCGACCATCGCGAGCACGACCGTCCGCAGCTCGCGGTCCCAGCGACGAGCGGCGACCGGCAGCAGCACGAGCGCGACGAGCAGCGGCATCATCGTCACGATCCCGCCCGTCGGCTCGATGCCGGTGTAGTCCTCCGCCACCCCCCACGGCACCCCCGGCGTGACTTGAAGCTGCAGGAACGGGAACAGGATCAACGGCCGTGGCGCCGCGAAGAGGTACAAGAAGACCCCGGGCGGGACGTAGGCGGGATCGAACGTGCTGTGCTCCTGCTGGTTCGTGCCGGCCAGCTGGAACTTCTGCCCGAACTCGAGCGGCGACCCGAACCGGGCCATGTTGTAGGCCATGGTCAGCAGGCCGCAGAGCACCAGCGGGCCGAACACCGCGATCAGCACGGTGCGACGGGCGGTGCCGCCGGGCCACCCTCCCCCACGCCAGGCGGAGACCGTCATGGCGATCGGGACGAGGGCGACCACGCCGAGCGTCGGCCGCGACATCAGCGCCAGCCCCAAGGCCAGCCCTCCGCCCGCCAACCGCCACCAGCGCCGGCGCGACGTCCCGTACCACCCCGTGAGCAGCAGCCACAGCCCGAGGAAGGCGAAGCACATGCCGCACGTGATCGCGACCTCGTACTCCGCTGGCCGGCGTAGGACGAAGGGCACGACGTTGCCCAGGGCGAGGGCGACCATGCCGACCCACAGGGCCCATCTGGGGGTCGCCGGCAGGAACCGGCGCACGAGGAAGCGCAGCACCGCGACCGAGAACACGAACCCGAGGAAGCCGAAGAGCGCCACGGAGAGGCTTTCGGGGAAGGAGACGCCGATCACCTGCAGCGGGGCGAAGAGCACGAGCGCGGCCGTGGGCCCCCAGTAGGCGTACAGATGCCCGTTCCTCAGGCTGAGGTCGTGCAGACCGGCGCCGTCCCAGCCGAAACGGTACGTCGCGTTCGCCTCGAAGTCATAGGGGTCGGGCAGGGCGAGCAGGCCCCGCGGCGGCTGCACAGGCAGGCTCACGTGGCCGTGGCGCAGCGCGTCGGCGATCAGGCCGTAGCGGCCGCTGTCGCCCTTCGAGAAGCCGAACGGAGCGGTGGAGCCGGCGATCCAGACGTACAGCGCCAGGACGCTCACGACCAGCAGCGCCAGTCCCACCGTCTCACGCGTCACCGCGATGCGACGGTGGCGTGCGCGCGGGACGTCGTCGCGCTCCCCCAGGCGCGGTGCGGCGAGCGAACCGCTAGGAGACTGTGTCGCTATCGCGACTGGGGACCCACCTCCGGCGGCGACGGCCGGCCGTCGTGGGCCTCGGCCTCGCTGGCCGCCTACGGCACCCCTAGGCATTGCGGGCGCCGGCCCGCGTCGCCGTCCGAACCTCCCCGCCCGCCTCGGCGACGTTGTGGTCGATGGAGTCCTCCAACGCCTCGCGCGAGGTCCGCGTGCTTCGCCATCCGAGCCGACGCAGCTTGTCGCTGTTGAAGCGCACGACCGGGACGTCGCCCTTCCAGCCGCGGCTGCCGCCCGTGTACTCGTAGACGACGTCGACGAGCCCGAGGCGCTCGCAGCACAGGTCGGCGATCTCGCGCACGGTCATGTAGTCGAGCGTCCCGGCGTTGAACACGTCGAACCCGGCCGGACGCGCGTCGGCGAGCCGGAGCATCGCGTCCACGACGTCGGAGACGTGGATGTAGGACTTGCTCTGGCGGCCGTCGCCGAGGATGCGCAGGTGCCCCGGATCGTCGATGAGCCGGCGCACGAAGTCGTAGGTCACGCCGTGCGTCTGGCCGGGGCCGACGACGTTGGCGAAGCGGAACACGGTGACGTCCATGCCGAACATGTGCGAGTAGGCCGACATCATCGCCTCGCACGCCAGCTTGCTGGCCCCGTAGGTCGACACGGGGTACATGCCTGCGGCGCCCTCGACCACCGGCTCGCTGCCGCGATCGCCGTACACGCCGGAGCCCGACGAGTACACGATCTGGGTGACCCCCGCGACGCGCGCGGCCTCGATCGCGTTGTTGGTCAGGTACGTCCCCTGCCAGAAGTCGACGCTGGGCTCCGTCGCCGCCTTGGCGATGTCGGGGTTGGCGGCGAACAGGAACATGCGGTCGGCGCCGCGGATCGCCTCCGACACCGCGTCGAGATCCTGCAGATCCCCCACGACCACCTGCAGGCGATCGTCGTCCATGACGTCCGCCAGATGATCGAGGTCGCCCGAGGAGAGGTTGTCGAACACGACGACCTCCTCGTCCGGACGCTCCAGCAGGCGGTGCGCGACGTGGCTGCCGATGAAACCTGCACCGCCAGCGATGAAGGAGCGGGTCATCGGGCGAACGTACCTCGACCTGGTGGCCGGTCAACAGCCAGATGAGCGGCAGAAATCCGGTTTGATGGACCGATACGCGGGATGCCCGGGCAATCGGCCGCGCGTGCCTGCAACACGAGCCCATGACGAACCGGCAGGTCCCACGGCATTCGGGACAGCATAGTTCCGTCTTCGGAAGCAGTCGCCTCAGAACGCGCTCGGCTGCCCGAACATCTCGCCCAGGCGCGCGGCGACGGCGAAGTCGCCCGCGAGGTCGAGGCGGCCCGTGAGCAGCGCCTTGACCGGATCGAGGTCGCGGCCGGCCAGGCGTACGAAGTCCGAGAGCGACATGGTGATCTTCAGCTTCGGGTCGGGCGAGGGGCCGGTGCGGGCCTTCGCGGCGTCGCCGTCGACGCTCACCGTCCACGAGCGGATGGCGCCGTCGGCGGCGCGCAGGTCGTACTGGATGTCACCGGTGAAGCCGGCGGCGCGCTCGGGAACGAACTGGCGCTCCATGCCCGCGAAGACGGCCTTGAGGCCGGCGCGCGAGCCGATCGTCTTCTCGAGGCGGCGGTCGCCGGAGCGCTTGACGAACGCCTGCAGCGCCTGTTCACCGCGCGTCTCGGCCGCGCGGCGCAGCGAGGCGAGCGCGACGCGGGCGCGCCCGGGGCCGCCGGCGTGCGGCGGCGCAGCGGTCGCCGCGGCGCCCGCCTCCGGCTCGCCGCTCTCGCCGGGGCCGAACGAGTAGCCCGGCTCGACCGTCTGCGGCGGCGCCCGGCGCTCGAGCGCGCGCAGCGGTGCGTTGCCGAGGCGCTCGCGCTTGGCGGCCTCGTGCTCGTCGCGCCGCGCCGCGAACTCCGGCATCACGTCGGCAGCGAACAGCTCCAGGGCCTCCATGATGTGCTGGTGCTCGGTCTTGCCGGTCTGCAGCACGAAGATGAGCTCGTCGACGCCGGCGTCCTCGTAGCGGCGCACGAGCTCGCGCAGCTGGTCGGGCGTGCCGATCGCCCCGCGCAGCGAGCCGAGGCCCTGCTGCAGCACCTTGACGCCGAGCGGCGCCTGATCGGCGGTGATGATCGAGCGGGCGAAGCCGACGTCCTCGCGGCGCTCGAGGAACTCCTGCCAGACCGAGGTCCGGCCGGGCTGGTGCTCGCCGAAGACGTAGTAGTGCGCGAGCGCGTAGCCGAAGAAGTGCGCCCCGTCGATCCCGCGCTCGATCGCCTCGGCCTCGTCGGCGTGGACCATCATCGGCAGCGCGACCGCGACGTTCGCGTTGACCGCGAAGCCGGCCGGCACGCAGCGATCCGAGGCGATGATGTCGTAGTACTCGTCGACCCAGACCTTGGCCTCCTCCGGCTCGACGAACGAGAAGCTCAGGGCGCCGATGCCCTTCTCGGCGGCCAGCCGGATCGTCTCGCGCCGCGAGCACGCGACCCACAGCGGCGGGTGCGGCTTCTGCAGCGGCTTGGGGATCACGTTGCGCGGCGGCATCGAGACGTAGCGGCCGTCGATCCCGGCGAACGGCTGCTCGACCATCATGCGCGCGACGACCTCGAGCGCCTCGGCCCACTGCGCCCGCTTGGTGTCGCGGTCGACGCCGAATCCGGCCAGCTCGGCCCCGGACGAGGTCTCCCCCGTGCCGAGCTCGACCCGGCCGTCGGAGACGAGGTCGAGCGTCGCGGCGGTCTCGGCGACGCGCGCCGGGTGCTGGTAGCCGGGCGGCAGCGGCAGGATCCCGAACCCCAACCTGATGTCCTTGGTGATCTGCGAGCAGGCGGCGAGGAAGACGTCTGACGCGCTGGAGTGCGAGTACTCCTCGAGGAAGTGGTGCTCGACCTCCCACACCGTGTCGTACCCGAGGCGGTCGGCGAGCCGGACCTGCTCGATGGCCTCCTTGAGCAGCCGGTGCTCGGAGTCGGCGTCCCACGGCTGGGGCAGCTGGTGCTCGTAGAAGATCGAGAAGCGCATGCCGTCCGGAGCCTACGGGGCGGGTGGCGCGCACCGCGGACCCCGGCAACGAGAAGGCCCCTGAGCTGCGGCCGCGGACACATCTGACCGGACCGCCTGATTTTCAGGGCCTTCTAGTGGGTCGCGGGAACGTTCGCCGGACGGGATTTCCGGTGAACGTTCCCGTGTGGCCCACTAGCGAGGGCCCCATGAAGGGGCCCTCGCCGTAGCACGCCTATAAGCCGGATCTTGTCGTGAACGACCATCCATCTGAGCGGCCGACCTGGACCTTGGCGGGCAACCTGCAAACGGTCCTGCTTGGCCTTGCACCCGGTGGGGTTTGCCTGGCCGCCATGTCGCCATGACGCCGGTGCGCTCTTACCGCACCTTTTCACCCTTGCCTGTGCGGGCCGCGAACGGCCCGCCATCGGCGGTATGTCTCTGTGGCACTTTCCCGCGGCTTTCACCGGGTCGGCTTGCGCCGACCACCGCGCCCTGTGGTGTCCGGACTTTCCTCGACGGGATGTCTCTCCCGCCGCGGCCGTTCGGCGTGCACCGCAAGCGTAGTGGGACGCGGGCCGGGTGAGAAGCGCTGACAGCGGTCGTGCTGCCGGCGCGGCCGGCGCCGGCGAGACGCCGGGTCGCCGGGTCGCCGGGTCGCCGGGGTCGCTACCGGATCGTCGTCCCGCAGCCGGTGCAGCGACCGCCGACCGGCGCATGCCCGGCCCCGTAGCGAGGCTTCATCGCCTCGCCACAGGCCAGACACGCGACGGTGCGGTGAGCGGCCAGGCCCTCCCAGACCCCGACCACCAAGTCGTCCAGCGTCGGCCCGCCGCTCGGAGCGGCCCGAAGGTCGTGCGCGTGCAGATCGCCGCCGAGAGGCTCCGGCACGGTCGCCCCGCTCGTCGCGCGGTCACGGACCGCAGCGCGGCCGGCGCGCAGCTGCTCGCCCGCCTCGACGGGGTCGAGGATCGACGGCCGGAACAGGTCGAGCGTCAAGGTCGCGTTCATGTCACACGCTCCGGAAGAGGCCGACGACGCGCCCCATGATCCGCACGTCCTTGCTGCGGATGGGCTCCATCGAGGTGTTCTCGGGCTGCAGGCGGATGTGGTCGGACTCGCGGAAGAACCGCTTGACCGTCGCTTCCTCCCCCACCAGCGCCACGACGATGTCGCCGTCGGACGCGTCCTCCTGGCGGTGGACGACCACGTAGTCGCCCTCGAGGATCCCGGCGTCCTTCATCGACTCGCCGCGGATGCGCAGGACGTACTCGCCCTTGTCGCCGCCCGCCACGGGCGGGACCTCCACGTACTCCTCGATGTTCTCCTCGGCCAGGATCGGCTGACCCGCGGCGACCGAGCCGACGAGCGGCAGGCCGGCCGGCCGCACGAGCGACCGGACGTTGTCCACCGCATCCTCGACGGCGCTGCCCACGGCCGACGACGCCTTGTCGAGCAGCTCGAGCGCCCGCGGCTTGGTCGGATCCCGGCGCAGCAGGCCGAGCTTCTCCAGGTTGGCCAGGTGCGCGTGCACCGTGGAGGACGACGCGAGGCCCACGGCCTTGCCGATGTCGCGCACCGTCGGCGGGTACCCGTGCTTGGCCGAGTACCGCTTGATGAAGTCGAAGATCTCCTGCTGGCGCTTGGTCAGATCCACCGTGGTCACCTTTCGCCGCTCGCGTCTCGATCGAACATGTGTTCGTAACCGTAGCGCGGCCCCTGGACGGATGCAAGCGGCCGGTCCCCGGTGCCACCTGCTCGCTATGCTCCTTCGGCTGTCCACGCGCCGGTGGCGGAATTGGTAGACGCGCAAGGTTGAGGGCCTTGTGGGGCAATTGCCCCGTGGAGGTTCGAGTCCTCTTCGGCGCATGGAACGGAAGGCCCGCAACCCGCGGGCCTTTCGGCGTTTCTGGGAAGTCACCGGACGAGCCGATCCGAGGCTCTCA
>NZ_DATHDY010000094.1:0-24120 GCF_035318805.1 Baekduia sp.
AGCACGTTGCGCATCAGCGGCTGGTCGATGAGGGTCTTGCCGAACGCGGCGCGGTGCATCGCGTGCCACGTGGCGTTCGCGACCGCCCAGCGCATGCCCGCGGCCGAGCCGACGACGCAGTCCAGCCGGGTGTGGCCGACCATCTCGATGATCGTCGGGACGCCGCGGCCGGCCTCGCCGACGAGCCGGCCCCAGGTCCCGTCGAACTCGACCTCCGAGCTCGCGTTGGAGCGGTTGCCGAGCTTGTCCTTCAGGCGCTGCAGGCGGAACGGGTTGCGGGTCCCGTCGGGCAGCACGCGCGGGACGGCGAAGCACGACACGCCCTCCTCGGTCTGCGCCAGCACGAGGAAGAGGTCGCACATCGGCGCGCTGCAGAACCACTTGTGCCCGCGCAGGACGTACTCGCCGTCCGCCACCCGCGTCGCGGTCGTCGTGTTCGAGCGCACGTCGCTGCCGCCCTGCTTCTCGGTCATCGCCATGCCGCACTTGGCGTTGCCCTTCTCGGCGGCCGGGCGCAGCTCGCCGTCGTAGCCCGAGGCGGTCAGCAGCGGCTCCCACTCCGCGGCCAGGTCCGGGGTCGTCCGCAGCGCGGGGACGGCCGCGAAGGTCATCGTCATCGGGCAGCCGTGGCCGGCCTCGACCGCGCCGGTGGTGAGCCCGAGCGCCGTGCGCACCACATGGGCGCCCGCGCGGTCCGACGTCCACGGCAGGGCATGGAGGCCGTGCTCGGAGGCGAGCCCCATGAGCGCATGCCAGGCCGGGTGGAACTCGACCTCGTCGATGCGGTTGCCGTAGCGGTCGTGCGTGCGCAGCTTGGGCGGGTTCTCGTTGGCCTGCGGGCCCCACTCGAGCAGCGGCGTGCCGCCCCACACCTCGCCGATCCGCTCGGCCTGCTCGCGCCCCCACCCGCCGCCCTCGCGCTCGAGGGCCTCCTGCAGCGCACGATGGGTGGTGAACAGGTTCAGGGGCGCCAGCGGCGGGGCCTGGTTTGCGACCTCGTGGGTCGCGGCGGTCTGGATGGGGTGCTGCATCACGGACATGGTTCTGGGCTCCCGGTGATGGACCGTTGGCAGAAGGCGACCAGGCCGGCGACGAGGGCGTCCTCGTCCGGGCGGGCGCCGACAGGGGACAGGGGACCGACGAGCGCCTCCCCGAGCGCGCCGACCAGCGCGGCGGCGGTGAGGGAGGCGTCCTGCGCGGGGAGCTCCCCGCGGGCGATGCCGTCGGCCACGACGGCGGCGAAGACGGCCGCGTAGGCGCGCCGGAAGGCCAGGCGCTCGGCCTCGACGGCGGGGTCGACGGGCTCGGCGAGGAGCGCCCACGCCAGGCGCCGGCCCTGCAGGGCGCGGCACGCGAAGGTCTCGACCGCTGCGGCGATCCGGTCCTGCGCGGTGGTGCCGCCGGCCTGGGCGACGGCATCGACCTCGTGCTGGGAGGCGACCCGGAAGACCTCGGTGAGCAGGTCGGCCTTGGAGGGGAAGTGGCGGTAGACGGTGCCGGTCGCGACCTGCGCCCGCCTCGCCACCGCCGCGACCTGCGCCTCGCGGTAGCCGCCGCGCGCGACCAGCTCCAGCGCCGCCCGCACGATCTTGTCGCGCGTCTGCGTGCGGCGGGCCTCGGTGCGCTCGGTGGGGCGGTACGGCATGGGCGTGCGAAGAAGTGAACCACCGTTCATGCCTTGGTGCAACCGAGGCGCTACTCCGAAAGGAGCTTCGAAGCACGTTTGGAGCTGTTTGCGAGCTAGGGGGTCGGCAGAGTCCAGTACGCACGCGGATCGCGCGGCGACTTGCCGACCCATCGCACGAGGTGCTCCTGCTCCATGCGCCGCAGTCGCTTGAGCGCCGTGGGGTTGGACGTCCCGAGGACCTGGGCGATCTCTCCTGTGCTCATCCGATCGACGCTGCGCAAGGCGAACACGACAGCTCGGGCGTCGGCAGTGAGCTGTGCGTCGAGGGCTTGGTTCATCGGCTCGGCGCTGAGCGACACCACCACGCTGCCGGAGGTTTGCCGATAGACCGGGTCGTGAAGCCCCGCGTCGCGCATCTCTTGGAACATCCGCCGCACGCCCTCGCCGAGTTCTTGACCGAAGTGCAGGTCCGCGCACACTCGGGCGATGCGCGGATTGCGCGCGAAGCGGGCGATATTCAGGGGGTCGCTGAAGTCGACGAGCCCAGGCAGCCGCCCCGGGCTGGACACGTCGATGTGGTCGTCGAAGATCTCCACCCGGATGTGATCGCCGGCCATGCTGTAGGAGCGGTGAACGCCCGCGTTGACCACGGCCTCGAGCCATACCGGCTCCGGGATCAGGGGGATCAGTCCGAAACGGCCGTCCGGACCGAGGGCTCGGCGCGTGGGCTGCTCTTGCACGATCAGATCGCGAGCGGCGAGCAACTGCTGGGGGAGTGGCCCTTCGATGCGCTCGTCGGTCAGCAGCCGCTGGTGTTCCCCTTGACTGCGAGCGTATCCCTGATACCGCAGCACCCGGATGTAGGACTCGGGGATCCACGCCTGCGGCTCCTCGGCGAAGAGGAGGCAGCCCGCGATGGTCAACCGTCCGTCGCGCGCGAGGCCGCGCGCCTGAAAGAGGCGTCCCGGATCTGGATGCTGGACCGCTTCGGCGTAATGGCCGACAAGCACCTCGTCGAGGGGAATTGTCGCGTGCTCGGGAACGAGACGCGCCTCGTAGCTGGCTTGTCCCTTGTCGTACGTCAACTCCTGTCGCTGGGTGAAGTTCAGCTTGCGACTCTCGTCACCCACGCGGAGGTAGACCTCGTCCTTGGTGGTGGCGTGGACCGTATCGTCCGGTTCGATGTCGAGCACGAGGAGAAGGTCTTCGTCCTCGTTGCAGTTCACGCAGGGGACAAGTCGTGTGCGGACTCGGACGGGCGGAACCGTGTAGTCGATCGCCGCCTGCACATGCGCGTTACGGCGATCGACACGAGCGTCGGTCCCTTCGACGTCGCCGGAGGACAGGCCGACGACGATCGTGCCGCCTTCAGCGTTGGCGAAGGCGACCAGATGTGACGCGAGGTCGCGGGCTGCGATGCGCGCCGACTTCCGGTCGAACCACTGGTCTTCGGGGACGTCCAGTAGCAACGATCCGACCTTCGCGGGATCTGCGGCGAGTGCTTGTTCGACGATGACGGTGGACATGGCTACTCCAAAGATTTTGGAGTAGTTTAGAGCACGGCTGTCAGCGGCGCGCGCGCCGCCGGCGCCGTGCGCCCGTGAGCGCCATGCCGACGAACCCGACGGACGTCGTGACGAACGATGCGCCCGCGAAGGCGCGGTAGGCCGGGTGCTTGTCGATCTCCGGCGCCAGCGCCAGCGGCAGGAAGGACATCGCGTTGGTCCACGCGCCGACACCGAGGGGGATGGAAGCCCACTTCGGCGCATCCGGCACGGCGCTTCCGACCGCGACGGTGAGGCCGCCGAGGATCGCCATGTCGAGGTGCCACTGCTTGACCCGCGCCGCCGACTTGATGCCCAACAACCGCCGCGCGGCCTCAGGATCCTGGCGAACGAGCGTATACGGCCAGCCCGCGAGTGCGCCGGCGGCGACCTCCATAAGGCCGGAGACGACGAGCGCGGAGGGCACGGAGCGATCGGGCATGGCCGCGGATCCTGACACGACGATCACCCTCGCCGACGTCTGGCGCGCCGCGCGCGGGCTCGGCCGATACCGTTCGGCGCCCTCCGACTCCGAGCAGGCTCCACATGAAGATCATCTACACCCACACCGACGAGGCTCCGGCGCTCGCGACGAAGTCGCTGCTGCCGATCGTCGAGGCGTTCGCCGCCACGGCCGACGTCGAGATCGAGCTGCGCGACATCTCCCTCGCCGGCCGGATCCTCGCCCACTTCCCCGACCGCCTCGCCCCCGAGCAGCAGGTCGCCGACGCGCTCGCCGAGCTCGGGAAGCTGGCCCAGACGCCCGACGCCAACATCATCAAGCTGCCGAACATCAGCGCCTCGCTGCCCCAGCTGAAGGCCGCGATCGCCGAGCTGCAGGCCGACGGCTACGCGATCCCCGACTACCCCGAGGACCCCGCCACCGACGAGGAGCGCGACATCCGCGCCCGCTACGACGCGGTGAAGGGCAGCGCGGTCAACCCGGTCCTGCGCGAGGGCAACTCCGATCGCCGGGCGCCCGCGTCGGTCAAGGCGTTCGCGCGCAGGCACCCGCACTCGATGGGCGCCTGGTCGGCGGACTCCAAGACGCACGTCACGACGATGGACGGCGGCGACTTCCGCTCCACCGAGCGCTCGACCACCGTCCGGGAGCCGACCGACGTACGCATTGACCATGTCGCCGCCGACGGCACCGTCACGGTCCTCAAGGCGTCCACGCCGCTGCTGGCCGGCGAGGTCATCGACGCGTCGGTGATGCGCCGCGCCGCGCTGCAGGCGTTCTTCGCGCAGCAGATCGCCGAGGCGCAGGAGCAGGGCGTGCTCTTCTCCGTGCACCTCAAGGCCACCATGATGAAGGTCTCCGACCCCATCATCTTCGGCCACGCCGTCCGCGCCTTCGTCGGTGACGACGTCTACGCAGACGTCGGCGACGTGACGCCGAACGACGGCCTGGCCAGCCTGCTGAGCGCGCATCCCGAGGTCCAGGAGGCCGTCGAGGCCGCGCTCGCCGCCGGGCCCGACCTCTACATGGTCGATTCGGACCGCGGCATCACCAACCTGCACGCTCCCAGCGACGTGATCATCGACGCCTCGATGCCCGCGCTCGTCCGCGCGTCCGGCCAGGGCTGGGACGCCGCGGGCGCCCAGCGCGACGCCAAGTGCGTCATCCCCGACTCGAGCTACGCCGCGCTGTACGCCGAGACGATCGCGCACTGCAAGGAGCACGGCGCCTTCGACCCGGCGACGATGGGCACGACGCCGAACGTCGGGCTGATGGCCCAGAAGGCCGAGGAGTACGGCTCGCACGACAAGACCTTCGAGGTCGGCACGCCGGGCATCGTGCGCGTCGTCGACGCCGCCGGCACGACGCTGCTCGAGCACGACGTCGACGCGGGCGACATCTGGCGCATGTGCCAGACCAAGGACGCGCCGGTCCAGGACTGGGTCCGCCTCGCCGTCACCCGCGCGCGCGCGACCGGCGCCCCCGCTGTCTTCTGGCTCGACGAGACGCGCCCGCACGACGCCGAGCTGCTCGCGAAGGTCCGCCCCGCGCTCGAGGCGCTCGACACCGACGGCCTGCGGATCGAGATCCTCCCGGTCGACGAGGCCGCCCGCTTCACGCTCGACCGGGCCCGCCGCGGCGAGGACACCATCTCGGTCACCGGCAACGTCCTGCGCGACTACCTCACCGACCTGTTCCCGATCCTCGAGCTGGGCACGAGCGCGAAGATGCTCTCGATCGTCCCGCTCATGAACGGCGGCGGCCTGTTCGAGACCGGCGCCGGCGGGTCGGCGCCCAAGCACGTCCAGCAGTTCCTGAAGGAGAACCACCTCCGCTGGGACTCGCTCGGCGAGTTCCTCGCGCTGGCCGTGTCGCTGGAGATGCTCGCCGGCAAGACGGGCAACGCGCGCGCCCAGCTGCTCGCCGACACGCTCGATCGTGCCACCGGCAGCGTGCTGGAGGAGGGCCGCTCGCCGTCGCGCAAGGTCGGCGAGATCGACAACCGCGGCAGCCACTTCTACCTCGCGCTGTACTGGGCGCGGGAGCTTGCCGCCCAGACCGAGGACGCCGAGCTCGCGGCGCGCTTCGCGCCGCTGGCGCAGCGGCTGGCCGACGACGAGGCGGCGATCGTGCAGGAGCTCGCCGACGTCCAGGGCTCGCCCGTGGACGCCGGCGGCTACTACCGGCCGGATCCCGACCGGGTGGTCGCGGCCATGCGCCCGAGCGCGACGCTCAACGAGGCCTTGGCCTCGATCACCGAAGAACCCCAGCCCGACCCCCACCGATAGGTTTTCGACCCATGCCCAAGACTGTCACCGTGACCGGCGCTGCCGGCGCCATCGGATACGCCCTCCTCTTCCGCATCGCGTCGGGCCAGCTGCTCGGGCCGGACGAGAAGATCCGGCTCCGCCTCCTGGAGATCGAGCCCGCGCTGAAGGCTGCAGAGGGCACCGCCATGGAGCTCGTCGACTGCGCCTTCCCGCTGCTGGAGGCCATCGACATCACCGCCGACCCCAACGAGGCGTTCGACGGCGCCAACGTGGGCCTGCTCGTGGGCGCGCGCCCGCGGACCAAGGGCATGGAGCGCGCCGACCTGCTGGAGGCCAACGGCGCGATCTTCAAGCCGCAGGGCCAGGCCATCAACGCCCACGCCGCCGACGACATCAAGGTGCTCGTCGTGGGCAACCCGGCCAACACCAATGCGTTGATCGCCATGAGCAACGCGCCGGACGTCCCCGACGAGCGCTTCACCGCGATGACGCGCCTGGACCAGAACCGCGCCGTGGCGCAGCTCGCCAACAAGCTCGGCGTCGCCGTCACCAACGTCCGGGACCTGGTCGTGTGGGGCAACCACTCGCCGACGATGTTCCCCGACCTGTTCAACGCCACCGTCAACGGCGGGCCCGCCGTCGATGCCGTCGACGACATGGCGTGGTACGAGAACGAGTACCTGCCCAACGTCGGCAAGCGCGGCGCCGCGATCATCGAGGCGCGTGGCGCCTCCTCGGCCGCCAGCGCAGCGAACGCGGCCATCGACCACGTGCGCGACTGGGCGCTCGGGGCCGACGGCCTGCGTTCCATGGCGGTCCCCTCGGGCGGCCAGTACGGCGTCGAGGAGGGCCTGATCTCGAGCTTCCCGGTCCGCACGAGCGGCGGCGCCTACGAGATCGTCGAGGGCCTGGACGTCGGCGACTTCGCCCAGTCCAAGATCGACATCACGGTCGACGAGCTCAAGGGCGAGCGCGACGCCGTCCGCGAGCTCGGCCTGATCTAGGCTGGGGCGACTGAGCGCCTACGCGGCGTCCATCGGATGCCAGCCCCGGCCCTCCTTGCGGATGAGGCCGTCCTTCTGGAGGCCGGGGAGCACCCGATAGAGGTAGTTCTGCTGGATGCCCATCTGCTCGGCGATCTCGGGGATCGTGATGCCGGGGTTGGCGCGCACCGCATCCAGCGCCTGCTTGCCGCGCGTGCCAGAGCCGCGCGGCCGGCCGCGCCGGCCGTTGCCCTCGCCGCCGCCGGACCCGCTGGAGCGCCGGCGCGCGGGCGTCGCGGCTCCGGTGGGGTTCACGCCGTCCAGTGCGGCGACGGCCGCCTCCAAGCGGTGGAACTCGTCCACCAGCGGGCGCAGCTCCTTGAGACGCTCCTGCATCTCGCGCCGCTTCTCGTCCAGAAAATCTGCCATCGCCTGCCTGCCCTCTCCCCAAAGTTACTGTTAGTGGAAGTGAGTGTCACACGGATCGGTGGAGAAGGTCAATGCGATGCACGCTGTGATGCACCCGGTGGGTGCGTGGCCCGGGCTCAGCTGCCGCGTTCCACCAGCGCCTTGAGGCGCTGCAGCGACGCGTTGGCCTCCTTGGCCGGCAGCCCGCCGACGAGCGCGTGGCTGGCGAGCGCGCCCAGCGGGCCCAGCGGGGCGCGGAACTCGTTGCGGTAGTCGAACCGCGTGCCGCCCTTGCCGTTGTCAGACAGGCGGTACTCGGTCTCGGCGTGCGAGCGGGCCGGCCCGCGGCCCTTCCACTCGGCATGGTGAGGAGCGTCGTTGGTCTCCAGCTGCCATTTCACCTTGAACTTCGCTCCGCGCAGGCTGAGCACTTGCTCCATCGTGTCCGGTGAGTAGGACAGCAGCTCACGGTGGATGGTGACCCAGTCACCCAACTGCCGAGGGTCCATCACGGTGCGCCAAACGTCTTCGACGGGCGCGTCGATGTCGATGCTCGTGGACACGTCGCTCACTGGCGTGAACCCTACCCGCGGGGCGGGCGGTCAGCGCGCTCGCAGCTCCTCGACGGCCTCCCAGTCGCGCAGCGCCCGCTCGATCGCGGCGTCGAGGCGGTGCAGGCGCACGCCGAGCAGCCCGGCGGCTTCGCCGTCGCGCGGCAGCAGGTCGCCCTCCAGGCCCTCCATGAGCGGCCCGATGAGCGCGTGGTCCTCGCCGGCGATCGCGGCCGCCACGCGGCTGGCCACGGGCGTCAGGTTGAAGCCCAGGGGGATCGGCGCGCGTCCCACCAGCAGCGCGTCCCGGATGCGGGCGACCAGCTCGCCGTAGGTCACGACGTCGGGGCCGGCGATGTCGAGCGACAGCGGCCGGTCGACCGCGGGCGAGGAGCCGCCCGCCAGCAGGAAGGCCAGGACGTCGCGCCCGTCGATGGGCTGGGTGCGGTTCTCGCGCCAGGCCGGCAGCGGCATGACCGGCACGCGCTCGACGAGCCGCACGAGGAACCTGAACGAGCGCGAGCGCGCGCCGATGACGATCGAGGCGCGCAGCGCGAGCGCCTCGGGCGCCGCCTCCAGCAGGGTCTGCTCGACCTCGAGGCGGCTGGCGAGGTGGTCGGACGCCGCGCCCGTGGCCGGCACGAGGCCGCCGAGGTAGACGACCCGGCGCACGCCGGCGCGACGGGCGGCCTCGGCGAACGCCTCCGCGGCACGGCGCTCGCGCGAGCGGAAGCCGTCGGCCGGTCCGCTGCCGGGCGCCCCGGTCTCCATCGAGTGGATGAGGAAGAAGGCGACGTCCACGCCGTCGAGCGCTCGGTCGAGGCCTTCGCCGCTGACGGCGTCGCCGGTGACGATGTCGAGGTTGCCGACGTCCACGCCGGCGGCGGCCACGCGCCCCGGGTCGCGGGCGAAGGCGCGGACGGGCCGGCCGGCGGCCTGCAGGCGCGGGATCAGCGCGGCTCCGACGTAGCCGCTGGCTCCGGTAACGAGGACGGTCATCGAGGGATGGACTGTGCCCGATCCGCGCCCCGTACGATCCCCGCATGACGCAGGCAGACCCTTCGGGCGAGTGCGACGTCGCCGTCGTCGGCGGCGGCATCATCGGCCTCGCCACCGCACGCGAGCTGCAGCGGCGCCGGCCGGACGCGCGCATCGTGGTGCTCGAACGTGAGGACGCGGTCGGCCGGCACCAGACCGGCTCGAACTCCGGGGTCGCGCACGCCGGCATCTACTACGCGCCGGGATCGCTGAAGGCGCAGTTGTGCGTCGAGGGTGTGCGCGAGATGTACGCCTTCTGCGAGGAGCACGACATTGCCCACGAGCGCTGCGGCAAGGTCATCGTGGCGCTGGAGCGCTCCGAGCTCGCCGGGCTCGACACCCTGGAGGCGCGCGGGCGCGCCAACGGCGTGCCGGGCCTGCGGCGCATCGGTCCGGCCGAGCTGGCCGAGATCGAGCCGCACGCCGCGGGGATCGCCGCGCTGCACTCGCCCGACACCGGGATCGTCGACTTCGGCGCCGTGGCACGCGCGCTGGCGGCGCAGCTGGAGGCGGGCGGCGCGGTGGTCGCCACGGGCGCGGGGGTGACGGCGATCTCCCGCGACGGCGGTCCGGGCGGCGCCGCGACGCGCGTCGTGCACGCCCGCGGCGAGCTGCGCGCTCGGCGCGTGCTCACCTGCGCGGGCGCGTGGTCTGACCGCGTGGCGGTCGCCGCGGGCGCCGATCCCGACCCGCGCATCGTGCCGTTCCGCGGCGGCTACCTGCGCCTGGCGCCCGAGGCGCGCCACCTCGTCCGCGGGCTGATCTACCCCGTGCCCAACCCGGAGCTGCCGTTCCTCGGCGTGCATCTGACGCGCCGCGTCGACGGCGAAGTGCTCCTCGGGCCGACGGCGCTGCTGGTCGGCGCGCGCGACGCCTACACCTTGACCCGCGTGCGCGGCGAGGACCTGCGCGCCACGCTGGCCTGGCCCGGCACCTGGCGCATGATGCGCCGCTGGTGGCGGACCGGCCTGACCGAGCTGCATCTCGCGGCCAGCCGCCGCGCCCTGGTCGCGGCGTGCGCGCGCTACGTGCCCGCCGTCGGGCCCGGCGACGTGGAGCCGGGGCCGGCGGGGATCCGCGCCCAGGCCGTCGCGCGCGACGGCGCGCTGGTCGACGACTTCGTGGTCCACGAGGCCGGGGGAGCGATCCACGTGCGCAACGCGCCGTCGCCCGCCGCGACCTCTTCGCTGGCCCTCGCGCGGCTGATCGCCGACCGCGTCGCAGCAGCCGGATAGCAGGTCGCCGGGAGGCACGCCGGAGTTCCTCGCATCCTCCCCGCAAACACCGTGAAACGGTGGTCGATTCCCGCTCTTAGCAGGGATTTCGGGCCTTTCTCGCCATTTGCGGGATGGCCGTGACGCCGTCCGATGCGGATGTATGCGATTTGCGGGAAGGGGCGTTGCGTGGGTCCCTTGCAACGTGCTTCGATGCCGGCCGTGGTGCACGAGCGGACCCAGCAGGAGGAGAACGGAACACGGATGTCGAAGGCGCGCGCAAAGACCAAGAAGCCCAGTTGCGACGACTGCTACTTCCGTTGCAACCTGCTCTGCGCGCTGTCGGTCGACGAGCCCTGTGCGACGTTCCGCCCCGACCACCCCGAGGGGCTGCGCCCGCCGCGCCAGCTGCGGTTCCACTTCCGCCAGCCGGGCCGCACCACCGCCGCCTGGGCGTTCCCCAACGCCCAGGAGCAGGCCGCGCTGCACGGATAGTCTGGCCTCCATGAAGATCCGTGCCGCCGTGCTGGAGGAGTTCGGGCAGCCCCTCGTCGTCCAGGAGATCGACCTCGACGGTCCCGGCCCGGGCGAGGCGCTGGTCCGCCTGGAGGCCTGCGGCGTCTGCCACACCGACATGTACACCGCCTCGGGCGCCGACCCCTCCGGGTACGCGCCGGCGGTCCTGGGCCACGAGGGCGCGGGCGTCGTGGAGGCCATCGGGGAGGGCGTCACGTCGGTGCTGCCGGGCGACCACGTCGTCACGCTGTTCTCGCCGCAGTGCCGCGAGTGCCTCCACTGCCGCAGCGACAAGACGAACCTCTGCCTGGCGATCCGCGAGCAGCAGAACCTCGGCCACCTGCCCGACGGCACCACGCGCCTGCACCGCGGCGAGGAGCGCATCCGCCACTTCATGGGCACCTCGACGTTCGCCGAGGCGACCGTCATGCCCGAGATCGCGCTGGCCAAGATCGACCCGGCGGCGCCGCTGGCCACGGTGGCGACGCTCGCGTGCGGCGCGACCACCGGCATCGGCGCCGCGCTGTACGTCGCCAAGGTGGAGCGAGGCTCGACGGTCGCGGTGTTCGGCGCGGGCCTCGTCGGCCTCGGCGCGGTCGCGGGCGCGCGGCTGGCGGGCGCCGACCGGATCATCTGCGTGGACTTGGACGAGGGCCGGCTGGCGCAGGCCCGCGCGCACGGCGCGACCGACACGTTCGTCGGGGGGCCGGACGCCGTGCAGCAGATCCTCGACATGACCGACGGCTTCGGCGCCGACTACACGTTCGAGGCGACCGGCAGCGTGAAGGTCATGCGCCAGGCCGTCGAGTCCGCCCGCATGGGCTGGGGCCTGGCCACGGTCGCCGGCGTCGCGGGCAAGGGCGAGGTGCTCGAGGTCGTGCCGCGGTACCTGATCACCGGGCGGCGGATCGCCGGCGCGTCGTTCGGCGGCGCCAAGGGACGCGACCGCGTCCCCGAGCTCGTGGACCGCTACCTGGCCGGCGACCTCGATCTCGACGCGTTCGTCACGCAGCGCATCGGGCTCGACGAGGTCAACGACGCCTTCGCGGCGATGGATCGCCACGAAGGCGTGCGGACCGTGATCACGTCGTTCTAGATCTAAGGTCTACGCGCGGGCGCCGCGCGGCGCCGAGGGCAACAGCCCGCGCAGCAGGTCCAGCGCGGCGTCGCCGGGGCGGCGCGGCGCGCGGCCGGTGAGGCTCGCGACGCGCTGGCGCAGGAGCTCCACGATCGGTGCAGAGACCGCGAACGGGTCGGCGACCCAGCGGCCGTCGGCCAGCGACGCGGCGGCGACGTAGCGGTCGCCCGAGAGGGCGACGAGGTGCGGTCCGGCGGGCAGCCGCTGGCTGTCGAGCCGCGCGAGCCGCTCCAGCGCCGCGGCGTCGTCGGCGGTGGCGCGACGGATGGTGATGGGGGCGGTGGAGGAGGTCATGGGCCTATCTTGCGCGCCTCGCGGCATCAAGTCCAATGATGACTTGACCTGGCTGCGATCATGGTTCGTGATGCTCGACCTGAAGCTGCTGACGACGTTCCGGGAGGTCGCCCTGCGCCGCTCGTTCAGCGACGCGGCCGTCGCGCTGGGCTACACGCAGCCGGCGGTCTCGCAGCACGTGTCGCGGCTGGAGGCGGCCGTCGGCGTGCGCCTGCTGGACCGCGACGCGCGCGGCGTGCATCCGACGCCCGCGGGCGAGCTGCTGCTCACCCGCGCCGCCTCGCTCCTGGACGCGGCGCGCCGGGCCGAGGAGGACGTCCGCTCCGCCGCGGGCGCCGGCCGCCCGACCGTCCGCATCGGCGCGTTCCCGACCGTCGCCGCCGGCCTGTTGCCGGGCGCGACCCGCGACCTTCGCGCCCGCCGGCCCGACCTGCGCCTCGAGGTGCGCGTGCTGGAGCCCGAGCCCGCGATCGACGAGTTGCTGAGCGGGCGCGTCGACCTGGCCACGGTCATCGACTCCGAGCTGCAGCCGGTCGGCGCGCGGCCCGGCGTCGACCACGTCCACCTCTGCGACGACCCGCTGCTGCTGGTCATGCCGGCCGAGCACCCGATGGCCGGCCGCGCCTCGATCGGGCTCGAGGAGCTCGCCGAGCAGGACTGGCTGCTGCCCGACGTCGGCGGGACCTGCCCGGACTCGAACATCGTCCTGCGCGCCTGCCGCGACGCGGGCTTCGAGCCGAACATTCGCCTCGCGTTCGACGACTACAACGCGCTGCAGGGCATGGCCGCGGCCGGCGTCGGCGTGGCGCTCATCCCGAGCCTCGCCACCGCCAACGTCCGCAGCGACGTCGCGATCTGCCCCCTCCGCGGCCGCCCACCCGAGCGGCGCATCCAGGCGGCCGTCCGCGTCGGCGAGAACGACCCGCTCGTCGACCACGTCGTCGAAGCGCTCCGCGCCGCCGCCCGGGCGCTGCCCACGGGCCGCCCGCTGGCCGCGGTGGCCTGAGCCGCGTCAGCCGCCGGCCGCCCGGCGGCTCCGCCGGCCGCAGGGACTACAGTGCCCGCCTGAGGAGAAGGGGGTCAAGGATGCGCATCACCGTGCTGGGCAAATCGCCCTCCTGGCAGGACGCCGGAGGAGCATGCAGCGGGTACCTCGTCGAGGAGGCCGGGACGTTCCTCCTGGTCGACTGCGGCAACGGCGTGTTCGGCAAGCTGCGCGAGCATCGCGACTACGTCGCCGTCGACGCCGTGGTCATCTCGCACCTGCACGCCGACCACTTCCTCGACCTCGTGCCCTACGCGTACGCGCTGACCTACGCGCCGCGCCAGCAGCCCGTGCCGGTCGACGGCTGGCCGGGCACCGACCGCCCCGCGCGCCCGCGCCTGTTCGCCCCGCACGGCGCCGCCCAGACGTTCCGGCGCATCGTGGGCACGTGGGGCGCCGAGGACCTCGTCGAGAACGCCTTCGACATCCACGAGTACGCGGCGACCGAGGAGCTCGAGGTCGGCGCGCTGCGCGTGCGCTTCCACGAGGTCCCGCACTTCCTGCCGACGTGCGCGATCGAGGTGCGCTCCGCCGCCGACGGCGCCGCGCGCTTCACCTACGGCGCGGACTCGGCGCCGACCGACGAGCTCGTCCGCTTCGCGCAGGACACCGACCTGCTGATGGTGGAGGCGACGCTCCCGCGGCCCGAGCGCGCCGGGGTGCGCGGGCACCTCACGCCCGCCGAGGCCGGCGAGCACGGCCGCCGCGCCGGCGCCCGGCGGCTGGTCATCACCCACTTCTCCGACGAGATGGACGCGCAGTGGGCGCAGCGCGAGGCCGAGCGCACCTTCGGCGGACCGGTGACGGTCGCCCGGGAGGGCGCCGTCTACGAGCTGTAGGCCGGGAGGCCTCGCGGGGACGGTACATTCGTCGCGTGCCTCCCGAGCGCGACCTCTTCGCCAACTTCGAGCGGATGCGCCGCGAGATGGACGAGCTGTTCGGCGACGTCTTCGGCGGCGGGGTGCTGGGCCCCCATCACCGCGGCGGCTTCTCGCCCGCGGTCGACGTGTTCTACGAGAACCCGCCCGCCCCCGACCTGCCGCGCGCGGTGGTGCACGCCGAGCTGGCGGGCATCGATCCCGACGAGATCGGGCTGGAGATCGAGGGGCGCGAGCTGGTCATTGCCGGCCATCGCCGCCCGACCGACTCCGAAGGCCGCGTCTACCAGCAGCTCGAGATCGACTTCGGGCCGTTTCGCCGCGTGATCCCCCTCGGCGCCGACGTCGTCGCCGAGGAGGCCCGCGCCACCTACCGCGACGGCATCCTGCGGGTCGAGCTGCCGCTGCTGCGCCCCGAGTCGCGTGCCCGCCGGGTGCCGATCGAGGTGCCCGACCCGGACGCTCCCGCGCCGCGGTCCGGGTCCGGCGTCTGAGCGTCCCCGTCAGGTCTTCTTCGCGCAGAGGTTGTAGGTGCGCGCGCTGCGCACCGTCGTGCCCTTCGTCGTCACGCCCTTGATCGAGACCTTCAGCGCGCCCTTCGGCAGCCCCTGGAAGACGAGGCGCGCGCGGAACGCGCCCGTGCTCGCGACCTTCTTGCCCTTGACCGTCTTCTTGGCGAAGGAGAACGTCACCGACTTCCAGCGCCGGCTGCGCGGCGGCCTGACGTTGACGACGACGACGCGCCGCGACGCGCAGATGAGCGACGCCGTGGGCGGCGCGGCCGCGGCCGCCGCCACCGTGGCCGCGACGCTCGCCGCCACCGTGTCCGGACGGGCGGCCGCCGGCGCGCGCACGCCGACCACGTACGGACCGGCCACCAGGGCCTGGCTCACCGTCACGTCGCTCGGCACGCTGCGTCCCGACACCTGCGCGGTCGGCACCACCATGGTGCCGGCCACCGCGTCGGCGGCGACCGTCAGCTTGTAGGCCACCGACTTGGCCGACCCCGCCACGATCGTCGCGAAGCTGCCCGGGTCGAACGGCATGCGCGTGCCGCTCGCGTCGGTCGGCGAGCCCGCCGCCGCGCCCGCCGGCACGCCGGCGCTCGCGTGGACGTCGGTGACGTCCTCGTGGCCGGCGGCCGCTACGACGTTCAGCGTGCAGAACAGCGAGTCGCCGGCCAGCAGGGGCGCGCCGTCGAGGTCGACGCAGCCCAGCGCGCTGGCGCTGAGCACCGCCGGGCCGGGCGCGACGGTGATCGCCGGGGCGCCGAGCCCGACCGACCCGTAGGACTCGCTCAGCGCGTTCTGCCAGCTCGCCGTCGCGTTGACGAAGAGCGTCGTCCCGCCCGGCAGCGCGGGGTCGACGGTCACGCGGAAGCGCAGCGCGCCGGCGGTGGCGCCGGACTTCACGCCGTCGGGCAGCGCGGCGGCCGACCACGTGACGCCGGTGGCGGAATGCGCCGTCTCGTTGCCGCCCGCCGTCCACGTCGTGCCGCGCGGGATCGGCGCCGTGACCGTGACGCCGACGGCGTCCTCGCGGCCCGGCGCGTTGGCGAGCCGGAACGTGCACTCCAGCGTGTCGCCCGCCCGCAGGGGCGGCGCGCCGGCGTCGGCGCACGCCGTCGTGCTGGCGCCCAGGTCAGCGGGCTGCGGCATGACGGTCAGCGCCGCCGCGGTCAGGATCGTGTCGGGCTCGACGCCGTTGCGGATCCGCGCGACCGGCTGGATCGACGCGCCGGGGTCGGCGTCCGCCGCGACGCGCAGGCGGACGGTCGCCGGCTTCGAGAAGCTCGGGTTCATCAGCCCGAGCACGACCGTGCCGAAGTGGATGGAGGTGGGGTGCAGCGGGTCGTCGGGCACGCCCTGGGCATACGGCAGCGGGTCGAAGGCCGTGGCCGTCGGAATCGAGACGTCGGCCGTGACGGCGTTCGCGTTGGCGGGCCCGAGCACGCGCGCGACGAGCGTGCACTGCACGAGATCGCCCGGTCGCGTCGAGCCGTCGACCGCGGCGCACGAGAGCGTCGAGAAGGACAGGTCGGCCGGATCGGCGTGGGCTGGTGCTGCGCATGCTGACGCCAGGGCAAGCGCTGCGACGGCCGCGATGAGCGGACGTCGAACCTGGGACGGGTCCATATGTCGCCTCCTCCTAGCGACGGCCTCCCAGCACGCGGACGCGATCCTACCCGCCGGTAGGTCCCCGGCGCCAGTCCCGATGCCCGCGGGGTACAGTCGGCGACGTGATCGAGATCAGCGCTGAGGGGGGCGGGCGGCCGGTCGAGGTGGGGGTGCGCAACGGCGTGCCCGACACGCTGCCCGTGCTGCCGCTGCGCGAGACCGTCCCGCTGCCCGACACGCTGACGCCGCTGGCCATCGGCCAGGAGCGCTCCGTGCAGCTGGTCAACGACGTCCTGGCCGGCGACCGGCTGCTCGTGATGGTCGCCTCGCGCAACCCCGAGCTGGAGGCGCCCGGGCCCGAGGATCTCTACGACGTCGGCGTCGTCGGCGCGGTCGCCCGCATGATCAAGGTTCCCGACGGGACGCTGCGGATCCTCGTCCAGGGCGCCCAGCGCGTGCGCCTGAGCGAGTGGGTCCAGCGCGAGCCCTACCTCGTGGCCGACGTGCAGGAGCTGCCCGACGAGGTGCGGGAGTCGCCGGAGCTGACGGCGCTGACGCGCAACGTGCAGGGCACGTTCAGCCGCATCGTCGAGCAGGCGCCCTACCTGCCCGAGGAGCTGCAGCTCGCGGTCGCCAACATCGACGACGCCTCGACGCTCAGCCATCTGATCGCCGGCTCGCTGCGCCTGCCGACCGAGGAGAAGCAGGCGCTCCTGGAGGAGCTCGACGTCGGCCGCCGGCTGCGCCGCCTCGCCGAGACGCTGGCCCGCGAGCTGGAGGTCATCTCGATCGGCTCCGAGATCCAGTCCCAGGTCCAGTCCGAGATCGACAAAGGTCAGCGCGAGTACGTGCTGCGCCAGCAGCTCAAGGCGATCCAGGACGAGCTCGGCGAGTTCGACGAGTCCGCCGAGGAGGCGCGCGAGCTGCGCGAGCAGCTGGCCGACATCGACCTGCCCGAGGACGTCCGCAAGCAGGCCGACCGCGAGCTGCGCCGCCTCGAGCAGCTCCCCGCCCAGGCGGCCGAGCACGGCGTGATCCGCAACTACCTCGAGTGGATCGCCTCGCTGCCGTGGGGCAAGAGCACCGAGGACGACCTCGATCTCGTGCACGCGCGCGTGGTCCTCGACGAGGACCACTACGACATCGAGCAGGTCAAGGACCGCATCCTCGAGTTCCTCGCGGTGCGCAAGCTCGTGGGTGGGCGGGGTGAGGTCTCCCGTGGCACCATCCTCTGCTTCGCGGGCCCGCCGGGCGTCGGCAAGACGTCGCTGGGCAAGTCGGTGGCGCGCGCGCTGGGGCGGCGGTTCGAGCGCATCAGCGTCGGCGGCGTGCGCGACGAGGCCGAGATCCGCGGCCACCGCCGGACCTACATCGGCGCGATGCCCGGCACGATCATCCGCGCGCTGCGCGACGCCGGATCCGACAACCCGCTGTTCATGATCGACGAGATCGACAAGATGGGCGCCGACTTCCGCGGCGATCCGTCCAGCGCGATGCTCGAGGTGCTCGACCCCGAGCAGAACGCGAGCTTTCGCGACCACTTCCTCGACGTGCCGTTCGACCTGTCCAAGGTCATGTTCGTCTGCACGGCCAACGACCTCGATCGCGTGCCCGGGCCGTTGCGCGACCGCATGGAGATCATCCAGCTCGCCGGCTACACCGAGGACGAGAAGCTGCAGATCGCCAAGCGCTACCTCGTCCCGCGCCAGATCGAGCGCAACGGCCTCAAGAAGTCCTGGATCGCGTTCGGCGACAAGGCGCTGCGCCGGGTCATCTCCGACTACACCCGCGAGGCGGGCGTCCGCGGGCTGGAGCGCGAGATCGGCACGATCGCGCGCAAGGTCGCGCGGCGCGTCGCCGAGGCCGAGCCGGGGACCAAGCCCGCCAAGGTGACCATCACGCCCGAGCGCGTGCGCGAGCTGCTCGGCCGCGCGCGCGTGCACTCCGAGGCCAAGCGCCGCACCCAGACGGCGGGCGTCGCCACGGGGCTGGCGTGGACGCCGGTCGGCGGCGACGTGCTGTTCATCGAGGCCTCGGCGACGCCGGGCACCGGCAAGCTCGTGCTCACCGGCCAGCTCGGCGACGTCATGAAGGAATCCGCGCAGGCCGCGCTGACCTGGGTCAAGGCCCACGCGCACGACGTTGCGCCCGAGCTCGAGGACGCCTGGTTCGGCGACCACGACCTGCACGTCCACGTGCCCGCGGGCGCCACGCCCAAGGACGGACCGAGCGCCGGCATCACGATGGCGACCGCGCTGGCGTCGCTGATCTCGCGGCGCCCGGTCCGCGACGACGTCGCGATGACGGGGGAGATCACGCTGACCGGCCAGGTCCTGCCGATCGGCGGCCTCAAGGAGAAGGCCCTCGCCGCGCAGCGCAACGAGGTCCGCACCGTGATCGCCCCGGCCCTCAACGAGGCCGATGCCGAGGACGTGCCCGAGCATCTGCGCCGCCGCCTGGAGTTCGTGTGGGTCAACGAGGTCGGCGAAGTGCTGGCCGCCGCGCTCCAAGCGCCTGCGTGACATCCCCCGGGGTGCGGGTATGCTCGGCAAAGACGCACGACCCCGACCCAAAGAGGGAAGCTGCATGGCCAAGAAGAAGAAGGCGGCCGCTGCCGCCGGCGCCGTCACCGCGGCCCGCTCAAACCCGTATGTCCAGCGGGTCATCGAGGACGACGACCTGCGCGACAACGTCCGCGTCGCCTTCGAGGCTGCGCGCGACGCCTACGATCGCCTGTCCAACGGCAAGGCGCCCGCCAAGGTCATCTCCGATGACAAGAAGTTCCACAAGGACCTCCAGGTCGCCGCCGAGGCGCTCAAGGACGCCGGTTCGTCCCTGCGCGCGGGTCCCAAGCGCAAGAAGCGCGGCGGCTTCGGCCGCAAGCTCCTGCTGCTCGCGATCGCCGGCGGCCTCGCGGTTGCGCTGAGCGCGGACCTGCGCTCGAAGATCCTGGACACGCTGTTCGGCGCCGAGGAGGAGTTCGACTACACCTCCACGACCGCTCCGTCGGCCACGCCGACGGCCGGCAGCGCCGCGTAGGCACGCTCGTCCGACATCGTCGCGAGCGCCAAGGGCGTCCCTCCGGGGCGCCCTTCCTCGTGGCGTCGCAGGCTGGCCAGCCAGCTAGGATGCGGCAATGGAGGCCGCGACCCAGCGCTCGCAGCTCAGCGGCGAGAAGGCGCAGCGCATCGTGGACGCCATGCGGGCGTCGGTGGCGCTGCGCGGCGTCGCGGGCTCGACGTTCGACCACGTCGCGCGCGACGCCGGCGTCTCGCGGGGGCTGCTGCACTACTACTTCGGCTCCAAGGAGCGGCTGCTCGCCGAGGTCGTCAAGCGCGACACGGAGCTGCGCATGGCGTCGCTGGACGGCCAGCTCGCCGCCGCCTCGTCGGCCGAGGACTTCATCGCGATGCTGCGCGACACCCTCGAGTCGCTGATCCGCGACGACACCGAGTTCCTCACGCTGTCGTTCGAGGTCTTCACGCTCTCGCGGCGCAACCCCGACATCGCCACCGAGTTCACGCAGCTCGTGCGCCGCACGCGCCAGCAGGTCGCCGCGGTGCTGGCCGCCAAGCAGGCCGAGGGCGTCCTCGAGCTGCGGGCCGAGCCGGAGGCGATCGCCGAGATCATCTTCGGCCTGGGCGACGGCCTGGCGCTCCGCATCCTGGGCGAGCCCGACCGCGACCACCGCGCGACGGTCGCCGCGGGCACGATGGCCGTGGCCGCGCTGATCCGCTAGTGGGGCTCGCGGAAACGTTAGACCGGAAATGGCGTTGCGGTGTCGAAGGAGGATGCATCCGAGTTTTGGAGGTGCTCGTTGCGTCCCGCAGAGGTGTTCGTGCGGAGCCTGGATCCCGGTGAGGCCCGCAAGCTCAAGCGTGTAGCGACCGATGCCAAGCATCGGTGCTCGCGGATCCGAGCGATGATCTTGTTGGCCTCGGCGACCGAGATGGCCGCGCCGCAGATCGCCCAGCTGTATTTGACCGATGCCGAGCATGTGCGCAAGGTCATCCACGCGTTCAACGACCGCGGGTTCAGTTCGTTGGACCCTGACTATCGGGGCGGGCGTCCCAAGAAAGTCACGCCCCAGCAGCGCGACGAGATCGTCTGTGTCGCGCGCGCCCGCCCCGATTCCCAGGGCGTGGCGCTGACCAGATGGTCGATCGCAAAGCTCGCTCAGCATCTGGCCGAGCAGCAGATCGCGCGGCTCTCGCCGACCGGGCTGCGCGCGCTGTTGGATGAGGCCGGCCTGTCCTTTCAGCGCACCAGGTCATGGAAATGGAGTCCCGACCCGGAGTTCAAGACCAAGGCCGAACGCGTGCTCGGGCTCTACCGCCAAGCGCCCTCCGACGGCCCGGTCGTGTGCTTTGACGAGATGGGCCCGATCCAGCTGATTCCCCACCAGGGCGCCGGCTGGGCCCCGACCGGCCGGCCCGAACGCCATCGAGCGACCTACAACCGCCACGGCGGGACGCGCTACCTGTTCGGCGCTTATGACGTCCACGCCGACCGGCTCTTTGGCCGGCTACGCACCCACAAGGCCGCGCGCGACGTCCTGGGTTTTCTCAAGACGATCCGGATGCGCTACCCCGCCAAGCGCCGGATCTACTTGATCATGGACAACATCTCCGCGCACTGGACCCAGGAGATCCGCCAGTGGGCGGCCGACAGCAACGTCGAGCTGGTCGCTACCCCGACCTACGCCAGCTTTCTCAACCGCATCGAGTGCCACTTCGGAGCGATCGGTGAGTTCACCATCAAGAACACCGACTATCCCGACTGGGACACCCTGGCCAAGGCCATGGCCGACTACATCAGCCTGCGCAACCGCACCCACGGCGGCGGACCGATCGCCCAACTCGAAGCCCGCCGCCGCGTCGCCTAACCCCGAACTCCTTTGCCGCCAAACCAAAACGCGCGACCCACTAGCGGCGGCCGCGGCGGCGTTCGCCCCGGCCGTCGCAGTGTTACGTCGCTGTCGCAGATGTCCTTCCGCGCCAGCGGTACACGCCGGACCGGAGCCGAACGCAACGGCCAGGTGGCTCAGCCACGCGGCGGCCCGGCTACAGCCGGAACCGCAGCGGCGTCTCGGCCGTCTGGAACGCCGACGTGCGGTCGTGCGGCGGCGCGCAACGGGCGATGGGACCGTCGCGGCGCGTGGCCAGCCAGGCGTCGATCTGGGCGGCCGGGAGCGGGCGGCTGAGGACGAAGCCCTGGATCGCGTCCGCGCCGAGGTCGGAGAGCAGCGCCCAGGTGTCGTCGTCCTCGACGCCCTCGGCGACGACGCGCAGGCGCAGCGAGCGGGCGAGGTCGAGCGTCGTGCGGACGATCGCGGCGTCGTCGGCGTCGGTCGCCATGTCGGTGACGAACGAGCGGTCGATCTTCAGCTCGGCCACCGGCAGGCGGCGCAGGTGCGCCAGCGACGACCAGCCGGTGCCGAAGTCGTCGAGCGCGATCCGCACGCCGAGGCGCGCGATCGCGTCGAGGGTCGCGGCGGCCCGCTCGGGGTCGGCGATCACGCCGTCCTCGGTCACCTCGAGCGCCAGGCACGTCGGGGGCACGTCGCGGCAGGCCAGCAGGCGCGCGACGTCGCCGGGCAGGTCCGGGTCGAGCAGGTCGGAGGCCGCGAGGTTGACGGCGACCGTGAGGTCGAGGCCGTCGGCGCGCCAGCGCGCGAGCTGCGTCAGCGCGCGGTCGAGCACCTTGCGCGTCAGCTTGGGCATCAGGCCTGAGCGCTCGGCCAGCGGCAGGAAGTCGGGCGGCATCAGCAGGCCGTGGACCGGATGCTGCCAGCGCACGAGCGCCTCCACGCCGAGGACGCGCCCGAGCTGCGGGTCGACCTTCGGCTGGTAGTAGACGACGAGCTCGTCGCGGTCCAGGCCGGCGCGCAGCTGCTGGCCGAGGGCGAGGCGGTCGCGGGTGTGCAGGTCGCGCTCGGGGTCGTAGAGCGCGACGCCGCCGCCGGCGCCCTTGGCGAGGTACATCGCGACGTCGGCGCGCCGCAGCAGCTCGCCGTCCTCGGTCGCATGGTCGGGGTAGAGCGCGACGCCGACGCTCGCGCCGATGTCGAGCTCCAGGCCCTCGACCTCGAACGGGCGCTCGATCGCGTCGATCACCTTGCGCGCGGCCGTCATGGCCGCGGCGGTGTCGTTGCCCGGCGCCAGCAGCACGGCGAACTCGTCGCCGCCGAGGCGGGCCAGCAGCGCGCCGCGCTCCAGGGCGGTGCTGAGCCGGCGCCCGACGAGCTGCAACAGCGTGTCGCCGGCGCCGTGGCCGAGCGTGTCGTTGAGGTCCTTGAACCGGTCGAGGTCGAAGATCAGCAGCGCGAAGGGCAGCCCCTCGGCCTCGGCCTCGCGCAGCACGGTGTCCAGCCGGCGGTGGAAGTGGCGGCGGCTCGGCAGCCCCGTCAGCTCGTCGGTGAGCGACTCGTGGCGGGCGTCGGCCAGCAGTTGGACCTCGCGGAGCGTGAGCGTGGTGCGGGCCAGCGCGACGGCGACCGCGGCGAGCGCGAGCCCGGCGGTGATGCCGTTGAGGCCGGCGATCCGGTCGTAGGCCAGCAGGCCGAGCGCGACGGCGCTGAAGACGGCGGGGACGAGCAGGACGCGGATGCCCTCGACGCGCAGGCCCTCGGGGGCCGCCGGGCGCTGCCACGGCGCGAGCGCCAGGAGGGCCAGGCCCATGCACCAGAGCAGGTCGGGCACGCCCTGGGCGATCGATCCGCCCGCGGCGACCTCGTCGAGGTTCGTGGTGTCGCCGGCGAACCAGCAGAGCATCGCCGAGCCGATCAGCAGCCAGCGGGCGCCGGGACGCCAGCCGGACATCGCGACGATGGCGATGACCAGGACGATGAACGCGAGATCCGCGAGCGGGTAGGCGGACTGGACCGCGACGCCGAAGCGCGAGCGGACCGCGTGCTCGAAGACGGTGCCGTAGACGAGCGCGATCCCGGCGGCGGCGATCGTGAGCGCGGCGAGCAGGCCGTCGAGCCACATGCTGGCCGGCGCCCGGACGAACGAGCGGCGCAGCAGCATCGCGATCGACGCGTAGGCGGCGGGGTAGAAGGCGAACCACAGCGGGTCCGACGCCGACGGGATCGGCGGGTGCGCGTCGCCGCTCCACAACGCCGACCACAGCAGCGAGCCCGCAGCGTAGGAGGCCACTCCACCGGTGAGCGGGATCCACGCACGGCGCTCGCGCTCCACCGCGATCACCCGCATCGCCAGCGAGGCGGTCGCGAGCAGCGCGCCGAACGACAGCGCCCAGCGATGGACGTCGTGGCCGGCGGCGCCGAGCCCGATCAGGGCGTCGACCAGCAGGAAGGCGATCAGCGCTCCGAGCACGACCGCGCACGCGCCCAGCGTGACGCGCATCCTTGGAGAGATCTCCGCGAAGGAGGGCACACCCATGCTCACGGGGTGATCGACGGCTGCATGGCCCCGCTTGAGCGGCGTGCAAGGACGCTGTCGGCGGAGCGCCGGGGTGCCCGAACCTGCACGAGAGTGGACGGAACTTGCGCTTGCCGTGCGCGAACCTCTGCAGAATGGTGCGAGGCGTGGACAGCGCCACCAGGGGGGAGGAGCCTGCACCACCCCATGACCGACCGCGCCGACCCCTACCGCAGCGTCGCTCGCGAGCTGCTGTGCGTGCTGGCCACCGAAGGGCGGCCCATGAGCCTGCGCGAGCTCGAGCAGCCCGGCCGGCTGTGCGAGGACGACGCGGCCTTCCAGCTCTCGGTCGCGCGCGTCGCGGGGTTCGTCCGCTCGGTGCCGGCCGCCGAGGCGCGGACGGAGCCTTGCTACCAGCCGACGACGCTCGGCTGGATGATCGCCCGGCGCACGCGGGCGTGGACGGCGGCGCAGGAGCTGCGCCGCCTTGAGGACTCCCTGGCGGTCTAGATGAGTTGTTCCACGGGTTCGCTGCCGCCGCTGACCGGCCCGGCCGGCGCCTGAGGCCACCCGATCCCTTGCCGATCCGACCAGGATCGGCTGCGAGATCGTGCGACCCCAGGCATCCGCCCGGACCAGCCATCGACGG
>NZ_DATHDY010000095.1:0-25099 GCF_035318805.1 Baekduia sp.
CCTGATAGGTGGTCGGCGTCTTGGGCTTGGGTCCGAGGAAGCTGCCGGCCGTGACGAACAGCGCGCCGACAAGCGTCCCGAGACCCAGGAAGACGATGGCTGGAAGGTACGTCCGGAGCACTCGACCTCCGTTGTATCACCTACTTGTAACTTGCTGCCACAAAGTGGCGCACGGCACTTGCAGACGACCGACGTGATCGACGTCGCGCACGGCTTCGCCCTGGCGGTGGCGATCACGAACGCCGTCGCGGGCCTCGTGTCCGCCCTTCTGTGGTGGCGCGTCGACCCGCGGCCGTACGCGTGGATACTGATCCGGATCGGTCAGGCGGCAGCCGTCGGACAGGCCGCGGCGGCCGGCGTCCTGGCCGCGACGGGCCTGCAGCCGAAGGACGACCTCTATTGGTTGTACGCCTTGCTGCCGGTCGCGGTCGGGTTCGTCGCCGAGCAGCTGCGGCTGGCCTCGGCGCAGATCGTGCTGGACCATCGCGACCTCGACGACGCGCAGGCCGTCGGCCGGCTGCCGGCCGACCAGCAGCGCTCGGTGGTGCTCCAGATCGTCCGGCGCGAGCTGGGCGTCATGTCCGCGGCGGCGCTGGTGATCGCGTTCCTGGCGCTGCGCGCGCTCGGGACCGTCTAGGGGGAACACTGGCCCAGGGGGCCAGGTTCCCTTGCGGGTGTTCGCCCAGGGGGCGAAACCCGCGGCGGTTGGGGACCCACTACCGGTCTAGGACGAACCGGCCGAAGCGGCCGCGGAAGTACACGAGCGGCTCGCCGTCGGGGTCGCTGTCGAGCTGGGTGATGCGGCCGATGCCGATCGTGTGGTCGCCGGCCGGATGCAGTGCCTCGAGATCGCAGGCCAGCCAGGCCAGGGCGTCGTCGAGGACGGGCACGCCGTGGGCGACGGTGTGCGTCACGGACTCGAACTTCTCCTCGGCGACGCGCTTGGAGGCGAAGACCCGCGCCAGGTCCTCCTGGCCGGCGCGCAGCACGTTGACCGCGAAGCGGCCGGCGTCCGCGACGACCGGCAGGGTGCGCGACGCGTTGTCGAAGCAGACGAGCAGCAGCGCGGGCTCCAGCGACAGGCTGCTCACGGCGCTGGTGGTCAGGCCGGCGGGTCCCTCGGAGCCGTGCGCGGTCACGATGGCGACGCCGGCGGCGAAGCTGCCGACCACCTCGCGGTAGCGGACGGGATCGACTGCGGGCGTCGCCTCCATTGGCTCGGAGACTAGTGGGCGAGGCGAGACGTTCCTGCGCGACCCACTGGACCGTGGGGCTGCGCGCCGAAGCAAGGGACGCGGGCGCCGACCAGGTTGCCGCCGTATCGAGTGCGATCGCGTGAACGACGTGTGAAGCGATCGAAATCGAGGCCGGCGCCCGCGTCACGCGTTCAGTTCGCGACAGACGTCACGATCCCTGCTCGGAGGCGAGCAGCGAGGCGAGGTCCGCGGCGACCGCGTCGGGATCGCGCGCGACCTGCCGGTCGCTGAACCGCGCCACGCGCCAGCCGGCGCGCAGCAGCGCACGATCCCGGGCCCGGTCGTCGTCGAACGCCGCGCGGGTGCGGTGGTAGGCCCAACCGTCGACCTCGACGATCAACCGGTGGGAGGGCCAGCGGAAATCGACCTCGCGGGTGCCGTCGTGGCGGTTGACCTGCGGACGCGGGAGCCGGCGGTCGAGGCAGAGCTGGAGCATCGCGGCCTCAAGGTCGCTGCGGGTGGGCGTGGTGCCGTAGGTGCGGAGGTCGTCGAGGAGCGCGGTGAGCGCGCGGCGGCCGGGGCGCCTCGGGTGAGCCTCGAGGACGCGCTCGATCTCGCTGAGATCGAACAGCTCGAGCTCGTCGGCGCGCTCTACGGCACGGCGCAGGTGGTGGGCGGGGACGACGGCGGCGAGGTCGAGGAGGGTGCGCGGCGGCGTGGTGGTGGGGATGGCCGACTCGGTCGCGATCTCGTTCGGTGGGAGATCCACGGAACGGTGGACGCGGACCCCGGCGCGCTCCTTCTGGCCGCCGTCGCCCGCCACCGTGACCTCGACGAACGCCCCGCTGCGCGGCCGCATGCCCCACAGCGCGGCGGCGCTGCGATGGCTCAGCACGGCATCGTCCCCGCAGCTGAGGACGACCGCCAGGACACGTCCCTCCGGCCGCAGCTCGGCATGGCCGAGGGCGTAGACGCCGCGCTCGACGCCGATCAACCGCTTCATCCGGATGCGGTAGTCGATGGCCTTGCCCCCGAGGCCCAGCCGCAGCAGCTGCCGCCTGGCGACCAGGCCGTGCTGTCGGGCCGCCAGCCGGCGGATCGCTTCATCGATGGCACTCTGACCTCCCATATGGAGGGTTAAGTGCCGTCGATGGAGAAACTCGCCCCCCCGGCGGCGCGCGCGGCGCGCGCCGGCTACCTGGCGACGACCTTCAGCTCGCCGTACTGGCCGAGGTCGTCGTGGTTGCCGATCGTGCAGGTCAGGCGGTACTTGCCGGGCTCGAGCGTGATCGGCGCCTGCTCGGAGCCGTGCTCGCCGGGATGGAGCGTGTCGGTGCGTCCGTACTGCTTGGCCTCCTCGCCCGTCACGTGCTCGAAGGACTCGATCGCGAGGTTGTGGGTGAGGCGTCCGGTGTTGGTGACGACCAGGTGGATGCGGCCCGCCGGAACCTCGAAGTTCTCAGGGCGGATGCGGTACTCGTCAAGGTTGATTTCGAGCACGCCGTCCCGAGCGTGGGAGTACGACGGTCCGCCGCCACACCCCACGAGGGTCGCCGCGCCCAGAAGGAGAAGGGCGGGGAGCCTGCGCATGAAAGGGTCACGTATGATGCCCGGCCGCATGCCTCGCCGTTTCCTGCTCCCCCTGACCGCTCTCGTCGTCGCCGCCGGCGCCGCCACCGGCTGCGGCCAGGAGAAGAACGACGTCAAGCAGCCGGGCGTCATCAAGGGCGTCCCGGCGGAGTACGAGGTCGGCGCGAAGCTCTTCGTCGAGCGCTGCTCGGCGTGCCACAACCTCGGCATCGTGGGCGCCGAGGGCGGCGCGCTGAAGGTCAAGGGTCGCGAGCGCGTCGACGGTCCGAACTTCAACGTCCGCAAGGAGGACCGCGAAAGCGTCCTCTACGCGATCCGCAACGGCGGGTTCTCCGGCGCGATCATGCCGCAGGACATCGTCGTCGGGAAGGAGGCCGAGCAGGTGGCCGACTTCCTGGCGAAGTACGCGGGACATGGGAAGTCCAAGAACGCCCGCAACTGACCGGGGCCGTACCGGCGGATAGGCTCCGTCGCCGTGCTCGACCTCCGTCTGATCCGTCGCGACCCCGACGCCGTGCGTGCCGCGCTGGCCCGTCGCGGGGACGCCGACGTCGGCGTCCTGGACCGCGTCCTGGCGCTCGACGTCCGCCGGCGCGAGATCCTCCCCCGCGTCGAGGGACTGCGCGCCGAGCAGAACGCCGCCAACCAGGCCATCGCCGCGGCCAAGAAGTCCGGCGAGGGCGCCGACGAGGCGATCGCGCGGATGCGCGAGGTGGCCGCGGAGGCCAAGGCGCTGAACGAGGAGCTCGCCCGGGTCGACGCCGAGCTGACGCCCACGCTGGCGCAGCTGCCGAACCTGCCCGAGGAGTCCGCGGCGCCGCAGGACACGGTCATCAAGGAGGTCGGCGAGCCGTGGGTCCCGTCCTTCCCGGTCCGCGACCACCTCGAGCTGGCCGGCGAGCGCATCGACATGGAGCGCGGCGCGCGCCTGTCGGGCTCGCGCTTCGCCTACATCCGCGGCGACCTCGCGCGCCTCGAGCTCGCGCTCGTCTCGTGGACGATGGACCTGTTGAGCGGCCACGGCTTCGAGCCGGTGATCCCGCCCGTGCTCGTCCGCGAGGAGGCCCTGTACGGCACCGGCTTCCTGCCCGACACCGAGCAGCAGATCTACCGGCTGGCCGACGACGACCTGTACCTGGCCGGGACGTCGGAGGTCGCGCTGGCCTCGCTGCACGCCGGCGAGATCCTCGAGGGCGACTCGCTGCCGCTGCGCTACGCCGGCTACTCGCCGTGCTTTCGCCGCGAGGCGGGCGCCGCCGGCAAGGACACGCGCGGCATCTTCCGCGTGCACCAGTTCGACAAGGTCGAGATGTTCAGCTTCGTCGAGCCCGACCGCTCACGCGAGGAGCACGAGCGCCTGCTGAGCATCGAGGAGGAGATCCTGACGACGCTCGGCATCCCGTACCGCGTGGTGAACATCGCGGTCGACGACCTCGGCGCCAGCGCCGCCAAGAAGTACGACACCGAGGGCTGGCTCCCGAGCCAGCAGCGCTACCGCGAGCTGACCTCGACGTCCAACACCACCGACTACCAGGCCCGTCGCCTGGATATCCGCTATCGGTGGGCGGCGCGCCGCGCCAAGCCCGAGACGCTGCACACGCTCAACGGCACCGCGGTCGCCGTGGGCCGCACGATGATCGCGCTGCTCGAGAACGGCCAGCAGGAGGACGGGTCCGTCGTCCTGCCGGAGGCGCTGCGGGGCTACGGCATGCCGGCGTCGCTGCCGCCGGCCGCCGCCTGAACCTGGGCGAGCGCCGGCTCGACTCCGGCATGGATGTCGAACGTCGAGTCCAGCCGGGTGATCTCGAAGAGGCGCAGGACCGTCGGGTTCGTGCACACGACGGCCATGCGCCCGCCCGCGCGCGTGACGCGCCGCAGGGCGTTGAGCAGGACGCTCAGGCCGGTCGAGTCGATGAAGATGACGTCGGTCAGGTCGAGCACGAGCGCGGTGTGCCCGGATTCGATCGTCGCGGTGAGCTGGCCGCTGAACTCGGGCGCGGTGCTCACGTGGATCTCGCCGGAGACGCCGACGACCGTCGTGCGCTCGTCGACGTCGCGCTCGGTGACTCGGAACCTGGGTTCGGCGAAGGACAAGGGGGCGGACGGGGAGGGGACGCTCCGTCGCGGCCTAGCCTCCCCGGTCAGCGGCGACGCGTCAACTTCGGGGTCAGCGGAACTTGACCCAGCGGTGCACGGTGGTGCGGCGCTTCTGGCGGTCGACGGCGCTGGCCGTCAGGCGGACGGTGACCGTCTTCAGCTTGGCCTTGCGCAGCAGCTTGACCGTCGCGTTGGGCAGCGTGAGCGTCCAGCTTCCGAGGCCGGCCGCGACGGTGCTGCGCTTGAACGTCATCGCCGTGCGCCGCTTGGCGTGGATCCGCTTGGCGGTGCGGGCGGTCAGGACCATCTTGGCCGTGAACGTGCACTTCGACGCGCACGCGATGCGCGTCGGCAGGTCGATCCCGAGCGGGGGGTCGAACGTGATCAGCGGCTTGCGCTGTGGTACGGCCTCCACCAGCGCGCTGGGATCGGTGATCCGCACGTCGAGCGACGCGGTCCCGAGGGCGCCGCGGAAGTCCCGCGCGCCGACGGTGACGTGGTAGACGCCCGGCCCGGACCACACGTGGGCCACCGCTGGGCCGTTGGTGGCCTGGTCGTAGCGCCCGTCGCCGTCGAAGTCCCAGAGGTAGCGCAGGATCGAGCTGTCGGCGTCGGTGAACGAGGCGCGCAGCCGCACGATCCCCTTGATGTAGTTGCGCTCCGCACCCGCCGAGACCGTGCCCGCCGGCGGCTGGTTGGGCCCGACGCCGAAGACCTGCAGCTCGCGAACGTCGATCGTGGGCGACGCGGGGTCCTGCGCCGAGAGCAGCTGGAGGCGCACGTACCGCACGCCGCCGGCGTTGACGGCCGGGCTCAGCATGGTGGCGGCGCCGCGCGCGTCGGCGCCGAGCTCGCCCTCCAGCGCGGTCGCCCACGAGGCGCCGTCGCCCGAGGTCTGCACGCGATAGCGGCCCAGCGCCGCGCCGGCGGCGTGGTCGCACGCGCTCGTCGGGTCGAGCACGAGCTGCCGGACGTCGATGGTCTGCGGCAGCGTGACGGTGAGCGCCGGGGGATCGTCGGCCGGGCGGGTCGCGGAGGCCGACCAGCCGGTCGCGCGGTCGTTGTCGACGGCGGCGGCGGAGGCGCAGCCGGGCACGCTGCCGTCGTTGGCGCTCGCGCTCGCGCCGCCCGCGGGAGTCGCCCAGTCGCGGTGCAGCGGGACGTTCTGCGTGCCGAGGTCGGTCGCGGGCAGCGTGACACCGCCGACGGACTTGCGGTCCCAGCCCGCGGGGCCGACCACCGCGAGGCTGCCCGTCGTGCCGGGATCGAGGCCGGTGAAGAGGAAGCGCCCGGTCCCGTCGGTGGTGACCTGCGGCGCCGGGGACGTCGTGCCGTTCCAGGTGACGGAGGAGCCGTTGAGGCCGAGGCCGGTGTCGGCGTCGGTCACATAGCCGTTGAGGCCGTGGCTCGTGACCGCGCCCGCGGGCGCGGTCGCCGCCAGGGCGGCTGCGGCGGCCAGCAGCAGGGCCGTGACGGTGGTGCGGGGTGACATCGGCATCAGGGTCCCTCCTCTCGGCGCGCGCCGTCCTGGCGCGGCGGTGAGCCTACCCGCGCCGGGCGCTCGCGCCAAGGGCGCAGGAGACAACCCTGTTCCCTCGCGCAGGTAGGGCCTAGAGCTTCAGGGTGAGCGCCTTGGCCTTCTTCGCCGCCGTCGTGCGGGTGCCCGTGGACGTCACGGTGGCGGTGAGGCGCACCGTGACGCGGAGCTTCTCGACGTGCCGCGCGCGGAGGCGCCTGCGGGCGTCGGCGGTCAGCGTGACGCTCAGCGTCCGGGTGCCTTTGACCGTGCGGGGGCTAGCCGCCCGGCCGTCGCGAAGCGCAGCCCGTGGCGGCGCCTGGTCCGGGCGTCGACGGTCAGGGTGCCGCCGACCCTGCACGCGTCCGGGCAGGTGACCTTGACGCGCACCCGGCCCTTGGCGGCGGTCGACGGCACGGTGAATGACGGACGCGCCGTGATCCTGGGGCTGGGGAACACGGGCGCGGGCGCGGGGATGCCGGCCGGCGGGGCGTCCGCGCCGGGCGTCGCGCCGCCGGGCTCGGGCAACAGGGTGCCGTAGACCTCGAGCTCGGAGACGTCGATGAAGTCCGCGCCGCTGCCGCCGGGCGCGTCGCTCAGCGGCGACTTCAGCATGAGCCGGACGAACCGGACGTTGCTCGTCGCGGCGGTCGGGGCGATCGCGTTGAGGCGGTGGCGATCGGCGGCGGTCAGCTCGCCCTCGGCCGCGGTCGTCCAGCTCACGCCGTCGGGTGAGGTCTCCAGGCGGTAGCCCTTGAGCGACGCGCTCGCGCCGTCGCCGCACGTGTTCGTCGGGTTGATCGCGAACTGGCCGACCTCGACGGCGCGCGGCAGCTGCAGCACCGCGGTCGGGACGCGCCGCTGGGCGGGGTCGGCGTCGGCCACGTGGTTCTCCGCCGACCAGCCCTTGCCCTGCGACTGGTCGATCAGCGACGCGACGCCACAGCCGAAGGGCGTCCCGGTGTCGTCGTTGGTCGACACGATGCGCGCGCCGCCGGCCGTGGCGGCCCAGTCGCGGCGCAGCTGGACGTCCAGCTGGGCGGTCTGGTTCGCGGCGACGGTGGCCCGCAGCGAGGCGCGGTCGTAGCCGGCGGGCGAGCGGAAGCCCACCTTGGCGTAGGTGCCGGCCGGCACGCCGGCGATCGTGTAGGCGCCCGCGCCGTCGGTGAGGTCTGCGAGGTACGTCTCGAACGACGGGTCGGTGGCCAGCCCGCCGATGCCGGCGGCGACGTCGGCCAGCGGCGCGCCCGTGGCCTCGTCGGTGACCGTGCCGGCGATCTGCCCGCTGACGGCGCTGGGGTCCGGTGGCGCGGTGAAGTCCTCGACGGGCACGGTGTCGCTGCTGTCGTCGTCGGCCGCGTAGAACCCCATGCCGCGCGAGCGGAACGCCTCCCAGATGAGGTCGCGGTTCGCACCGCCGCTGGCGTTGCGGTCGGCCGCGAGGATCGCGTTGCGCATGTCCAGGTAGGACGGCTCGGCCGGCGACAGGCGCATCGCGTCGGTGACGATCCTCTCGGCCGCATCGGAGCCGGCCAGAAGCCCGAGCCGGCCGACGAGCGCCTGGCGCAGCTGCCACAGGGTCTGCACCCAGATCTCGCCATCGGCATGGACCTCGGGGCCGGAGCTGACCTTGCCGAAGTCGCCGAAGGTGTAGCCGCCGCCGGGACACGCGGTGGCGTTCGTCGAGCCGACGGCGCAGTCGATCGCCTGATGGCGGATGGCGTGGGCCGGCTGGTCGGTGTAGCGCCCCATGTCGATGTCGCCGTCGATCCCGGGGACGTCGGTCTGCAGCAGCTGGCGCACGAGGTAGTCCTCGGCGTACCAGTCGCCCCAGCCCTCGCCCAGCGCGCCCGACTGCGGGGTGTTGAGCGCCTGCGATCCGTCGTCGTTGGTGACCAGCCGGCTGGAGAGGCCGTGCGCGTATTCGTGGTAGAGGACCGCCGCGTCGTCGCCGCCGTTGATGTCGCGGAGGTTCGGGGCGAGGGGATCTGCGGCGGTGGCGCGGCCGAACAGGTACATCTGCATCGTCGGCGACTGGCCGTCGGGCGGTGTCGCCATGTTCGCGTTGTCGAGGTGGTGCGCGTCCGGGCCGGGACCGGCGGTGTTCGCTCCGTCCAGCGCGTTGAGGTTCACGGGGTCGGCGCCCTCGAAGTTGCCGGAGGCCGCAGTGAAGCCGATCGGTGCGCCGGCCAGGTGGTCGTGGAAGTCGTTGGCGTACCAGAAGGTCTGCGTGACGTTCTGGCCGAGGTTCAGCGTGGAGCTGCTCGGCACGGAGTGGTCCCACGCGCAGACGTGCGTGGCGTCGCAGGCGCCGTCGGGGCGGTTGTTGTCGGTCAACGGCGGGTACGCGGCCGGGACGACCTCCTCGCCGGGGCCGGGCTGGTTGTCGTCGTCGAGGTCGGCCCAGGCGTGGACGTTCGGGCCGGTGAGGGTGGAGGCGCCCGGGGTGAGGTAGCCCTCGATGTCCACGGTGTTCTGCGTGCCGCCGACGAGCGCGCCGGGGTAGTTGCGGTAGATGTCGACGTTGGTCACCGACTTGACGAGGTTCGCGCGGTAGAGCACCTCGCCGGTGCTCGCGTCGACCACCGCGTCGTACCAGCGCGTGCTGGTCGCCTGGTAGGTCAGGTGCCAGGCGAGCCGCACGGTGCGCGCGCCGAAGAGCGTGAGGCGAGCGACGTCGCCGGTCGAGAACCGCGTGGTGTGGCGGGCGTCCTGCTCGGCGCCCGTGACGGTGACGTCGCGGTGGCTGCCGGTCTGGTCGGCGAGGCGCCGCAGCGCGTCCAGGGCCGAGAGCGGCGGCGCCGCGGGAACGTCCTGCGGAAGGTCGCTGCGCGGTGCGCCGGCGACCGAGACGACGCGGCCGGCGTGGTCGACGGCGACGCGCAGCCCGCCGTCGAACGACGGGATGCCGCCGACCTGCTGGGCGAAGCCCACGACGGTGAGGCCGCTGGAGCTGCGCTCCTGGCCGCTGACGCGGAGGGCGTCGACGTCCGGTGGATCGAGCCCGAGCGCGGTCGCGTTGTCACGTGCGTAGGCGCGCGCGGTCGCCGCGGGGGCGGCGCCGGAGGGCGCGGTGAGCGCGCCGTCGAGCCGCGTGAGCTGGCGGACGCTGCCGGTCAGCGGATCGGTGTCGAGCACCGCCTGGGTCCCGAGGTCGCCCGTCAGCGCGCCACGGGCCTCCTCGACGCGCGCCGCGGTGCGTCGCGAGCGGGCCGCGATCCCGGTGTCGGCACCGGTGGCGGCCGCGTGGTCGCGCTCGGCGAGGCGGACGTCGAGGAAGCGGTCGGCGGCCGTCGGCGCCGGCTCGGGCGGCGCCGCGAGGGCGGCGGCGGGCGCGACGGCGAGGGCCAGGCCGGTGAGGGCGGCGATCGGCGCGCGGCGGACGAGCGGACGGCGGTGCACGGAGGCTCCCACGCGGGCGCGCGCCCCGCGGCAGGCGCTCGAGCAGTGGCGCGACCTTAACGCGGCACGGCGCCGGAGTCACGCGCTGAGGTCTGTGGGGCGCCGGCGTGCCGTCGTGAGAGCGACCGCGGCCAGGAGCACGACGAAGGGGTCGATCGCCGCTCGGTAGCGCGGCGTCTCGACGGCCAGGAACACCACGCTCAGGAACATGAGCGCCGGGACCGCCCACAGGAAGGGCGGCGCGCGCCGCGCCCGCGACGTCGCGGCCCCGGCGAGCGCGAAGATCGCGAAGGCCCAGAAGCACACCACCCCGGCGTCGGCCCACCGGTGCTCGATGCTGATCGTCGCCGCCGTCGCGCGCCAGCGCCGGCGCCCGTCGAGGTCCAGCATCCGGGCGGTGTTCCAGAAGCCCACCTCGGCGACGTAGAACGGGTGGTCGGAGGCATAGCGCAGCGCCGCGGTGCGAAGCCGGTGATCGAGCACGGGCTCCGGGGTCGTCCGGACCTGCCGCCACAGCGGCGCGTACTGCGGGACGTGCTTGATGCTGCGCCACGCGCCCGGGTTGGCCGGATCGGTCCGCGCGGCGTCGTTGTAGGTGCCCGCCAGCGAGGAGCCGAGCTGGGTGGAGACGGGCACGAAGGCGTGGACCTCGCGCGCGTTGCGGATCGTCCAAGGGGCAACGGTCACGACGGCCGCGGCGAGCAGTGCGGCCGGCGGCCCGAGCGAGCGGCGGGTCCACCGCGGCCGTACGTCCCACACGGCGACGGCCAGGGGCGCCAGCAGGATCAGCGCGTTGGCGCGGGTGAGGATCGCCAGGCCGGCCAGCGCACCGGTGAGCACCGCATAGCGATATCGATGTCGTGACCGCCGGTAGGCCAGCGCGGCGACCACCGCGCCGAGCATCGCCAACACGAACAGCGGCTCCGACATGACCGCTCCACCGAGCGTGATCAGCGGCACGTACACCGCACCCAGGGCCGTCGCGACCAGCCCCGTCCGCCGTCCCCAGAGCTGCGTGCCCAGCGCCCCGATCAGCGCCACCACGCCCGTGCCGACCAGCACCTGCGCGACGCGCGCTCCACGCACCCGGCGCGCCACGTCCGCATGCTCGAGGCCGGCCAGCCGGTAGACGCCGGCGAGGAAGTAGGGGTAGCCCGGCGGCCGGAACGCCGTCGGCCGGCCGTAGGCGACGTGGCGCGAGTAGCCCTCCCCGACGGCGATCGACTGGGCGTGGAGCTCGTAGTCGCGGGCGTCGTGGCGCAGCTGGTAGCTCGGCGTCGCGTCGAGGTAGAGCAGGCGCAGCACGAGCGCCAGCGCGAGCAGCGTGCCGAACGCCGCGCCGGTCACCAGTCGGTCTCCATGCAGCCGTGACGGGGCCGTCTTCATCCGGCCCGGACCTCGCCCGGGCGGTGGCCGGCGTCGCGTGCGCCGGTGGCGTCGATCGGGGCCAGCCGGGCCGCCGGGTGGCGCAGCAGCGTCCACCGCGCGCGCGGACGACGATCGAGCGCGAACCGGGCGAGGACGCGCAGCGTGCTGAGGCCGTAGCGGACGCTGCTGGGCAGCCCCACGCTCGACGCCTCCCGGAAGTACCGCGTAGGGATCGGGATCTCGCTCACGCGCGCGCCGCGGACGAGGACCTGCGCGAAGATCTCCTGATCGAACACGAAGTCGTCGGAGTTGCGCAGGAACGCGATCGTCCGCAGCAGGTCGGCCGAGAACGCGCGGTACCCGGTGTGGTACTCCGAGAAGCGCATGCCGAAGACCCGGTTCTCGGCCGACGTCAGCAGGCGGTTGCCGATCCACCTCCAGCGGGGCATCCCGTCGGCGACCGCATGGTCCTCGAGCAGGCGCGAGCCGATGACCATGTCGGCCCGGCCGCTGACGATCGGCCGGACCATGTCGGCTACGAGCGCCGGGTTGTACTGGTCGTCGGCGTGCACCATCACGACGACGTCGGCGCCGTCGAGCAGCGCTCGCGCGTAGGCGCTCTTCTGGCTCGCCCCGTAGCCGCGGTTGGCCGGATGGCGGAGCACGTCCAGGCCGAGCGCCACGGCGACGTGCGTGGTGCCGTCCGGGCTCGCGTCGTCGATCAGCAGCCCCCGGTCGGCGGCGCGGGGGTCGAGCTCGGCGGCCACCGTCGGGAGTGTGCGCGCCGCGCGATAGGCCGGCAGGACGACGTGGACCGCCGTGCGGCCCCCGCGATCGCTCAGCAGCGGCGCGGCTGGGCGCTGCACCGCGACGCGGTGGGCGAGCACCACCGGCTCGTCGTGCAGGGACAGGCTCAGCGACGCGGAGGCCGGAAGCCGGTCGGCCAACCGCGCGACCGGCCGGCGCAGCGGCCCGAGCCGCTCGGCCAGGCCCGCGACCCAGCGACGGACCGAGAAGGTGCGCACGAGCGGCACGTCGGTCGAGACGACGAGCCCTGCCGCGCTCAGCAGCTCGCGCACCGTGCGCCGGGGCAGCAGGACGGTGTGGGCGGGCACGTAGCCCCACCAGCGCGCACCGGCCAGGCGCGCCGTCGGCGACGACGGATCGGGCGTCACGACGCACAGGACGCCGCCCGGTGCCAGCAGGCGCGCGGCCTGCTCGATGCCGGCGACCGGGTCGTCGAGATGCTCCAGCACGTCGCCGAGCACGACGACGTCGAACCCCTCGCGCTCGTCGAACGCCTCGAGTGCGACGTCGCGGACGTCCAGCCCGAGCACCTGCGTCGCGTGGCGGGCCGCCCACCGCGACAGCTCGAGGCCGACGACGGCGTAGCCGCGGCCGCGCGCCTCGTCGAGCAGCAGCCCCGGCCCGCAGCCCACGTCCAGCAGACGGCCCGCGGCGACGTGGCGACCGATCAGGTCCAGCAGTCGCCCGGCGGTCGCCCGGCGCCCGGCCTCCTCGTCGAGATAGGCCTCGTCGCGGCCTTGGCGGTAGAGCTCGTGCAGCCGTGCGCCGGTCGGCAGCGCGGGCTGCTGCACCGAGCCGCACTCCCGGCACACCAGAAGGTCGCCGTGGCGCCGCGGCTGGTGGTCGGACGGCGCGAGCGCCTCCGGACCGGGAACGCCCGGGGCTCCGCGGACGTGCAGATCCAGGACGCCCGAGCAGACTCGGCACAGCGACGGCGGGCGCATGCTGACGCTCGCCCGTCAGCCGGGCGCCGGCTCCCCGGCGAACGGGCAGCTGGGTCGCATGGGTCGCTTCTGCCCGGAAACGGGAGCGCGCAAGCCAGGCGACCGATGAGCTCGGCGCGCCGGCGCGGTCTCACGCGGTGGCGACGGCGTGCGATCCGGAGGCGGAGGCGGGCGCGTCGCTGTCGCGAGGCGCGAAGGCCAGCAGCGCGAGGTAGGCGATCAGGCCGGCCCCGCTCAGCAGCGTGGTGACGACGAAGCCGACGCGGACGAGCAGCGGATCGAGGTTGAAGTAGTCGGCGAGGCCCGCGGCCACGCCACCGAGCTTCTTGTCGGTGGTCGAGCGGGTGAGGCGACGCGGGGAGGAGGAGGTGGAGTTCATGCTCTACAGCGTCACGCCTCCTGTGGCTTCGCACCATTGGGGATGACCCGGATGAGGGCCTGGGGATGATCCGGATGGTCAGGCGGGAGGCGACGGCGTCCGCCCGTTGGGTCCGGGTGCGCCGAACGGGGCGCCCGCCACGCGCCGGTAGCGGAGGTAGACGACGCGCGAGCCGAACGTCTGCGTCTCGACCAGCTCCAGGGCGATCCGCTCGTCGGCGGCCGGGAAGTACGGCGTGCCTCCGCCGAGCACGACCGGGCTGACGAAGAGCCGGAACTCGTCGACGAGACCCAGTGCGATGGCCGCGGAGGCCAGGCCGGCGCCGCCGATGGCAAGGTCCTTGCCCGGTTGCTCCTTCAGCCTGGCGACCTCTTCGGCGACGCCGTCGCTCGCCAGCCGGGCGTTGCCCTCGACCTTGCCGAGCGTCTTGGAGAACACGATCTTGGGCAGGCTCTGCCAGATGTGCGCGAACTCGAGCACGGGCTCGGCGGCCGAGGGGTCCTCGTCAGCGGTCTCCCAGGGCAGCATGTCCTCGTACAGCCGCCGTCGCCGCCGTCCGAGGAGGTGTGCGCCGACGTCGAGCGTCTGCTGGTTGTGGAACCGATGCAGCTCCTCGTCCGGGGCCGACCAGTCGATCGCGCCGTCGGGCCCGGCGATGAAGCCGTCCAGCGAAACCCCCATCGAGTAGATCAGCTTCCGCATCATGTTCCTCCTTGGGCGCGCAGCCAGCCCCATGTCTACCGGGCAGGCGTCGAGGACCGAGATATGGCCGTCGTCGGGTCGCAGCCACAGCTCAGACCCTCGACAGCTGCGCAACAGCCAGTCCGCATGGGCCGGCGGCACGACCCGATCCGCACCGCCCTGCACGATGAGGACGGGTGCGGCGATCTGCGTCACGTCGAAGCCCCAAGGAGCGACGAAGGCGAGGTCGTCGTCGATCAACCCGTCGGGCCCGGCGGCGGCCGCCCGCCCCGCGTCCGCACCCAACGACGACCAGGCACCGTCCAGCGCCGCCCAGTCGGCCGGCGTGAAGCTGCTCTCGTCGAACTGAGCGGACGCCTCGTAGCGCTCGCGCGCTCCGCGTCCCGCGACGGCTGCGCGCAGGCCCCAGTCGGATGCCATGCCGGCGAACCAGTCGAAGCTCTCGGTGGACGGCGCCAGGCCGGCCAGGCAGACCGCGCCCACCACGCGGTCGCCCAGCAGCGCCGCGCACGCGAGGGCGTGCGGGCCACCGCCGGAGGCGCCCATCACCGCGAACCGGGCGATGCCCATCGCGTCGGCGATCTGAAGCTTGTCGATCCGTGTCCACGGCCAGCGGCAGATCGTGCGGAGCGCCACCTTGCGTGCCGGCACGCGGGCGCAGCTCAGCGGAGGACTCTGTTAGCTGAACTCCCAGGCGCATCGTCGTCCCGGCCGGGCCGATGCCCGGGTCGGAACGACGAGTCTTGTTGCCGCTCAGGCTCCGCCGACGGAGAAGGCAGACAGCGAGTTGCCGGGCGTCGTCAAGCCGCGCCGGACCTGTGGCGACCCATTGACGATGTCAGGCCAGGTGAGACTCGCCGGAGAGCCAAGCGAGCCTCACCGAGCGTCTGGGTGCTGAGTGCCTACTTGCAGCCGGGCGTGTTGGTCGTCTGGCCCGGCGGGTGGCACTTGGCCCCTGCGTCGTTCGGCCCCTTGCTGCTGTTGCCGGGCCCGAAGTCCGGGTCGGCGAAGGCTGATGCGGGGATGCCGAGCGCTCCTACCGTGAGCGCGAGAGCCATAATCCTGCGCATGGCTCACCTCCTTGATTGGACCGCTCAAGGCTACACAGTGCTGCGCGAAGGCATCAACAGCCGTGTCACCCGATGGACCCGTTCAGCGGCTTGGCGCTCAAGCATGATCGGGCCGGGCGCGTGGAGCTGCGGCCGCAGAACGATTCGCTGGTGCGGATTTCGGCGGGCGTCGCCGGTCTGCCGCCGGCGCCGGGGCGCGGGTCGTTCCGCGTACCAGACGAACGGCACTTAGACGTTGCATCTCAACGTCCAAGTGCCATTCATCTCCCCGGCCGCGGCCTCCACGCCGCGGCCGTGGCGGCAGACCCCGGTGCGGAGCGCTCCCTCCTGCTCACTCGTCATCGCCCCCGGACCACATTCCGCGCACCGACCGCGCCGGAGCGGAGCGCCCCCGAACCACGCCGGCGCCGGTGGGCGGGTCGTTCAGGCGCGAATGGCGAGTCCCGCGAGACGGATGGCGACTTGACGTTGCATCTCAACGTCAAATCGCCATCCGCCTTCCCGGCGCCGGCCTCCACGCCGGAGTGGGCCCATACGCCGCGGCCACACCGCGCCAAACAGGCCCACCCCCTCCACGGCCGTGGCGGCAGACCCTCGGCGCGGAGCGCCCCCTCCTGCTCACTCGTCGCCGCCCCGGACCACGTCCCAGGCGGCGACCGCGCCGGAGCGGAGCGCGGGCTCTCGGCTTCCTCCGACGGCGGCTGCTGGCCGAGCCCCGCGAGCCCCGGTCGCCAACGCTGTGCGACCGATGCGACTGCTCGCCGCGTCCAACGAATGTCCATCCGGTTGTGATCTTTTGGCATCCGGTGTGTTGTAAGGGGCATGAACAAGACCGTTGTGATTCCTGCGCTCCTCGCCGTCGGCGTATTCATCGCGCCCGGCGCGGCCGGAGCCAAGGGCAAGCCCGAGCCTGCCGGCAAGTCCGAGGCAGTGCATGGCAAGTCGCACAAGTGCACGGCCCACAAGGTTGGCTACGTGGTGTCGGGCACGCTCGCGGCGCCCGCCACCCTCACGCAGACGGCCGGAGCCGAGACGCCCGCCGACACCTCCGATGACCGCTACAGCGGCACGCTGTCGGTGACCGTCACGAAGACCAACAACCACGCCAAGGGCGTGACCAGCCCGCAGACGTACGTGCTCTCCGACATCCGCTTGCGCGACGGTGTGACCGCGACGCCGCCCGCTGGGACGGCCGTCAAGGTGATCGCCAAGATCACCAAGATCTCCAAGAAGTGCGACCAGACCGGCGCCGGCATCGTGACGCCGCGCAAGGCCACCCTCACAATCCCCAAGACGACCGCTTAGACTTAGAGACGCTCGCGGGCTCTGGCGCTGCTGGCGCCGGACCCCGCGGCGGTAGGCCGGCACCATGCGGTCTCGACCCAGCGGAGGGGGCGGGATTCGAACCCGCGATCGGGTTGCCCCGACTCCGGTTTTCAAGACCGGTGCATTCAACCGCTCTGCCACCCCTCCGGGGTGACGAAGGCTATCCGTGGCGGCGGGGCTTCGGGGCGCGGACGGCGGGCGGTGGCTGCGGGAGCGCACTGGGTGGCGGAGCCGCGAGCCCGCAGGGCACCTGGACGAGCAGCGGCGGGACCGGCCGCGTGCGCGGGCCCGGGGCGGGCACGGCGGGCGCGAAGACGGAGCGGCCGAAGTACGGGCAGATGCCGCCGTCGGCCGGCGAGACGCGGACGACGCCCTTCGGCGGGGTGCCGCAGCGCGTGCGTCCCGAGAAGGCCGTCCAGGTCAGCGGGTGGACGTGGGGCGTGCCGTCGCCGCCGGTCCACACCACGTAGCGCTGCTCGGGCCGCTTCGTCCGCGGGACGACGAAGGCGTAGCCGTTGTCCGTGACGTCGGCGCGCACCGCCGTGCCGTCGGCGCTCGTCAGGAACGCGGCCGGCACGCCGTCGGGCACGATGCCGCTGACGCTCAGCATGTCGTGGCCGGGGCCGCCGCACGGGTCGATATCGACCTGCTCGCGCCCGCGGACCAGGTCGCCGAAAGTGCCGCCCGCGCCGGCGGGCGCGCCGCCCGTGGCGACGACGGCGAGGCCGGGCTGCGGCTTGCGATCGGTGGGCGCGGGGGTCGGCGCGACGGGCGCGGGCGCGGCGGGCGGGACCGTCGCGGGCCTCGTCGGTACGGGCGCGGTGGTCACCGTCGGCGCGGCCGCGGGCACCGCCGGGACTGCGCTCGGCGCCTTCGCGCGCGGCGGGCTGACCGGGCGTGCTGGCACCACGCGCGCGTACTTGCCCAGCGCCTGCACGAGGCAGCCGAAGCGTGCGGGCGAGTCGTCGACGTCGCGCACCGGGACCACCCAGGCGCGGCCGCCGTCCGCGGTCGTCCGCAGCAGGCGGGCGGCGGTGGGGTCGAAGGGCTCCAGGCGGCGGTCGCGCAACGCGGTCAGCGCGTCGGCCGGCAGCTCGTCAGCGGCGCCGCGGTCGCGCCGCAGGACGCCGAACGCGTCGAGGAGGTCCTGCGGGACCGGCTCGGCGGCCGGGGGCTTGGCCGCCGGCGCGCAGGGCGCGGGCAGCGGCGCGCCGCCACGCGCGGCGTGGAGGGCGCGCAAGAGCGGCATGACGTGCGTGGTGGCGGGCCGCGCGGCGCGCACGCGCTCCCGTGCCGCGGCGGCGCGCGCCGCTCGGGCCCGATCCTGCCGCTTGGCCGGCTCGGCGTCGTCGGCGAAGGCGGCGAGCGCCCCGACCAGCAGGGAGACGAGCGCGAGAGCGGCGACGGCGGGCAGGGTCAGGCGGTGGCGGGACGGCATGGTGGTCGGGGACCTCCGGTCGGGCTGGGCGTCGTCGTTGCTGCGCGCGGGATCCGGCGGCGTGACGGTCATCGGTCGCACCGCCCGCCGTCGCAGGTCAGGATCGAGTTGTTGTTGGTGTCGGTCACGGCGACGTGGGCGACGTCGCGCCCGCCGTCGAGGGCGACGACGAACACGCGCAGGCCCGCGGGCAGGTGGCCCTGCTCGATCGCCCGGGCGTCGACCGGCGTCGCCGCGACGTGCTCGGTCCGCGCTGCGCCGCCGCCGTAGGGCCGCGAGGTGACGCTCACCATACGGGCCTCTGCCGGCAAAGCGCCGAAGGCCCACGTCTTGCCCGACACCGGGTCGTAGTAGGTCTGGACGCGGCGCGCCGCGAGCGCCTGCGGGGACGCGCCGGACTGCCGGGTCGCGACGTCGCAGCGCGCGCCGGCGCCGCCGCCGGGGACGGTCAGGAACAACCCAACGGCCTGGACCGGTCCGTAGCGACAGGTCGTCGCGCTCAGGCGCCAGGCGACGTCGCGCTGCGTGCCCTCGCCGACGTAGACCGGCGTGCCTCCTGCGCCCGGGACCACGGCGTCGTGCGGGCGCAGCTGCGCGGGCAGCGGCGGCGGGTCGGGCGCCCAGACGGCGTCGCGCGTGGCGATCGCCGTGGGCACGAGCGCCAGCGCGGCAGCCGCCGCGGCGACCAGCCCGCGACGGCCGACGCGCAGCCGCAGGCCCAGCACGCGCGGCCGCGGCCACGCGTGCCGCCTGCGTGCGTCGGCGGCCCAGGCGTCCTGCAGGGCGCCGCCCAGCTCGTGGAGGATCTGGTCGGGATCGCGGCCGCTCACGCCGTGCCCTCCATGGCGGTGGCAAGCGTCCGCAGCCCCCGGGAGACGCGGGCGCGCACGGCGTCCTCGGAGATGCCTAGGCGGCCGGCGATCGCGGGGTAGTCGAGCTCGTCGACGATGCGCAGGCGGACGGCGTCGCGCTGCTCGGGGGAGAGGTCCTCGAGCGCGACGGCCAGCGTCGCGCGCAGCGAGCCGAGCTCCGCGAGCTCCTCCAGTCGCTGCAGCTCGTCGGGCGCCAGCTGCGGCGGCTCGACCTGGAGGCGCCGCATCGCGGCGCGCTCGGCGTGGCCGCGGCGCAGCGTGTCGGCGAGGACGTGGCGGGCGATCCCCCACGTCCATGCGGCGAGCGCCCCGGGATCGGCCGGGTCGCCGCTGAAGCGGCGGCGGGACTCCCACGCCCGGGCGTAGGTCTCGCCGACGAGGTCGACGGCCTGCTGCGCGTCGTAGGTCCGGCGCGTCAGCCAGACGAGCAGCCGGCGCGCGTCGCGCCGGTAGGCGGCGGCGAGGAGCTGTTCGTCGAGCGCAAGACGGGCCACGCGAGGATCTTCGCGCGGCCCGCCGTTCTGTGACGCAGGCGGCTAGGCCTGCGCCTCGAGCCCGACGCCGATCGGGCAGCTGACGCCCGTGCCGACCATGCTGCAGTACCCGTTGGGGTTCTTGCTGGGGGAGAGGTACTGCTGGTGGTAGTCCTCGGCGTAGTAGAACGGCCCGGCGGGGGCGATCTCCGTGGTGATCGAGCCCTTGCCGGCGCGCGCCAGCGCGTCGCCGTAGCGGCGGCCGGAGAGCTCGGCGACCTTGGCCTGCTCCTCGCCGACGGTGTAGATCGCCGAGCGATACTGGGTGCCGACGTCGTTGCCCTGGCGCATGCCCTGCGTCGGGTCATGCGCCTCCCAGAAGGCCTTCAACAGCTCGTCGTAGGAGATCTTGGTGGGGTCGAACGCGACGAGGACGGCCTCCGTGTGGCCCGTGCGGCCGGAGCACACCTCCTCGTAGGTCGGGTTGGGCGTGGAGCCGCCCTGGTAGCCGACGGCGGTGGAGTACACGCCGGGGAGCGTCCAGAACGCGCGCTCGGCGCCCCAGAAGCAGCCGAGGCCGAAGTACGCGACCTCGATCCCCTCGGGGAACGGCGGTGCGAGCGGGGTGCCGAGAACGGTGTGGGCGGCGGGCACCGGCATGGTGACGTCGCGACCGGGCAGCGCGTCAGCGGCGCTGGGCAGGGTCGCCTTGGTGCGAGAAGAGAAGAGCATCTGCTTCAAGGTATCGCCGGGGCCCCGAACGTTACGGGGCTTCCGCGCCCCGAACCCCTACACTCACGCGATCCCTTGGAGAGGTGGCCGAGTGGCTGAAGGCGCTCCCCTGCTAAGGGAGTATGGGGTTTAGAGCCCCATCGAGGGTTCGAATCCCTCCCTCTCCGCTTCCCGTCGCCCGGCCTGACCGCACCACGCGCGGGCCGGGGCTAGACTGGACGATCACTGCGCCCGTAGCTCAGCTGGATAGAGCGTCGGTCTACGGAACCGAAGGTCAGAGGTTCGAATCCTCTCGGGCGCGTCACGGAAACCCTGCTAATCGCGGGGTTTTCGCGTTTCCGGGGAGAGGCCCTTTTCGGCCGGGACCCCGTAGAGACCCCGGGGCTCGAAGTGCGAAAGCGCCCCGCGGCAGGTAGGCTCTCTGAAGTGCGAAAGCGCCGCGCCCCTAGTTCACTAGGCCGGGAGCACGACGCCACGCAGGACGGGTGGGCGGCTATCTAGCCGCCCTTCCTACTTCTTGGACTCCTTGACGGTCGTCTTCGGATGGGTCTTGCCGTACTTGGGGTCGACGTAGCGACCGGTGATCGCCGAGCGGTACGGCCCGGCGGGCTTCTTGGGGGGCTTAGCAGCCATGTGTTCACCTCCTTCCTGCGAATAGGGGACAGTCATTCCCCGTCTGAACCGCCAGACGGAAGTTGGCGAGGCTGATCGAAGACCAGGGCTCGGATGAAGTTCGTCAGCCGATCTGCGTCGTCGCGGTCGAGCTGGGTCGGAAGGTGAAGCTGAGCGAGCTGGCCCGACTTCAACGGGAACGGGTACGCGATGAGGGCGGGTGAGGCCGGGGGCAGCGGCGCGGGGGACGGGTCGGACGCCGCCTCGGAACCGCGTGGCACCTTGGACTTCGACCCGTTCTCGGTCACCGGGCGACGAGCGCTGGCCTTGACGGCCGGTCTCCAGTTCGGGTCAGCCAGGTAGCTGCGATACGCGTCGATCGCCTTGCGGAAGCGCGAGCGGTAGGCCGCAAGGCTGTCGGCCGTGTACTTGCCCATCGCGCGGTTCTCGAAGCGGCCCAGGTACTCGTCAACGTCAAAGGTGCGCACGTCCAACTCGCCGAACTCATCGCCCTCAACGACGGTGAAGACGTTCTTAGCCGCCGACTTCCACGGGTTGATCGACCCAGCGGTGCCGTAGCCCTTCGCGATCATGAAGTCCATGAAGGCCATGAGGCCCGTGGCCGTCCCCGTCGCGATATCTGGTGTTGCCATCAATACTCCTGTTCGGTTGAGTTCTCTTGACGCGGAGCATTGAAGCATGCCCGCCAGACGACTTCACGCCGAACGAGTAAAGCGTTCCGAACAGACGATCCTGACGCGAGTTCGGAATTGCGACTCGAAACGCGCGGCGCGGACGCGGCGAAGCCCCGCCGGGTCACGTCGGGGCTTCGGAACCTGCGAGACGTGACGAGCGGTGGTCTAGCGGCGTAGCGCGTACTCGCCGGAGCCTGTGAACGTGCGAGCGAGGTCGAGGACGTGGCGCTCGAGCCGCTCCTCATCCTTCGCCGCGCCGGGCCACGGCAACTCCCGCCACTCCCGGCGGCGGCTCATCTCCAACTCACCCGTGAACCGGCTCAGGGCTTCGGGCGGCTGCTGCTCGATTTGGACGATGGCCCACGCGACCAACTCCAGGAACATGATCCGGCGATTGCCGACCGATCGGTCGTACAGGGCTTCGGCGCTCGGCCGTCCGCCGGGGCCGAGCCACCCCGCAACCTGAGGCCCGAGGTCCGCGACCTCGTGGCAGATGCCTGCGACCTCCGCGACGAGATTCGAGTCCGGCTCCTCGCGGCCGTCGAGCGCGGTGAGGACGCCCTCGACCGGAGTGTCGAAGGTCCCGGCGATGCACATCAACTTGTTGAGCGCCTCCGACAAAGCCCGATCCTCTCGGCTCTGCTTGGGCTTGGACTTCTTGCGCTTGATGAACGTGGGCATAGGGGTTCCTCCCGTATGGGGACGGCCGAGCGCAGCGCGCTCGGCGGGGTTTGATGTGGGCCGGAGCATCGCCCCGGCCGCTAGGACGACACCGAGGTTGCCGCCGGGAAGCGGGGCCGTCAAGAACCCCTAGTTCTTGGTGGTCGCTGCCGGTCGATGGCGGTCGCTCCGCGAGGAAAGTTGGCGCGTCGCCGCGATGCGCAGCGGTTTGCACCGAAGTCTCTGAGTCTGCAATAGTCGCGCGGCTGACAGCACTTCAACGCTGAACTCGAAGGCAGGACATGGCGAAACCGCAACGCGGATATCGAACGATTCGCTTCCCCATCAAGAGCGGTGAGGCGGCCGTCTACACCAGCCCCCGCACAGCGGACGCGCTTGAAGACATGGTCACGAACGCTTCGCTCTACGACGGCGTAAAGCTGATCCAGGTCATGGAAGCCGTTTACGCGCAGGGACGGAAGGACGGGGCGCGAGAAGCCTTCGACCAAATCGACGGACAGATCGAGTCCATCAAAAAGTCCATTCCGCACCGGGCTCCGGGTCGGCCGAGGAAGCCATAGTCTCACCAGGAATTTGGCTCAGCTGGTAGACCCGGTATCCCCGCCTCGACCGGGTGCCCATCACCAGGAATGCCCTGTGGGCCCCACCCCCGGGTGGGTGCCCGGCTCGGCTCGCGGGCGCCGACTCCGGCGGCGTCGCCCGCCAGCGCCTCTGCCACGCCTCGCCGCGCCTCGCGGGCGGGGAGGCCCAGCCCCAGAGGGACGGCCAGGTGGCGGGCGGGCGTCGGCGTAGGAGCGGCCCCGCCCGGCGGGCTACTCCGCCAGGCGCAGGGGCACGACCTTCGGCGCGGCGAAGATCGCGCCACCCACCGCGTCCGCGAGCGCGGCGTCCACCGAGGGGACGCGCTTGCCGTAGAGGTCGACGGTCGTCGTGATGTTCTCGTGGCCCAGCCGCTCCTTGACGAGCGCGAGCGACGGGTTCGCCGCGAGCGAGAGGGCCGCGCAGGTGTGGCGGAGGTCGTGCCAGCGCAGCGCCTGGAGCCGGGCCGGCAGCGTCGCCGTCACGACCGGCCGGAAGACGCGCTTGTAGAACATGTTGTGCCGGACTGGGTAGCCGCGCGGCGTCACGAAGAGGAGCCGGTCCGGGTCGGAGGGGTCGTCGGTCCAGTGGAGGTCGGCGGGGTCCTCGTTGACAGCGCGAGCCACCGCGTAGCCGCCGGGAGCGCGGACGCCCGTCCCCTCGACCATCGCCCCGAGCGTCGGGGTTAGGCCGCTCGGGATCGACAGGCGCCGCCGGGACGCGGCCGACTTCGGCGGGCCGACCATCAACTCCTTGTCGTTGGTCATGCTCGCGGCCGAGGAGTTGATCTCCTTCAGGGCGTAGCGGACGGTGAGCTCGCCGTGGAGGAGGTCGATGTCGCGGCGCCGCAGCGCCCATAGCTCGCCCGCTCGGAGGCCGCAGGAGCCCGCGACGTAGGTAGCCACGCGGTAGTGCTCGGGCATCGCCTCCGCGAGCGTCCGTAGCTCCGGCCCTTCGAGGTAGAGGTGGGAGCGGCGGACGCCCGCGCGCTTCTTTGTCGGGAGCTTCACCGCGTCGCAGGCGTTCGTGGCGACGTAGCCCGGCTGGACCGCGAGCCGCATGAGCGAGTTGAGGACCCCGAAGACGCGGCGGACGGTGTTGGGCGCGCGGACGGCGCCGATCTCATTGACGAAGCGCTGGACCGTCTCGGCGTTGACGGCCGCGACCTTCACCCGCGCGAACCGGCAGGGCCGGCTGGGGTGGATCGGGTCGCGGTCGCCGATGATCCAGCGCGACAGGATCGCCTCGTACCCGGCGCGCGTCTTGGGCTCCAGGTTCGTCCACGTCTCGCGGAGGTCGCCCGCGAGGACGCTCAGCGCGACCTCGCCCTTGCGCGGGTCGGCGTAGGCGCCCCGGAGAACGTCGGAGTCCATCCGCGTCACCCGGCGCTCGGCCTCGCGCTTCGTCTTGTGGTTGGACTCGCGGCGGCGGGCGTCGCTCGTGTCGTCGGCCGGGCGCCAGCGCGCCTGCCAGATCGTCGTGCCGTCCTTGCGCTTCCCGCGCGCCCGCACGTGGCCCGGCATCTCACGCCTCCTTCGTGGTCGCGGGCTTGGCCGGGGTGGCGAGCGCGTCGGCGCCGTATGTCTCGCGGATCTTCTTCGCGAGGTAGCCGGTCGCCTTCACGTTCAACTCGGCGCCGATCTGCTTCATCGTCCGGCCCTCGGCGCGGAGCGCGATCGCGCGCTCCGTGAGAGCGGCGTCGATGAACCCGGCGGCGGGTGCGGGTGCGGGAGCGGGGGCCGGAGCGGGCTTCGGGGTGGCGGTCTTGCGCGCGGCGGGCTTCTTCGTCGCGGCGGTCTTCGGGGCGGTGGTCTTGCGGGGCATTTCGTCCTCCAAGTAGTTGAGTAACAAAGTCAACTACCGTAGTGGTACATGTTGCCGATTCCAACCACGCCGGGGTCCCGTTCGGGGTCCCGGCGTGGCCGGTTGCGGGGAGGCACATCACCGCATGGGTGAGAGGGGTTGCGACGTTCGGTCCGCGTATCCGGTCCGGCCTACGCGAGGCGCCCGAGCACATCCGCGAGCGTCGCGAGCGCAGCGACGTAGACCGTCGTGCGCGGGTAGTTCCTGATCCACGTTATGTCGTCGCTCCGAGGTCGCGAGGGTCCCGCCAGGGCAGGCGGGCTCCGGAGCGACGTACGGCCCGGCGGGCGCTAGAAGCCGGGACGGTCAATCTTCCCGCGTCGCTTGCGAAGTGCGTCCAGCCGTTGATGGGCGGCTTCGTCGAGCTGGAGCTCCAGCGCGCTGAGCAGCCGCTGGCGCCAGTCGTCCTGCCACGCTTCGATCTCCTCGACCAGGCGTTCGAGCTCGGCCGGTGGGAGACCGTAGCGGCCCGAGTCGGGCCCCGCCTCGAGGCGGGCGAGCAGGGCGTCCTGACCATCCTGGCCGGCTTCGGCGTAGGCGACGGGCAGCAGCTCATAGACCTCGCCGTGCACGGGCTGTCCAGCTCGGATTTCGGTGGGGCGTTGACGCAGTTCCTGACCACGCCCAAGCCGCGGCCAACGTGTTCGCCGCCGACTACGGCACCAAGTGGCCCAAGGCGGCCGCCAAGATCACCGACGACCTCGACGTGCTGCTGGCCTTCTACGACTACCCCGCCGAGCACTGGATCCACCTGCGC
>NZ_DATHDY010000096.1:0-15772 GCF_035318805.1 Baekduia sp.
GAGCGGCAGCGCCTCGGCGTCGCTCCACGTGCCGTCACGCGCCACGAGGCCGAGCCCGAGGTAGCCGGCCGCGCTCAGCGCCAGCCCGGCGGGCGCGAGCAGGCGACCGACCGACGGCGCCAGCGCCGGCACGGTCAGCGACGTCAGCGCGAACCCGAGCGCGTAGGGCGCGAACGTCAGCCCGGCGCGCAGCGGGGAGTCGCCCAGCCCCTGCTGCAGGTGCAGCGTGAGCGTGAACAGGAAGCCGCCGTAGGCGATCATCACCGCGGTCGTGCTCGCCATGCCGAGCCCGAAGCGCGGGCGGGCCAAGAGGCCGAAGTCCACCACCGGCGCGCCGCCGCGGGCGCGGGTGCGCCGCAGGTGCGTTGCGAGCATCAGCGCGGTCGGCACGGCGGCGGCCAGGCAGGCCCACGTCCACCACGCCCAGTCGACCTCGTGGCCGAAGACGAGCGGGACCATGACCAAGATGATGACGTCGGTCATGAGCGCGACGCCGATCCAGTCCATGGCGCGCCCGCGGGGCAGGCGCGTGACGGGGAGCAGGCGCGGGCCGACCGCCAGGAGCGCGACGCCGACCGGCACGTTGATGAGGAACACGGGACGCCACGAGGCACCGAGCAGGTCGGCGTCGACGAGCGCGCCGCCGAGCACCTGCCCGACGACCACGCCGGCCGAGACGACGGTCGCGAGCAACGCCATGGCCTTCATCCGGGCCGCGCCCTCGTACTGCAGCTGGATGACGGTCATGACCTGCGGGCCCATCGCGGCGGCGGCGACGCCCTGGCCGATGCGCGCGGCGATGAGGACCTCGGTCGACCACGCGAGGCCGGCGAGCAGGGAGGTGGCGGTGAACCCGCCGAGGCCGGCCAGGAAGAGGCGGCGGTGGCCGTGGTCGTCGCCGAGCCGCGCGCCGGTGATGAGCAGGGCGGCGTAGGCGAGCGCGTAGCCGGAGATGACGAGCTGCAGCGCAGCGCCGGAGACGCCGATGTCGCGCTGGATCGCGGGACCGGCGACGTTGACGATCGCGGTGTCGAGGCTGGCCATGAACGTCCCGGCGAGCAGGACGGCCAGCGCCACGGGGCTTGGGGTTCGGACGGAGGAGGTCATGGACCCCACGGTGCCGCTCGGGCGGCGCGACGGCGATTCCCTCGCAGGTAATGAGGCCAGGGCCGTCACAGGTTCGTTGCAGCTTCGTCGCGGGCCTGGCCCCGTTGCGGGTTTGCGGAGGCCCGGGGTCGCGGTTGGGTAGGTTGCCGTCCATGCGTGCCGTCACCATCCGCGACGGCGAGATCGTCGTCGCGGAGCACCCCGACCCGCGGCCGGGCGCGGGCGAGGTCCTCGTCCGCGTTCGGGCCGCCGGGCTCAACGGAGCCGACCAGCTGCAGAAGCGCGGGCTCTACCCGCCGCCGCCCGGCGCAGGCATCCCCGCCGACATCCCCGGTCTGGAGCTGGCCGGCGAGGTCGCCGAGGTCGGCCCGCGCGTCACGCGCTTCCAGCCCGGTGACCGCGTGATGGCGATCGTCGCGGGCGCGGGCCAGGCCGAGCTCGCCACCGTCCACGAGCGCCAGCTGATGCCGGTCCCCGACGCGCTGGACTGGCCGGCCGCGGGCGGCTTCCCCGAGGTCTTCACCACCGCCTACGACGCGCTCTTCGGCCAGGGCGACCTGCGCTCCGGCGACCGCCTGCTCGTCCACGGCGCGGCCGGCGGCGTCGGCACCGCCGGCGTGCAGCTCGGCGCCGCCGTCGGCGCCCGCGTCACCGCGACGGTGCGCACCCCCGGCTGCCGCGACGCGGTGGGCCAGCTCGGAGCCCAGTCGGTGATCGACTGCGAGGGCTTCGCCGAGCACGGGCCGTTCGACGTCATCCTCGAGCTCGTGGGCGCGCCGAACCTCGGCGAGAACGTCAAGGCCCTCGACACGCGCGGGACGATCGTGGTCATCGGGATCGGCGCGGGCGCCAAGGCCGAGCTGAACCTCGGCGCGCTCATGCACAAGCGCGGTCGCATCAGCTCGTCGGCGCTGCGCAGCCGCCCGCTGGAGGAGAAGGCGGTGCTCGCCCGCGAGCTCGAGCGCCACGTCCTGCCCATGATCGAGGCCGGCCGCGTGCGCGTCCCGATCGCCGAGACCTTCAGCCTTGAGAACGCCGCCAGCGCCTATGCGTCGTTCGCGGCCGGTGGCAAGGTCGGCAAGATCGTCCTGACGATGGAGTGAATCGCGTGAACGCCGTCGAGCGCCTGTGGCGCGCCCTGCGCCGAGAGGACTGGGAGGCCGCCGAGGCCCAGCTGTACGAGAACGCCGTCATCCGCTGGCCGCACACCGGCGAGCGCTTCGACCGCGCGATCGACTACGTCACCGCCTACCGGCTCCACGGCACCCGCACGCGGGTCGACGTGCGGCGGGTGCTCAGCGAGGGCCATTACGTCGGCCTCTGGGTCGTCGTCGACGACGGCGAGGGGACCTGGCACGGCGCCGGGCTGTACGAGCTGCAGGAGGCGCGCATCCACCACGCCACCGAGATCTGGACCCGCGAGGGCGTCGAGCGCCCGATCGGGCTGGGGACCTAGGCCGAGGTCGTGGCCGACTCGCCCGTGAGCTCGGCCAGGAGGGCGTCGAGCTGGGCCAGCGCGACCACCGACGCGCCCTGGGGCGCTCGCTCCTTCTGCCGAGGCAACACCCTGTCGACCGGCACGACGACCACCACGCGCGCCACGTGGCCTTCCTGGATCAGGCGCTCAGCACGGGCCCACACCCGGTCGACCGCACTCGCGGTCGGCGTCCGGCGCCAGTCGCGGGCCTCGACCCGGACGCGCGTTCCGCCGCGGAGCTCCAGGATCCAGGCCTGGGGCGGACGCTCGTCCGGCGCGCCGCCGGCGCCGCCGACGGCCTGCCCCACGATGGCCCGGAAGCGCTGGCGCGCGGTCGTCGCGACCACGTCGGCGAGCTCGACGAAGCGATCGGTCACGTCCCGCGCGCCGGCCTCGAGGAACACCGGCCGGAAGTGGCGCACGGTGTCGGGACCGGCGAAGACGACGACCGGGACCTCCGGATGCGACTCGCGGAGCTCCCCGATCAGCTCCATGCCGGCGTGGACGTTGCGCCGGCCGCCCTCGATGCGCATCGCATCGGTGATCACGAGCGTCCGCCCGGGCGCCTCGGCGACGAGGTCCAGGCCGTCGCTCGTCGACACGGCGGTCAGCACGTCGAAGCGCCGGCTCAGCAGGCGCTGAGCAGTCTGCTGCCCCGGGGGCGCGCCGTCAACGCGGAGCTCAGGTCGCCGACTCGCGGCTCGCCAGCCGCACGAGCGCCGGCAGGCGATCCAGGTTGACCAGGAAGTACGCGGCGGTCAGCAGCGGCAGGACCGGGACCGCCTGGTCGAGCCAGACCTTGAGCACGATCGCGACGACGGTCGCCAGCCACAGCGCCACGGCCGTGGCGCGCGGACGCAGCCCGAAGCGCCGGGCGTAGACCAGGAACACGCCGGCGAAGACCGCGTCGGAGATGCCGAGCCGGCCGGCCGGCAGGCCGGTGCCCCAGTCGGGCATCTCCAGCGACAGCGGGTCGCCCGGCTGCGTCTGCCCGGCGTTGGCCAGCAGCTCGCTCGGCCCACCGGCGAAGGTCGACACGAGGTCGATGACCGACACGAACACCGGCAGCGCCAGCGCCAGCGAGGGCGCCAGCAGCCCGGCCGCGAAGATCGCCCCGAACGCCGCGTAGGCGATGGCCTCGACCGGCGTGGCCGCCGCGCCCACGTCGGCGACGTTCAGGGCGGCCACGAGCAGGAACGCGCCGAGCGTGGTCAGCCAGAGCAGCGGCGCGACGTCGGAGACCGGCACGATCGCCGCCACGCAGATGAAGATCGCCGCCGCGCCGGCCGTGCACGCGACGACGATCGACAGATCGACGGGCGTGATGGTCGGCAGCTCGGGCGCGGCCAGGACGTAGGCCTGCGCCAGCGCGACGAGGGCTAGTACGGCGGCAGGTCCGCGTACCACTCGCCCAGGACCCGGAACGCGGACCAGAACTCCCGCTTGGCGGACTCCTCGTCCAGCGCGTCGTCGATGTTCGGCGTGACGATCGCGTCGATGGAGGGCGTCAGCTGCTGACGCACGCCGGGGAGGTACTCCACGGGCTTGGCCAGCGGGACGTCGAGGTCGTTGAGCGCGCTCAGCGCGTCGTCGCCCATCACCACGATCACCTTGGGCTGGACGATGGCCAGCTCCTCGATCACGCGGGCGACGCATTCCGGGTCAGCCAGCGACGGGTCGCCGACCGGGCACTTGACGCACAGCGTGCCGTACACGGCGAGCGGGTCGACCTGCAGGCGCTTGAGCGCCTTCATCAGCGCCGTTCCCGAGCGGCCGTAGAACGCGACGCCCTCCTCGACCTCCGAGGGCATCGGCGCGTGCTTGAGCAAGAAGACGTCGGCCTGGGGGTGGCCCGAGCCGAGCACCGGCATGATGCCGCCGCGCGGACAGGACTGGCAGCCCTGGAGCTCCCGGGTCAGGCTGTTGAGCTCGCGGATGGCTCGCTCGAGGTACTTCTCGCGGATCTCGTCGTCGGTCGCCGGCATGGACGATCCGAGATTCGACGGTCCCGGACGTGGCCCCTGCGGCTGCATCAGCCCTTGCGCGTTGCGGGCGCGACCCGGACGTCGTTGCCGGTCGTCCGCCGCATCAGCTCTTCCGGGTCGCGCGTCTCACGCGACGGTCCCGGCGGGCCCGTCGGGCGGCCCGCGGCGTGGCCCGCGTCTCGAGGAACTTCAGCGCCTGCACGTAGAGCAGCGTGCCGGACTTGGTGGTGATCTCCGCGTGGCGCAGCGACTCGAGGAACTCCTGCGGACCGTCGAAGTCGTGCATGCGGATGCGCACCGACCCGAGGCCGGCGGCGACGTGCGAGTCCGAGCCCGCGCCGCGGACGATCTGGTACTTGGCGGCGAACCGCTCGGCCTCCTCGTTGAAGGAGCCGATCGCGACGCGCGGGTTGTACACCTCGATCGCGTCGACGTCGTCGAGGATCTTCAGCAGGTGCTCGTAGTCGGGCACCGCGTGCATGCGGTCGAACGGATGCGGGACGTAGACCAGTCCGCCCTGGCGCTTGATCTCGGCGACGGTCTCCTCCAGCGTGAGCCCGCGCGGGATCTTCTCCTGGAGGAACAGGCCGATGACCTCGCCCTGCGTGGCGGACTTGACCTCTTCGCCGATGATGATCTTCACGCCGAACTCGGCGGCCTTCTGGGCGGCCTCGAACGCGCCCGAGACCTCGTTGTGGTCGGTCACCGCGATCGCCCCGAGACCCTGCTCGCGCGCGGTGGCCAGCAGATGCTCGACTGGCGTGGCGCAGTCGCCGCTGTGGTCGGTGTGCATGTGCAGGTCGACGTCGATCAGCTTGCGTGTGCGCAGGCGCTCCCACAGCTCCGGGTCGCCCGTGGGGTCGTGGCGCCGCGCGACGGTCTGAACGTAGGAGGCCTCGACCTCGTCGGCCAGCGTCGACCACGCGCGCGCGGGCGGCGCGGCGTCGCGCAGGCGGCGGCGCAGGTCGCGGTCGCCGACCAGGCGGCGCAGCTGGGCGCCGAGGACCTCGACGTCGGCGGGCTCGAACAGCAGCCCGTGCTCCTCGACGAGGTCCTCGTAGACCGGCAGGCGCGAGACGACGGGGATCGCCCCGGCCGCGGTGGCGCGCAGCACGAGCGCGGGGGCGGGCAGCGTGCCGCCCGAGGCGGCCACGAGGATGTCGGCGCTCGCGAGCGCCTCGTCCTCGCCGCCGGTGGTGAAGCGCACGCGCTCGCGCAGCTCGCTGCGCATCGGCGTGGTGGACGACGGGCCCTGCGCGCTGACGACCGTCGCCTCCCACGGCACCGAGAGGTCCAGACGGCGCAGCGCGCGCAGGAACAGCCGCAGCGCCTGGCGCTCCTCGGCGTCGACGAACAGCAGGCGCACGGGGTCGTCCGCGGCGCGCGGCGCGGGCGCGGGCGCCTCGGCGCCGGGCGCCGCGAGGGCGTACTCCGCGGGGAAGAAGCGCCGCATCAGCTCGGCGGTGGCAGGGTAGGCGGCGTGGCGCGCGTCGAGGCGGCCGAAGACCAGCGTCACCAGCTTGCGCGCGACCTGCGTGGCGACGACGCGCTCGGCGGGGGCGTGGAACGTCCCGACGTTCAGCGCCCGCGAGTGGCGCAGCGCGACCGAGGCGACCGACGGCGCGAACGGCTCGTGGACGTGGCAGATGTCCAGCGCGGTGGAGAGCAGCAGCTCCTCGACCGTGCGGGCGACGTCGATCGGCACCGCCGGGCGCCCCCGGCTCGAGCCCGTCGCGGCCACGCCGGGGAGCACCTCGCCGACCGCCAGGACCCGGATCTCGCCGGGTGCGCCGAGGACGTCGCCGGCGCGGATCGCCTTGCGCGACGCCCGCACCGCGGCCTCGTCGCGCGAGGGCGCGACGATCACGACGCGGTGACCGCGCTGCGCGAGCTCCTCGCTCAGCCTTCCGACGTACGTGTTGACCTCGTGCCGGTCCTCCCATGGATACGGGGAGACCTGGGCGATCGCCAGGGGGTCCACGCCAGTCAGCATAGGCGACGAAGCGGGGTGGCTAGGGGTGCCGTAGGCGGCCAGCGAGGCCGAGGCCCACGACGGCCGGCCGTCGCCGCCGGAGGTGGGTCCCCAGTCGCGATAGCGACACAGTCTCCTAGCGGCGCAGCGTGACGATGGCGGCCTTGATCGGGTCCGCGTACGGCGTGGCCAGGATCGCCTCCGCGGTGGGCGCGCAGGCGAGCGCCAGGAAGGTCAGGACGTCGAACGGCGCGGCCATGGGCAGGAAGCCCATCGGGACGGCATGGGACGTGACCTGTGCGAGGAACGGCGGGCCCCACGTGAGGGCGTCCTCGAAGAAGCGCTGCACGTCGGCGAGCCGCTCCACGCCGAGCGACGACAGCGACTGGGCGAGGAGGGGGAGGTTGCCGAGATCGTCGCCCCATGGCGCACCGAACCCCGCGTCGACCGCGATCCGGACCCACCGGTCGGCCAGCCCGGTCTCGCGCACGAAGGCGTCGAGCGACAGGACGTCCAGCTCCGCGGAGAGATCGCCTCGCTGCACCTCCTCGGTGTAGGTGGCGTCCAGCTCGTCGGCCGCCTGCTTGACCGCCGCGAACTGGTCGTCGGCCACCTCGAGCAACGCGCTCAGGCGATACAGCCGACGGCGCAGCTCCTCGGGCAGCTGGGCGGTGTTCTTGTAGCGCAGCCGGTGGTCGACGGCCGCCCAAGCGTGCTGCATGACGGTCCGCACCTGGATCTCGGCGACGTGCTCGGCGAAGCGCTGGTTCTCCAGTAGCGCGAGGCGGTCGGGCGAGAAGCGCACCACGTAGTGGTCCGAGCGGTACCCGAACCGGTCCGGGTCGCTGGCCCCGCTCTGCCGTCGAGAGTGGTCCCAGTCGACGGCGAAGTGCTGCTCGATCAGCGCGCCGATCTGCTCGACGTCGGCGGGGAAGTACGCGATGACGCGGATCCCGGCGAGGTCCGTGATCTCGCGCAGCGGATCGGCGTACTTCTCGTTCTTGCGCCGGATCTTGTCCACGAAGCTCTCGACCGACTTCGTGCGCGGCTCGATCTGGGCGTAGTCGATCCTGGCGGCGGCGAGCTGGTCGCGCATGAGCCGTGCGAACTCCGCGCAGAACTGCTCGTGGTCCGGCCGGACCCGCCGGAACTCGTGGCCCCACTCCTCCGGTGTGCGTGCGCCGGTCACCACGCAGGACCATAGACCGAAAACGCAGACGGCCCGCGCGATGGCGGGCCGTCTGGCAGGGCTCGGTGTGCGCCGGGCGCTACGCCTTGGCGGCGCGGGCGCGCGCGCGGGCGGCGCGGGGCTTGGCCGCCGCGCTCTTGGTGGCCGACTTGGCGGCCGCGCCCTTGGGTGCGGTCAGCGCCTTGCCCGTGTGGTGCTTGGCGATGAACTTCTCGGTCGCGTCGCGCGCCTCGTCGTCGGGACGCTGCGTGTGCGGCGACTTCATGAGGTACGAGCTCGGGCCGTCGAGCTGGCCGCCGACGCCGTTGTTGAGGGCGAGCTTCGCGAGGCGCACGGCGTCGATGACGATGCCGGCCGAGTTCGGCGAGTCCCAGACCTCGAGCTTGAGCTCGGCGGTCAGCGGCACGCCGCCGAAGGCCTCGCCCTCGAGGCGGATGTGCGCCCACTTGCGGTCGGTGAGCCACGGCACGTAGTCCGAGGGGCCGACGTGGACGTCGTCGGCGGGGATGTCCAGGCCGGCGATCGAGGTCACGGCGTTGGTCTTGGAGATCTTCTTGGACTCGAGGCGCTCGCGCTCGAGCATGTTGAAGAAGTCCATGTTGCCGCCGACGTTCAGCTGCGACGTGCGCTTGAGCTTGACGCCGCGCTCGTGGAACAGGCGGGCCAGCACGCGGTGCGTGATCGTGGCGCCGACCTGGGACTTGATGTCGTCGCCGATGACCGGCAGGCCGGCCTTCTTGAAGCGCTTGTCCCAGTAGTCCTCGCGGGCGATGAACACCGGGATGCAGTTCACGAAGCCGCAGCCGGCCTCGATGATCTGCTCGACGTACCACTTGGTCGCCTGCTCGGAGCCGACCGGCAGGTAGGAGACGACGATGTCGGTGTGCGTCTCCTTGAGGATCGACACGATGTCGGCGGTCTCGCCCGGCGCCTTGGTGATCCTCTGCGACAGGTACTTGCCGAGGCCGTCGTGCGTCATGCCCCGGTAGACCGGGACGTCGAGCTTCTTGGGGACCTTGCTCGTGAACTTGATCGTGTCGTTCGGGGCGGCCCAGATCGCCTGGGCGAGGTCCTTGCCGACCTTCGTCTTGTTGATGTCGAAGGCACACGTGAACTCGATGTCGCGCGGGTGGTAGCCGCCGAGGTCGTTGTGCATGAGACCGGGGATGGTCTCGTTGTGCTCGTCGTCGGCGTAGTGGTAGACGCCCTGCACGAGGGAGTTGGCGCAGTTGCCGACGCCGATGATCGCCACGCGGACCTTGTCGCGCTGGTAGCGCGCGGATCCGTTGGTGGCGGGGCCGGTCTTGACGGCGGTGACGCCGTTGGTGCCGATGGTGCTCAAGGGGTATTGCCTTTCTCGAAGTCCGACGTCAACCACCCCGCGAGCGGGTTGTGGTTACAGGAATCGGTGCGACGCGCCCGGGTGCTAGGCCGCTGCGGCTGGCTCGGTCAGAGCCTTGCGCACGTGGAAGATCCGCTGCAGGACGGTGATCGTGCTCAGTCCCGCGAGGACGTACACGGCGGGGGCGAGCAGCTCGAAGTCTGCCAGACCGGCGCCCTTCGCGAACAGCAGGCCGATGCTGAGGATCACGACCCGCACCGCGCGGGTGGCGATCCCGACCTTGCACTCCACGCCGAGGGCCTCGGCGCGGGCGCGGGTGTAGCTCACCATCAGCGACGCGAGGACCGCCACGACGCAGGCCGCGACGGCGAACTGCATGTCCCGCGAGGCGAAGTACGCGGCGACCGCCGTGAGCACGACGCCCTCCTCGATGCGATCCAGCGTCGAGTCCAGGAACGCCCCGAACGGCGAGCCCTTGCCCGACATCCGCGAGTACCGGCCGTCGAGGGTGTCGCAGACCGAGCCGACGATGAAGGTCAGACCGGCGAGGAAGAACAGGCGCTCGGCCACGAGGACGGCGGCGACGACGCAGAGGATGAAGCCGGTCAGCGAGATCGCGTTGGGCGTCAGGCGCGACTCGATGAGCCGGTTGCGGACCAGCTCACGGCGCTCGGTCGCTGCCAGCGGACGGCGGCCGCTGCGCGGGGAAGGTGACGAGGACATGTGGTGGGGAACTTACGCGGTCGCTTTGGCCGGCGAGAAGGCCCATGCTTCGGGGCGCTTCTGCGCGAGCCACCGCGCAGCGTAGAAGCTCAGGCCGGCGGTCGCGGCGCCGAGGAACGCGTCGAGCAGCCAGTGGTTGCCCGTGGCCACGACGACCCAGCACATGATCAGCGGGTAGACGGCCCAGAAGATGCGTGCCGGGCGCCATTTGACCATCTGCGCCAGCGACCAGCCGATCAGCAGCGCATTGCAGCAGTGCATCGAGGGCACGGCCGCGTACGGGTTGAAGAGGGCGTTGACCTTGACGTCGTTGTGGTCGACGCCGGTGAAGTCCGAGACCGCGTCCTGGAAGCCGAGCTCGGGGAAGAACCGCGGCGGCGCGGTGGGGTAGAGCAGGTAGCCGACCAGGGCGATGGCCATCCCGACGATGAACATGTTCCGCACGAAGTAGAAGCGCTCGTTGTGGAACAGGTACATGTAGATCAGCGCGGCCAGGCAGATCGTGGTCTGGGCGTTGATGTAGATCCAGCTTGCGCCGTCGAGCGCGAAGGACCAGCCGCCCGACCACGTCTGCACCGTCGGCTCGATGAACAGCCCCGTCGCCTGCTCGATGCTGATCAGGTGGCGCGCGTTCTGGAAGGCCGTGGTCGCACCCTGCGGGTCGTCGATCGCCCCGCGGGTCAGGCGGTACGCGTAGTAGGCGCTGGCGAACAGGAGGACCTGACGAAGCACGTCGAGCGGACCGTGCGGGAAGACCCTGCCCATGAGTCGTGTGAGACCGACCGGCATGGAACACTCGATCCTAGCGCTCGGTCCGGGGGCCGCGGAAGGGGGGTTGCCCACACCTAACAGGGCCTAACCGCGTGAGGCGCCTCCCGCGCGACCACGCTCACCGAACGCCTGCTTGGCGGTCACGCCGTACATCGAGGGCCCGTCGCCCGCACCCGCGAGAGGGCGAAGTCCGTGGCGATCCGGACGCGCCCGGGCGCCGTGATGGTCAGCGCGGTCCAGTCGCCGGCGGGCGCGACGCAGCCCTTCCCGCGGGCGATCCGCCAGTACGGCGTGAAGCGCACGCGCACGAGGATCCGGCCGGCGCGGGGGACGTCGAGGTCGACCGTGTCGCTGTCCATCGCGACGACGCGCGCGCCGGCGCCGCTGGCCAGCGGCGTGGCCCGGGCGACCTCGAAGATCCGCCAGTGCGCGTCGTGCCAGACCGCGCGCAGATAGGACGGCTGCTTGCGCACGAGCGCCGCCTCGGCGGCCGCCGAGTAGTCGATCGGCGCGTCGGCCAGCGCCACGTAGCGCACCGCGTTCTCGTCGAGCCAGCGGCGATAGCGCGCCGGCGTCAGCGGCGGCGCGCCGTCGTAGAAGAGCGCGTTGACCTTGCGGTCGAGCTGGCGCTCCCAGCCCCGCGCAAGCGGAATCCGGGCCCACCCACCCGCCACCCGCGCCGACTCCCAGTGGTTGTCGGTGAACGGGATCTCCACGCGGAACGGATCGCCGGGCCGCGTGGTCAGGAAGCGCAGCATCCCGTCGTAGTACGAGGCGTGCACGGAGCGGTCGCCCGCTGCGCGCACGACGTCGTCGGCGGGCGAGGAGAGCTGCCAGTACAGGAGCGGCAGCACGAGGACCAGCAGCGTGCGGCGCCGGTCGGGCCACAGCGCCAGGGCGGCCAGCGGCCCGGCGAAGAGGGCGCCAAGGCGCACCGCGTTGCCGCCCATCGGCGAGCTGATCGCCGCGCTGACGATCAGCAGGAGCGCGTAGAGCCCGACGCCGAGGCGCAGCGTGCGCTGCTCGGCGGGCAGCAGCGCGAGCACCAGCAGCGTCGCCGCGAGGCTCGGCCAGAACGCCGACGCCGTGAACGGGAAGTCGCCGCCCTCGGGGAAGAGGACGGTGAGCGCGACGGCGGGCGCGAGCGTCGCGGCGCACTGCAGCGCGGCGGTCGCCCAGCGGCGGTGCGTGATCCCCCAGGCCGCGAAGCCGAGCGCGAGGAACGCGGCGGCGACGGGGCTGGCCAGCGCGGTCGCGACACCCGCCGGCGCGCACCACCACGGCCGGCCGCGCGCCAGCGCGAGCACGGCGACCAGGGCGCACGCCAGCCCGAGGGCGAACGTCAGCCGGCCGGTGACCAGCGAGACGGCCGTCGCCGTGGCGAACCACAGCGCGGCGGGGCGGCCGCGCTCGCCGGCGACCAGCAGCGCCAGCCGCTCGAACGCCCAGGCGGCCGCGACCGCGGCCAGCGCGCCGACCAGGCGGGGCCCGAGGACTGCCGCCAGCGGCGGGAAGAGGATCGAGTAGGCCGGGACGTGATGGCCGCCGTACCAGCCGTTGTCCCAGATCGTCGGGCCCGCGTGCTCGAACAGCCACGTCCGGTACGTCTGCGCCGCGAGGTCGGCGCTCGGCGGATCGACGACGAGATACAGCGCCGCGAGCAGCGCGGCCACAGACCAGGCGGGGAGGCGACCCAAGGTCGCCGCAGCGTATTGGCCTGGAGGGCGCGCCTAAGAGCTGAAGTCCGCCGTGACGGCGTTGCCGGCCTCGTCGCCCATCGCGCCGTGGACGCGGCCGACGCCGACGCGCCGCAGCGCGCCGTTGAGCAGCACGGCCCGGTGGTGGGCCGACTGCATCCAGAGGCCGACGACGACCTTCGCGGTGGCGCCCGAGCCGGCCGGGGCCCAGGCCAGCGTCTCGCCGTACTGGCGGCGCTTGCCGGCGCGCTTGAGGCGCGTGGTGAACGTCGAGCCGTCGAACGAGCTGTGGCTCAGCACGTCGTGCCGGAGCATCTCGGACGAGTGCTGGCGGGCGACCCGCGCCAGCGGCGTGGTGAGCGCCACGGTCCGAAGATGATGCGCCCGGCGGACGCGGTTGACCTCGCGGACGATCGCGGTCTCGGCCTTCGTCTGGGCGACGTGGGCATAGACGGGCGGTGGCGGGGGCGTGGCTGCGGGCATGGCTCGGTCTCCGGGTCCGGGGGTGCGGATCGCGGAACGGGCAGTCCTTGCCCGTCGTTCTCCAGGGCCACCGTGATGGCTCTGCTTCGGCCGGGAGACGTTGACGGACATCCCCGGCCACCTGTCCGCTGACCCTATCCACACCAGACGGTCGACGCCAGGTCGGGATCCTGCACCCCTGCAAGCCGGCGACCGTGCACGAGGCGCAAGTACCGTAGGCGGCCGATGCGAATCCTCTGTGTGGGAGAGGCGCTCGTGGACCTGACCTGCGAGCGTCCCGTGGCCTCGATCGCCGAGGCCGGTGCCTTCGTGCCGCATGTCGGCGGTTCGGCCGCCGTCGTGGCGGTCACCGCCGCGCGCCGCGGGGCGGACGTCGCGCTGGCCGGCGGCGCGGGCGACGACGCCTGGGGGCGCTGGCTGCGCGACCGGCTGCAGGGCGAGGGCGTCGGCCTCGACCACTTCGGCAGCGACGGCGGCCGCGCCACGCCCGTCGCCTTCGTCACGGTCGACGCGGGCGGCACGCCGTCCTGCACGGTCTACGGCGAGCGCGCGTCGCTGGGGGCGCTAGGCGCGCGGCTGCTCGCGGCGGTCGATGACGCCGACGCGCTCTTCTTCTCCTCGAGCACGCTCGTCGCCGAGGACGAGCGCGCGATGACCTTGGCGGCCCGCGACCGCGCCCGCGCCGCGGGCAAGCCGGTGGTCCTCGACCCCGACCTGCGGCCCGAGCGCTGGCGCTCGACGTCGGCGGCGGCGGAGGTCGTCGGCGGCAGCGTCGCCGGCGCGTTCCTGGTCAAGGCCAACGCCGACGAGGCGCGCGCGCTCACCGGCGAGCTGGAGGTCGAGGCCGCGGCCGCCTCGCTGCTGGCCGCCGGCGCGCAGCACGTGGTCGTGACGCTCGGGGCCGGCGGCGCGCTCCTGCGCGGCGGTGGCGTGGATCGCACGGTGCGTGGCGTGGCCGCCACGCCCGTCGACACCACCGGCGCCGGCGACGCGGTCACCGGCGTGCTGCTCGCCGCGCTGACGCGCACGGGCTTCTACCCCGCGGCCCTGGCCGCGATGCTGCCCGACGCGGTGGCCGAGGCGGCACGCGCGACCGAGCGCTACGGGTCGCTGGCGGAGTGAGCGCGGACCTCGCCACCGTGCCACGGACGGCGTGGCGGGCGCCGGGGCGCGCGCGGGTCGCCCGGCTGCGCGACCGCCTGCGCGACGTCTACGGCGTGCCGTGCGCGCCGCCCCACGAGGACCCGCTGGCCGAGCTGGTGCTGACCGTCCTCTCGCAGTCGACCAACGATCGCAACCGCGACGTCGCCTTCCTGCGCCTGCGCGACCGCTTCGACACCTGGGACGCGGTGCGCGACGCGCCGGTGCCCGAGGTCGAGGAGGCGATCCGCCCGGGCGGGATCTCCAAGGTCAAGTCGCAGCGCATCCACGACATCCTCGTGGCGATCGAGGCGGCCAATTCGGCCGGCGGCCTCGATCTGGGGTGGATGCGCGACGCGCCCGTCTCCGAGTCGCGGGACTTCCTGTGCGCGCTGCCCGGGGTGGGACGCAAGACCGCCGCGTGCGTCCTGCTGTTCTCCTACGGGTTGCGCGACGTCCCGGTCGACACGCACGTCTCGCGCGTGGGCATGCGGCTGCACGTGCTGCGCCCGGGCGCGCCGTTCGAGGAGCTGCACGACGCGATGCTGGCCCTCACGCCGTCCGGCGCCGAGCTCGAGCTCCACGTCAACCTGCTGCGCCACGGCCGCCGCACCTGCCACGCGCAGCGCCCCGCCTGCCCGTCCTGCATCCTGAGGAGATCATGTCCCTCGAGCCACCTGTTCCAGCCACGGTGACCGGCCCGGCGCCCGGCGGTGCCGCGACGGAGCCGCGCGTCGCCCTGGCCACCTGCCGGCTCTTCCCGGACGGCGACGCCGACGACGTCGCCCTGCCGGCCGCGCTCGGCGGTGCCGAGTTCGTGGTCTGGGACGACCCGCGCGCCGACTGGGAGCCCTATGACCTCGTCGTCGTGCGGTCCACTTGGGACTACCAGTTGCGCCGCGACGAGTTCCTGGCGTGGGCCGGCCGCCTCGGTCCGAAGCTCGTCAACTCCTCCGAGCTGCTCGCCTGGAACACCGACAAGCGCTATCTGCGCCAGCTCGCCGCCGCCGGGCTGCCCGTCGTGCCGACCGCGCTGGTCGAGCCCGGCGAGGCGTTCGTCGCGCCGGTGGGCGAGTACGTCGTCAAGCCCACCGTCTCGGCCGGGTCACGCGACACCGCGCGGTTCACCGAGGCGCCCGGCGACGCCGTCCGCGCCGCGGCGCTCGTGCAGGGCATCCACGCCTCGGGCCGGACCGCGATGGTCCAGCCCTACGTCGCCTCGGTCGACACCCGCGGCGAGACCGCGATGCTGCTGTTCGACGGCCGCTTCTCGCACGCGATCCACAAGGGCGCGCTGCTGAGCCCCGGCCAGGAGCCGACCCAGGAGTTCTTCGCGCCCGAGACGATCGAGGCGCGTACCGCCACCGCGGCGGAGCGTGAGGTCGCCGACCGCGTCGTCGGCTGGGTCTCGCAGCACTTCGGCGCGGCGCCGGCCTACGCGCGCGTCGATCTGGTCGAGGACGCCGGCGGCGAGCCGATCGTCCTGGAGCTCGAGCTCACCGAGCCGTCGCTCTTCTTCGCCTACGCGCCCGAGGGTCCGGCGCGCTTCGCCGACGCGGTGCGCCGGCGGCTGCCCGGGCGCTGACGGCCCGCGGCCCGTATTCGTGTCCAGATCCGGGCGCCCGCGCATCGACTACCGCGCAAGATCTTCTACACTGTCGCTGAGATTTTCACCGCAGCACCTGAGCAGACACGAACGGGAGACCACACCACATGGGCAAGACCATCGGCATCGACCTCGGCACGACGAACTCGTGCATGGCCGTCCTCGAGGGCGGCGAGCCGACCGTCATCGAGAACGCCGAGGGCGGTCGCACCACCCCTTCAGTCGTCGCCTTCGCGCAGAGCGGCGAGCGCCTCGTCGGCACCGTCGCCAAGCGGCAGGC